>CAZNKT010000140.1:0-13128 GCA_964573605.1 uncultured Pirellulales bacterium
CCGTCGTCGCCGCGTTGAAGGCGAAGGCGTCGCCGGGCAGCGTCCGGCACGTGCGGTGCCCCAGCCTGCCCCAAACCCCCACCAACGCATCGGGCGGCCGAGACCTTCGGCCGTCCTCCTACTCCCCCCCAGGGGCCACACCACGTGCGTCGCCCGCGACGCACGTCGGCGGTCGTCCCATCTGCCCGTGAAAGGAGTCATGACTATGGTACGCCTTGGGCTACGGTCTCTTCGCCTGTCGGCACTGGTGTTGGTCCTGCATTGTGGGTCGGACGCCGCGCCCGACGACAGTTCTCGTTTGTCCGACCCTGCTCGTCCCGCGTGGCGGCTGATGACTGCCGACCGCGAGGCGGAACTGCGGCGGCTGATGCCTCTGGTCGACGACGACGGCGTGCAGTGCGTGTTGGAGGACCCCAACTTGATCCTGTACACGGACCGGGAAATGCCGCTGGCCTATCAAAACTGGGCCGGCGAATTGCAAGGCGTTCACTCGCCGCAATACAACATTTCGGCCGTCGACGGCGAACCGTTCGGCAATGGCAACCGGGAATTTCCGTGGAACGCACCGGCCGGCACGCATCGAGCCGATACGGTAACGTCGTTTCACTTCTTGCACCTGCCTCGAGACAATCAAGGGAAGCTTTGGCCAGTCGTGTGGTATCGCAAGCGGTTGCCGGGGGATAGGAACGCAGGGTACGCCTGGACGTTTCCGGTGGGAACGATTGTGGGCGAGGTGCTATGTGTCCGCTCGCCTGCCGGTGGTGACTACGCGTTCGAGCTGCGGTTGCGTGTGCGCCAGGCTGCCGATTGGGAAGTGGAAGTCTTTCGGCCGTTTCCCGGCGCGAAGGACTTGGCGCTGCGGATCCGGCAGTTGCGAGCGGACTGGGACCAGAACGAGTCGCTCGTGAAATTGGTCCGGCACCTGGAAGAACCCCTTCAGATGCAGGAACACACTCTGACGGATCGCCAGCCGATGGCAGAAGGGATCTTTCGCGAGCGTATGGGGATCGATGCGCTTCCTCCGGTCAATGACGATGCGCTCGTGACGGCCCTGCTCTCACTTACCCGTTTCCGTTCGGCGCTCGGCAAAGTGTGGCGCACCAGTGCCGACGGAACGTTCACCTGTGCTCCAACAACGTCCGCTCGATTCCACGTAATCCCGGCGCAATATGACGGGGGTTTTGTGGAAGTCGATCACGTGTCCTGCATGCGATGCCATGAAACGGCCAATCAGCATGTCAACCGCTTCAATCCCGGCCGCGATTGGTACGGTCGAATCCGTGGCTCGGACGGCATTTTTTCGTTTCATCCTTTCGATCCGGGATCGATTAGCTACAACGGGTTCGGCAGTGCCGTCCAAATGCGGCGGGAGCTGACCGAGAGCGGGGCATTGGCTGCCTACGACGCCGCCCGGCATCCCCGGCACATGTACTGTCAGATCCCGGATTTGCCGGAGGGCCGGTAAGCGGTCCTGTACCGGAGTCGCCCATTGGAGGGGGGAGGCGTCGCGCCCTGGAGAGCTGTAGAAGCCGTGCTGGAAACGGAATCGATCGTTACAATCCTTGTATGGTTAGCAATGGAAACCGGGACGCGCTAGGTAACGGCATCCGCGCGCTGGCGACGATTGCCGTCGCACTGGGAGGGATATCGCCGTGCGTCCGGGCCGCGTCCTTTGTGGAATTGGGGCCTTCGGACGGCCTGGCATTGGACCAGCCTCGCGTGGCCATCGAGGTCATTGATCATGAACCGGGCGAGGAGCCCGTAAGCCTGGGTCCCGACTTCTCCAATACTCTGCTGCTGGATACCGCCGCCAATGGGATCCTGGTCGTCGGCAGCGCGGTTTCCGAATTGCAGCAGGCAGGATACGAGACCGAGGCGGTGTATGAGGAACAGGGCATTGCCGGCACGGCCCTGATGAATGTCTCTGCATCCTACCGGCTCGATTTCGCCGGCGACTCCGGAGTCCGTAACACGCTGCCGGACATCCGGATCATGTCCAACCAGACGCTCAATTTCGGCAGCTTCAATGGTATCCTGGGCATGCCCGGGATGGTCAATCGCGTGACCACGCTCGACATGACGGTCTTTCCGTTCTGCGACTTCGCGTTGATGGGCGTCGACTTTTCCGCTGCCGTTCCGCCGGGCGGTGGTCACCGCCATCGCATCGCGCTGGAGCTCATTCCTTTTGCCCAGGAAGGCCAGCAACATCCCGAGGATCCGCTTCCGACGTGGGCGCCGATTCCTTCCGCTCCAGTGACGCTCACGCACGGCGATACGCTGTTGGGACGCCGATTTATCGTCGACACCGGCGCGCAAGTATCGATTGTCGATTCCGCCACGGCGTTTGCCTTGGGGCTGGACGAAGACGGCAGCGGTACTTTCGACGAAGAAAAGCTTTTCGATCTGCCGATTGGCGGTATCGGAGGCACGATCGATGCACCGGTGCTGGCGACCGACAGCGTGGCTCTCGTATCGCAAGACGGCGTCCAACTGACGTGGACCGACTTTCAATTCGCTGTACTGGACATTCATCCGACGATTGCCGGCGTTCTGGGCATGGATTTGTTGACAAGCGGTTGGCTCAATAAATTGTTCTGCGCGTCGACTGACGACGGATATATCGAGCGTGTCCATTTCGATTTTCTCGACGCCGACCAACTTGCCGGAAACATGGTGCTGGATCTGAATTCCGAACGCGGCGAGATATTCAGCGAACCGTCGACGGGCGATTTGGATTGGAGCGGCATCACGGATTTCGACGACATCGACGGAATGGTTGTGGCGCTCAAGCGGCCGGACCAATACAGCCTGCAGCATGGCTTTCATCCGCTGATCCAAGGAGACATGAACGGCGACGGCGAGTTGGATTTTGACGATCTGAACCCTTTTGTTAATCGATTGCGGGCCGCCGGCGCGGACGGCACGGCCCGCGTTCCCGAACCCGGTGGATGGCCGCTGGCTCTGTTGGGATCGCTGCTGTTGGCGGCTTTTTTCCGGGTCCGCGCGGCATTCTGTTAATCGGAGTTTCATCATCGCTGCCGCCGTCGGCGCGAAATCGGGTGGGCCACGCGTGCCGAGGTTGCACGCCACGCGGTGCGTTTCCTCGGGTCGACCCGATTTCGGCGATCTGGTAAGTTCTGCCTATCGCGGACGTGGCGTCGGTGGGCGCGGCGAACCTGGCAGGAGGGCGGAAGGGCGCAGACTATGGTGGGAGCATCGATTTCTCGCAAACTCAATTTTGCCTGTGTCGGCACCTATCCTCCCCGACGCTGCGGCATTGGTACCTTTACCAACGATCTGTGTGCCGCGCTGTGCCAGGCCATGGGCGACGAACAGTCCGCGCACGTGGTGGCCTTGAACGACGTTCCGGAAGGATATTCCTACGGGGCGCGGGTGCGGTTTGAGGTCCGGCAGGAGGAACCTTCGGACTACCGTAACGCCGCCGATTTTCTGAATATCCGCCACGTCGATCTGCTACTCGTGCAGCACGAGTACGGCATCTTCGGCGGCACCGACGGCAGCCACATCCTGTCTCTGCTGCGCGACGTACGCATGCCGGTCGTGGCCACGATGCACACGGTGTTGCGCAGCCCTTCGCCGAGCTTGCGAACCGTTACCCGGGAACTGGCGGCGCTGTCGGACCGGGTGGTCGTGATGAGCCGCCGCGCGGTCGATATTCTCGAGGAAGTGTACGACGTGCCGCAGAGCAAGACCGTCGTCATCCCGCACGGCATTCCGGATGTTCCGTTTGTGGATCCCAGTTTTTTCAAAGATCAGTTCGACGTGGAGGGCCGCAAAGTCCTGCTCACGTTCGGGCTGCTGTCCCCCGGCAAAGGCATCGAATTTGTCATCCGCGCCCTGCCGCAGATCGTCGAACGTCATCCGGACGTGACGTATATCGTGTTGGGCGCGACGCATCCTAACGTCAAGAAACTGCGCGGGGAAGAGTACCGCCACAGTCTGCAGTATCTGGCAGAGGACCTGGGAGTGCTGGACCACGTGCTGTTCCTCGATCGTTATGTGGAACTGGAAGAATTATGCGAGTTTCTGGGCGCGGCCGACCTGTACATCACGCCGTATCTGGGAGAAGAACAAATCGTCTCCGGCACGTTGTCCTATGCGCTCGGCGCGGGCAAGGCTGTCGTGAGCACGCCGTATTCTTACGCCACGGAAGTGCTGGCCGAGGGACGCGGCAACCTTGTGCCATTCGAGCATCCAGGGGCGATTGCCGAGGCCGTCTGCAATTTGCTGGAGGACGAATCCAAACGACACGCAATGCGGAAGCAGGCCTACCTGTACACGCGAGACTTCGTGTGGCGCCAGGTGGCCTTGTCGTACCTGGAAGTCTTCCGGCAAGTCCGCCAGTGTCCACAGGTGAGGCGTCCCGCGGCGATGCGAGCGGCGTCCGACATGACGCCGCTCGTGCATGCCGTTCCCGAACTGAAACTAGACCACTTGTATATGCTCACCGACGACGTCGGTTTGTTGCAGCACGCCCGTTACACAATTCCGGACCGCAACTTTGGCTATTGTACGGACGATAACGCACGGGCGTTGATCCTGGCCCTGCAAGCATACCAGCTCAAGCCCTCATCCGGCCTGTTGAAACTGGTGGGGATCTACTTGGGGTTCCTCCAGCATGCATTCGCGGCGGATCTGGGACGATTTCGCAATTTTATGTCTTATGAGCGTCAGTGGCTGGAAGAAACCGGATCGGAGGACAGCCACGCGCGGGCCTTGTGGGCGCTGGGATACGCCGTGGCCTTGGCGCCCAACGCCGGGGTGCGGGCGATTGCCGTGGATCTGTTCGAGCAGGCAATCAGTACCGTTGCCGACTTCGAATCCCCACGCGCATGGGCGTACACGATCGTTGCGATCCACGTCTACCTCCGGCGGTACGGAGGCGACAGCGATGCCCGGCGTGTGCGTGAAACGCTGGCCTTGCGACTGTTTGAAATGTTCGAAAACAATGCCGCGCCGGAATGGGTGTGGCCCGAGGATGCCGTAACGTACGCCAACGGAAAGATTCCTCACGCGTTGCTGCTGGCCGGGCAGTGGATGCAGCGCGGTGATTTGACCGACGCCGGGTTACGATCGCTCGACTGGCTGCTCAAAATCCAGACTTCCGAAACGGGAACCTTCTCGCCGGTGGGCAATGGCGGCTGGTTCCCGCGCGGCGGCGCCAAAGCGCCGTTCGATCAGCAACCCATCGAGGCACACGCGATGATGGAAGCGTGCCTGGAGGCATACAACGTGACCCGTGATGAGCGATGGGTCGTCAGCGCTCGGCGCTGCTTTAACTGGTTCCTGGGCCGGAACGACCTCGGCAAGCCGCTGTACGACTATCAGACGGGCGGTTCTCGCGACGGTTTGCAGCGCGATGGCGTCAATGAAAACCAGGGTGCCGAATCGACTCTGGCCTGGTTGTTGTCCCTGCTCGCCATCCGGTCTCTCGAACCGACCACCCAGGAGACGCGGCAGGAAGTGCGGCCACCGCAAAAGCCGGCCAGTGCGGCGCGATAAAACAGCGCCGGGCGCCGGGACCGTGTGGTCGACAGCGCTCAAGCGAGCGCCCCGAGCACGTCATCCACGAGGAACTCCACCATCGCCGTGCACGTGTCGGCCGCTCCGTAGTACACGCGAAGGTATTCGCCCACACGGACCACGCCCGTGGGAAACACCACGTGAGGCACAAATCCCGCCAGCTCAAAATCAGCCTCGGGGCCCATCAACAGTTCGGCGGAACGCGCGGAGATGTTGTTCGGTTTGTCCGCGTTGAGCAGCATGGCGCCCGCAGAATAGGCGCCGACTTGCCCGCGATGCCGGCTGGGACGGCTGCCATGATAAAGCAATAACCAACCCTCATCGATGCGCAGCGGAGGAGTGCCCGCTCCGATGCGGTCCGTCTCCCACCCGGCGTCGCCACCGGCCAGCCGGCGATGATCACCCCAGCGAACCAGATCATCCGACCGCGCCAGCCATAGTTCCGGCGGAGAGAACGGCGTGGCGGGAACCGGTCGATGCACGGCCCAATACGATCCGTGGATACGCTCGGGAAACAATACGACATCTTTGTTTTCAGGGCAGAACACAATCCCGTGGCGTTCAAAGGCGGCAAAATCCTTGGTGGACGCCAGCGCCGTGACAACGCCCCACGCGGAGACCGCCACGTAGGTGAAATACCACCGGTCACGCAGCCACGTCACCCGCGGATCTTCCAGGCCGTACGTCTCCCAGGGCTGCTGCGGTTCGAAACGCGGGCCGTCCCACCTATCAATCCGCCGGCCGTCGCGGCTGCCAAGAACACGCAGATGCGACGTGAAGGTCAGTCGGGCCAGGCCGGTCTTGTTGATGCGCACCACGCGCGGGTCGAGTGGCGTGAGGGCGTCGTCGGAAAACCAGTCGACGACGAGGCCCCGGTCGGGATCCCATCGCGGCAACGCGCTGAAGCCCGTGCGATCGCACCGGGGTCGTTCGGCAACGCGTACCAGCAGCACCGTTTCGCCACCGACCGTGGCGACGCCCGGATTGAACACGCCCACCACCTCGAAGTCGTCCCGCGACGGTCGCAGGTCGTCGGGTCGAGCTAGCACGGTTTGCAGTCGGCGCGT
This sequence comes from uncultured Pirellulales bacterium, assembly GCA_964573605.1. Classification (GTDB taxonomy): domain Bacteria; phylum Planctomycetota; class Planctomycetia; order Pirellulales; family JBBDJB01; genus CAZNKT01. The sequence goes on from CAZNKT010000140.1 coordinate 6,612, forward strand.
CAACATGGCGTGGGGGAATCGGGTTCCGGTCGGGAATCTGCGCTGGCCGCCAGCCTGGACGCGTCGGTTGCCATCCGCAGTGAATCGCGCCCGTTTTGCTCGGTGACCTCGCGCCGGTGCCGGCGGTCTCGAATCCACGCCAGCTGGTCGGCCATCAGCTCGCGCAGCAGATCGCCGTACCGGTGCATTTTTCGATCCTCCAGGCCGTCCGTGAGTTCGATCATCTGAGATACGTCATACGACTTGTGACGACTGCGGCATGCCCGTTCCGCGGGTGGGTAGACTTCGGAAACGTCGAGCCGGCCCGTGGGAAAGATGTCGCACAGCGTGCGTGTCTGCCGCTCATCCACAATCGCTCGCAACCGCATGGACGTCGGTATCCAATGCTGCAGCGTGACGTCCCCCCGCTCGAACACCAGCCGCAGTTCCTGGCGGTCGAGTCGACCGGGCTGATGAAAACCATGGTAAAAATTGACATGGCAATCGGACGCGTATCGCACCGTGCACTGCACCTGCTCTTCCACACCATTGTCGGGACGAAGCGTCCGTTGCGCCGCGACGACTTGGCCCGCTCCCAGCCAGCCCTGAAACAGGTCAAAAAAATGCACCGCGTGCTCGACGAAAATGCCGCCGCTGCGGCGGGGGTCCCAGAACCAGTGGTTCGGTTCCAACCCCTCATCAGCGGCATAATTCTCAAAATAGCCGTGCAGGACGGTACCCAATGCCTCAGCTTCGATCAGTTGCCGTATGGCCCGAAATAGGGGGTTGTATCGTTGCATCAGATTCGTGACGACCAACAAGTCCCGCTCTGCCGCCTCGCGGGTCAAGCGATCAGCCTGGGCCGGCGTCAGCGCCATGGGCTTTTCCACCAGCACATGTTTGCCCGCGGTCAGGGCCTGCAGGCTCTGTTCGAAGTGCAAAAACGGGGGCGTGGCGATGTACACCAGGTCCACGTCCGGGTCGTCCAGCAACGTGGCCACGTCCGTCACATCGCGGACGGCGAAGCGGCGGGCGGCGGCAAAAGCAGCGGGCCGATGCGTGCCGGCCAGCCCGATGAGGTGGACGCCGGGGACCTGAACGAAATGCTGCAAGGCAAACAGCCCGAATCCGCCGCAGCCGATGACGCCCAGTCCGCATCCTTGATGACTCATGCGGGTAAAATAGCAAAGGAGTAAAGCATGTTCCAGAGTACAGTTAAGGCGCTTTGGGTAGAGTTTGTCGAATTGTTGCGAAACGGCTCGGAATGTGCAGAACCGTACATTGACGGTCCGTCGTACATGCCTATAATTCGTTGTGTGGTTTCGAAAAGGTTTTTGAACTCCACGGGCGCAGTAGTTTGCCAGCCTTCCACTGGGTGCTGACGTCGGCGAACCCTACGAGGTTGAATGTATCTCCTGAGTTGGGTCCCAGGGAATGGACCGATACCACTAGCGTGGGGTGGTGATCAACCTGCAAGGGGTTGGCGCGGCATTTCTGCACCGAATACGCGTCCGGAACGGACTCGCTTTTGTTCCAAGTGAGACGTCCGATTGACAGGGGCCGCCCCGGGGGCGCGTGCAGTTTCAAACCGGCAGTACGGTTCTGCGGGAGCAGGACTGGCAATGCGGTCTGAGAAACAGAAAAGTAGCTATGATTCAGCGTCGCAAACCTACCAACGGGTTATTTGAAAAAGAGGGTAGCGTCAGGAAACCCTGGCGGCACCCCATGAAGCGGAGCATCAAGGTGCCTCACCGGGCCGCCGCCGCTATCGCTGTCATGGAAATGGGTGTCTCGGACTACTCGGTGATTGCCTCAGCCGTCGGTTTAACGGTCGAGGAAGTGAAGCGGATTGACATGGCGGAGGACTCTCCCATCCGCCAGTTGAGCTGCGAGGGCATACCGTACGGCGAATATTTCACGCTCGAAAAAGACATTCGCTGTCCGAAGTGCCACGCGCTGGTCCGGTTTGCACCGTGCGTCGCCTGCTACGGACCGACCAAATACCAGTCTGCCCGGCAGCGGGGCTACATCTAGAGGCTCCCATGCGACCGGCGGCCAATCCGCCGCTGATCCAATTTCCCGGATGGCGTCCGCGTATTGCCGAGTCGGGCAATCCCTTGGTGCGACTGTTCCGGCCCCGCAGCAGCGTGTGTGTGTTTTGAGCAGTGCCGCTCGCTTAAGGGCCGACTGATCGGCGAAGACGGCGCGGCGAATGGGACGATGTGCCATGAAGGCCGCCTACATCGAAGCGACAGGACCTCCTGAAAACATCCGGTACGGCGATCTTCCTGTTCCGGACGTTCGACACCACGACGTGCTGGTGCGCGTGGCAGCGGTGTCGCTGAATCCCATCGACACGTACCTTCGCGGCGGCGCGGATTTCTGGCCCTTGCCGTCGCCCTTCATCATTGGCTGTGATCTGGCCGGGACGGTGGAGGCGGTTGGGCCCGAGGTCCGACGCTGGCGGCCGGGCATGCGGGTTTGGGGCACCAATCAGGGACTGATGGGGCGTCAGGGCACGTTTGCCGAGTATTGTGCCGTGGACGAACAGTGGCTGTACCCGATTCCCGACGGCGTCGAGGAGACGGCCGCCGCAGCCTGCGCCCTGGTTGGAGTGACCGCCCACATGGGGTTGTTCCGCGCCGCGCGGATTCAGGCGGGCGAGGCGCTCTTCGTGCAAGGCGGATCCGGGGGTGTCGGCTCGATGGTCGTGCAGATGGCCAAGGCGGCGGGGGCCCGTGTGTTCGCCACCGGTGGCAATGACGAAAAGGTACGGAAGTGCCGAGCGCTGGGCAGCGACGAAGCGGTCAATTACCGGACCGACGACGTCGCCGGCAGGCTGTCGACCTTCGCGCCGGATGGCGTCCACGTCTTCTGGGAAACGCAGCGAGAGCCGGATTTCGATGCCATCGTGGCCAGCATGGCGGAGCGAGGGCGGATTGTACTGATGGCGGGGCGAGACGCGCGCCCGCCCTTTCCAGTCGGCCCTTTTTACGTCAAGGAATGTTCGCTGCACGGATTGGTCATGTTCAAGGCCACTGCCGACGAAATGCAGGCGGCAGCGGACGGCATCAACCGGTGGCTGGCCAGCGGTACGCTGAAGCCGTGCATCGACAGGGTGCTGCCGCTATCGGAAGCCTCTGCCGCGCACCGCATTCAGGAAGATAACACGCTGCGGAAAAAGGGCACGATGATCGGAAAGATCGTGCTCGCGCCGTAGTCGCCGCGGTGGCAGATTCCGCGGCTGCCCTGAGTTTTTTGAGCCTATCCAAGGTCCCTGTGAACGACGCTGGCGCTCGCCTGTTGGTGCCATCGCCACAGGCAAATGCGCAGGTTCTTAGAGCCTCTGACAAAACCGCCGGCTCGTCGGCAAACTCGCGTTTTGGGGAATGCAACCCGGATGTCTTGTTTGACGCTGTTAGTAGCGTCCCCTCCGCCGGAAATCTCTCCCGGGGTTACCAGCCCGCATCACCGAAAGCGGTAGCTTGGATTGCGCTCCTCAAAGTCGGCATCCGTAAAGCCGTTGTTGACCTTCATGTTCATGTACGTGTATTCCTCATCCGGCACGGGAGGTCCGCCGGGCTGGCGAGGCCATTGAAAGGATGCGTAACGGATCGGAATTTGAAGTTCGTCATCGACAAAGATGCGGGCTTTGTGGAAACGGAATTCCTTGCGCGGATAGGGGTGGATCACTTCCAGGCAGGTACAGGGGCGATTCGCGACCTTCGTGTTCTTGTACCACTTGACGTCGCATTCGCCATATTGGATGTCGGATTCCGCGACTTCAATCAGCCGCGACGTCAAGTTGCGGATGCCGACTTCCGTGATCGGATACCGCTGACCCCGCATGGCCAGCAGTCCGTTCGGGTCGAGGTGGAAAACGCCCAGTTTGGCTTTGAAGCCCTTGCCTTCGTGGGCGATGAGCTTGCCTTCGTTACGGCCTTCGACGTAGATGCACTCACGGCCCTCGATCGCTTTTGGGCCCAGAAAAAACATATACACGCTGAACGGCTCGTGGCGGACTTTAAGATAAATATATTCGTGGTCGTTGAGTTTGCCGCCGATTCGTTCGCGCTTCACGAGGGTGCACGAGTAGTCCTCGATTGTATGATCGATCTTCCCCAGGCCATTACGGGCGTACCGGATCGCCGGGATCAACGGGTGCTGCTCTGTCGGTGAATTGGCAGACTCGTTTGCCGGCTCCTCGTGTGACACAGGCGTCTCCTGCGATACGCGATAAACGGGCTGCGATAGCTGCGCCTGAGCGTCGGCCAGCGTTGTAGATTCCGATCGTGCCGGGCCCACTGCGGACAAGACCAGGGCAGGCACGCAAACAGCCACGCACGTCAGCTGTCGTCCGCCATCACGCATTGCATCGGCTCCTTCGCAATTGTTGTTCTTCCGCGCAAGGTCCATCGTATCCGCCACCTTACCAGATGACGACCGTTAGACCGATCGAGACGCGTCCCGTGATCGATGTGCGTCGGTCGACTATTCTTCTAGGGAGCGCTCGAGCAGCTCAAGTCGCCGCCGAGGCCGGTGGGCGGAAAGAACTCCGGGGGCGGGACTGTAACCGCTTGTCCATTATGGGGCAAGGCCTTTGGTCATGGCTACCATGCCTCCTGGTATCTATCGCCCAATCTGCGCTCGATCCTTACCACGTCCCGGCGGTGTGGACTGCTTTACCTAACCGGGTGTAAAGCATAGCATGGTCACATATTTCGTATTCGCTACCTGCCGTACAATTGCATCTGCCGGGGGCCGATTCTCTGGGTACCGTCCATGCTAAAGATCGAAACCATCGTGTCTACTCCTTTTGAGGAAAACACTTACGTGGTCACCGTCGCGCAGCGCACCGACTGCGTGGTGATCGACGCAGGCCTGGAGCCCGACAAAATTATCGCGCTGCTCGAGCGCTTGCGGCTCACTCCCGCGGCGATTCTTTGCACGCACGGTCATTCGGACCACATTGCGGGCAATGCCCTGCTGAAACAGCGTTGGCCCGATTGTCCGCTGGCCATTGGTGCCGGCGATGCACAGAAATTGACCGATGCACGACAGAATCTGTCTGCCGCGTATGGAATTTCGATCACCAGCCCTCCGGCCGATGAGCTGCTTTCCGAAGGAGACCGCTATCAGGCCGCCGGCATGGATCTGGAGGTGCTGGAGACGCCGGGCCATTCTTCGGGACATATCGTCTTTGTCTGCCGGCAGGACGCGCCGATCCGCATCTTCGGAGGCGACGTACTTTTCGCGGGCAGTGTGGGGCGGACCGACTTTCCCGATTCGGATGGTTCGCGGCTTGTGGAGTCGATCCGGAGCAAGCTCTTCGCGTTTCCGGACGATACCATCGTTTATCCGGGGCATGGTCCGGTCACCACGATTGGCCAGGAAAAGCGGACCAACCCGTTCGTGGGCAGGGGGTCGGGCCTGGGCGAATAACGCGGGCCGGGGGCGTTCGCCCGCCGCGGGCAGGCATGGTTCACTGCTGCTGCGATGGGGACGTGGCCCGCGTCTCGCCGGTACTTCGCCGCGGTGTTCGCCGCGCTTCTTCAGGCGGTTCGGCGGCGTCGGGCGGAACGGCGGGCAGCTCCAGCACGAACCGGCTTCCTTCTCCGGGGCGGCTCTCGACGCAGATGCGTCCGCCGTGCTCTTTCATGATCTTCTGGCTGACCGGCAGCCCCAGGCCCGTGCCGCGACCTCCTTTGCGCGATACGAATAGAGTAAAAATCGTCTCCAGATCCGCCGCCTCGATGCCACTCCCGTTATCGGCCACCACAATCCGCGCGATCTGTTCCTCCGGGGCATAACTCGAGGAAATGTTGACCTGGCCGTCTTCCACGCAATCGCAGGCGTCAATGGCGTTCGTGATCACATTGAGCACCGCGCGATGCATGCCGTCGGGATCAAACATCAATGTGGGCATGGGCTCACCGGCCTTCCACTTGAGTTGCACGCCGAGGTCCCGCGCGCGTCCCGCCATCAATTCGACGACATCCGACACCAGCTGATTCAGGTCGGAGGCCACGGGTTCGGGTTCCCGCTCCTTGCTAAATGTCAACATGTCCATCACGAGCGCGGTGATCTTCTCCTGGTTTTTCTCCACGATGTCCCAGCCCTTGCGGATCATGCGGGCCGCATCGACCATGGTGTTCGTATCGGGTTCAGGCTGCCGCGCCGCCCGGGTGTGGTCCTCCAATCCGAGTTCCATCAGGTAACTGCCGCCGCGAACGCCTTGCAGAATGTTCTTGATGTGGTGCGAAAGCGTGGCGATCGTTTGACCCACGGCCGCCAGGCGTTCGGCCTGCACCATCGCTTTGTAATACGACGTATCTTCAACAGCCAGGGCAGCCTGATGGGCGATCGCGATCATCAGTTTCAAATGGTCTTCCGTGAATTTATCCACCATCCCCTGCTGTTTGACCATCTGTTGGGGTGACGTCGACGTGTCGATGTAGATCACTCCGACCACGTCGTAACGGCCTTGCATCGGTACGCAGATGGCTTCGCGCACGCCCATCTGCAGGATGCTCTGCGC
>CAZNKT010000141.1:0-13043 GCA_964573605.1 uncultured Pirellulales bacterium
CGACGCCCTTGCGCTTCGCTAATCCTTCACCTCCATCAAGTTGGATAAGGGACTTGCACCCTCAAGTTGGCAAACATGCCTGGCAAACATAAAAAAACCGGCGATAGAAGGAGACTCTATCGCCGGTCCGCGGATGCGAGTGCTCTCGCACTTGCAAGAGAACCAATAGGATGACCATGGAGAAGCTGTAAAGAAGAGTTGCCCGGCTGTTGTGGTGCCCCGTGCTTTATTGCAAGGGAATTCACAAACAGCCAGGCGCGTTGCAGTGCCAGATTATTTCACGACGACGAAGCGAGACCCCTCCTGGCTCCGGACCAACAGTAACAGTCCGTCGTCCACGTCGGCATTTTTGACAGCCGTCATGAAATCATCCAGCGACGTCACCGCTTGACGGTTCACGTGCGTAATCACCATGCCGCTTGCCAGTCCGGCGCGGTCCGCGGGACCGCCGGAACGGACGTTGGTGATGACCACGCCTTCGACACCTTGCAGGCCGAGTTGCTCGGCGACAGCGGTGTCGAGCGAACTGACTTGCAGGCCCAGCTGATCAAGCTGTGAGCTTTCAGGATTCGCCTGACTGCGATCCGAGCCGCGGGCCGTACCGAATTCGCTCGGCTGCTCTTCGGGTGTGAAGCTAAGGTCTAGCCGCTTGCCGTCACGCACCACTGTCAGCACGTGAGGCTTGCTAAGTTCACTCCGTTCGACGAGTGTTTGCAACTCATTCGGGTTGGATATCGCGACGCCCGCGTACTGGACGATCACATCCCCCGACTGCAAGCCAGCCTTCGCGGCCGGCGTGTTGGGGAAGACGTCCGTCACGGCCACGCCTTCACGCGGCTTGACCTTGAATTGTTCGGCCAGGGTCGCCGTGACCGGCTGGATGCCGACACCCAAATAGGCTCGACGCACCGTGCCGCTTTGGACGAGCTGATCGCCGACCCACTTGGCCAAGTTGATCGGAATCGCGAATCCAACCCCGTCGTTGCCTCCGCTGCGTGACGAGATTGCCGTGTTAATCCCAACCACTTCTCCGTCCAGATTCACCAATGGTCCACCACTGTTACCCGGATTGATCGCCGCATCCGTTTGCAGGAAGTTTTCTCTCGCAGTGATGCCAATCCCGCGGTGCTTGGCGCTGATGATGCCCGCCGTCACCGTATCTTCCAGGCCGAATGGCTGGCCCAACGCCAATACCCAGTCGCCAACGGCAACCGTGTCGCTGTTGCCGAGCCGGCCGGCCGCGAGATCCTTCGCATCGATTTTCACGACGGCAAGGTCGGTCTTCGGATCGGTCCACACATTCGTTGCCTTGAACTCACGGCCGTCATGCAGTCGCGCGGTGACTTCCCCGTCCCCCGCCACGACATGGTGGTTGGTGAGGATGATCCCGGACGGGTCGATCACCACTCCTGAACCGGTTCCCCCGGCATGTGGCTGTGGATGGCCCGGAGGCATTTCGAATTTGAATCCGTGATCCTTAAAGAAGTCTTCGAATGGCGTCCCCTCAAATGGATTGCGGTCCCCGAAAGGGTTCGCCGGCCGCGGTGTCGAGGCCTTTTCGTCTGCGCCGACCGCTTTGGGAACGTTCTCGATCGTGACCACGGCGGGCAGGACCTGTTCGGACACGACACGGAACGCCGTCGACAGGCCCTTCGCCGACGCGACCGCTCGCTCGGCCTCGGCTGGCGTCACGCTGGGCGCCTCGCTGACGTTGTAGGTCACCGGGACGATGCTCGATGGTTTGTTGTCGGCACGAGTCGCGGCAGTCGCTCCTATCGCCAACGCGATCGCCGCCAAGGCGGCCACGGCAAGCGTTTGTCTGCAATTAAGTCGTTTCATGGATCTACTCCTTACAGAAGCGTCAATTGTGAAATAAGAATCGCATCACGTGTCGATCAACACGCATCGTTTCGCTGGCGGTGTATCATTCGTCGGCGTTGATTTCGTTAGGTAGGGGTTAACCGTTTGCATTGGCAAGCTTCGTCCCGCCATTGGCAAACCCAATGACTGCACATCTCATGCCAGTCGTGTTGCGGTCGCTCTACCGCACAGACGTAACGCCGCACCATCCATGGTCAGACGCCTTTTTGACTGGTTTCGTGGCGGCTGTCATCGTGTGGACAAGCAGGTTGCGGAATAGAAAGCCGGAACCAGGGCTGCGGCAGAATGCCCCACTGCGGCAAAATGCCCCACTGGGCATGAAGGGCCGGTGACGAGACTTCACGGCTCAGCGTGATGTTCCCTCGGTCGGCCGTTTACGCTTTGCGCGAGACGCCGCCATCGCAAAACAGCCCCGAGCGTCGATCCAGGAATCACAAACCACGATTGGGAAGAACACGGCCGCTTCCCGGCAGCGTGGCTGCCACACGGACGTGAACCTGGCCCGTCATGGTTCACCAACCCATCGTCCCCAGTTCTCCTTTGAACGGGCCAAGAATGTTCCTGGTGATCCAGCCACCGTAAAAACCGCCAGCCTGTGCTTGAACCAGCTCGTCGCCAACGAAGCACGCATCCATGTGCTGAGGGTAGAACGCCACACAATGACGAATCGACGCGAAGGCAGGCGTTGGCGATGGATACGCCCACGCGGCGTCTTTGATCCGCCGCTCTCGGACGACCACATCAAAATATTGGGCCTGCCCTTTCCATTCACACCAGGACCGCTTCGCCGTCGGGGCCAGCAGGTCCATGCGAATGTCGTCCGGCGGGATATAATAAACCGGTGGATGGCTCGTCTCCAGGACGCGCTTCGCCCGGTGGCTCTGGACAAGGATCACACCAGCAGTCACAACCTTAATCGTGTTCGGACAATCTTCCAGACGAGGTGGCCGCGGATAGTCCCACACGGACTCCTGACCGGGACCGGGCACAATCCTTTTGACGGACATGAGTGTACTCCCAGCGTGGTTCGTTGAAACTATAGCACGGACCACGCGTTTGGCGATGGAGCAACATTCCAGGAAGCACCGTCCAGACGCAGGTGCTTTTTCTTCCTCTGCTTTGGCCCGGTTCGACTGGAGCGACGCGCATGAGACGAGCCCACCCCCTTCTCCGTTCCTGTGCGAATGCCGGCGTTCTCATCATCATCGCCCTGGTCGCGCGACCGTTGCCGGCGGAGGATTCTGCCCCGCAACGCCCGTGGCGCTTCATTTACAATTGCGACGCCAACAACATGTTCATCTACAAGAAGCCGCCCATGACGCCCGAAGACATCCATGACCACGTGGATCGCGTGGCGGCGTCGGGCGTGACGACCTTCTTCATGTCCCCCAACAACGGCATGGTGATGAATTTTCGCAGCCGGCATGCGCGGATGCTCGGAGACGAAGGCAATCCAGAAATCCGCCGCCGGATCGTCGAGGAGGGCATGGCAAAGAGTGGCACGAACGCCAGAGCCGCCCTCAACTTCCAGGGCCTCGCAGACGCCGGGCACGATCCTCTGGGGCTGGTGCTGCAGCGTGCGAAGGACAAGGGTATGGAATCATTCGTCTCGTTCCGACTGAACGAGGTTCACGGAGTCGACACGCCGGATGACTTTCCGCAGCTAATGATCATCTCGCGTTGCTGGCGCGAGCATCCGGAGTGGCATATTGGCAAGCCGGGCAGCACGCTCAGCGCCCTCCACCAGCAGATCATGGGACCGCGCACCAGTCCCATCGTGGGCCGCTGGTTGCCCGGCGGGCTCGACTTTTCATTCCCACAGGTCCGCGAGCGGCGCATTGCGCAGCTCCGCGAGTGCTGCGAGCGCTACGACATTGACGGACTCGATCTGGACTTTCAGCGTTTTCCCGCGTATTTCATGTACGGCGAAGAGGGAAGACACCTGCCGACCATGACGGCATGGGTTCGCCAGGTGCGTGAGATGACGCACGAGGTTGGTGCACGACGTGGCCGACCGCTTCTGCTGTGTGCTCGCATCATGGCACGGCCCGAGCAGAATCTCGCTCTCGGCCTCGATCCTGTCACGTGGGTGCGCGATGGTCTCGTCGACTTTGTCACTGTTTCACACTACCTGCGGAACGACTTCACACTACCGGTCAGCGAGTATCGGCGCCTCCTTCCCGAAAAGGCACCCATCTATGCCTCCATCGAGTACGAACCGGAGGCCGAGACGTACCGGCGTCTGGCACGCGAACTCCATGAGCAAGGCGTTGACGGACTGATGGTGTTCAACTATTTTGCGCGCCGGGAGAGCGGTGGCAGGATCGACTTCGATCTGCTCGCGGAACTCGCGAGCCGCCACGCGTCGGAAGGTCCATAAAGGCATCACCCGGACTCTGAGGCCGATCTTCGCCGACGGACCGTTCTCGACGCCGTCGACCACGAGCCGTTCACGGGCGTGCCGCGCGGTGTGAAAACGCCACAAAAATCAAACGGGGCGGTTCGCCCAGCGCTGCGCGGGGTCTGAACGCTATTTCGTGGCGGTCCTTCGCAAACGTCCTCCTACCGGCTGTCACACATGCCGGTGTCGATTCTCCGCCTGGTCCGATCTGCCATCGACCGAAATTCCACCGGCGCCAAGCAGCATGATGCTAAGACCACCCAAAAGGTAGAGCATAGGGAGTTCGATGGCCCACTGCCCGTGGTCGCCAAGTTTGAAAATATCACCGGGATGTGCGAGAGCAATGGCAACCAGCATGTTAAACGCCAGTATTGCCCCGGCCGGCCGCGCATAGAATCCCACGACAATCATGACGGGAGCCAGAACCTCGCCCACCAACACCCCCCACGCAAGAAAGCCGGGCAACCCTTTGCTTTGCAACAAGCCCGAAATGCCTGCTACGCCGCCTACCAGCTTATCGACACCGTGAAAGAGCATCAGGCCGCCAATTGCTATACGCAGCAGCAACCGTCCCCAATCGTCCCACCGTTCGTGCTCGGTATTCGCCATTTTGTTTGCTCTCTGCTAGTTGGCAATTCACCGTAACAAATGCGGTGCCAAAGTGGACGCGAAGATACACGGCCGTTTGGCGGGACGCAAGAGTACCATCGCCACGATCACGGCATTTGTGAGTCATCTTTTCATGAGACACCAACTCCGGCAGGCAGCGAGCGTTCTTTCTTGAAGTTATCCGGGCCCCGCGCGCACAGATCGAAGATTTGCAAATGTCAAACCGGGAAACGTTGAACCGATGTCCTTGTCGCCGATGCAACCGGCGGATTCATTGTGGCGATTCGGCAGGTGTTGTCGCTGCTGCCCTTGACCTTGCCGTGCTCGACGCGGCCCCGCGACGCACCAGACCACGACTGACCAAAAAGAGCACCCCCTGAAACGCAACAATCGCGGAAACTGTCAACAGAGTCTGGATCGTGGCATTACCCCAGATTTGCGAAAACGCGAGCGTGATGACGAACAACATAACGCCTATTGCCGTGTAGAGTCCAATGAGCGTGTCCAGCCAATTCCAACGCCCGGAGTTCATCAAGTCTTCGCGACCCTCGACGTGCCGATAGCTGTTCCAGGATCCCAGGACACCTCCGCAGCCACCCAGGATGCACCCGAACGCGCCGCCCATGAGACCCCAGAAACGCGCCGTCCCGAGTGGCTGCGTCAGCACAGCAACGGCAATCAACCCCATGCCCGTCGCCACCACCAGGCTCCCCGCCACCATCAGCACGGCCAACACCGCGACGGTTCGCGGCGTGGCGGTCACTTGTGGAGGGGACTTACGCGGACGATGGCGTAGCGCCCGAAGAGTTCCCACGAGGCCGCCAATTCCTCCGCCAATGGTCCCCAAGCCCCCGCCAACGAAGCCCCAGAACGTCCCGCGCGACGGAGAATCGATCACGAATGCGGCTGCCACCATTGCGGCGCCAGCCAGCAGGCAGAGGACTCCCACGGCGGTCATGATTCCCGCCAGAAGCAGGTGCGGCGGATTGAGAGACGAGTCAGCAGCGTCGTCCTTGCCGGACCTTTCGTCGTCAGGATTCACCCGCACGCCGGCGACGTCGGCCATCAGCCCAACCTCGCCGGCGTTCGGTCGCTGGCCTGCTACAGCGCGAATTGATTGTTTCCGCAGCGCGAAGCCGCGCCTTACGTCGAGCCTGCTGAGCACAATCAGGGTCCAGATGCCGATGGGCAGCCCCAGCACGACAGTGACACTGAGAGGGAGCATTGCCAGTATCGCCGCAATGATGGCCAATCGGTATGAACGAACCTCGATCATCCGGGCACCGGCCGCAATGAGCACGATGGAGATCGGCATCGACATTACCAGACACGTAAGGACGGTCGGACCAGTTTCGAGTGTTTCTTGCCACGCGGCTTCCCAGCCTCGTTCTTCCCAGTCCACCAACGTTCCCAACACGACGAGCAGAAGAAGAAGGAGACTCACACCTCCCAGAGCGATGAGCCCGAACGCCGGAGCGCGCAAGCGGCGCCTCGCTAAACTGATCCCGTCCGTAACACGAGTTGCCGAGCGCGCCACCGAAGCTGAGACACCAACGGTTCGTCGACCGGTGCTCGAAACAGATTCCACGTCTGTCTTCACGTCGCTCGCTCGCTGATAACGCCGCTCAGGTTCGCGTGCCATGGCGCGGAGAACAACTTCATCGAGCCGCACGTCGACTTCGACCTTCCTGGAAGGCGGCTCGAAGTGGCCGGCCGGTATCTGGCCGGTGAGCATCTCGTAGAACACGACGCCGAGCGAATAGATGTCGGCCCGGTGGTCAACTGAGTGCGAAGCTTCCATCTGTTCCGGCGCCATGTAACGTGGCGTCCCCATCACCTGCTGCGTTCCCGTGAGCGTGAACTCCTCCGCGGAACGAGCCGCCAATTTGGCCAGCCCGAAGTCCGCGATCTTCACGCGGCCTCGCTTATCGATGAGGATGTTCTCGGGTTTGATATCGCGGTGGACTACGCCCTCGTCGTGCGCGTATTGCAGAGCCTCGCAGATTTGAGGTACGATCTCCAGCGCTTTGTGCGGCGTTAGATCGCCGGCCCGCATCAACTGTCGCAAGTCGACGCCGTCGACATACTCCATGAGGAAGAAATAGAGCGGCCGCGCTTTTCCGTCGGGCGGGTTGGAGAAATCGACTTCGCCAAAATCATGGACCGTCACAATGTGTTGATGGCTGAGGCGGGCCAGCGTCTTCGCTTCGCGATTGAATCGTCCGGCGAATGCCGGATCGTGGGTGGCCTCCGGGCGGATGATCTTCAGCGCGACGAGCCGGTCCAGATTGGTCTGGCGAGCCCGATACACCGCTCCCATTCCCCCATGGCCCAGCAGTTCAAGGATTTCGAGGTGAGGGAACTTGTTGGCCAGGTCGGCTGGCTCGGGCGGAACGAACCCGGACGCCGCCGGACTGGGGACCGTTGGCCTTTCGGGATCGGATTTCGCCGGCGCCTGGCTTTGAAAGCCCGCATTCAGAAGGCACTTTGGACACAGGCCTTGGGGGGCGTCCTCAAGCAGGTCAGCCCCGCATTTGGGACATTTTGGCGAGTCGCTCATGGATTTTTCTCCGGCGGAATGGATCGTCCACCTTTCAATACAGGATTGCTCGCCCAACGTAACGCGGAAATCTGCTGATTTACTCCCCTACAGCGGCAAGTAACCGCCGAATTTCCTCGTCGACCTCGGAGGCATCCGCCACGGTACGGGCTACCTCTTGGCGAAACAGTTCGCGGTAACGCTTCCGCAGACGATAGGCCGCCTGCTTCGCGGCGGCCGGCGTCGTGCCCAGGGCCGCAGCCACTTTTTTGAAATCCAATGTTCGGCAGTCGCCGGTCAGCCCTTCTTTGAGGTGCTCGAAATCTTCCACCTTGCCGGCATCGTCCAATTCCGTCCGTAAGCGGGCCAGCACTTGTTCCAGCAGAGTTGTCACCCATCGCCGTTCAAAGAGCTTTTCAGGTGTCAACGTGTGCGCGGGCTCGATCCGGTATTTCGACTCGCCCGCGTCGAGATCGATGGACAGCTTCACCGTTCGACCCCCGCGTATCGTAGCGCCGGCCTTCTCCCATTCGTTGACGAGAAAGTTTTCGAGCGAGGTCAATAAGAACGCACGGAAACGGCCACGCGCGCGGTCTGCTCGGGCGACCGCTCCCTTTTCCAGCAGATGCGCGAAGAACGCCTGCGTCAAATCCTGTGCGTCCGCACTGTTTTTCACACGGCGACGCACGTAGGCGTACAACGGGTACCAGTAAGCCTCGCAGAGCTGGCTGAGAGCGCGGCGGGCCTCAGGCTGCCGGGAGTCACCGGCGGCGAGCACGACGCTCCATTGAGTCGTAGCGAAATGACGCGAGCCTGTTGCTGCTGTTCGATGATTATCAGGCCACATGGCCAACAGCGTCACGATGAAATGACGTCCACGATATTCTTAGGAACTCCAACACCACAGCGCTAGGTAGCTGAAAAAAAAGAATGGGCTTGCCGCCACAAGTCAAAGTTGTCGTTTATTTTGAGTCTGAAGGGTGGCGTGCCTGTCCCCTTGCTGCGCCCTTAACATAAGCAATACCTGTTCTTACTGCCATTTGACAAGCTTGGGTTCCCAACTTTGTTCGATCTTGGCATGAGCGACGATGTACCCGGCGGCGCCACTATCGGTGGCCACTCGTATCTGCGTTTCCACGTCCGCGGCATCCCCATTCCAATCCTCGAGCACGGCAATCAAACGCGATGCCTCGATCGCCCGTCCTCCGTGGAGGGGTGGCATCGTGGCGAACGATTTCAGGGCGTCGTGAATCCAGCCTGCTTTCCGTTCGTAGATGGGCAGTTCGCGTTGAAATGCCCGATAAGGCAGGAGCACGGCCAAACGTTCACTGTTCCTCTCCACCGGACGCAATTGGGCGGTGTACGCTTGCCAACAGATTCCCCGAAAACAGCCAACGCCCGCGCATAAACCGTCCGGGACACCGTCATGCTCCTCGCACTCGGTGGTCCACACTGGAATCACCGCAGAATCGGGCAAGAGTTCCCGCACGGCACGAACAAACAACGCCGCGGCATTTTCGCCCAACGGCGTCGTCGTTCGTTTCTTCCCGTAGTCGCTCGTCCATCGGCACAGGGGGTTACCGCAACCACAGGCGGACGGCGCTCCCTGCAAATCGTTCAAAAATACGCCATCCGGCTGGGGCAGGTCGAACAACAGTTGCCGCACTCGCTGCAGTTGTGCTTCGAATGTTTCCCGAGAGAGAATGGGGACCCACGGATACGTCTTGACAACCTCGTCGTCCGCGGGCTGTGGCGCCCGGGGAAAGAATCGACGCCATTCGACGTGCCCCTGTAAACTGGCCATCCATTCCGGATGAGCATCCGCCAGCTCGGGACAGCGAGCAACTTCGATCCAATAGTAAAGCGCGAGGTGGGAACGCCGCGCACTGCCGGCCACTCGACGCGCTTGGCGACCGAGTTCTTGGGGCGCACCGTCAAGTTTGACGACGATGGCCGACGTGCCCGCAGCCCGCAACTCCTCGATCCGCGCCCGGGTGGCTTGGCCGGCGGACAGCAAGGCCCCACGAAACACGGGAACGGTGTTACTTCTTTGGCCTTCGTTTGCGGCAACGGTTGCATTGGCAAGGATGCCGGATAGCGTAACGACCGCGAGCGCGAGACTATTTCTGGGCGGCATAGATCAACGTCTCGGGGTACTCGGCGGACCAGGCGTACCATCGGCACTGGATGCAGTTGACCCAATTCAACTCTTTACCGCGCAGAGGCCCGTCCACGGCGCGGCCGGCCAGGGTCCATCGGGTCCCGGTTTCCTTGTCTTTGATCGGTGCTGACTCCGGCGAGATGTCGTCGGCATGAAACGTCAGTGTCCGCCCGTCGACCTGACGGTCGAAGGCGACCGCCGTTCGGGTTGCCCCGTACCAGAAGACGGCAATCCGCTGATCTCCCGACTCGTCCAGAATACAGGCGCGCTTCGGGAGAGCATCGAGAGGATAGGCTTTGCGCGAAGCCGCGAATTCGACGCCCAACACGGTGGATGTGCTCGTCAGTCGATCGTCGACGTCACCGATCGACGACTCCGCTTGCTGGCTGATTTTCGTGGGGAGAGGTTGCGGTTCGTATGTGTTGCCATCAAACAGATCGTACGTCGTCGATTCGGGATGCAGCATCATCCAATAGCCCCAGTCCGTGACCAGGCTGGGAATCCGCCTGAGTTGTCTCCCTTTGTGCGGACCCGAGATCGCCATCCCGGTCAACGCGGACCAAAGCGTTCCATCCGAACTCCTCACGACCATCACACCGCCTCGCCAGCCATACATTGTGTAGCCATAGGCCTTCTGGTACGCGGCGACATAGCCGCCGGCTGGATCGTAGAAGAACAGCCCGTAAGTATCGTTGACGACGCGCGGGCCGGACAGAAAATGCCGGATCGGAAAAGCGCCGCCGTTATGGACCGCTCTCAACCAGGCGATCACTCGATCCCGATCGCCGATCAGCGACTTGCCATGCTGCGTCGAGCAGTATGAGCAGGGAGGTTCTGTGATAGGCTGCCGGCCCTCCGTCAGCACTTTCAATGTCTCCTCGTCGGCAGTGCCAGCAGTGGTGTTCGCCAGGATCAGGATCACGAGAAGCGGGACGAGGAATCGCAGAATCTTGCAACGACCGCGCGGGGCACGCTTTCCCAACTTCACCTTGGTAAACCGCCGAGGTTGATGCTTGAGTTCCAACGCGGTGTTTTTTCCATCCGCCATCGTAATGTCTTCCATTTGGCCTGCCTGAAAATAGGGTCAAGAAATCGAACGGCATTGGGGCCATTGTAGGATTTTGGCTGCTCGATTCCCATCGCGCGGATTCGAGGGCCGTGCGAATACGTCGGCAGCACAGCATCACATGCCAAAACTTCGCGACAACGCCAGAATGGAGCGGAGCGAAAGGTGGACTTCGAGGCGGCAACTCAGGCCAAAATCAGGCCGAACAAGTCCAGAACGGCGAGTATGGAAGTTTTCGGTCTATCACGCCGACGACGGAACACACTTTTACATCATTACCGATGGGACTCAGCCAGCTTCACCCCCTGATGCTCTACTATGCGAGCAGACGAGCCCAAAACCGCTTCGGCTCCTCATGGGACCTGCCGCTAACGAATTGCCGTCGGCTCGCCCACGATTTTCACCTGACCCAGGTCTGGTTTTTCTGCCGGACAAATCGCCCCGAAGACGAACGCGATTGGCAGGGCGAGCAGGTCTACAAACGCGAGTTCACCCGCAGTTACGAGGTCACGGCGCCCCAACAAGCAGGACACCGTGCACTGGTCCATGTTGACAAGGACAAAGTGCCCGACGCCCGCATCCTCGATGAACACAGGGAGGGGCTTGTCGGCTGGTTGCGCGACGCCTTGCCTATTTTGCGCAGACAGAGCCGTTCTGGCCCAGTTTCCGGCTCTTCGTTGCCATACCCGCTGTGGAGGCGCAAGAAGTTTGTGAGGGCCTCTTCCCTGCGGTGAGCGAGGCGTTAGAATCTAGTAGGATAGTGTACATATGTGTACTCAATGAGGGACGTGGCATCATGTTCGCCAATGCTCGAGAGGCCGTCGTGCGATTCAGGACGTACAACAACGGCCGTGTCTATCGGCCAGCACGTGGACGGTTTGCCCCCAGAAGTCGAGTCGAGGACCAACTAGCTCCCTCGCGTGCAGTGATGAATCTAGGTCGGCAGCAGCCGACCGCCGATGAGTTTCTGCGGGCTATCATTCGAGAGATGCGAATCCGCTTTTACAAGCGCAAGACCGTGTCCACCTACCGCAATGCCCTGCGCGGGTTTCTTAGCTGGTTCGGAGCCGGACCACACCTGGCCACCCGTGAGGATGTCAGATGCTACCTTGAGCTGATGGTCGATGGCGGAGCGGGTGCGTCGTGGGTTGGCATTACGCTTTCAGCAATTCGCACGAGCTTCGACAAGATGTGCGGCCAGAATATCACTTTGGGACTGGAAACGCCCCGTCGTCCCAAGCGGCTTCCGGTGGTGCTCAGCCCGCAAGAGATCCTCAGGCTGCTCGAAGCGGCACCGTCGCACCGAGACAAATTATTGTTGGGCCTGATGTACGCCTGTGGTCTTCGGGTCAGTGAAGTGGTGCGCCTGAGATGGACCGATTTGGACTTCGATCGGCGCGTGATTCGTGTTTGGCAGGGAAAGGGGAGCCGAGACCGCCAGGTGATGCTGCCCATTAGTTTCGAGCCCGTTCTCAAGGGATTAGCGACCAACTCCAAGGCGAACGAGTATTTGTTTCCCGGCGCTCGCGCTGGTCGCTATCTCTCGCCGCAAACGGCCCGCCGTGCAATGGCCAGAGCGATGGCAATTGCCGTGATCCGCAAGGCCGCAAGCCCGCATTCACTGAGGCACAGCTTTGCGGTCCACCTAGTAGAGCGGGGTACCGACATACAGTACGTTCAGCAACTTTTGGGGCATGCCAAGCTTGAAACAACTCGGATTTACACCAGGGTGGCGATCGGTGCCCAGGCGGCCCCCCATAGTCCGCTGGACGTGCTGACTAAAGCGGCGGAACTGTCAGAAGCCGGTGCCGCGCGGCCGGTGGGCAAGATGCGAATAACAATCGCGTCACGGCCGGGCTGCAAGGGGAAAGTGCCGACCATGGAAGTGCAGCTGCTGATTCTCACGGAGGGCCGCCCGGTGTGGCTTAAAGGAATCGTCGTTCGAGAGCCACGCGCTGGCTGGTTAACCTTGGACGTCCCCCCTCTGGAGGCATGGGATGAACCGCTTCGCTGGGTGAGCCCAGCGGAACGCGAAAGAATTGAATCACCACAGTTCTATCGCCTCCTTGAGCGGCAGATCACTTCGCGTTACCTTTGCACCAAGGTCGCCAGGAACTAGCTTCGACGGCCATTCGAAGCGTTTGGATGCTGTTGGCAGTGAGCGATCCCTAGCGGCGAACTTCGGGCCCAGCGGCCCTCAACGAGCAACGATGTGGTCCAAAGAACGTTGACGGCGGCCTCAAACCCCACGAAAATGTGGTAGGAGCGTTTGGGAGCAGTTGGGCTGCGCCCGTCAGCTCCGACTTTGTTACAGTTTGAGAAGCTAGAACTCCGTTGTGTGACCAATCGCTCCGAAGATTCAACGGCTTCCGTCGAATAGATGTTC
>CAZNKT010000142.1:0-13007 GCA_964573605.1 uncultured Pirellulales bacterium
AGCTCCTACCCAACGGACACCTGGCGATATCTCTGGCACATCATACGTTGTCATTAGAGTTACCTCCTTATCTCTTGGCAACGACGAACAAAACCCCACTCGAATGACGTTCGTAGTGGTGAAGACAGCAAGTTTTGTGCCCTTCATAATTGCGGTCGAAGTCTACCGCAGACGCAACCCTGGTTTTGCTCGCAAGACCTGTCTTTGCGCAATCGGACTTTACCTGCTCACGTTCTGCGGACTCACGCTCGGCGTCAACATGGTCTGATTTGTGCTCGCATCCCTGCTCGCTCCCCAATGGACCGGCCGGTCCCGATCACCGGTTATGCACAGGTAGGAATGTCCGGCCTGGCACGCGTGCAGACATCGATCCTGCCCCAGGATCAGCCGTGGCCCGTGGACGATCCGTACTTCATGCGGGCGGAATGGACCGACACCCATATTCTGCCGCCACCCGAAGATTGGGGCGGCAAACTTCCCGGCAATGAATTACCGCCGAACCTGCACGGGTTCGATCCGACCACGCGCAAACCGAGAGAATGGCCGCTGCGGCTGACGATGGCACACTGGGCGACCCTGTTGCCGGCCATGCGGGCAGGCAACTATACGCTCCGCTGCCGCAGCATCGACGCGAAAGGATTCGCGCAGCCCATGCCGCGCCCCTTTCCAAAGTCAGGTCGCAATGGTATTGAAGAGGTGTCGATCACCATTGAAGGATGAAGGGGCGCAGACAGGACTGCCCTGTTCGGAAAATTCCTCAGCGAACTCTCGCGGCGAGCGGTTCGTCCACAACTTGTCCGGTTCGCCGGGGCTACATCACCGGACAATCAGATCCCGCGTCACCATCGTCAGCACTTCGCTCCCTGCTTCGGCAACGACGACCGTTTCGGAAATGAACGAATCGCCGATTTTCGTGCGCAGCAGCCAGTTCGGAACATGAAACACCATACCCGGCTTAAGTTCCAGATCGGATCCGGCCCGTAGCCCCACGGGCACACCCGCCCCGGACCAGCTCGGCGGAAAGCCGATGCCTACCGAGTAGCCGCAATGGTGGCGGCGATAGTGGTGCAGCCCGGCCTTTCGACCGTTTGTTGCCAGGCGCTGTAGACGTCGCCCGCGGAGGCTCCGGGGCGAATGGCCTCCACGGCGCGTTCCATCGCCTCGCAGCAGACGGCGTGGATTTTCGTTGCCCGCGCCGGTATTTTTCCGACATACATCAGACGACCGATCGGCGCGTGGTACCGCCAGAAACAACCGGCCATCTCGATGAACAGCATGTCCTTCCGGTACAGACGCCGGTGGTTCCAGGTACTGTGTTCCTCGTCAAGCGTCGTGGTCCAAGAAATCTTCACGCCAATATGAAACGGCAAAAACGGCGGATGCGAGGGGGGGAAATTCGTTGCGGGCGCGGCGTTCACGTCAAACGCATGGCCCGCAGGCGTAAGGCATTGCCGACAACCGAGACCGAACTGAAACTCATGGCCGCCGCGGCGATCATTGGGTTGAGCAATAGCCCGAACAACGGATAAAGGATGCCGGCGGCGATCGGCACGCCGACGCCGTTGTAGACGAAGGCGAAGAACAGATTCTGGCGGATGTTCCGCATCGTGCGACGGCTCAGTTGGATCGAATTGACGATGCCCCGCAGGTCGCCCTTGACGAGCGTCACGCCCGCCGATTCCATGGCCACGTCGGTGCCGGTCCCCATGGCGATACCGACATCCGCCTCGGCGAGCGCCGGCGCGTCGTTAATGCCGTCTCCGGCCATCACCACCCTGTGGCCTTCCGCTTTTAGCGACTTGATCCGTTCCTGCTTGTCTTCCGGGCGCACCCCTGCATGAACGTCATCGATGTCCAGCTTCTGGGCGACCGTGCTGGCGGTCTTTTCGTTGTCGCCGGTGAGCATGATGATCCGCAGCCCCAAGCCGTGCAGCGTTTTGACGGCTTCCGGAGTCGATTCCTTGATCGGATCGGAGACGGCAACGATCCCGGCCAAGCGGCCGTCGACCGCCGCGTACATCACGGTTCGCCCCTGTCGCTGAAGATCGTTCGCCTTGTCCTCCAGCGCGGCCAGGCCCTCTACATGGCGGTCTTCCAGTAGCGAGTGTCTCCCAATAAGAACCGCATGGTCACCCACGCTGCCGTGTACGCCGCTGCCTGTGGTCGAGTCGAAGTCGACGACGTCGGACAGATCGATTTCCCGATCCCGCGCTCCCTCGACAACAGCGTGGGCCAGCGGATGTTCGCTGCGCTGCTCGACGCTGGCGACAAGTCGCAACAACTCGTGTTCCGTGTTGCCGTTCGCCGGAACACACTCGGTTAGTTTCGGTCGTCCCTCGGTCAACGTACCGGTTTTGTCCACGACGACCGTGTCGATCTTCTCCATCGCCTCCAGCACTTCGGCGTCTTTAATAAGAACACCTTCCTTCGCTCCCCGGCCAATGCCAACCATGATCGACATCGGAGTGGCCAGACCCAACGCGCACGGACAGGCGATAATCAGGACGGCGACGGAATTGACAAAGGCCCATGCCAGGGCCGGCTCCTTCGGCCGCAGTACGGCCCACACGATGAACGTGATGACCGCGACCAAGACCACGGCGGGTACAAAGTAGGCGGCGGCGACGTCGGCCACGCGCTGGATCGGCGCACGGCTTCGCTGCGCCTCTGCGACCATCTGCACGATCTGTGACAATACCGTGTCCTCGCCGACTTTTTCCGCCTCGATCCGAAAGGCGCCCGTCTGGTTGACGGTGCCACCGATTACGGAGTCGCCGGACTGCTTCTCCACCGGTATCGGCTCGCCGGTGATCATTGATTCGTCGACGGAACTCTTCCCTTCGATCACCTTGCCGTCCACGGGAACCTTCTCACCGGGGCGAACCCGCAGCGTGTCTCCTGGTTGGACTTCTTCCAGCGGGATTTCTTGCTCTTCGCCGTTCCTTACCACGCGCGCCGTGGCTGGCGCCAGGGAGAGCAATTCGCGAATGGCATTCCCGGTGCGCCGCCGGGCACGAAGCTCCAACACCTGGCCGAGAAGCACGAGCGTGACGATGACGGCTGCTGCCTCGAAATAGACTTCTGCACGTCCCTCGGTCTTGAGGCCCGCGGGAATCAGTTCGGGAAACAGCATGACGACCAGGCTGAACGCGTAGGCCGCCCCCGTGCCTATGGCGATGAGCGTGAACATGTTCAGATTCCACGTAACAACAGATCGCCAGCCACGCACGAAAAACGGCCAGCCAGCCCACACTACGACGGGCGTACTCAAAATCAGTTGCAGCCACCGGTGAACATGCGGCCCCAACCATTCGTCCACGGCGACATCAACCATGGGCAGCATGGCCAGAAGAAAGACGGGAACGCTTAACACCACAGCAACCCACAAACGAACCGTCATGCTGCGCAGTTCGGAGTCGTCTTCTTCCCCACCCGCTTCGATGTACTTCGGCTCCAACTCCATGCCGCACTTGGAGCAAGTCCCCGGTTCCTCCTGCTCGATCTCCGGATGCATGGGGCACGTGAAGATTGTCTCTTTGTCAGCGGCAGTACGATCGGTGGGTTCACGAACCATCGTCGAACTCGTGGTTTCGGTACTTATTCGCGTTGTTCCCCTTACCCAATCTATCGAAAGCGAGGCTCCCGGGCTATCGCGCGACGTCCGGCGAACGTTGCGGGCATTCGCGTCGCGCAACGGTTAGATGCCTGTTGCCGCGAAGCGGTTAAATCGGGGGCGCGTGCAGCCGATTTGGTGATTGACATATCGAAATATTACGATATATTGATGTATAGGGAGAAAAATCAAATGGCAACCCGATCCAGGTCGAAACGCAAGCCGGGCGGCAATCCGGAGGCGCTGGCCCAAGCCGCCGAATGCCTCAGGACGCTGGCCCATCCGGTACGGTTGAGGATGGTGCAGTTGTTGCTCCATGGCCGCTACACCGTCGGTGAATTGGCCGAAGACTGCGGAATTCCCGACAATGTGGCCTCGGAACATCTGCGGCTTATGCAGCGGTGCGGGTTCTTCACCAGCGAGCGAGAGGGACGGCGCGTCTACTACCAGGTGGCCGAACCTCACTTGGAGGACATCATGAGCTGCATTGAGAGCCGGTTCCTATGAGCGATTGGAGGACGAAGCGCCTTTCTTGCGCCAAATAACCGTCTATCATGAACTGCGTTACGCGACCCATTGACGTATCGCTCGGCAGTTCGGGTGCGCCGGTTCGCCGGACTTTGTGTTTTCGGAGCATCACCATGAATGACATACTGTTAGTCGTCGCCGTTCTCGCCGGCTGGATTGTCTTGAGCGTTTGGGTCCTGCCCGCACTCGGTGTCCCGACGTGACTGAGAGGTTCCTGTGCGGTGGACCCGCACTCGGACAGGTCGACACGCGCGGATACGACCGACAAGGCCCAAACGTGGGACCGCGCCGATGTGGATAAATAACGCATTGGCCGGACGGCGACCGGATGCAGACGCGAGGTGGATGTGCGCGCCGTCCCTGGATTTTCTCCACGATAGGTGACGAGGGTGAGCAGGGCGAGCGGGGGTTTTTGGGGTGGTCGCATGACGGCTTCGCTGAACATCGGCCGGTGCACGGCGATGGCCGCGATGTGCCTGGGCGTGGGTGGTGCACGGGCCGGCGATGTCGACTACGTGCGCGACGTCAAGCCCGTACTCAAGGCGCGGTGCTACGCGTGCCACTCCGCCGTCAAACAGGAAGCAGGCCTGCGCCTGGACACCGCGGCGGCCGTCCGTCGAGGCAGTGACAATGGACAGGTGATCGAACCGAACGATCCTCCTGCCAGCCCGCTGCTGCAGCGCGTTGCGTCGCGGGACGAATCCGAGCGGATGCCGCCCGAAGGACGTCCGCTCGAAGACAATCAGATCGCATTGCTGCGGGCGTGGATCGTGGCCGGCGCCCCGGCTCCCAAAGACGAAGTTGCCTTGTCGGACCCGAGCCAGCACTGGGCGTTTCAGCCGCTGCGTCGCGTGCCACTTCATTCGCCGCCGGCCGGTAACCCGATCGATGGTTTTGTGGAAGACAGATTGCGGAAGAATGGCCTCCGCGGCAACTCGCCGGCAGATACCGTCACGTTGATCCGGAGAATGTTTCACGACATGCACGGGCTCCCACCGACGCCCGAACAAGTGCGCCAATGGTCGGCCCGTTTGGGGGATACAACGCCCGCCGGCATGCGGACGCGCCGGGAAACTGTCGGCGAGCTCGTGGACTATCTGCTGGCCAGTCCGCGGTACGGAGAGAGGTGGGGACAGTACTGGCTGGATATCGTCCGCTATGCCGACACCGATGGGTTCGAAGTCAACACGCCGCGGCCGCACGCGTGGCCATACCGCGATTACGTCATCGGTGCCTTCAACGAGGATAAGCCATACGACCAATTCGTGTTGGAGCAAATCGCCGGAGACTGGTGTGGCGAAGATGCAGCTACCGGGTTTCTCGTGGCGGCGGCCGTGCTGCTGCCGGGACAGGTCGGCCAGGACGAAGCATCGAAACGCCTGGCCCGCCAGGACGCCCTGGACGAGATCGTTGTCGGAACGTCGGCGACCTTTCTCGGCTTGACTCTGGGCTGCGCCCGCTGTCACGACCACAAATTCGATCCGTTCACGATGGAGGACTATTACGCCTTGCAGGCGTGTTTTGCCGGCGTGGCATACGGCGATCGCGAAATCCACGACGCGGCCCGAGCGCGGCGCAGGGCCGCCGCCGCCCAGCTCGCTCCACGCGTCCAAAAGCTGGAACGGCAAGTCCGCCGGGAAGAGACACAAGCAGCGGCCGGTCAAACGGACAGCGCCGATAACGAACACAAGAGTTCCATTGCTCCGCCTGGCGACGGGCGGACCGCGGAACTGGAAGCCTTGCGGAAGCGCAAAAGCGAGCTGGAAGAGCCCCGACTTGTCTACGCGGGGGTGTTTCGCGAACCGGACGACATCCATGTGCTGCATCGCGGCGATCCCGAGCAGCCGCTCGATCGAGTCGCGCCGGGAGTGCCGGCAGCGCTTGGTTCGATGAATTGCCCGGCGCCGGGCGACGAACAGCAGCGCCGCGTGGCATTGGCGTCTTGGATCGCGGACCCCGGCAACCCGTTGACGGCTCGGGTGCTTGTCAATCGGATCTGGCAGCAGCATTTCGGCCGCGGCCTGGTGGACACGCCGAGCGATTTTGGCCTGAACGGCGCGGCGCCGTCGCATCCCGATCTGTTGGACTGGATGGCCGCGGAGTTTGTACGCATGGGATGGTCGATCAAGCAGTTGCACCGCATGGTCCTGACGTCCGACACGTACCAGCGATCGGCATGGATCGATCCCCATGCGCAGCAAATCGACGCAGATTGCCGCTGGTTGTGGCGGTATCGTTCACGTCGACTGGAGGCCGAAGCGATTCGAGACAGCATCCTGGCAGTCAATGGCAGGCTGAATTTGAAAATGGGCGGACCCGGCTTCAACTTCTTTACCACTCGCGGGGGACTCAGCGGCTTCCCGCCGCTGGAGTCGTTCGGTCCGAAACAGCTCCGCCGCATGGTCTACGCGCACCGTGTCCGCATGGAATTGGTACCCGTGTTCGGCGTGTTCGACTGCCCCGACGCCGGCCAGGCGACACCTCGTCGCAGCCAATCGACGACCGCCGTTCAGGCATTGAATCTCTTCAACAGTCCGTTTGTGTGGGAACAGACCCGTGAGTTTGCCGTCCGCGTGCGGCGGGAGGCAGGCGATGGCCGGCGGGCACGAATCAGCCTGGCGTGGCAGTTGGCCGTGGGCCGCTCTCCGTCCGAGACGGAATTATCCGCCAGCCTCCAGGCGGTACGCGCGCATGGTCTCGCGAGCTTGTGCCGCGCGCTGTACAACAGCAACGAGTTTCTGTTTCTGCCTTGATCTTCAGGCTCGCCGATTTCCCCTCACAACAACATGCAACGCCTGCCACGTGACGCGATGAGTTTCCCCCTGGGACACCACCTGTTGGGTCGCCGTGATTTTCTTGGAGCCACGGCCACCGGACTCAGCGCGGTCGCGCTGACCAGCCTGCTCCAACACGAAGGTCTGATGGCGGCGGGCACGGATCCGATCGATCCGTCGCGGCCTCATGCTGCTCGAGCACCGCATTTTCGACCGCGGGCCAGGAACGTGCTCGTGCTGTTTTGCGCGGGCGCATGCAGCCAACTGGAGACCTGGGACTACAAGCCGCAATTGGTGCGACGGGACGGACAGCCGCTGGAAGGTGGACCTTTGGTGACATTCCAAGGGCCTGCGGGAAATCTTGCGCGTCCTCAATACGCGTTCCGACCGCGGGGTGAATCAGGCAAAATGGTCTCGGACCTGATTCCTCATCTGGCAGAACTGGTCGACGACGTGGCGTTTGTGCATTCGCTGACCAGCAAATCCAACACGCACGGGCCAGCGGAAAACTTCATGTCGACCGGTTTCGTGCAGGACGGGTTTCCCAGTGTCGGGGCCTGGGTGACCTATGCCCTGGGCACGGACAACCAGGATCTACCCGCTTTTGTCGCCATTCCCGATCCGCGCGGGGTTCCACAGGCGAGCGTCAACAATTGGGGGCCCGGCTTTTTGCCGGCGGTATTCCAGGGGACGCCGTTCAACAGCAGCCAGCCAATTCGCAATCTTGCGCCCCCTCCTGGTTTGGAGAAACAGGCGGATGCGGCGACCCGCCGCCTGTTGCGTCGGATCAACGACGAACATTTTCACCGCAATCCGGCCGAAGGGAATCTGGCCGCCCGGATTGCCAGCTACGAACTGGCCGCGCGAATGCAGCTCTCGGTTCCCGATATCAGCGATCTCTCCCGGGAGACGCCTCACACGCTCAACGCGTACGGCGCCGACTCATCGAATAAGACCAAAGCGGCCTTCGCGCGTAACTGCATTCTCGCGCGGCGTTTGATCGAAAAAGGGGTTCGGTTCGTCCAGCTCTTCAACGGGGCGTACGCCAGCGGCGGAAAGTTGAATTGGGACGGTCACCATGAGTTACGCGAACAGTACGACGTCCATGGCGAAATCCTCGACCAACCGGCGGCCGCCTTGTTCGGCGATCTGAAGCAGCGCGGCTTGCTGGAGGAAACCCTGTTCGTATGGTGTACGGAATTTGGCCGCATGCCCATGTTCCAGAAAGGAGCCCAGGGACGCGATCACAATCCCCAGGGTTTCACCGTCTGGCTGGGTGGCGCGGGGATCCGCCAGGGAAGCAGTTTGGGGACGACCGACGAATTGGGATTCAAGGCGGTCGAAAACGTCCTCTCGGTCCACGACCTGCACGCCACCATTCTGCATCTGTTGGGGCTCGACCACACGCATCTGACCTACCGCCACAACGGCATCGACCGCCGCCTGACCGATGTGCACGGCCGCGTGATTCGGCAGATCCTGGCATGAATTGCGGCAGGGCGTCAAAAGAGGAGTGGAAATGGCATGCCGCCCGTTACGCCGTCTCGTGTACCTCCCTGATGAGTCTTCGCTCGAAACAGTTGCCTGATGCGCGTCGAACACCGGCGCCACTACCATTGTGGAGATTCGAAATGCGCGCCGTACACACTCTGATTGTCGCCCTCCTGACCTGGGTTTCCGCCTCGCCAATGGACGCCGCGCCGCCCAATATTGTGCTCATCGTCAGCGACGATCAAGGCTACCGGGATCTCGGATGTTACGGCAGCGAAGAAGTGCTGACCCCGCACCTGGATCGCCTCGCGCAAGAAGGCATCCGGCTAACCGACTTCTACGTGACATGGCCCGCGTGCACGCCCAGCCGGGGCAGCCTGTTGACGGGCCGGTATCCGCAGCGGCACGGCGTGTACGACATGATCCGCAATGAAGCGCCCGATTACGGGCACCGTTACAGCCCGGCCGAGTACGCGGGGACGTTCGAACGCATCGGCGGAATGGACACGCGCGAGGTTCTGCTGCCCGCGCTGCTCGGCAAGGCCGGTTACGTGTCGGGCTGTTTCGGCAAATGGGACCTCGGATCATTGCGCCGCTACCTGCCCCCCGCGCGTGGCTTCGATGAGTTCTACGGCTTCGTAAACACGGGAATCGACTACTTTACGCACGAACGCTATGGAGTACCCTCCATGTACCGCGGCAACCAGCCGACGACGGCGGACAAGGGAACCTATTCCACGCACCTTTTCCGCCGCGAAGCCGTTCAGTTCGTCGAGCGGCATCACGACCGTCCTTTCTTCCTGTATCTGGCATTCAACGCGCCGCATGGTGCTTCGAATCTCGACCCCAAGATCCGTACGGCGGCGCAAGCTACTGAAGAGTACCGAAGGATGTACCCCGATTTGCAGAAAAGAGCGGGGTTTGTGCGGCGGGACTTCCGCTACGCGGAGAACGCGTGGGTCCACAACGCGGCGTCAAAACGGCTCGAGTTTGCGGCGTCGGTCACCTGCATGGATGCCGCAATCGGCGACGTGCTGGATGTGCTGGACGCCCACGGTATAGCAGAAAACACGATGGTAATTTTCTTGTCGGATAATGGAGGCGGTGGCGGCGGCGACAACACCCCATTGCGCGGTCGGAAGTCGCAGCTGTTCGAAGGGGGCGTTCGCGTTCCCTGCATTATCCGCTACCCGAATCACATACCGGCCGGCGGCACATCGAGCGCGTTGCTGACTTCGCTGGAAATCCCGCCCACGCTGCTTCGGCTTGCTGCCGTCGACGTGCCGAAGCATCTCACCCTGGACGGTTGCGACATAATGCCCATATTAAGGGGCACCGCCGCATCGTGCCGCAACGAAATGTTCTGGCAAAGGCGCGACGACAAAGCGGCCCGAGTCGGCAAATGGAAATGGGTATCATCCGCGCAAGGCGGCGGCCTGTTCGATCTTTCGAAGGATATCGGAGAAGCGACCGATGTGTCCGCAGCGTATCCTGGCGAACTGGCCGATATAAAAGCACGGTTCGCTCGCTGGAGAGCAGCCATGGACGCTGCCGAACCGCGCCGGCCTTTCCGTGACTTCTAGTCGACTTCCGAATCTGTTTGTGGAGCCGGTGCGCGTCAAGATACAATCGCCCACGTCGAAGTTGCCGACGGGCACCATGTGGGAGCATGTCATGGTGATTGGACGGCTCGCTGAACTTCAATGAATCGCCGCTGTTCGGCACGCCGACGCTCGGCGGTTCGACCGTTCGCGTGGGCGGCGCGTCGAAAAGCTGCAGTATGGCGTTCTGCGTCAGGAACCGCAGTCCCAGATAGTGGCCACAATTCTGCGATAGGGATCGTCGGCCGTATGGAAATAGTACACCGTCACACACCGGCCGTCTGGCCGCTGCAGAGTGCGGGGATAGCCCATATCGCGTCCACCGCCGCCGGTGATGAGCACGAACGGTTTGCTCCACGATGCACCATCGTCGGTGCTGAATTTGGCCTGCATTTCGAAGGGTGCTTTGCGGACCCCGTAGGTCAGGCACAAGCGGCCATCCTGCAGTCTGATCATCGACGGCGGATTCCCTTCCCCCACATCGTCGACAGCGCGATTCACAAAGGTCCAGTCCTGTCCGTTGTTGTGGGATTGCCACGTGTCGATCCAGCGGTGCTTCCTCTGGCCGGGCCCTTCTCTGCGGCGGGTCGTCATCACCAGGTGCGAGGAAGAGATGCGAACCGTTGAGGGCATGATCGAGAAGCCCTTGGGTTCCGGGCCCACGTACGACAGAAATCTCCAAGACACGCCTCCGTCGGTCGTGCGGCCGCAGAACACGCGCCCTTCGGTCTCATCCTGCTTCGATGCAGTCAGGAACACGTGGCAGTCACGAGGACCATTGACGATATAGTCGGTCCGCGCCATCACTCCCGGCTGGCCGAAATCGGGAACCCGGAACGGGCCGCGCCAATGGTGTCCACGATCGCACGAATAGTAAAGGCGTGATTGCCCGCCGTGAATATGCTTGAAACGCATCGTCATACAGAAGTTTGGGTGGGTAAAATCGATCGGTTCGCTGATCTCGACGGGTTCGGGCTCTTGATGTCGAGGATCCATTGTGCCGTGCCGCATACCGCCCTCGTTGATCAGCATCCCTCTGTCCGCCGGGTACTCCATGGTCCACGTTAGACCGCCATCGAGGCTCCTGGCCAGCACGTGATGTTCGGGCTTTTCGCGATCGATGTTGTGGCGCTCCTCGCCCAGATCCTTGTGCGTCCCGGTGCTGAAACCGACCAGTATCTCATCGTCCCACATCCACATCCCGTGATTGGCGGGCCATCCCGCGAACCCTCCCTCCCGGCTGTACACGACCACATGCCGCTGGACGCTCGGCCCCATACCAGCGCCGCACAACGGTCCGGGCAGAACGATGGTCAAAAAGGAGATCATCAAGAGAAACATCTGCATCGATGGGGCTCCTCGCGGAAGAACAAAAGCCGCAACGGATCAGGCGGCGGGTAACTTTCACGGCGGACGTCGGACAACGGGACCATGGCCGGCCGCGTATCTGGATTTCAAGCACGCGACAAGAACCCGCAGCCAGCCCGGTCATTCATATCACAAAACCCTTCGTATGTCGAAAGAGGGCCGTCCAGACTCCTCAGGATGCTGCATCCATCTAACCCCGGTTACCGTGCCGGGAAGCGTCTGGTGCGCGTTCGCTACACCGTTGTCGGCGACGGGTCGGCAATCATCTACAGGTGGCCGCGGCGGTATGCTTCAGGCGCGTTGTTTGTGGCCCGCGCCGCTGCGACGCATCCGCGCGGCGCGCAGCAGGTTCCACACTGCCCAGGCCGCCGCCGGTAGCGTCGCCAGAACGGCCATCCACTGCAGGATCGCGCGAATGGGCACCGGATTGTCGAGCGCCGCGCCCGCGATGGCGGCTCCCACGGCACTGGCCAGCGAAAAGAAGGCAAATTCCGTGGCGAAGACCCGGCCGCGCACGACGTCGGGCGCACGTTGCAACAACAATTGCGTGGAAAACACCCACAGCAACCCATCGCCGCAGCCAACGACGAAAGAGCCGCCCAGGACCGTCGCCATGCTGGCCAAGGAACTCGTCAACAACAGGCCTGCGGCGGACACCATGTATCCCGCGAAAATGGCCGCCCGCAGCCAGCCGTCTCGATCGCCCGTAAAATGGCGGACCGCCAGAGGACCCACTCCGGTGCCCAGCCCCAGCGCGGCAAACATCATTCCCACGCTGAAACTACCCGCTTTGCCGAGCATGAAATGCTGCTCGGAGATGGCCACCTGCACGACCTGAAAGGTCGAGCCGAAGATAAGCATGAGCATGGCTTTGTGCAGCGCGATCACCAGTACGTCTTGCCGGCGCATCATGAGACGCAATCCGCCTGCATATTCGGCGAACGTGTCGCGAAGCTTCCTCGTCCCATCCTGCCGCCGAGTTGCCCACGCCAGGTCGATGCGAGAAATGAGTAGCGCGGATAGAAAAAAGGTCGCGGCGTCGATGAGAAATGCCGCGTAGATTCCCAGCGTGCCAGCGACCAGGCCGCCCGCCGCGGCACCGATGGCCAGCATTGTCGACCACGTGGCCGATGTGATTGCGTTGGCCGTTCCGATAGCCGGTTTACGTACGATGTCGGGCAGAATCGCCGACCGCGCAGTGAAGAAAAAGCCGCTGATCGCCAGTTGCACGGCCGTCAGCGTGTAGAGCAGCCAGATGTCCGTGGCGTCCCTGACCAGCAAGAAAGCGATCACCGTAACGCCCCGCAGTACATCCGTCACGATCAGGACATTTCTGCGATTGAAGCGGTCGGCCACGACGCCCGCCAGGGGGCTCGCCAGAAACGGTGCCAGCATGCGGACAACGAAAAGTCCCCCGATTGCAAAACCCGAGCGGGTGAGGTCTGCTACCAAGGCAGCGGACGCAATCAGGTGAAACGGTTCACGACGATTTTGCACGCGGCCCAAAATGGGGCTGGCTGGCGCAACTATGCCAGCCTTATGGCGACCTCGTTCTATACCGCCGACATCAACGCCATTTCGGAGATCGGCAGGGACGGGCTTCTGAGCAGGGACGAAGAGGTCGGGCTCGCG
>CAZNKT010000143.1:0-12995 GCA_964573605.1 uncultured Pirellulales bacterium
CCAACGTAGGGTTCTATCAGCAAAGAACTTACACCGAGTGGGCGACACTGGACTCGAACCAGTGACCTCCGCCGTGTGAAGACGGCGCTCTAACCAACTGAGCTAGCCGCCCAGAAGCTGCTGATCGTAACGCGAACCACTCCGTGTGGCTAGCCCTTGTCTTGAGACGACGTCTGTTCCTCCACCACCCCCTCGGAAGGCGCGGCTGGAGGTGGCTCAAACTTCGGCGCTGAAGGTTCCACACGCTCGCCCATGTCGTCATACTCCATCGACGACGACCCCCGTTTCGCGGCGTGAATCGCCTCGTTGAATTCGTCCTCAATTCCCCGCACGCCACGCTTGAACTCCATGAAACTCTTGCCTAACGATCGCGCGACACTCGGCAAGCGACTGCCGAACAGCAGTACCGCGATCACCAGGACGATCATCATTTCCGTCGGACTCAAACCGAACATCTTACGTTTCCCGAAATACCGTGGAGTCGCTATTGCCCGGGACCGCCGCGTAGCGACATGAAGGAATTCGCGGCTGCCCGCAAGCCAACACCTGTCCGGCACACGCCGCCCCCCGCAACCGGGGCCGGCACGATCACCCAATAACCAGTTAATTTATTCTTTGGTGTCCGACGGCGGCTCTGCTTCGTCGTCCTCGCCCTGGACGCCCTTCTTAAACTCCGTCACACCACGACCCAGGGAACGCATCACGCTCGGTAAACGGGATCCGAACAGTAACAGGACAATGAACCCGACGATCAGTAGCTCGGGCCATCCTGGCGAGAAAAAAGCAACGAGTTGCGGCATGGACCGGCGTTTCCGTAGCGTATCGCGTCCGCAGACCACCGTTCCGCGACCTGCGATCGATCGACAACTGTAACCCTAATGTCTACTTGCTCTTACAATTGTACTAACGCCCTGCTAGGTGTCAAATCACCCAGTCCGGCGGCTAACGGACCATCGGAACGCCGCGGGCGCGGCGTGCGGCTTCTACATAGATGGGAAGGTACCGGTAATACACCTCCAGCATCAGCGCGCCCATGGCAGTCGTATACACTCGCCCGCCGTAACCTCCCCACACAGTCGTGGGATCCCAGCTGCCGGCCGCCTGCCCGTCGCGCCGCTGCGACTGAAGCAGACTCGTCTTGAGCGACTCGTTCCAGGCCCGCCATTCAGGCCCCTGCAAACAATACATTCCCAGGGTTCCGTAATACCAGTAGTAGAAGTTGGGTCGGTCGCTGCCGGGCGGCTCTTCGAGCAGGAACCGTGTCGCCTCTTCTTCGCCCCGCGCGTCGCGAGGTACGTCCATCAGGAGCTTGCACACCAAAGCCTCGGCCGTCATGGTTCGCGTCGGAGGCGAATACGGACGATATCCGGCCAGCCCCCGTTGGGACCCGCCCGCCACGCTGGACAGAAAACGGACGATGCCCTCCCGCACGGAGAGCGGAATCTCAACGCCGGCCGTCTCCGCGCTCTTCAAGGCCATGATCTGCCAGCCGAGTTGACTGGTGTCTCCCAGGTCTCCAGGCTGGTAGCGCCATCCGCCCGACACCGGATTCTGCGCGGAGACGCTGTACTGCACCGCCCGCCTCACGGCCCATTCCAGACGGGCATCTCGCGTGATGGCATATGCTTCACTGATCGCAAACGTCGCCATGGCGTGGCAGTACATGCGGGCGTACAGCGTCGCCTGACCTCCCAGGCTCCCATCGCCGTCCTGAGACCGCAGAAGGAAATTCAATCCCTTCCGAACCGTGTCCGCATAGGGGCCTTCCTCGTGCGTGTATCCCGCGCCCAAGAATGCCAGCAACGCCAGCCCCGAGATCCCCGTATCCGCTTCGACGCCCGCCGCACGCCTGCGATGCCCATGAACCGACCTGCCCTGCCCTCCGCCAAGCTCGTCCGAATCCCAGCGTCCGTCACGACTCTGGCTGGCAGCCAACCATTGCAGCGCGGCGTCCACGGCCCTCTCCGTCGCATCGCTTCCCCCGTGCGATTCGACGATCCGCGCGCGGTCCGGAGCGAACCGGTTCTGGTAGATGGCCGGAAGTCGGCGCGTCGCGCCGGGACGCGACGCATCATCCTTTTGCTTCAAATCGGTTTCTGGCGGTGGGGCCGAAGCAGATTCGCCGGCGGGTCGCGAATCGTCGTCTGCCGGCACCCGATCGGACTGCTCTGACGAAACATCCGCCGATTCGCGCGGACGCCGATTCACCGGCACCAGCGGGTCGTCCGACCAGCCGTCGGTGACATCGACCGTTGGTTGCTCCTCCATCGCGATCAAGTCCTCGGCCCGGGCCACGTCGGGCGGTCGCCACTGGTCGCGCTGGACGTTTGGGTTCGTGCTCTGAGGCGGCAGCGCGGGAATCGGAAACGGCGTGATCCGAGCATCGCGACGTTGCGCAGCGGGTGGTTCGACCGGCTGGGGCGCTTCTAATTCGGACTTTTCGGGAACGGCGGCCGCCAGATCCTGGTCAGCACGATCGGCCGGTGGCGGCTCGGGCACGTCCGCCTCGTCCACCAATGGGTCGCCGCGCGAGGCGTCCGCGACAAACTCGGGAGCCTCCGGTTCCTCGGTGATGGGCTCGAGCCTTTCGAGCGGTACGTCCGGCGGCTGGACGCCGAATGTCTGAGGCGTGTCTTCCCACGGAACCGGCGCGGCATCCTGGGGTGCCGGAGTATCGACCTGCGCCTTTTCTGCTTCGATCGTGACGTGCATCGCCGGGTCATCGACGGTGCCCGCGGCGCCGGTCACGATATGTACCGTGGTGAGAAAACACGCCAGCAGGATATGGGCCAACAGCGACAGCACCGCGCACTTCCGGAGCGGCCGGGACTGCCCCCACCGGGTGCTCGCCAGAATGAGCAGTCCCAGCGTCAGAACGGCGAGTCCTATCCAGAGAGTGATCCAAATGAGCGACATTAGGACGGCATTTCCGGTTTTGACTCTGTGACGGCGACGTTTGGACAGTGACCGCTCGACAGCGACGCGGTCGCGCCCTGACAGCCGAAACGCCTTCTGGCAGAGAGCGACGACGTCAGCGCTACCGTCTGCAATCGATTCGGCGCCGAAGCGGCAACTGTTGGAAGGGTCGTGCTGGTCATGGCTGCTCGTTCTTTCTGGCCAGGCGCACGGAGATCCCCAGTTCGGAGATCCCGGCGTCCTTGCAGGCCGCCAATGCGTCCGCGACGCGCTGGTACGCCACGCCGGCGTCGCCGCGTACGAGCACTCCCAAATCGCTGTATTGGCTCCGCGCCCGGCCCAACTTACGGCGCAGTTGCTCGAGCGTGACGGGCTGGCGGTCGAGAGTCATACGTCCATCCTGGTACACGTTCAGGACCCGTTTTTCAGGAGCGGGAGTCATCGCCCGTGCAGCCGCCACTCTGGGAACCTCGAGCCGGATTTTGCGTTCCAGTTCCGTGAACTTGGTGGCGACCATGAAAAAAATGATCAGCAGGAAAACCACGTCGATCATCGGCGTGAGGTTCACGGAAGGCGGTTCGTCTGTATACGTTTTCAGGGGCATCGTTCAGCCCTTTCATTCCCCGCGACGTTCAGGCAGCCCGGCGCGCCTGAGCCTTGCGGGGTTCACGCGAATCCAGTTTGGCTTCGGCGGAAATGATGCTCACCAGCTCCTGACCTTTCTGGTCGATTTCCGATACCAGGTGGTCCACGCGGCCGGCGAAGAAGAGGTAGAAGATCAGTGCCGGTATCGCGATGAACAGGCCCGCGGCGGTGGTCAGCAGCGCCTGGCTGATGCCGGCGGCCAACAGTTCCGGGCGCCCCATAGCCGAGGCGGTTGCGATGGAATTGAAGGCGACCATCATCCCCCATACGGTCCCCAACAAACCGACAAGCGGACTGACCGTAGCCACACCGTTCATCACTCGGAGATACCGCCTCAACCGAGCCGCCGTGCGTTCGCCTTCATCAATCAATGCCTGCTCAACTTCGACCGCGGGTCGGCCCCACTTGCGGACCGCGGACGCAAACACGCGCGCCACGTGGCTGGAATTCTGCTCGCACCGGTGCAACGCATCGTTCCGATCCAGCTGACCTTCCCGCAACTGGTGCAGGAAACGCTTCACAAAGGGCGATGGAATGACGCGCGCGCGCCGTAGGTTCACGGTCCGTTCAAAGACAACCAGCAATAGAACAAACGAGCACACCAGTAGGGGAATCAACAGCGGGCCACCGGCCAACACCATGTCCAGCAGACTTTTGGTTGGAATCTGTGCCGCGGACTCGCCCGACTGCACAACTTGTTCGAGTGCCTGGTCCGGTATGACCACGCGATCGGACTCTTCCGCCCATGCGTTCGAATGGGCCGTCCTGGCCAGGCTGATGAACAGCAACCAAAGCAGACACACGCGCCACGAGCGACGCGAGGGAACGGATATTTTGCAGGCAATGATCATCGTGGATCCTTCCGTATCAGAGCCGTACGCAGCCGCCGCGATGCGCGTTCCGCCACGCCTGTGGCGGGATACCGATCGACAAGTTCCGAATAGTGTCGTTGGGCAGCTGTCCATTGGTTCATCAACTCACAGCATTTGCCAGCCTCCAGCAGGGCGCGCGCCTGCCAATTGGGGTACGCGTACAGAAGTTCGACCGCGAGAAATTCGCGCCGCGCGCGGGCGTAGTCTTTTTGGTGCATGTACGTTTCGCCGATCATCCACTGTGCCATCGCGGCGGTTTCCGTTCCCCTGCCCTGCTCGGATGCAGTTACCCGCTGGTAGGCATCGCGGGCGTCGGCCAGCAATCCTTGCGCAGCAAGAGATCTGCCGATGACGTAGTCGACTTCGTACCGGTGGTCGAATTCGGGGAACTCTTTCACCAGAAGACGGGCGTTGTCCAGCGCTTCGGTCCATTGCCCGCGACGGGCCAGAATCTGGACGTAGCGCAGCCCCGCCCTGGCGGCCCACACCGTCTCCTCGGCACGCTGCGCGTCAAGTTGCAACTCGCGGAAGAGCGTTGCGGCGCGCGCCGTCGACCCCATTCGATACCGGGCCTCGGCCGCCAAGTAGCGCGCGGGTTGCTCCAGCGCCGTCTCGTCGAAATCGCGCAACAGAACCGACATTGTCTCAAGCACAACGGTCCATTGCCGACGATGAGCGGCTATCTGTCCCTTCAAATACAGAGCGCGGCTCGCAATGCGGGTCGGAATTGTCCGCTCGGTCTCGGTTCGCGAGAACAGTGCTTCCAGCAACGCGGAAGCCCTATCGACGTCTTGCGATTGAAATGCTCGCTCGGCGAGCAGGTATGTTGCTTCCGGCCAGTGGGGGCTGTCGAAACATGTCTCGTGAATTTGTGCGAACAGCCGGAACGACTGGGACATATCGCCCTGACTCTTCAAAACCCATGCCAGCCCGGACAACGCATCGTCAAACTCGTCGGTACCGCCGCCCAAGTCCAGTAACCGTCGGTACGCATCGGCAGCCTGCGCCGGCCGGCCCAAGCTATCGTGAAGCCTGGCCAGACACAGCAAGGTGCGTCGGCGATATTGCGGTTCGGACGCGGAATCGACCGCCTGTTGGTAAATCGACAATGCCTCAACCGTTTGTCCCGTATCTTGCAGGAGGCGGCCCATCAGCAGCGCGCCCTCCGCTTGCTGGGGCGTGTCCGTGCCCATTTCCACCAGGCGCCGGAGCGTACCGATGGCGGCATTCCGGTCGTCGGCAGCGAGATCGGCCGAAGCCAGGCCGAAGAGAGCTTGTGCCCGAAGTGGCGGTTCTGCGGTTCCGGAGACAAGGTCGCGATAGAGCCTCCGTGCCCGATCGATGTCCGTGCCGGCCAGGGAGCGATCGGCCAGTTCCAGCACGATCGGTTGGACCAGTTCGCGGGATGGACAAGTGTCGGCCAGCATTTCCAGCCGCGCTTCGGCGGGCTGCAAACGGCCGGTTCGCGCATAACACAGGACAAGCTGAGCGAGAGCGGTCTGACGTTGCCGATCGCGGACCGGTTGCGAGACAAACGCTTCCAGCGGTTCGATCGCGAGTCGATATTGGCGTTGCCGTACGTAGAACTTGGCCGCAGTCCATTCGGCACCGCCAAGCAGGGGACTGTCCGGCAGCCATTTCCGGAACCGCGAAAGGTGCACGTCCACCGCCTGGATATCCTCCTGCGCAACAGCAATGCGGATCCGGCTCAGTAACGCACTGCCGGTCGACGGCCCCCGAGGTTTGTCGCGCAGCACGCTGTCGATCTCCCGCGCCGCTTCGCTGTAGCGACCGAGTTGCCGTAAAGCGTCTCCTCGAGCAGTACGAATACGGTCCCGCAGCGTGCTGGCGGGAAACCGCCGATCGAAATCGGCCCACAACGCAACGGCGGCAGCCGGTTCGTCCCGCTTGAGGTGATCCAAGCCGAGACGCAATATTGCCCGATCGGCGACCCCAAAGCCCGCACGCTGTGCCAGACCCGTATAGAACCTCCGCGCACCTCCCATATCCCCGATCTGCTCCAGCGCCAATGCGACGCCCAAGACGCGTTCGTGATCGGACGCAGGATCGGGAAACATCTCCAGGGCCAGTCCGTATGCCTGCAGCGCCGCAAAAGGGTCTTCATGCTTCAGCGCGATGGCTCCCAGGCAACAGAGCGCGACGGCATTCAGTTCGTGGCCGGCGTGCCGATCCGTGAATTCGCGGAACAGCCTGTCCGCTTCCCTCAGACGGCCATCCAGATAGGCCAGTTCGGCGCACCGAAACAATACGCGAGCAGAGTGGTGGCAGAGCTCCGAATGCCGCAGCGCCCGAAAATGACCACCAGCTGCATCATAGCGTTTTAACTGCACCAGCGATTCGGCCAAATAGAAGCGAGCGTCGAGGGCGTGTTCGTCCCGCGGATGATCCGCGACCATGCGAGCGAACGCGTCGGCGGCCAGCTCCCATCGGCCGCGCGCGTAATGGCCCAGGCCCAATCGGTAGTCACGCGATACTTCATCCGCGTTCGCTGCCGGCGCATGGGACAGAAGAAGGGCCGAAGCGATGCATACAACAAAACGGTCAATCGACACCATCTAACCGGTTCCCGCCAATGCACGCGTATTGTCGTCCCCGACCGCAGCGGATTTCCCTGAATGTCGCTCGCCAGACAAGACATCGGGACACGGAATTCGGGCCTGCATTGCAGACGTGAGAGTCAGGCGACTGGGGACAGCCCGCTGCGCGGTGACAGTGAACTGGATATCAGTAGTTACTGCATTCTCCCAGATCGACGTTGCCCACCAGGTGCAGATGATCGTGGTCGATGTAGATCACCTCTCGCGCATCTTCATCGACCGTCGTATAGGGAATCGGCCAGCCGACGCGGGTGACTTCGGTGTAGTAGATTGTGCATTTGTAATGAGCGTGGTGGAGCTGGGCTGGTCCAATCAGCGGATAGACTCGCGGTGGGTCGACGTAGTCGGATATCTTGCATTTGACGACTCGCACATTGTTGCGCTGCACCTCGTGCAGAAGCGGTATGCCTCCTTCCAGCGGGTGCGCGCGCTCTAGGGCCCGCATGACTTCGTCGTCACTGGGGGGGTCCAGCGCAACAGGAGGACCTCCCGACGTAATGGGGCCCAGGATGGGCGCCCGTTCGTAGCGCTCGTGCTCCCAGAATTCGTCTTCTTCCTTGTCCTGGAAATACGGACTGACCGGAATCGGTATGGCCAGGGGACCCAGTTGCGGGCCTTCGGTGGCTATCCAGAAGCAGCCCGTTTGGGTAACGGCCAGGATGCCGAACAGCATGACCACGGCCGAGTAGGTTGGGTTTCTGGTCATCGTCTTGCACTGCCTGTGGCGGATACGGTCAAAACTGGTTGCGTTCAATGTTTTCCCGCCGGCCGGGTGCCGACGCCGCGGCCGTACGACGGCCGCTAGAACAGTTATCGCGTCAGACTGGGCAAAACTTGCGGATTTTTCCGATCATCAGGGTTTTTGTGTCCGTCCTGTTTGCGATGGTTGTACTTGTAAGGCGGCGGTTCGCCGTGAAAGCGAACGGCCTCCATGGCGTTCCGCGCCCCGCGGGCAAAGTCAACCGGCAGGACCGGCGGCACGTCAGAGACGGCGTGCCCTACCGGAGTTGGATCGCGCGCCGGGTTGATAGGTGGGCACGCCGGGTACGGACTCTGCGACCGCACGACAAAAAAAGAGCCCCGGCCGATTTCGGCGGGGCTGGTCTGGGCTCGACATCCCGAGGTGCAATCGTGTTGTCGAGGTCCGCTCGCTTTATTCTTTGAAATCTAGAAACCACCAGCCGTCGTCCCACTCCAATTCGACCTTGCGCCACCCCAGAGGGACCTGGGGATAGGGATAGAACGGACCGATGTACGGCCACGCCGTGGGTGAATATTGCCGCGGGTAGGTCAACGCGGCGTAATTGGGATAGGAAGCGTAGCTTGGCCACGCGTAGCCCGGCATGTAAGGTTCATCGAACCTCGCACGGGCCGCTCCGGTACCGGCCGGCACATAGGCCGGGATTGGACGACCCATCGGAGTGGACCCTCCTGCAGCGTAACCCGGCGCGCCGACATCGGGCTGCAGCGAATGGGGGCCGGCATGCTGCGTGGCAGCCAGTCGATCCTGCGAGCCAATGCGAGACCTGCCCGCAGCCAGTGGCACAGTGTCGGCCGACGCCTTCGTCACGCCAGTTCGAGGCTGGCCGCCAATGGCCAACTTGTTCACGACGTCGCGGATCGCGGCGCGCCGTCGGGCGATTTTCGTCGCCGCGCGACTTTGTTCTGCATTGGCGACTTCCCCCAGCAACCATGCTTTTCCATCGCGCACTTTCACACCGATTTTGTAGCCTTGCAGCCGGCCGCTCCGCTGCAAATCACGTGCGATTTGGGTGGCGGTCGTCTCGTCTTGCGTCGCGTCTGCGTGAGCGCAGCGCGTTACAACGCCGAGCAGCAGCACGAGGGTCGGAATGAGTACTCTGCTTCGCATGCCTCTGTCTCCTGCATCGTATGCCGGTCAAACGAGATCGGATATATAGGTTTGTCGGATACCGGTCGTGTCGAATGGGAGCTTTTTTTGGATTTTGTCGATTTGTGACAGCGCCTCCGGGGAAAGCAGACATAGCTGGCGCGCCGCCAGCATACGTGCCGGAAACCGAAGCACTTCAGAGGGTGCCTCGCTGCAACTGCATGGCGCGGCGCGGCGGACGCCTGGCCCGCCCGGCGCGCGCGTCCCAACGCAGGCAGCATCTGTATGGCCGACGAGAAAGCGAGAGAGAAACGAACCTCGCGCGGCCGTGGCGGCGTGAAGGTCAGCCTGTGCTAGCTGCCGGGTCGTGCCGGCGCACGTCAAGTACGGCCGTGATGATCATGAGCGCCAGCGTCGCTGCCGACGCGAGCCACCCATTCGAGTTTGAGGCCAGGGATACCATCGTGGCAGCACCGACTGCTGCCAAAGCCACGAAGAAGACTCGCTGACAGCACTTTTCGAGAGAGGAACCCTCCATAAGTCTTGCCAGACACGCACTGACCAGACCCGCTCCTTGAATGGTTCCCAGCAACAAAAAAATCATGGTCGATTCGAGACCTTGCACGTGATTATTCTCCGGGCATCCCTTCCCAACGGAACATTGCGCGTAGCGTCGCGGCAATCCGTCGCCGCATGGCGTGCTCGCGATTGCGACTCGCGTGCCAAGTCACGAGGAATATCGCGTCCGTGCATTTTTGATCGGCTTTTAACCCTTGGCAGTGAACAACTTAGATCGCTTGGAAATTAGGCGATCCCGGGTCAGTGTCTACCAGAACGGCGGTGCAATCGTGCAGATTTTACAAGGCGTTCCGGTTGTGCAGATGAGCCGGTTTGCAGGCGGCCGGCAGGTTTGGAAAATCACCATTCTAGTGAAATGCCATCACTGTTGTTGTGATTGCCCACCTAAGTGATTTATGAAAAAAGAGTTATCGCCTGCCAATTTTGCGCCAGGCCGTAGCCGGCGAGACACTGTTTTTGGGTCGCAAGTCTCGAATTAATAGTGATTTGCGACACGGTCAGCGCGGGTTTCACCGGGCCGGTGAGATGAGTTGGTCGAAGAGGGATCGAATCGCGTCGGCCGGGCAACGTACATTCGACGTAAACGGTTTGTTGAAAATCGGTTACGAATGACATTCTAGGCCAAGACCCGTGCTCCACGGGTGGTCCCAGGCGTCGTTGGCCTGCCACTTGCTCCTATTATCTGACGCGCTGATGCAGCGCGCCGGACAAAACACGGAGCAGTCGGATGGTGGCTGGTCCGGGGACAGAAGCCGGGTGCGTGGGAGCTGCCCGCTCACCACGAAAGGCGCCAGCAAATCGTGACGAAGGGAGTACGCCAGTGTACGAGGAAAGCTACCTGTCCGAGGAAATGCAGGTTGGAAAGAGGGCACGTCGCAGCGAAGCGGATGCCCCTCGGCAATTCAAGTCGCATCGCGCGCGAAAGCGCCGCAAGAAGGGAGCGTCGGACCTGGGCGGCATGGACCGTCGGCGGAACAAACGGTGGAACTGGTAAGCCGTCAGCGGAGTATTTTCTTCAATTCCGCATCGAGTTCCGTGACGTGAATGCCACGATGGACCACGTTGCCTCGCTGGTCGACCAGGACCATTGTCGGTAACGTCAGGATACCCATCTCGTTGGCCAATCGGCTCTCAAGGCCGCCGCTTTCGAAGATCTGCCGCCACGGCAGGCGGTGATCGTGCAGGAAGCGGACAACATCTTCTCGCTTGCTGTCAAGACTGACACCGATCACTTCGAAGCCTTGTTTTCCGTATTTGGCGAGCAGCTCTCGGATCTGGGCCATGTCGGCTTTGCAGGGCTCGCACCACGTTGCCCAGTACTGAACGAGTACCGTTTTGCCACGATACTTGGAGATGTCGACCACCTGGCCTCGTAGTGACCGGCCCCGAAGCGAGAAACGCTTGCCGACCGATTCGAGCCGACGCTTGGCGCCGGCCGCCTTCTGTGCCGGAATGGACTCCGGGAAATCCTTGACGATCTGGCCGTACCACTTGATTGCTTCCTCGTCCTTTCCCGAAAACTCC
This sequence comes from uncultured Pirellulales bacterium, assembly GCA_964573605.1. Lineage (GTDB taxonomy): Bacteria > Planctomycetota > Planctomycetia > Pirellulales > JBBDJB01 > CAZNKT01. Next base: position 11,004 of record CAZNKT010000143.1, read on the forward strand.
TGCGCGATGGCCAGTTGCAGCAGGGCTTCAGCGGTGTCCGCGTTATTGGGATGCTTTTCGACGAAGGCTTCCAAATCCTCAATCCATTGCGCCTGCACCTTGACAAAGTTGGCGTCTGGCGACTGGAGCTTTTGGTTGTAATCGGCGGTCATTCGCCGGAACACGACGTACGCGAGCAATTCATTATCGTTGTCCTTTTGCGCAAGCTTCTTCTCGAGGTCTTTCAGGCGATCGACTCCTTTGTCATACGCACCCGACTGTACGGCCACACTGACCGTGTCGGCCAATTGACGGATCCATTGCGCGCGGACGTCGGGATCCTCGGACTCCTCGGCCAGTTGTTCCAGCACGTCGGCCCGTTGCTGGTTGATTTTGGTTTGCTGGCCCGATGAGCCTTTGCCGCTCTGCTCGTCGAGCTGCTCGAGCTTGGCCATCAGTTCCTGGACCTTCTTGCTCGGTCCGGTAGTCTCGGAAGACTGCCGATCCTGGCCAGCGGCGGCGGGCGGGTTGAAGAAGTAGCCCAGGGATGCCATACGATCGTCCGTGGACACTTCCGGCGCGTCGATCAACCGCCAGGCATCGGCGACCTGGATAACCGTGCCGAGAAGAACCTGATCCGTGCGACTGCCGTTTTGGATCATGGCGGCCACATTCTCGTACACCAGCAGATCTCGCTCCGATCCGCGCGTGCCTGCGGGAACGATGCCCGGTTTTGTACCGGCAAAGCTGATGAACGTGCTCTTGGAATTTGCAACGTTCTGCGCCAGGGCCATCTTCTGGAAATCGTTCCGGGCCGATTGGACCTTGTTCGCAAGGCTCTTGGCCTGTTCCGGACCCAGTTTCAAGCTCTTCAATTCACCGGCGGAAAGCAGCAATGCCGCGAATCGGTCCACGTCCCTGGTGCGGAGTGCTTCAACGACTTCGGCGGCGACCTCTTCCACCGAGATTTGCTTCCAGGTGTCTACCTTTCCGTTTTCGTTGCTGTCGAGTCCCCACCGGCTGCCAGCCGTGTGAAACCAACGGTACTGATCGGGTTTGCCGTTGTGGTTTTGATCGATATCACGGTAAACCTCCAGTCCGTTTTTGAAATAGCACCATTGATCCACAACATTGTCCGCGTTGGTATCCGAGAATCGGCGGAGCACCTGCCCGGCGGCATCGCGAACGACCCAGCTCGTCTGCTCCCGCTGTTTTTCAGCCTTGATTGTGCAGCCTTTGACTTCCGCTGCTGCCGGACGGTCGAATTCGACACGGTTCTGGATCGGCGCGAATTCGAGTGCTTGCTGGACGGAGGGCGCGGCGAAGACGGCCGATGGGACCAGAAGCAGGCACGGCGACAGCAAGGCTGCATAGCGACTGGCAGCATTCAGGGACGACATGTTTCGTTCCTTATGATGCAGGTGAACGGATAAACTTTTGCGTGCCCGGCCAGAGCCGGTGCGTCTGCGGTGTTTCGAAGCGACTGGTTGTCGTAGCGTGGGCATGTGTGGCGCGCCTCCGGCCGAATCGGCTCGAACCGGGCCTGCCGTACGCACGTTTTATGTATTCGGCCCGCGTGGCGGCCAGTCATCACGCAATTAGAGCGGTTTTCCCTGTTGTAGGGGTACACGGCCCGCGATGCCGCGCAGCGATTCTACGCAAAAAATACCGGCCGGGTCGTGGACCCAACGCAAAGCGAGCGAAGAAACGGCGTTCTTCGCGAGGAGTGTCGCCGGTTGCACCACCGCCGGGAGGTCCGCACCGGCTGGCGGAGGCCGTTGAGAAAGGCTCGGTCGGCCTTTGACAGCACACAATCGAAACCTAAAATAGCGTGTCTTGCCTGCAGCTACCGTTGCAAAGCAACGGGCGCGTAGCTCAGTTGGTTAGAGCGCGTCCCTGATAAGGACGAGGTCCGAGGTTCGAGTCCCCGCGCGCCCACTTTTTCGATGGCGACTTGGGGGGACGTAGCTCAATTGGGAGAGCACCGGCTTTGCAAGCCGGGGGTTGGCGGTT
>CAZNKT010000144.1:0-12760 GCA_964573605.1 uncultured Pirellulales bacterium
CAGGATGGGCTTCCACCTGTTTGACGATCCGCGCGAGAAAGCCGTCCGGGACGCGTGTTATCATTGCCTGGCCACCACGCGGGACTATCGGCTCGTCGCCTGAGCCGCCCGGGCGGGCGGATCTGTCTGCGTGCGCTATTCATGCCGTTGTAGCAATCGGCGTGGTCTTCGGGCGCCGCGTGAGTCTGCCTGTGCTGCGCCGACTCGCGCATGGTCCGCGCCACACGCGGATGCGAGGGATCTGATTAGAGTACGGACAGGTCCTGTTACTCCGAACGCTTCGAATCGGCTTGATCCGCTGCCGAATGGTTGGGAGCCATTGCCGCTCGCCGAGTACGGAAAACGTTGCCTAATGGGCCGGCGAGGATGGCGGGCAGGAGAAGAAGGTCGCCCACCAGTGCGGCGATGAGCAGAAACACCATCAAGTAGGAAAAGTGAAGGATAGGCACGAACGAGCTGGCGGCAAAGACGAGAAGCCCGCTAGCGCAGATTAACGTGGTGTGCGCCATGGCACCGGCACATCGTCGGAATGCATTGTGCAGGGCAGCCAGACGCGACTTCCCGCGATCCAACCCGCGGCAGAACCAAGTCAGGAAGTGAATGGTGTCGTCTACAGCGATTCCTAAAGCTGCGCTTGCCGTCATGACGGAACCAATCTGCACAGGGATCCGGATCCAACCCATCGCGCCGAAAACGACAACGGCGGGAAAGAGATTGGGCACCATCGCGATCGCCGCCGCGCGCCAGCTTCGGAGGACGACAGCTAGGACGAGCGCGATCGTTCCAAAGGCGGCCAGGAAGCTTGTGACCAGGTCCTGTAGCAGTTGACGTTGAGCCTTGTAGATCAGTGGGATGACGCCCGTATACGTTGCCCGTGCCTCCACCCCGCGCAACAGCGGCTCCACTTGCGTTTGCAACGTCTCCGTAAAGCGCCCATAGTCCAGATCACCTAGCGCATGGGCCCGAACGTTGATTCGCCACAGTTGCTCTTGCCCGTTATCGGCGAGGAAGTGCGCGTCGGTCAGGCTCTGCTGGTCGTCGGATAGTCGCCGATTCAGGCGCGTTCGCTGAACCACCTGCCGGATACTACCCCCTTGCGGAATCGCGGGAATCAAATCTGCTGCCGACATCGTTGCGACGCCTTCGGCCAGTGACTGGATCTGGCGCTGGACCTGGGTGATGAGCTGGGTTCGCTGGAGAAAATCAAGCGGACAGGATCGCTGGAATCTAATGACGACTTCCAGCGGCACCATGGGCCCCACATGCTCTTCCAGCCAGCGATATTCGTCGATGACTCTGCTGCCTGGTAGAAAGCGGTCCTGTAACTTTACCGTCGATTCGACTTGCATTAATCCCCAGCCACAACTGCCCATCATGGCGAGACAGACAATCGTCACGGCTGCGTGGTGGCGACCGACTCCTCCCATGAGACGCGTGGTGACATATTGAATCGCTGGGCTCCAGGTTGGTGCTCGACCGTTCCGCCCGCTGCTCGCCAGTGGGAACACGCGTAATGCCGACGGCACAAAGACGAACAATACGACGAGTCCGATGATGACACCGACTGCTGAATAGGCTCCAAACATCCGGATGGGGTCGATGCTGCTCATCATTAGCGACACCAGGCCGACAGCGGTGGTGAGTGCGGCCACCATGCACGGCAGCCAACCATCAACAATTGCTGTTGCAGCGGCGCCCCGCGACGACGCGTCGCGCAACGCCTCGCGATAGTAATTCACCAGGTGAACCGATGCAGATATACTCAGCACATAAATCAGGGGTGGGAGCATGGTCATTAGCAGATTCATTTTGCCGCCGGTGAAATAGAGCACGGCAAGTGTCAGGCCCGTACTGTAGATCGCACCAGCCAAGACGATAATCGCGAGCCGAAGGCTCCTGAGTCGCCAGAATGCGATCACAAATGAGAGCGCTGCGGAGATGCCCGCAAGCTGGAACAACAGCCGGCGACTCTCCTTGTCGATGGCCGCGGCATCGACTGTGGGACCGGCCAGGCGCAGGGTGTCACGCGGCAGACCGCACTGGGCGGCCGCTTGGCGCGCAATCTCATGCACAGCGGCACTACGATTGGCCCGGCCGGCTGCGGAAGTTACCAGCACGATGCAGGTCGTCCGGAAATCGGGGCCGACCAGGACGCCGCGCATGCGCCGCAGCGCCGTGGCCGTCGGCACACGTAGAGGCGGAGCCGTTAGCTTCCGCAGAAACCGCGCCCCCGTAATGGCGCGTTGAAAAAAGGGCGTGTCTTCCAGCGAAACGGCAAGCCGCTCGACCTGAGGATCGCCCAGCGTGCACCTGGGCCAACTCACTACCGCAATCTCGTCGGTGCCAAAGTATTGCTGAAACCAATCGTATTTTTCCGTTTCGTCAAACGATTTCGGCAACCATTGTCGTGGATCATTCGAGGTGCTGTTCAGAGCCCCCTTTGCACCGACGACGACCAGCGGGATTGACACGACCAACAGGACCAACGTCAACGGGGCATAACGAGTGATCCCTTCGGACCAATGAGTGAACTCGAAAGTCATTTCGCCCCGGGTCAATCCAACAACCATGAACAAGAAAAGATCGCAACGAAGAGACGAGCGGGAGTAACGTCAGCTCTGCGGAAAGCAGCAGCGCAGGAATTCGCGCAACATGACCGTGAAAGCTGCCGGTTGCTCCCAGTTTGGCGCGTGACCACATTGGTCAATGAACCGCAATTGAGCGCCATCAATCCGACTCTGGAATACCTCGGCAACCGACGGCGGAGTGACTTCGTCGTTGCGCCCCCAAATCAACAGCGTTGGAAGTTTCAATTTGGGAAGCTCATCGTTGACGTTGCGATCCCGCGTGGCTCGTGAAAGACGCAGGACAAAGCGCACATAGTCGCGATCCCTGAACGCATCGTGCCACTTATTGACGAGCTGATCGGTGACCAACTTCTTGTTGTACAGAATGTCCGACGCGGTCGCACGAATAAACTCTCGCGACGGCCGAAGCCTGCCGCCGTTCGTGAGATTCCGCTCATAGAGCCCGGCGCTGCCGGCCAAGACGAGACCCGCAGCGCGGCCGGGATGCCGCACACACATATCTATGGAAACGAGTCCTCCCAGGGAATTCCCGCACATCACGTATCGCTGCAGGCCCAGGTCCTCGACAAGATCTTCCACGACGTTGCTCAACTCCTCGACGCTTCGAATGCCTGTTCGTCGGCGACCGGGCTGATTGTCAATGGGCAATTGTGGTGCGAGGACACGGTAGCGTTTGGCCAGGTCCGACATAATGGGAAGCCAGTGTTGGGGAGTCCCAAACAGCCCGTGTAGGAATACAATTGTGTGGTGTCCCTGACCCATCTGGAGTACCCGGGTGACATCAACTGCTGTACGCGACTCTTGAGCCCTACTTGTTACGAACATTGCACGGCCATCTATCGGTTAGAAGCGGGTTTTGAGCAACATATTCTCCGGCGTGCGTCAGCTTGCAGATCGCGTCGTAATTGGCACCCAAACGAAACGATTCGGTTCCCTCGTCAAAAGTCAATTGCCAATGGACCTGGACAATTTTGGTGTGGCTGACCTGCAGGAACTGCAACGGGAGCAACATCGGTCGAGGTATCTGCGGCAGTTTCAGTGCCTCCCACTAAAAGCTGTCCATCCCCAGCACAACAGACCGGCTCGACACACTCCGCGAAATCTCCCACGGCGACGGCAGGCTGCAAACGGTATCCAAGGCGCGCAGGCGGACGACGTGGTAATCAAAATTATCACGAAAGGAATTCGCAATGTCATCACCGTGATCCAATGGGAAGCAAATCCGAGAGTCAGGATTCCCAGACGCGAATCGATGGCGGCGTGTTTATCGGTAAGGCAAAATGCAGCGGGTTCACAAAAACTCACAGAGACGATTCAGCGAATCGTAAGAATGCCGCACGACAAAAGTTAGGCGTCGTCCTGCCTCAGTACATCTCGGTTGCGGGGCGTGTCGATGACGGTGGTTGGAAGAGCGGCATATGAAAACGCAAAAGACGGCGGCTGATAGCTCTTTGGATACTCCCTCGCAATCGTAACCTGGCAGTGCTGCGTTCTGCCGCAATGCGGTCCTTACCCACCACATCATAACACAATCAGAAGCCGCCGTCCGTCCGGAATCCTCCCCAACGGCGGTCAGCGCCCGGACGGCCACGTCCCCCCGGGCCGGGAATACGCCACACGCCGCCCCCGGGAACCCTAATACCACCGCTGCTAAAAGTCGGGTCCGAGTCCACCCAACGACAGCAATCGTAACCAACATCAACCCGCCTGTTGTCCAACGTCGTCTGAAGACGTACAGACCCGACTCCGCTTGGTCAGGCACCCAGTAGAGAAGGGCGTCGCGGGAGCATACCCTATCCCAAAACCTGGCGACCGTGATACGCTGGCGCTGGGCTATGCCTGCAGATGAAGTGCCGGCGATTGGAGGTACAGGCTGTCATCGGCGCGCCGCCAAAATGGCAGCGCATCCTTCCGGATCGATGTTCGGCGATGACGAACCGCGCAGACGCCTCGATCCCCGGACAGTTGTCATTGTCGTGCATCGCGCCGCGGGCACCCACCTTTCGAGACATGCATGCTCCGAGGACCGGAGCGGCTGAACACCGCGCGGTTGTCAAGCACGGCCATGGTTACCGGCGTGCTCGGGTACCCCGCATCGGCGCCGGTCTTTTTGCGTGCGTCGCGACCACGATCGGTAAATGGGGAAGATGTCAAACCGACATCCTTTCATCGCCACGTGAGGCTCATTGACGGTAAGACCGCTTCGTGGCAAATCCCGTTATAGCAATTGATCCACGGTCGTCACCGTTCAGGAGCTTTGTTCCGCTCGCTTCCGTCTCCGACGGAACACGCGGCGCCAAGCGGCGCCGTGAGTGAATTGCTGCCAGCCTCGATTCAGCCACCGCACCAGCGCGCTGGCCAGCCACAGCGCCCAGAAGAGCATCAGCACGCGGTACCACCAGACCGACACGCTCACGATAAACGGCTGTGGCAGAACCGGTCCGCTACGCGGAGCGAACCACTGCAGGTGCGCCGGTGACGAGTCGTTGCCGATGATGAACATCTCCGGATCGCCTAACAGACCCTCGCGCACCACCACCAGCAGTATGGCGAGCGCGGCTAGCGTGAGGAGAACCAGCAGGCACTGTAGCGCGTCGAACGACAACGCGCCAATCGAACGTACGTCCATCCGGCCTCGCCAGGCGAAGATCAACAGCCAGGCGACCACCACCAGCGCGGCGGCCACGTTCACCTGCGTCAGCCCCAGGGCCAACAGCACCCACTCCCACCGACGCAGCGGCGAGTGGGGCACCCGACCCAAGGCGAGTCCGGCCAGTACGGCCACTACGATAATCGTCCAAAACCGTACCGCCGGACCGCGCAGCGGTCCGCCACTCCACAGCACCCAGCGGTCGGATGGCGGCTCAAGCACGCTGGTGACGTTTGCCGACTCGACAGGCAGGGTTACCGCGTCGCACGAGGCGACCGACTCCAATGGCGCGAACAACTTCCAAGTCACTTCGATTCGTTGCCTGCCCGGCTTAGAGGGCACAATCAGCTGATCGCCGTCCCGACGCACGGGAATCGCACTGTTGGCCATCTTTACCGACGTGACCTTAGCGCCCGGTGACAATTGGATGACAAAGTCGCCGGCCAGGCTACGTTCGGTCTCCAGGTTGAGCGTCGCCGTGCGTAGCCGTGTGCCGAGAGACGTTTCGTGACGGACCTCGTGGATGGTGACCGTGTCGCCCTCAATGGCCTCCGGGCGGTAGAAGGCGAGTGTCGCTTGTTCACCGGGCCAGGGGCGCCATACTGGCTCGATCTTCTGTGCATCCTCCTGGAACACAGGCGGCAACCCGGTAAACGTAGTGTTCCACACCGGCGAGAGCATCAACCGCCACTGTTCGACCCACTGGTCGGTATCGGCTGTCTCGAGTTGGACCTGGGGTGCAATTGGCAGTTCACTTTCCCACCGATACTCCTGCTGGCCAGCGCCGAGTCGGGCGTTGATGTGGTCTTCTTCCACGTTGGCTGACGCCGTCAGCACGCGCTCACCTTCGAGGAGCGGAATGCGCAGCGCGACCGCCTTGCCCGGTTGCGACACGCGACGGACTGTATTGTGCACCTTCCAGACCAGACCAATCTCGAGTTGGCGATCCACCACCACCGCGACGTTGAAGTGCCGCTGGTCATAGGTAGCCTCGCCCGGGGAGCGTTCCTGTTTGCGTACGAAGAACACCTGATCTTCCGGCACGCCGTATTGCTTGACGCCAGTGACGGTCCATTCGGGCGCGGCAATCTCAACGTGGTGTGGTTTGAGCAAGAAAGTCCACTGCCATTCCGAAGCGTCAGGCAGCAGCCCCTCGACCTCCACTCGATGCACGCCCTCGGACAGCATCAACCACAAATAACCGTCCCGGCGGCGCAAAACCGCTTGAGCCTCACCGTCGACTCTAGCCGACAACGGCGACCAGGAGGGAAACTGCCCGGGGAGCGGCACGGCCACGCTCGCCGCGGCGTGGACCTCGGCCGACAGAGTCAGCCGCCCCTCGTCGACGGTGAGCGTTGCCGTGGGAATCTCGGCCGCGTTTGGGAACGCATCGTTCGGTTCCAGGAGCCGCTGGCGAAGGGTTTCGAGCAATTGCTGGTCGGGCAACTGCGCTTGGGCGGCGCTCGGCCACAACAGCCCAAAGAGCATCAGTACTGCAGCGGCGCCACGCGGCCGCAGGCGGGGAAGCTTCATACCCAGCAGCAAGGCCGCAAGTAACAGCAACAGCACTAGACGCGCCACGGTCAGTAGCCGGTGTGCGAAGGGTGGAATTAACACGGGCCGCACGCGCTGGCTCTGGTCTACCGGGCCGCTCCAGTAGCAGAGCACGCGGTTCCAGCTCCAGGTAGGCGTGGCAGGGCCGGTCTGGATGATCGCCTTAGGGCTCTGCGCCATGTTGGAAACCAAATCCTGCCGCGACTTCGCCACCTGGCTCTCCCGATCCACGGATTCACGGCCGAAGCGGTCCTGAATTGAGGCAGGCTTGGGCGGGGCGCCTTCGGCTTGCATCGGCAGGCCGAAGTCTTCGCCGCTCTGGTCGTATTGCGATGCTCTCCTCGCCGCCTGAATCCCTAACCAGGGCAGCAGGGGCCGTTGACGGTAAGCGACGCCGTGTGGTTCGAGCTGCGGGAACAGCGCGCTCTGTACTTGGTTGGCAAGAAATGGGATTAAGAACACCGCAAGCAGCACGAAGGCCAAGTATTTCCACGCGACCAGAAACTTGTGCCCTGCGCCATCTTTCACTACCTGCAACAGTGCAAGCGGTGCGAGGAGGAAGAGCCAAGTCAGTCTCGGTACACCAGGTTCGTGGTACGCCAGCCCAAGGGCCAGCAACGCGAGCAGGCCGGCACGCCAATTCCACATTCGGGCAACCGCGGTGGCGAACACCAGTAGCAGAAACAGATCCAGGAGCGACCACGACGTGAGCCAGTCGCCTTCTATGCTGTCGGCGCCGAACACAGCCAATACACGCCAACCAGGCGGCAAGTTAAGCGTGAGTCGCAGGTCGTCGGCATCCGACTGCCAGCCAGTGGCGGGCAGGTTGCGGACATCTGTAGTGCGTCCGACCGCTTCCAGACTGAGTCGGCGGTCGCGTACCTCGACACCATCAGCGCCGGTGTTGGGGTTGGCGGTGATGAGCTGTGACTCGGCGCCTACGCGCACCGCTCCGAGCTCCTGCCCATCGGCGGCGTCAAGCCGCCATTCGTGGAATGCGTTACTCTGCACCTGGTCGCGGTAAGTGCCTGCCTGGCCGTCCTGGTCGAGCCACAACTCGCGGGCGATGTTGAGCCCGGCAGGCGCCTCGTCGCCCATGCCGCGTTGCCGCTCGACCAGTTGGAAGCTCGCATTGGTCTTCCACCGATAGATGGGCAGACTGCGCCACTTCTGGGGGAAAGTGGTCTGGTTCGCGTCGACCGATTCAGCCCCTTCGATCTCGGCGATCCGGAACTGCGGGTCGGCTCGGAAACCGAGAAGTTCTTCTACAACACTCGGCTCGGCGCCTGCGGCATATCGGAAAGTCTTAAGGTCGTGCGTGCGGTAAGCGTGGGCGGTGATGGTCCACTGGCCCGCGCGCACCTGAGCCTTCATCACACCGCGGTCGTCCACCGCGACCGGGATCGGGCTGTCGATCGTGGCCAGCTTCCATCCTTCGGGCATCAGAGCGCCGAGGGTTTCCTCGCGACTCTTGCCTGACACGCCCAGCGAAACTTCGGTGATCAGCCACATCGGCACGCCATCCTCCAGCACACGGTACACGCGCCGCGTGAGTTGATCCTTGGCTTCTTCCTGCCGCTGGATGCGGCGGAGCCACAGGTGGCCGCTCGTGTCCCAGTTGGGCAGCGGCACGTCCTGGCCTTCGACCTGCAACGCGACGAGGCCTACCTCCTTTGGAATCGCCACCTTTTGCGGCATCGGTCGCCAACGGAACGCGCCGCTAAGGGTGTGATCGCCTGGCGGCAATTTGACGTTGGGGTGACCGTCGCGCGAGACAACGACCACCGCATCGCCGTCAGCCGTGACCTCAAGCGGCCATATATCGGTGTCGCCTGGCAGGGGAACCCAGCACTTCTCGAACACCGTGACGCTCAACTCCCAGGAGCCATTGCTGGCGTCGGCCTGCAGCAAGAGCCGAGATGGCCAGAAGCACAGGTGCTGGCCAGCATTGTTGTAGGGCGAAGGGCAATCGGCGTGGCGTTCGTCCCAGGTCACCCAGTCCTGCCAGGGTTCGAGAGCCGGCGGCAAGCGAGGATTGGCTTCTTGAGCCGCTGCGTTGACGGCAGCCAGCAACGCGATCACTAAACCCAGCCGCGTAGGGGGAGTATGCATAATATTCTCCTTGAGGGTCTAATCTATCGTAGTCGCTGACAGCCCACGGTTCGACCTGCCGCTGGAAAGAACTTGAGGGTGTGTAGAGCTGGGCTGGGCAGGGCCGGGCAGGGAAGTCGAAAGCCGTGAACAAGAGCCGCTTTGTTGAACCACGCGTTGCTCAACAGGTCTGGGACCGACTAGTCGAAGCGAACACTTTGAAGAGTTAACCAACGTCCAACAGTCCCCTTCGCCACTGCTTCCTACTAGGGGCTCATATCGTGAAACACGCCGACATAGTTCCGTGCCGCCGCGCTGCAGGGCCAAGAGGCGGTCCGATCACCGGCCCGCTGTACTTCAATCGTCGGTGGAGTTAGAACGGAGGCGTCTGTCGAGAGGATTTTTGGCGGCTGAGTTCCGCCTCCCCAGATTGGAAACGCAAAAAAGTATCCAAACGCAATAGCAGACCGATTGATGACCAGTGCCATCAAAGAATCCAAGATCGCCGCCACCGACCGGCTCCGCCGCGAGGATCGCTGGGAAGAGGCCCAGCAGTACCGGGACGAAATCCGGAAGAAGCTGCTGGCCGACGGCATGAAGCGCGCCCAAGCCCGCGACGCATCGTGGGAGACGATGCTGGAGAAATACCCACGCATCGCCGACGCCACCGGATCCGAAGCGCTGGATAGCGACCTGCCCCCCGAATGGTTCGCAGCCGGTACGCCCGACCTGGCCGCCGACTTCCTGTGGGTATACAACCAGCTGGGCAATCCGCATGTCCAGCTTCCACCCTATTTGAGGAAACCCAATGGTACTTTCAGGACCACCCCTGAAGCAGCCCATCTACCTTGCTGAGCTCTTGCAGCGCGGGTTGCAATCGGATCCCGATGCTAAAGCCCTGGTTTCGCCGAACGAGATTTGGACTTGGCGCGAGCTCGATGATGTCAGCTCGCGTGTGGCAGCCAACTTGTTGGAGTTGGGTCTCAACCCCAGCGACCGGGCAGCTACACTCATGCCGAACCGCACGGCACTGATCATATTCTACTTGGCATGCCTCAAAGCGGGTCTTGTTGTCACACCGCTCAATTATCGCTATCAGGCGCCGGAAATCGACCATGCCCTCGGAGTAAGCGAGGCGGCAGTATTGCTGGCCCACGTCGAGCGCGATGTCGATCTCGCCAAAAGCGGGTTGGCAAAGAATCTGCCGCTAGGGCAGATCAGCTACGGGGCGAGCTCAGGCCGCAGCGCTAGTTTCGAACAACTCATGCAAAAAGAGCCCTCTTCGCCCGACCTTCCTGAGATTTTGGCGACGGCTCCAGCATTCATCTACTTCACATCGGGCAGCACTGGCAAACCCAAAGGCGTGACCCATACACACGAAACATTCGGGTGGATGCTAGCCAGCGCGATCCTCAGCTTCGAGATCGCCCCAGATGATGTCTTTTTGCCTGGTTCATCGCTGTCCCACATCGGCGCGTCGCTCATGTCGCTTTGTGGCTTGGCGGCTGGCATTCGCATCGACCTGGCGCGGACGTTCGACGGCGATGAGCTATTGCCTATTCTGCAGAATGCAAAACCCACTTTGCTGTGCATGTTGCCCGCCGCTTTGTTTACATTGGTTCGCGACCACGGAGCGAACCACGAGCATTTTCGTACGCTCCGAGTTTGCTTTGCCGGTGGCGACAAGGTGTCGGCAGAGCTCGAGCGCGAGTTTGTCGAGTTGGCCGGCATTGAGATCGACGAGATCTATGGTATGTCCGAAATCGGCCTAGCGACTACCAATCCGCGTTCCGGGCTCAACAAAATTGGATCGATTGGCCGACTCGCACCGGGCTACCAGGCTTCGATACGCAACGAACAAAGAGATGAGGTGCCAACAGGCACCTCAGGGCGCCTGTGGATCAAATCACCTGCAAATACCATCGGCTACTGGAATCGTTCCGACGCAACTGCCGAAACGATAGTCGACGGTTGGCTCGACACCGGCGACATTGCCCACGCAGATGAAGACGGTTATTTTTGGTTCGAAGGGAGGAAAAAGCAAATCATCGTCCACGATGGGTCGAACATTTGTCCTCAGGAAGTAGAAGGGGCCTTGGAAGAACATCCCGCCGTTGCCGCAGCAGGCGTCATCGGCATCCATGATCTTGTACATGGTGAAAACGTTCGTGCCTACGTTACGCTCGACCCTGATGCCCCTCAACCAACCGCGAGCGAACTGATCCGGTTTTGCAGAGATCGTGTTGGCTACAAAGCACCTGAAGAAATCGTTGTACTCGACGAAATGCCGCTCAACGCGACCGGAAAGATTGATCGAGTGACACTCAAACGCATGGCCGAAGCAACTCATTAACCTTCAAGCGCCAGCGGTTTTGAGCGAGATCTACGATCCGCCACAGACCATTGTGGTGGACGGCCAAGTCCACCTTGATGATTCGGGACGCGCGAGTCTGGGACTGCGTTTGTTTAACGAACTCATCCGTGCCGTCCCTGTCACCGGTGTCGCGAAATCTGCTTTCCGCAGACTGACAAGAGCCTTCAGCATTCACTGAGGCAACAGCTCCAGACCTCTTTACGTCACAGCTGCCGGCATGTCGTACGATAAGGCCGCGGAATGCATCTGGCAGATGCACGGGGCCTTCCGGATGCATCACAACTACGATGGCAATTGTGGTACAATGCCTGAACGACGTTATCGGAGATTAGACTGCACTTGGGAAAAGAGCACAACAATGCGTGGGTCGACCATCTGGATGCCTTTCTTTTTGACAGCTGTTATGCTCATCGGCTCTGGTCCTTCTCATGCAAAGGGACCTAAGGGCGGTAAGGGATTAAAAGGTGGCGGCTCTTTTTTCCAAGGCTCAAAAGGTCACGGGGCCTCGAAACAGGGTGGATCTTGGCGCGGCGGCGGACCAGCAAAGAACGCCCAACACGGAGGGAAGATTGCCCCCGGCAAGTCGCAGAAATACAAGCCAATGCGGGGCACAGAAGGTTACGGAAGCAAACCACATTATGCCCACCGACGTAGACATTATTACAATTATCCATTTTATCTAGGGCTGAATTTTATACCGTGGTTATACGGGCACAGTTATTACGCGCCAGGGTATTACAGCGAAGCTTACTTCTATGATTATTCAGTGTCCCCTTACGTTGCGGGCATTTACGATCCGGCCGATCAAGAGACGGCTGCGCAGCCCGCGGACGACGGGATGCGGTATTGGAGATCGGCGGAAGACGGGTTTCGTGCTGGAGAATACGAAGAGGCCGTGCGGCTTGCCAAGCACGCACTAGTTGAAATACCTGATGACGGACAGCTTCATGAATTCACGTCACAGGCACTCTTCGCTATTGGCGAGTATCGGGCTGCGGCGGCAGCACTGCATCAAGCAGCGGCACTTCAGCAACCAGACAACTGGGGATGGGTGACAAGCAACTATGATCGCTACTATCGCGGACGTGAATACGTTTAGCAAATGGAGAGGCTAAATAAGTACATTGCTGATCACCCAGACGCGGCTTATGCTTGGTTTCTCAGGGGTTATCACTACGACTTTCTGGGATACAAGGACGCGGCAAAGCGAGATCTGTCCAACGCGCTCCGGCTTGAAAGGCGAGATGAACTTACCAAGTTCTTGTTGAAGAGACTTGAAGGCAATGTCAGATCAGAAGCCGAAAAGCCAGTACCGGCACTTCCTGTAGACGATTCTCCTCTGAGCGATCACAGGTTTCTCAGTGGCGACCCGGAATTGGACGCCAATAGTGCGGAATAGCCTCTGTGATCACTGCGTGCCGCTTGGTTCTCTTTGTTCCTTGGTCAATCCCGTGTGGCAAAAAAACTGAGCCGATCAAAAAGCTCGTGGATTATAGGCTTTTC
>CAZNKT010000145.1:0-12595 GCA_964573605.1 uncultured Pirellulales bacterium
CACCCACCGCGGGCGGTCTGTCTGCGTTTGTAACGCGGGGCATGGTGGCGCGGGTGGGGTGTGCGGGGGCGGACAGTCGCCGCCGCCGCACTCCCGTGGTAGACTACGCTGGGCCTTCGCATCGTCGATAATTCGCTCACTAACGATGTCCGTGCATTCCGGCAGCGGCCGGGGCACTGCCAAAACATGACCGCGCCGCTGTAGGGGGGGATTGCCCATGTCCACGGATCATTCACACGAACAAGGTGCCTCGCAGCAGACCCCGGCATCCACATCCGAATTAAAGTCATCACCGTTGCGGACAGTCCTGTTCGTGATTCTTGGTGTTATGATCGTCGCGCTGGCTTACGACTACCTGTACGCCCGCCAGCAACCCAATGCCGTCGCAACGAAGATTCTTCCCCAGATCGACGCGACATCGGCCGTATCGAATGTCGACCCCAAGAGCATGGATGAAGTGATCGAAATCGTGGGCCGCGATCCGATCGAGAAGACGGAGGAATCGAACTACTGGCGGATCAAATACAGTTGGCGGGCCGGCCTGCCCTGGAAGACGTATGACTTGTACATCGTCTTCACCAAGGGGGACCCGCCGATCTACTTTAGCCATTCGGTCGGCGACGAACCGGTTGATTACCCGGCCGAAAGCCTTTCGAATTCGATGAGCGAAGAAGAACGCCAGGCTACTTATGAAGCCGTTCGGAAATCCCTCGGAGAGGACGCCCCGGAATCGCAGGAGGAAAGCGCGCCGCCCTCTTCGCAGGACGAAGCCGCAGGAGAATCGGAGGCGCCTGACTCCTCTTCAGAATGAATGTTTCGATGCCTGACGCGACCGGCGGGAAGCTCGAACCGCCGGATCCGACGGACACGCTGGCACAATACCGCGCGGTCAGTCGACGCGCCCTGGCTGCGCTGCTGCTGGGATTCGCGTCGCTGCTGGCCTTGGTGGGCCCGCTGCTGTGGTTTCTGCCGGCGATTGGCGTCGTGGTGGCGGCGGCGGCGCTCCGCGAGATACGCGGTAGCGGATACGTGTTGGCCGGTCGGACCGCAGTGCTCGTGGGCCTCTGCCTGTCGCTTCTCTGCGGCACCGCCGCGGTGACGCATCGCGCGGCGCAGCGGTGGTGGATTCGCGGCGAAGCCATCGATGTCAGTCTGGCGTGGTTTCAATTCCTGCTCCGCGATCAACCGCAACTGGCGCACCAGATAACGTTGCGGCTGGAGGAGCGGCGGCCACCGGGGACGGATTTGTGGGAGTTTTACCGCGGATATTCCGTGGCCGCCGACGCGCTCCGCGGCTTCGTGCAGCAGCCGCTGATCCGTACGTTGTTGGCATTGAACGGCGCGGCGACGGTGCGTTACTGGTCGACGGAATCTCAACAGTGTTATGGACGATCGCCCAGTTACAGCCGTCGCGATCAACTGACGCAGGTGTACGCCGTGACGTATGGCCAGGCCCAGCAACGGACGACTTTTTTCGCGCGATTGATGCTGCAGCGATCCGTGCCGCGCGGATCTCCGACAGCACGATGGCAGATAATTGACTACGAAGCAGGAATCCGACCCGGCGCGCCGGCGGAACCGTCCGCCGCGGCGCGGGTGTCTATTCCATGATGATTCCCTTCACCTGTTCATATTCCGCGCGCCGTTTCGCGTACTGCGGGATGAATTGTCCTTGCGGATCGAAAACGTTGCGTGTTCCGCCGCCCGCTGCGGAGGGGCCGGAGAGCGTGGCCCGTGACACTTGCTGGATCAAGCCAAGCCACTGCCGATCGGGGGCGGCGATGCCCCAGAAAATATTGTCTTCGGGCACGTCATAGAAATTGCCCCGCATGAATTGTTGGGCCAGCGGGGCGGTGTGCAGCGTCATCGAGACGAAGCAGACCATCACCCAGCCGACGGCCAGCGCCAGGATGATTCCACCGGTCCATTCTACGGGTTTCTTGAAACGGACGCGGGTACGGGAAACCAGGTCTGTCAACGCGCGGAGCAGCGCGGCCGACGCACAAAACACCACCCACAACGCCACGAAATCCCAAACATACGTTCCCCGTGGAAACTGGTCATCGAGCCACCCGGCCACCGGTTCCCACAGCGAGGTGGCTAGCAGTCCGGCAAAGATGGCATTGAACAGTGTGATCGCGTTACTCCACAATCCTTCGCGTACGAGCATCGCCACACACACGAACAAAATGATGGTGAGGACAAAGCTGAGTATCATACCGGGCTCGCGATTCCTAGTGCTTCAATACACGCATCAACTCGTGCAGCGATGTGACGCCTTTGGCAACCAGCAGGATGCCTTCTTCTTGGATCGTCCGCATGCCCGCGGATCTGGCTGCCTTCTTGACAACATCCAGTTGGGGCTGCCGGATGACCGTGTCCCGCACTTTGTCGTCGGCAACCAGCACTTCAAACATGGCGGTGCGACCGTAGTAGCCAATTCCGCCGCACGTTTCGCAGGGCCGGGAAATCTCTTCCTCGGTTGGTTCGCGGAAAAACGACGTGACGCGGTCGGCCGGCACGCGCAATTTTTTCAGCAGATCGGCGGTCGGTTCGTAAGCAACGCGGCACTCGGTGCAGAGCTTGCGGATCAGCCGGCAGTAGACCACGGCCGAGAGGGCCGGCGCGAAGACCTTGGCCGGCACTTTCATGGCCAACACGCGGAGCAGCGCTTCGGGCGCGCTGGCCGCGCGTGCGCTGCCAATCACCAATCGCTCCGCGTCCACCTGTTCGCACAGGAACTTGACAGTTTCCGCGTCCAGGTTTCTGACAACCAGCACATCGGGATAAGTCCGGACGAGTTTGGGCAGAACGGTAAGCGGGGTTTCGCCTGACGAGGCGTTGTAGGTGACACGCTCCACGTTAATCATGTCCCGTTCGGTTCGCGATGCGTCCTCCACGGAAGCGAAACTCCGCAGCAACCGGTCGGTTTCTTCCAGGGCCACGTCGATGGTGGTGGTCAGGCCGTCGGAGGGCCGTGCGGCGAAGAGGACAAAACCCTGGTCAAGTCCCATGATTTCTAGCAACTTCTGCCGTGTACTATCCCGCATACCCAACTCTTCAAGGCTGGAGAAGCGCTGCTTGCCGTCGTCCAGGCGGACGATCATTCGCTGGCCGTTCTGCGCCACCTGGCGGACGACTTGGCACGTGAACATGGAACCCTGTAGCTGTGCCGCGAATCGGCCTTTCGAGCCCTTGGCCCGTTCTTGCTCCGTTCCCATACCCGCCAGCACCTGGACGGCCTCCAGCATTTCGTCGCCCTGACTGCGTTCCTGCGGCTCGTTATTGTGCCAGATGCCGTCGACCTCATAGCGGACAGCGACGCTTTCCGTTCCATAGTCGAACATCGCGGCATGGGCCCGCTCCTTGACCAGGTCCGCAATGAGTTCTTTGATATGAAAGAACCCTGGCAATTGCCTCGCGCGGATCAAGGCGGCGGAATTCTCACGCTCATCCCGCCCGGCCAGGGAAGACAGCTCCACCGGAACGCCTTTCTCGTGCGGCGCCGGAGGCTCCTTGCCCGTAAGCAACACTCGAATATGGTCCGGCGTCAGCACCCTGCGGTGCGGTTCGACCGATTCATTACGCACATAGATGTACACCAACGTTGGTATGAGATATGTCGCGGCCAGAATCACGTACATCACAATAAACGGTATCCCGAACGGACTGAAAACCAGCAGCAGCGCCGCGAAGAAGGGGAACACCACGACGGAATTCCAGACGACGTAGTTCTGGCGCGTGGCAAAGCAGTCGCGGCTGATCCAGTCGCAGGTGGCGACCCAGGCCAGCATCAGCAGCCAGCATGCCGCCAGCTTCCACACGTTGACGTAATACCCCGGACCGCGGAACGCCAGGGTCGCGACGCCGCGGGGCAGTTGCCTGAGCCCGCTTTCGTTTTCCGCGGCCGCCTGGTCGGCGACGCGCACCGCGGGCCGAGTCAGGTCGGCGGCCTCGGCACACGCCGTGTTCACGACCGTGGCCAGCGCCAGGGCCAACATGAGGGTCCTGACCGGCAACGGTTGCTTCCAAGCCCGTGTCACTCCGCGCGCCATCAGATGATCCCTGGCTGTTTAACTTCGATTCCCTTGAGCGCCATCTTCAGCGCTTCTCGGTTCGGGGCGACCTCCATGGCCGTCGCCCGATCGATCAGGTCGTCATCGACCAACTGTTTAAGGCTCACTGTAAAGTCCTGCATTCCCTCTTCCCGGCTGATCCGAATCACGTCGCTCAGCTTCTCGTCCTGTTCTTCCAGAATCAATTTACGCACCATGGAAGAGAATGTCATGATCTCCACCGTGGGCACGCGTCCCACGCCGGGCTTGATGCTCTTCAGAAGCTTCTGCGCGATGATGCCTTTCATATTGAACGCTATGGCGCTGCGAAGCGCGGCATGCATTTCCTGCGGGAACAGGTCGAGAATTCTCCCGATCGTCGTGGAAGCGCTCGAGGCGTGAATGGTGCCGAATACCAGGTGCCCCGTCTCCGCAGCATGAATGGCCGTCATGAACGTTTCCTTATCGCGCATTTCGCCGACGAGCATCACGTCGGGATCCTCGCGCACCGCGTGCTTCATGCCTATTTCGAAATTCACGACATCCAGACCGATCTCGCGCTGGTTGATCAGGCACTTCTCTTCGGAAAACACGAACTCAATCGGATCTTCGAGCGTGAGGATGTGTTTGCGGAAGCGATTATTGATCCAGTTCAGCATGGAGGCAATGGTCGTGCTCTTTCCCGAACCGGTGACGCCCGCCAACAGAATCATTCCCTGATCGAATTTGCACAGTTCCTCGATGATGGCAGGCAGATTGAGCCCTTCGAAATCCGGAATCCAGCTGTTGACCTTGCGAGCGACCAGCCCCACGTGCCCCAGCTGCTGCAGGAGGTTGACGCGAAATCGCCATTGGGTTCCATCCACCTCCAGCATGTAGGCGAAGTCTGCGCCACCATCCCGGTCGAAGATTTCACGATTGCGTTTGTCGAGCATGGGAAAGCACAGCCCGACCATTTCCTCATCTTCGATGGGTCCGCGATTGAGCGGCCGGAGCGTCCCGTCGACGCGCACAATCGGTGGCTTGCCGACTTTCAGATGCAGGTCGCTGCCCTCGAGTTTGACGCAGGCGCGAAACAGCTTGTCGATGGCCAGATCCTTGTGGTGGCCCAGGTAACGGTCTTCGGCGGTCTGGATCGCCAGTTTGCTGCTTTCGATGGCAGATGGGCTGTCGGCTTCCGAGGGCTGCATGTTTGTGTTCCCGCAGGTTGGTGTCCAAAGGAACGCGTTGCCGTGAAGCCGCAGTGGCACTCTGGCTACGCAGACAAGCGAACGGGTACCCCGTGACGGGCCATCACGCGCTTGGTTTCGCTGACGGTGTATTCTCCGAAATGAAAGATACTGGCCGCCAGTGCCGCGTCGGCCAAGCCTTCGACAACGGCATCGGCCAGGTGCTCCGGTCGGCCCGCGCCCCCGCTGGCCACCACCGGAATGGAAACCGCCCGGCTGACCGCCGCGGTCATTTCGATGTCGTATCCGTTCTTCGTGCCGTCGGCGTCCATGCTGGTGAGCACGATTTCACCAGCGCCGAGTTGTTCGACTTCGCGGGCCCAAGCTACGGCCTCTTTGCCGGTAGGAACTCGACCGCCGTTGATGTGAACTTCCCACACCTCACGATCCGACTGGCGGACCCGTTTTGGATCGATGTTGACCACGATGCACTGGCTGCCGAACCGCCGCGCCGCGTCGCGGACCAGTTGCGGATTGCGTACAGCGGCGGAATTGATCGAGACCTTGTCGCAGCCGGCCAGCAACAACTGCCGGATATCCTCCAGCGTGCGGATGCCTCCGCCCACGGTCAGCGGCATGAACACCTGTTCGGCGGTGCGGCGGACCACATCCAGCAGAATCTGCCTTTGTTCGTGGCTGGCGGTAATGTCGAGAAATACCAGTTCGTCGGCGCCCTCCTGTTCGTAGCGCGCGGCGACCTGCACTGGGTCACCCGCGTCACGCAGATTGACGAAATTCGTTCCTTTTACGACGCGGCCCTGGTCGACATCCAGACAGGGTATCACACGTTTGGCGAGCATTATCGAGTGCTGGCGGGGTGTTCGTCTTCCCCCCGCGCAGATAGAGGGCTTTTGGCAGTCGGAGGCAACGGCAAACGTGCCCAAGAAGACGCTTGCAAAAGGCCGACAGGCAAACGTTGACCCTTACTGTACGCCCCTGGCAGGCATCGGTCAACTGGCCGCGGGACGCCGCCGCGTGCGCACAGACCGTACGCTGCGGCAGGGCGGCGGCGCGTCTTTGGGGCCGCAAACCGGAACGACTCGTGGTCAGCACCAGAACGCATCGTCCCGCCGCCGCAGGATGCCGGCCCGGCGTTGCGATTACGTCCGGGCCGACTCCACAACGTGACGGCATCGGGGCAGGCTGTTCAAAAAACGTCTTCCGTACGGCTTGGTCTGCACGCGGGGGTCCAGAATGACAACCAGGCCGGTATCGCGCCGGCTGCGGACCAGCCGGCCGAATCCCTGCTTGAGTTTCAGGATGGCCTCGGGGAGTTGATACTCGGTAAAGGGCACGCCGCCCGCCGCACGAATCGCTTCCAGACGGGCCTCCAACAGCGGACGATCCGGAACACTAAACGGGAGCCGGGTAATGATCACATTCTGCAGCGCGTCTCCGGCTACGTCGACACCCTGCCAAAAGCTGTCCGTGCCCAACAAGACGGCGCGGGGATGGCGACGGAACTGTTCCAACATTCGGCTGCGGGGCAGACCGTCCGCCTGGCAAAACATGCCCAGATGCTGTGCCCGCACCCACGGCATGATGCGGTCGGCCACGCGGCGCATCATTGCGTAGCTCGTGAACAACACAAAAGCGCGGCCGTCGGTGCGCGCGATATACCGCTCGATCATCGCCGCGCACGTCTGTTCGTATTGCTGCGGGGCCGCGCTGGGGTCGGGCATATCCACCAGCGTAATCAGCTCCACTTGATCGGCGTAATTGAACGGGCTTCCCAACTGCAGAGTCGTCGCTTGCGTGACGCCCAGTCGCGACTGGATGAAATCGAACGACGCGTCTGTGCCCGTCGACAGAGTAGCGCTGGTCAGCACGACGGTGGGCACCTGGTTAAAAAGCTCGCTGCGCAATGCCTTTCCCACGTCCAAAGGTGCGCACGACAGCGCGATGCGGCGCCGGGTGCGCAGGCGGGCCTGTTCGGCCCAATAGACGCATCCGGCCGATTGCTGCACCCGCCAGGCCTCCAAGGCGTCGGACAGCGTTTCGAGTCTCCGCGCGCCGGCCATCAGATCCTGAGCGGCTGTCGGCTCTTCGATACCGGCCGCGCCCTGTTTGACGCGGCCCGCCAGTGCCGAAAGCGACGGCGAGAGGAGATTGCCCACGACCGGCGCGGCATGGACGCGACCGTTGCGCGGTGCCTCCTCGTCCAGCCACCGGCACACGTCGCCGAAGAAGTCGTCCGCGTGGGTGCGGCAGCGAAGCACTTCCTCCTGCGCTTCCTTCATCGCGTGGTGGACCAGCAGACCCTTGTTGGTGTATTCGTTGTACAGGCGATTCAAGACATAATCGATCTGCCCGGACGTGATTCTCATTCCCAGGTGGTCCCCGGCAACCGCCTCCAGCATGTGCGCTTCGTCAAACACCACGGTGTCGTAGTCCGGCAAGATGTTGGCGCCCTGTCGGCGGAGGGCCAGATCGCTGAAAAACAGCGCGTGGTTGACAATCAGCACCTGCGCATGGTCGATGCGCCGGCGGGCGCGGAAATAGAAGCACGTGTCGTACATCGGACAATTGCGCCGCATGCAGTTGCCCCCGTCACTGGCAACCTCGTCCCACACGTCGTTGAGCGGCTGGAATTCGAGATCGCTCAACGATCCGTCGCGTGTGTCGCGGGACCAAGTGTCGATCCGCGCAAGTTGCTTCAACTCGCCGTCCGTATCGAACAGGTTTTTGCGCCGTTCAAGCGCAGTGGCCAATCGGCGACGGCTGAGGTAGTTGCGCCGTCCCTTGACCAACACCGTGGAAAACTCCCGGGGAATCACGCTGTTGAGCAACGGCAGATCCTTGGACAGTAACTGCTCTTGAAGACTGATAGTATGTGTCGAAATAACCACGCGACGAGGACGGTCCGACGCGTCGGACAACGGTTCGGTCAGGTAAAGAATCGCGGGAACGAGGTACGCAAAACTCTTGCCGACTCCCGTGCCCGCTTCGACGATCAGGTGGCGGCCGTCGCGGAGGGCCGCGGCCACGGCGTCGGCCATCTGCAGTTGTTCGCGCCGCGGTTCATAACATTCCCAGCGATCGGCAATGCGGCCACCGGGTCCGAGAACATCGTGCGTCGAGAGCGCGGGCGTGCCAGACATCGAAGACAATCAACATACCGACTTCGTGCCAGAGCGGACGAAAAAGAGGTCGGTCGGACCACGGAACCGGCAGCGCGCTGCAACCCAAGCGACCCGCACGCGGTGCGGCCAACTGTCGCTTGGCGCCGAACTTTGGTATCCTCGGTCGATCCTACGGGCCCCTCACAGAAAACAACAACGAATGTCCATTGACTTTCGATGCATGGGCTGCGGACTGCACCTCCGCGTGACCGATGAGGACTCCGGCAAGGATGCCAAATGCCCGGAATGCGGGACGATCCAGCCGGTCCGCAAATCGTCGTCCCGGGACGACCAAACGAGCGCGCCCGGCGATGCCGTGACGGAAACCGATAATCCGTTCCGGTCCCCATCGGGACTCGAATCGGGCGATGTGCCAGTCCAGGCCGATCGCCCCGACGTTCGCCTCACGCCGACGACGGTACGCACCGGCGATGTGCTGCGATACAGTTGGGATATTTTCCGCCGCAACCTCGGCTTGTGCGTGCTGTTTTCGGTGACCATGCTGGGCGTGGTGCTTGGTCTGGAGCTCATCATGTTTGGCGTGCTGGGAGTCTTGACGCTTTTCGACGCGCTCGACCCGCTTACCGCGGATTTGAACACGCTGCTGATGGCGCTGCTGATGGTGCTGGTCGCGGGATTCGTCGTCCTGCTGGGTGTCACGTGGATCCAATGCGGTCAGGCGTTGTTCATGCTGCGCGTCGCTCGCGGCGAAGAAGCCCGCCTGGGGGACCTCTTCTCCGGAGGTCCGTTCGTGCTTCGCGCCTTCGGACTCATTCTGCTTACCGGCATCCTTATCTTGATGCTGTTTTTGCTCGTCGCGGCGCCGTTCGTCGCCGTGGATCTGGGCCCCGTCGGATACGCCGTTGCCAACATCGTGGTTTACCTGGCGAGTCTCTACATCATGCTGGCACTTTATTTTCTGGTGGACCAGGATCAAGGCGTCGTGGAAAGTCTCCGCAGCTCGCTGATCTTCATGAGGGGAAATAAACGGGCCGCGTTCCTGATGCACCTGGCCGTGGGGTTCGGCTGCATGGCCTTTGTGCTGGTCACGTGCTTTCTCGGTTCCGTGTTCGTGCTGCCGTTTGCCCTCTTGGTCCTGGCCGTGTTCTACGTGGCGGCCACCGGCCAACTGCCTCTGTCGTCCTCTTCGTTGAAGCCGTCAGACGCGTAGCCATGGGCGCGCCGCGGTTCGAGCGGCCCGGCGGGGGGCGTGCGCGCGTCGACTACCGCGGCTGCCGCGTGATCGTGCCTTCCTCGGGGCTGCTGGCCGACGCGTACAGCCGCCGGGCGATGCGTCCGGCGCGGAATGCCAGATAGCCCGCCTCCGCCGCGTGTTTCATCGCGAGGGCCATCGGCACGGGGTGGCTGGCGAGCGCGACACCTGAGTTGAGCAGCACTCCGTCGACGCCCAGTTCCATGGCAATCGTCACATCGCTGGCCGTCCCCACGCCGGCATCCACGATCACCGGATATTCCGGGTCGCCGTCTTTCAGATACTCGAGACAGATGCGGATGTTGTTGGGATTCAGGATACCTTGCCCCGAACCGATGGGGCTTCCCGCCGGCATCACGCTCGTTGCGCCCGCCCGCTTCAGGCGACTGGCAATGACTGGGTCGTCGGTGGTGTAGCACAGCACGGAAAAGCCTTCGTCCACCAGTCTTTCGGTGGCGTCTACCGTGGCCACCGGATCGGGCAACAGCGTCTTGCGGTCGGCGAGCACCTCCAGCTTGACCCAATCCGCGCCCGGATTGCCCAGCCCCTGGAGAATTTCCCGGCCCAGGCGTGCCACGCGGACCGCGTCGTCGGCTGAAAAGCAGCCCGCCGTGTTGGGCAACAGCGTGTAACGGTCCGTATCGATGAAGTCCAGCAGATTGTTGCCTTCGGCATCGATGAGTCGTTCGCGACGCACGGCAACGGTGATGCACTGTGTGCCGGACGCTTCCAGCGCTTCTCGCATCAGTGCGTAATCGGAGTATTTGCCCGTGCCGAGGATCAAGCGGCTCTGGAAACGGTGCCGGCCGACGCGGAGGACATCCTGAGATTCGAGATTGACGGTCATTGAACTTCCATGATTCCTCATCACGCGAATAGGGCAAACGCGCTCCGGGCTTTCGGCGTGCGACCGGTGGCGCCCTTCGCTTCGAGCGTTGATCGCTGGTGCCGGGACTTGCTCACTTCCAGTCCGCCGATATCGGTTGCGGCGGTATTCCTTGCCAGACGGCGACTCCGCGTCATCAACCGCCGCCAACCAGCGTGACCACCTCCAGCCGGTCGCCTCCGCGGAGTCGGTATTCGGCGTGCGCGGCGCGGGGCACCAATTGCTCGTTCACTTCCACGGCGATCGTCGATGGGTGGATGCCCAATTGCTCGACCAGCGTCGCGAGGGTCGTTTTGGGGGCAACACGGCGGGCCTGCCCGTTCACGGTGATTTCCATCGGTGGCTGATCTCAGTCTCGAATGAACTGCGTGCGAAACTGCAATCTATCCAGTGGGACAAACTGGCCGACCTGGGGTTTACGCGCGGCAATAGAACCCTGCGACCAGGGGATCACATACGCCGCCAACTGTCCGCTTGTGGCTTCCGCAACATAGACTACGCTGTTCGCAAACTGATAATTGGCCCTTCCGCGCGGAATTTCGGTTTGCCCGGTGACCATCATATAGCGAGGGTTTTGTGCGCCGGTCACGCCGAAATCCTTGGCGATGTTGTATCTGAACATGGCGTTGAATTTTCCCAGCTGGGGGTTGAGCACGGCCGCCTTCAGATCTCCGGTAAGGAAGTCCAAAAAATAAATGGCTTCGACCGAGTCGGTCACGAGTCCCGTGGCGATTGCGAAGTTATCCTGGCCGTGCGTGGCGGTGGCGTGCAGCGGAACATGAGGCCACAGGCCCTGGAGATTCAAGCCGATCAGCAACCCCAAGCCGATCCCCACGGCCAGAACGGTAGTCCGATTGTAACGGCCCGTTGCCATCCGGGGCCCTCGCTACAGCGTGAATTGCCCGTCCGCGCGAATTGCCCGTCCGCGCGACGCTTTTAATCGTACCGCCTGCCTGCCCCTGCGACCAGATGACCCGTGGCCGGCACGGCGCGGGGCGCATCAGTAGGCGACATCGACCCATTGTTTCTCGGCCGCGCTGCGCAGCACGGCGTCGCAGATCGCGATTTCCTTGTGTCCGTCCACGAAGGTGCTGAAATCGTTGCCGGACCGCGAGCCGCCAATCTGGCCGTAGACATTCCGCACGAAGTTCTTCAGGCCATCGGGATAGGCTTCGTTATGTCCGCCGGGAAAATGGGCGTAATCCCGGGCCTCGGGGTACAGGAGGCTCGGGTCCTTCATGATGGTCTGATTGGGTCCGTCCCGCCGTCCCACCCACAGCTCGTTAGGCCTTTCGTGGTCCCAGGCCAGCGCGCATTTGCTGCCGTCGATTTCGTAATACAAACGGTTTTTGCGACCCGCTGCGCACTGATTCACGGTCATCACGCCATGCGCACCCGAATCAAACTCCAGTAACACGGTGGCATAATCTTCGGTGTGGATGGCGACGTCCTCCATCTCTTCCGGCTGGAGTACCTTCCCCGCGTAGGTCTCCACTTCCACCCGCGGACGCCGGCGGACAGGATGCAGCGTGACCAGATCGGCGAACACGCGCTGGATGGTCAGCCCCGTAATAAACTGGATCAGGTCGCACCAATGCGACCCGACGTCGGCCACGGCCCGCGAATCGCCGCTCAGTTCAGGCACCAAACGCCAATTCCAATCGGTCGCCAGGTACAGCCAGTCTTGCAGATAGGATCCGTGCACGGCGAAGATGCGGCCGACGTCGCCCTTGTCGCGGCACATCTGCCGGGCTTGTTCGACGAGCGGCATGTAGCGGTAGTTGAAGTCGATGGCGTGAATCACTCCCGCACGCTCGGCCAGCCGGACCAGCTCGCGGGACTCCTCCGTATTCATGGCGAGCGGCTTTTCCGAGATGACGTGCTTTCCGGCCTCGATGATGTCCTTGTTGACCTGAAAATGCATATGATTGGGCGTGCAGTTGTGGATCACCTGCACCTCGGGGTCGGCCAGCCCGATCACGTACCGCAGGTACAAATCGCTATCGACCATGTTGCCGACGTCGGCACCGCAGACGTCGCAGAGATACCCTTCGTCGCACTTGGCCATCAAATCACGTTCGGGAAAGCAC
>CAZNKT010000146.1:0-12258 GCA_964573605.1 uncultured Pirellulales bacterium
CGATCGGTTCGGCACCAAAACGGTCCCGCGCTACTTCGTAGCCCCAGTCCCGGAAGGCTCCCTCGGTAAACTTCATGATGTTGCCCTTGTGAACCAGCGTCACGCTGTCCCTTCGCTGGTCGACGGCGTACCGGATCGCGGCTTCCACCAGCCGCTGGGTCCCTTCCCGAGACACCGGCTTGATCCCGATCCCGCTTGATTGAGGAAAGCGTATCTTGCCGTACAGCTCAGGGAATCGCTGCTTCAGTTGATCCTTGAACGCATCAGCGTCGGGCGAACCTTCCCGGAACTCGATACCGGCGTAGATATCCTCGGAGTTCTCCCTAAAAATTACCATGTCTGTTCGTTCCGGATGCTTCAACGGCGATGGGACGCCCGGGAAGTATTGGACGGGCCGCAGGCACACGTACAGATCAAGGATCTGCCTCAGCGCGACGTTCAACGAACGGATCCCTCCGCCAACGGGCGTCGTGAGGGGCCCCTTGATGCCGACGTGATGCTTGCGAAAGGACTCCAGCGTTTCGTCGGGCAGCCAGTTGCCCACTTCGTCGTACGCCTTCTGACCCGCCAGCACCTCGGTCCACACGATCTGACGGCGACCCTGGTAGGCTCGTTGGACGGCGGCGTCGAGCACGCGCCGGGCGGCCGCCCAGATATCGGGGCCCGTGCCGTCGCCTTCAATAAACGGCACCGCCGGCCGATCGGGGACCGTCAGCCGACCGTCCTGCATGCGGATGGGCACACCTTGAACCGTTTCGGGCATCGGACGCTATCTCCCAACAATTTCGGAAACCAACCGGGCTTGGCCGCCCCCGGGCTTACGCCAATTCCCGGGGCCGGCACGGGCAGGTCAAGACGCCGATTGTCAGCCCTGCGGCGGGACCGGTCAAGAACCGGGCCCATCGGCCTCAAACGGTCCGGTGATCCGCCCTGCCGGAGTGGACACTTACCCCAATGGGAAATCCAGGAATGCCCAAAAGTTAGGCAGCCCCGGCGATGCTGTATCTGCTTGCACGAGTGCACGCTAAGTGGGCAGCCTGCAAGCTGCGTTGCAAATGCTTGCGCCGCAATGATATCCATGCCAGCCTTGACCCAGAAAGCATGATTGCTACTAGCCGCGGCGTGTCGGTGCCGGCGAACAGATTGTTCTTGGCTTGAACTCCGTTCGCGCGGTACGCTGTGACCCCCGTGGCCGAGGAAAATCGCTCCGGTTGGATGAGAGCGCCTGGGTAGCACGTAAAACAGGAGGTGCATGGATGATGGAAGTTTCTTATGACAAACGAACCGAGGTCCTGCAGGTGGCAACGGAGTTGTTCGAGCAGGGCCCAGACTGGGTGACATTTTTCCGCGAGGTGCTGGGAATCGACGGCGTGGTGCGGCGTGCGTTTCCGGACGCAATGTCGCTGGCGACCTTTGAAAAGAGTCCCGAGTACGACACGATCCAGCACATGCTGGTCAAGCTGCGGGCCCAATCCATCCCGCCGTCGGATTCTCAGGAACCAACGCGGGTCATCACGGTGCGGCTGCCGCAGAGCTTGCACGACTCACTGCGCAACGAGGCCCATCTGCGGCATACCAGCATGAATAAGCTGTGCATTTCCAAGTTACTTCAGGTGATCAACGACGAACTTGTCCCTGCGGGTACAAGCTGATCGCCGGGCAACGCGACGCAATCGCGGCAGGGACAGCGGGCGGGCACCTTCGTCCGCTGTCCCTGGTCGCCGTGGGCGTCTCTGGCGCGGCCCCCGACAGGGCAAGGCGTCGGCGAAGGTGGGCCTGCGATGGCGCCGGCACCGTAGGCGCCTGCGCGCGGCATCTGCTGTCGCGAATCGGTGGGCACGGACCGGTGGTCCCGGTAGGCGACGTGTCAGCAAGCCCACAAGCGGTGGAACGTTCCCAAAAAAAGGAATCGGAGTGGACGCGTAAGCCGGGTTCTGTCCCGCTGCCGTTCGTGATCGAACGACATCGGCGGCGGTCATTCGTCTAGGACCCGGGTTACCCCGGGTCTCGAGCGGTCCACCCGGAGGTTGGGCGGGCCGGGCCGGCCCGCTGCCGCTCGCCGAAGCGATACGGCCATCCCTCCTGTTCGACCTTGCACCCGATGGGGTTTACCTAGCCAAGCTGGTCGCCCAACCTGCTGGTGCGCTCTTACCGCACCGTTTCACCCTTACCGCAGCCGCGCAAAGGCGGCCGAGGCGGTCTATTTTCTGTGGCACTTTCCCTGGCCTCGCGGCCGGTGGGCGTTACCCACCATCGCGCCCTCTGGTGCCCGGACTTTCCTCCCGCTGCGATGATGCAACCGGCGACCACCCGATCCACTCCGGATTCCACACCGTTATTTTACCGCATTGGCGGCGGCGCATGGTACCGGCGGCCCTGCCAGCTGCCACGACGGACAAATTCCTGTTCGATGGCAGCCAGTACCGCGGGCTTGTCCAGACACCACGCCGGACCCACAAGGTAGTCGGCCGGGGCATCGCCGAACAAGCGTTCGATGACGCAATGCGGAGGTAGCCGCTCGAGAAAATCAACGACCAACTCGATGTACTCCGATCGATCCAGAAGCCGCACCTCGCCCCGCTCAATTTGATCGACAAGCTGCGTATGACGCACTGCGTACAGATGGTGGAGCTTGACGGCGTCGAAACCGAGGCGTGCAATTTCGTCGGCCGTCGCCATCATATCCTTCCGCGTTTCGCCCGGCAGTCCCAGTATCACATGGGCGCAGATGTCGAAACCTCGCCCGCGGCTGCGCCGCATGGCATCGATGGTAGCGCAATGGCCGTGGCCGCGATTCATCCACGCCAGTGACGTATCGTGGATGGTCTGCATGCCGAATTCCAGGCAAACGTACGAGCACCGCGCCAGGTCCTCGATCAAATCAAGCGTTTCGGCCGGGACGCAGTCGGGGCGCGTGCCGATGGCTAAACCGACAATGTCCGGGTGGGCAAGCGCTGTTCGGTAGAGCGGTTCCAGCCGATCGACACGGGCGTAGGTGTTCGTTCCGGGCTGAAAATACGCCAGGAACCGACGACATTTGTACCGCCTCGACACGCGGGCGATGCCCGCATCGATCTGGGACCGAATCACGTCTCGGGGCACCCGGCGGCTGGGGCTGAAGCTCCGATTGTCGCAGAACACGCAGCCGCCCCTGGCGACCGTGCCATCGACGTTGGGGCACGTAAATCCAGCGTCAACCGAGACTTTTTGAACGCGATGCCCGAATGTCTTCCGTAAAAAGTAGCTGTACGCATGGTAATTCCGGCCGGCCCGCCGCCATTCCGGCACCACCTCGTCGGGGACAATGTGGCTGGTTGACCTTACCAACTAAACCACCTAGATTATTGTGAGATGGGCAGTTAGGTCTATTTATCGCTACCAGCATCATACGAGGCGTGGATTCCACCATGCAAGATAGGCCGAGTCAACAACGTTCGTACGGCGTGCTGGTGCCGCTGGGCGGCGGCGATCCGATCCCACTGCTCAAAAAGCATCTGCTGGTGGGACGCCGGGAGAGCTGCGATATCGTGCTGCGGTTTTCCAACGTATCGGCGCACCATTGCGAACTGACGCTCAACGGTGGGTACTGGTTCGTGCGGGACCGCAAGAGCCGCAATGGAACCAAGGTCAACGGGTTTCGCGTCACCGAGAAGCGGCTGGACCCGGGTGACTGCCTGGCCGTGTCGAAGCATCGCTACGAAGTACAGTACTCGCCCATGGAATTGGGCGCCGTGGGACCTCCTCCGGCAGACGACGTCGGCGCGGAGATCATGTCGCATTCGTTGCTGGAACGGGCGGGCATCAAGGATTCGAGTGGCGATGGAGGCAAAACGGGCCGCGGCGGCCGGTATGACGTCATGGACGACCGCGAGGGACAGATCAAGGACCCGAACCGGCCGGTATGATTGCTTGGGGACCGACGCCGAATCGCCCCCGCGTTGAACCGACGTGCGGCAACTGCCTCCCGCCCCCTGGCATCGACGCGACGACCGGCCGTCATTTCCCGCCCGCGCCCGGCGGTCGCTTAGCGCCACGATCCCTTCTCGCGGAGATCGTGGTTGAGACTTGGCCAGGATCGGCATGACGATTTCAGTTCGGAAATCGGAGGTTTCACTGGTGATGTTTTCTGGATTCGATAGGTCCCGGTAAGATGGTGCCGGTGTGGCAAAGAAGAAGGACAAGATTCGAGCCAAGTTTCGAAAGAATCGGGTCGTCCGCGCGCGAGAGAATGACTTGACTCGCAAATTTGAAGAGGACTGGTTCGAAGAGCACGACTCGTTGTTGCGTGAACAAGTCAGCGGCAAGGGCGACATCGCGCGGAAACGAACCGTCGTCGGCGCGGCAGTGTCGGGCGATGATGCATCGCTCTCGGTGCAACCGGACATCGATCCCGCCACGTCTCAACAGGGCCGCGTGTTGCGCGTGCAGGGTTTGACCAGCACGGTTCAGGCAGAGGACGGTACCCAGTACCGATGCGTCACACGGCGCCTGCTGAAAACATTGGAAACCGACCAGCGGCACGTTGTCGCTGCCGGAGACCGCGTGTGGTTCCGCGCTCTGAACCAGGGCGAGGGAGCCATTCTTGGCATCCAGCCCCGGCATGGGATTCTCAACCGGGCCATCCAGGGCAAACAGCAGGTTCTGGTGGCCAATGTCGACCAGGTCGTGATCGTCGCCAGCGGCGCGGACCCGTACCTGAAGCCCCACCTTATCGACCGCCTGCTGGTGACATGTGAAAACAACGAACTGCAACCGGTGATCTGCATCAATAAGGTCGACCTGGTGGATCCCGCGGATCTTCAGCCGCTGGTGGGCGTGTACAGCCAGATGGGATACTCTGTCCTTTTGCTCTCCGCGAAGCGGGGGACCGATATCCACCAGCTGCGCCAGACGCTGGCCGGCAAGGAATCCGTGGTGACCGGGCAGAGCGGTGTCGGAAAATCGTCCCTGCTGAACGCTGTCGACGACAGTTTGGCGCTGCGCGTGCAGGACATCAGCCGGGATACGCACAAGGGCCGCCACACCACAACCACGGCCGAACTGCTCCCGTTGGCCTGCGGCGGCTTCGTGGTCGACACGCCAGGGATCCGCCAGTACCAGCTGTGGGACGTCATTCCGGAGGAAGTAGCCGGGTTTTATCGCGACATCCGTCCCTACGTCAGCTTCTGTCGTTTTGCCAGCTGCACGCATACGCACGAAGTGGACTGCGCTGTCAAAGATGCCGTGGCGGACGGGCGGATCGACACCAGGCGCTACGAAAGCTTCGTCCAGCTTCAAGCTTCCGATCCCGCCGGCTGATCGCCGACGTTTTCTTGACAGTTGCGATTCGCGCCGTAGGTTTGAGAGCTTTACGTCGACCGCGCGTCCGATCGACGGCAGTCGGAAACCATCCGGAGCGCGGGCTGCTTGGATGGCAATGGAACGTGAGGCCCTGCGGAGGATTGCAGCAGGCTCCAAGTGTTTTCTCGAAACCCCGCACGATCGGGCCGGACGCGGGTGCCGGCGGATCGGCAAAACAGCGCTATCGACTCGAGATTCAAGCGCGCGCCTGGGAACAGGGTGATGAACAACGCACGAGAAGTCATGACCGCCGACGTAATTACGGTTTCGCCGGAAATGACGGTCGAAGAGGTTATCAGCACGCTACTTGAAAACAACATCAGCGGCGTGCCGGTCGTTGACGACGAACGAAACATGGTGGGTATTATCAGCGAATACCAATTGCTGGAACTCGTTTTCACGCCGGATCTCAAGTCGTCGCCCGTCTGCAAGTTTATGACCAAAGAGGTGGTCACCGTTTCGGAAGAAGCGGAACTGACGGAAGTCGCCACGCAGTTTGTGCTGCATCGCGTTCGCCGCCTGCCGGTGGTATCCAACGGGAAACTGGTTGGAGTGATTAGCCGTCGGGATCTGCTGAGACAGCTTGTCAGCCGGCAGGACGCGGAAGACGACCTCGCTTCGCGGCTCGGGCCGTGCGCGGCCCATTAAACATGATTTTTGACCGGCCGGCTGCCCTACTTTCCCTTGCCGGGCGATCGACTTAAAATCCGGTCAACGCGAAACGGCCGCCAAGGGCGGCGCGCGCCGGTCGCCCGCCTGGTTCGCCTCGAGGTTCGTCCGGCATGTCGGGCCAGCGCCCGCCGCCGGGACCAAGCCTCATCGGTGCGGCCACGGTGTGAGATGACCGCGTACGAAGCTCCGAAAGACCAACGGCACGTCGGGCGAACGGCATGGCAGACCCGAACAAGATCCAGATCATCGGCATCGGCGACAACGGCTTCGATGGACTCGCGCCGCGGGTGCGGCTGTTGATTGAAGAAGCCGACCTGCTGATCGGGGACGAACGGACGTTGGCGCTCGTCCCGTCGGTCAAAGCACAGCGGTTGCCGGTCGGCTCCAGCCTGGACGAGGCCGTCGCTGCCATTTCCCAGTCGCCACAAAAGAAAATTGCCGTCTTGGCCAGCGGCGATCCGCTATTCTACGGACTGGCACGGTTTTTGTGCGAGAGGCTTGGCAAGGACCGATTCCATGTCGAACCGCACGTGAGCACCATGCAAATGGCGTTCGCGCGCGTGATGGAAAGCTGGGAGGAAGCCTACCTGACAAATCTCGCCAACTATGCGTTTGAGCGCGTTGTCGAGCGGATTCGGACGGCGGAGACGGTTGGTCTGTTCACGACTGAGGACTGTCCGCCGAACAAGGTGGCCCGGGCCCTGCTGCAGAAGAAAATCGACTATTTCCTGGCCTACGTTTGCGAAAACCTGGGGTCTCCCGACGAACGCGTAACGCAGGGCGGCTTGCCCGAGATTGCGAGCCAGGAGTTCGCTCCGCTGAATGTGATGATTCTTGTCAGGCAGCACGACGCGCCCGATCGGGCCGCGGACCCAACTCGACTGCGGCTGTTCGGCAACCCAGACGACGCATTCGTGCAGTCGACGCCGAAGCACGGGCTGATGACACCGGCAGAGGTACGGTCGATGGCTTTGGCGGAAATGAATCTGCAGGCCGACAGCACGGTATGGGACGTGGGGGCGGGAAGCGGATCGGTCAGCATCGAAGCGGCACGGCTGGCACATCGCGGAACGACCTATGCGATCGAAATGGACTCCGATGATTACCTCCTGATACAGGAAAACGCAAAACGGTTTGGCGTACCCAACGTCGTCGCGGTGCTCGGTAAGGCGCCTGAAGCATGGAGTGATTTGCCTGATCCGGACAGCGTTTTCATGGAAGGCAGCGGACGTGAAATCAGCCGGTTGGTCGACCTGGCGTTTCAGCGTCTGAACGCCGGCGGACGCCTGGTGGCGAATGTGGGCAGCATCGAAAATATTTCCGATGTCCATCAAGTACTGAATCGCCGCGCCGACCAGGTCCACGTCTGGATGATTAATGTGGCGCGGGGCACCTACCAGTTGGAACGCGTCCGCTTCGATGCGCTGAACCCCACATTCCTGCTTTCGGCGGGCAAGTAGGGGCACGGTTATCCAGTGCGGTCCCGACGGAGGTCCACCGCCCCTGCGCGAAAAATCAGCCGCTCCGCAAGTCGTGCGTTTTGAGGCGATCATTCAGGGCGCGACTTTCCGAAACGTTCGGAGCCGCTCCAATACGCGGCGCAGGTCTTCGGGAAGCGGCGCCTGGACTTCGATGCGTCGGCCGTCGGCCGGATGGTTCAATGCGATCCGCGCGGCATGAAGCGCTTGGCGTGTCAGCACCCACGTTGTGTCGGCGGCGCCGCCGCGCAATTCGCCCAGTGAAATGCGCGATCGACCCCCGTACAGACGATCGCACAGCACCGGATGGCCGACGCTGGCCAGGTGCACGCGGATTTGATGCGTCCGGCCCGTGCGCGGTTGCACGCGCAACAGCGCGAAGCCGTGGAAGCGATCGAGGACTTCGAATGATGTTTCGGCCTCGCGGCTCGAAGCGTGGCCGCGCCGCACCGCCATTTTTTCGCGCTGGCCCGGATGCACACCGATGGGCCGACGAAGGATATCGCGATCCCTGTCCGGAACTCCACGGACAATCGCCGTGTACTGCTTGGTTACCGTGCGTGCCGCGAATTGTTCGGCGATCACGCGGTGAACTTCATCGCTGCGAGCCACGATGATCACTCCGCTCGTGTCGCGATCCAGGCGGTGTACGATGCCCGGCCGCGTGGGCCCGCCCGACTGGCTGAGTCGACCGTATTGGAAGGCCAATGCGCTGGCGAGCGTCCCGGACCAGTGCCCTTTGGCCGGGTGCACGACCATGCCGGGCGGCTTGTTCACCGCCACGATCCATGGGTCCTCATACAGGATCTCCAGCGGAATCGGTTCGGGCTTCGGACCGCCCGGTTCGGGCGGAGCGAGCGTTATGGAGATACGTTCCGTACCCTTCAACCGGTACGACGGCTTGACCGATTGGCCGTCCACCTTCACGCCACCGGCGTCGAAGATGCGACGGATGGCGACGCGACTGGTGTTCGTTAAACGCCGGGCCAGAAATACGTCCAGGCGCGCACCCGCGTCATCAGGAGTCGCCAGCGCGTCGAAAGACGGGCAAGAAGACGGATGGCTGGCCACTACGGCTCGACTGGTTCGTCGGGCGGCGCGTCATCCAGAACCGCGTCGGGCTGCGGGGACGTCTTGGATGGCGCGGAAAGATCCAGATCCTCGAGTCCTTCGATGGTCACGTCGGGGCGGACGCCGGGCGTCCCCGGCTGGCTGGACAGGTCGGGCGCTGGCGGTTCCGCCTGCGCGAACCAGTCATAAAAGGATCGAACCTGCCGCTCCCGGAGGAATTCCGCGCGTGCTGCGGCCAATCCCATGAAGGCTCCTTCGACCTCGGTATAGGTCCGTTCGGCATCGTCCAACCGGCCCAACGCCTCGTACACGCGAGCCATCCCGTATGTCGCCCTCTGGCGGACGGCGTCGAGGCCGCTGTTGGCCCGCAACGCGGCGTACATGTCCTCGGCGCTAAGCAGGCGTCGTTGGCCTTCCTCTTTGTCGCGAAACAGCAGCCGCGTGCCGATCTCCAATTCGACGTCGGCCGCCGAGAGACGCGCCCAGTCTTCGACCGACGTGCCGCGGTGGGCATCGGCGACCGATTCCAGATCTTCCGGACTGACGCGTCCGCCCAACGACGCCAGCCAGTAATCGTTCCAACCGGCCTCCTGGCTCGCCGTGGACTGTCTGCCGAGCATCAGATACGCGGCGACGACGACCAACACGGCCAGGGTCACCCCGGTAACGGCTTTGGAATAGGGTTTGACCGCGTCGATCCCGCGAGCCAACTGTTGCGCCAGCTCGTTGGTTTCCAATTCGTGTCTTCGTTCAGTTTTCATATTTCATTGCGAAGCCGACACGGGCAGGTAACGCAAAAAGCGGCGAATGCTTTGCAGAGTATAGAGTTGCGCGTGAAGACGTGTCAATGGAGCAACCGGCGAGGACCCGCCGGAACGAAAGATGGCCGCGCCGGTTGCCGGCACGGCCATCCTCTCTCGATATTTCATTGTGTGCCGGGAGCCGGCCCCCAAGGGCGGCCCGCGGACGGTTAGTTCTAGTTCGTGTTCTGCAGGACGCCGCCGTCATCCCGGGTGCTGAGGAACAGCAGGGTCGCCTGATCGGTGGAATCCGTGAGGAAGTCCACGGAACCGTCGCCTCTCAGCACCAGAGCCCCGCCGGGATGCGCCGCGTATATCCCGTTGTTGTTCCCTCCATTGCCGCAGATGCCGGTCGTCGGGCACGGTTGCCAGGGAGAATCAACACCTTCGGCGTTGGGAATTTCCTTGGTATTGATCGGATAACGCACCGTGGTAATGTTCGGCGTTCTGCCGTTGGGATTGCTCGGATCCCATGTGCCAAACTGCCCACCAGTGTCGCCCGGCGTAGCTGCCTGACGGCAACCGCGCCACGGCCCCGAATGATATGCACTGGCGGCCACGTACTTTCTTTCGTTCGTCGTACCCGGATCGGCAACCATCCAGTCGCTCTGCTCGGCCACCATGATCGTATTGGAGGTTCCATCCCGCATGTCAGCCATCCGCATCGCCTGATTCGGAACCAGCATGCCGCCACTACTGGCCAATCCCAGATCGCCCGACTGCGCGAGCCTCCGATTGACGCGGTCCACCGTATCGACCTGCAACACGTTGCGGCTCGAATCAATTGCGTCCTGATTCGCCACGGCGCCGGAGATACCCACGTAAGTCGCTACGACGGTGCCTTCAAAGGTCCGAGTCTGGCCGGGGTTCTGCGGATCGGGAAGCTGTTTATTCGCCATGGCCGGATTGACGACCAGTTCGGGATACGGACAAGACGGACACCGCATGTAATCGATGACAATTCCATTGACCAAACCCATGTTGATATCGTCCTGGTGCCCGGATTGGACGACATCACTGCGCCACTGGTTGAAGATCCCCGTGGTTTCCAGGTCCGGCATGATGCCGACCCACCACGATTCCCCCCAGTCCGCGTTGGCAGGACTCTTGAGAATCGGATTGTCAAACGCAGCCCGGATGCCGATCGGGAGCGACCGGTATCGGTCATGGTAATTGTGAAGCGCGATACCCACCTGCTTCAAATTATTGCGGCAACTCATGCGGCGGGCCGCTTCGCGGGCCGCCTGCACGGCGGGAAGCAACAACGCAATCAAGATTCCGATGATTGCGATCACCACCAGCAACTCGACCAGCGTGAATCCTTTCTTTGTGCCCCGTTGCGGGACGGTGCGTTGTGTACGAGTCAGTTCTTGTCGGGCCATCTTCCTGTCTCCTATAAAGGTTTCGCCCGGCACGGGCACGATACGAGGGGCTATATATAGGTCAGAATGAGATAGAATGAAAAAGCCTGGACAACGAGCGTTGCCCTGAGGATCCATTGCCGACGAGCGTGACTGCGTGGCCCCTCCGTGGCGGCATCACCGGAATCAGATCCATCATCCATGACGATAGCGGTTTCCGCGCGGAATTGCAAGCAGTCGGGCCATTTGGCCGTCCGCAGGACCGAGTGAAAAACGGGTAAGGTTCCATCGCCAGAACGGCCCTCCGCGCACTTTTTACAATTGAGCCCTGGCCCCATGCTCCCGGCAATCCAAACATGAAGCGTTGACAAGGCATTCAGTGCTCCGCGCGATGGGCCAAACCGGCGGCACGACGCCGCCCCATGCAAACCCCTCTACAGTGGCACGGGTG
The DNA here is from genome assembly GCA_964573605.1 of uncultured Pirellulales bacterium. Classification (GTDB taxonomy): domain Bacteria; phylum Planctomycetota; class Planctomycetia; order Pirellulales; family JBBDJB01; genus CAZNKT01. The sequence continues at coordinate 11,174 of CAZNKT010000146.1, forward strand.
TCCGAGCCCCTGCCCGAGCGTTAAATTGTGGGCGACGTCCCGGGTTGTCTGGGCTTTGATCCGAGCGGTCTTCAGGGTGGCCGTTCGACCGGTTTTCCGATCGACGGGCGACGGCAAGGGTTTACTGCAGTCGCTCCAACTGTCCCGCAGCTTTACCCAGTTCGCCGTGGCTACCGTCCTTTTTGACATTGATGGAACGCTGATCTCCACCGGAGGGGCCGGTTCGGCTGCCTTTCTGGCGGCGTTCCATCGGCGGTTCGGCGTGGATGGCCGTCCTGACGAGATCGCCTTCGCCGGGCGGACGGACCGGGCAATCGCCGGCGACATGTTTCGATATTATTCGATCGATGCGAGCGACCATCATTGGGAAGGTTTTGTCTCGGCCTATCTCGAATTGTTGACTGAGTTCTTGCCTCGGCACCAGGGCACCGTGTTGCCAGGAATCATCGACTTGATTGCGTGTCTGGACCGGCGCGATGACGTTGCCATGGGCTTGTTGACTGGCAATATGGCCCGCGGCGCGCGGCGGAAGCTCGCGCACTTTAGTCTGGACCATCATTTCGCCTTCGGCGGGTACGGCGACCGGCATACGCAACGAGAAGACGTTGCCGCCGAGGCATTGGCGGCTGCCCGCCGGCACCGAAACGGCCGGCTCACCGGCCCGGTGCTGGTGATAGGAGACACGCCTGCCGACATCCTGTGCGGGAAATCGATTCAGGCGCGAACGATTGGTGTAGCGACCGGGTCGGTGGATCGTGCGCGGTTGTCTGGGGTCGGAGCGGACCTGGTGCTGGACGATCTGTCGGATGTAGGGCCGTTGTTGCGGATCATCGACGACTTGGGGTGACCCACCGGCGGCAGCACGGCGGGCGGAAACGATGTCTCCACTGGTTGCGATTCGAACCGATGCCCGGCCATCGACCACGTCCTTGGTAGTGAAGCGAACGACGTCGGCAGTTTGGAAAACGGGAATCGGTCGTTGTGCGCCCCGATCGATGCGTTATCAGGCGGGTCCTTACCCGGAGGCCTGAGCGCCTATCCACTTGTGGGCCTTACCTCTAAAATACGAGCACCGAGGCTGTAGC
>CAZNKT010000147.1:0-12160 GCA_964573605.1 uncultured Pirellulales bacterium
AAGTGACGTAGAATCACCTGTCGCTCCTTGGAGCTTGTCGTCTCGGCATTCCATAACGCGGGAATGTCCCGTGACAAATCTCTGATCGATTGCTTTTCCTCTTCGCTGAGTCGACTCGGTTGTTCATGCTCGAATCGTGCATACTCTTCTTCTGCTTGACGTTGTTTGACCAGCGCTTCCTCCCACCGGCTTTCGAGCTCTCTTGCGACCAAGCGATTCTCCGGTTCGACGGCATGATATTGGCGAGCTGCGCGCTCAGCATCAAAATGCACTCGCTCCATTTTTTGTCTCCAATGGCAGTGAAGCCGTGCGCGCTCTTGATCGATATCATCCGCCGCCTTGAGGCTCAACTCGAGTGCTGTTGGTTTGAGAACCGCAAGTAATTGTTCGCTTACCAGAGCATCAAGTTTGTTGCCTGCCAGGCTTTGGCAAACAGGTTCACCATAGTCGACCTTGTGCCGCATACACGTGTAGCGGATTTTCCCTTAGTGCCCTGATAGCCGACAATCATTCGGCAGCCGCATTTGCCGCACGTCAAGATGCCGCTCAACAGTGAATCACCTGCGCGAGGAGCGCCCAGGCTTGCTGCACGTACCTGATTTTTCGCGAGTTTCGCTAAATTAGCCTCGTAACGCTCCCAGGTGATGTAAGCTGGAAGGCGGTCTCTTAATAGAACGGCACATTCCTCCGCCGGAACAACGGTGCGCCCCGTTGACGGACGTCCGGGGATCTTGCGGCGCGGGTCTACCGGGCGACGGCCGTAACTGTAGGCGCCAGCGTAGATGGGATGGTGCAGAATGTTCTGTAGCGTCGGTCGATTAGGACGTCTGCTGGATGTAAATCGTCAACACTCCGTCGGCGTTAGCTGATGGCATTTGACGCAGGACAACCGATACGCCGCTACGGCATTTATGATCAATTAGTAACTTGCTAGTCCCGCGGGCTGTTTTGGCAAGTGCACAGCCGATCAAATCTCTGCGATTTCATTCGCAAGATTCCCCCTGAGACCGTTTTGATAATCCCGTATCGCTTGCGTGATCTCGTCACGAGTGTTCATTACAAATGGCCCCTGGCCGACCACTGGCTTCCCGATCGGCTCGCCGGCGAGCACTAGGAGTCGGGCGGGGGCGTCACACTCCAAACGCACCCGAGTGCCTGCCCGATCGAGTATTGCGAATTCGACAGCCTCAACCGGCGTTTCGTTGATTCGAATGCCCCCGGATTGGACTCCGATCAACGCCGTGTGCCCTTCGGGCAGCTCGAACTCCTCTGCTATCGCCTCATCCAGCTGGACGTCCCACACATTGGTGGGAGTAAATGTCTTCGCTGATCCTGCCGTCCTGCGGAAGTTACCGGCAATGACACGAACCGTACCCCGGGCACTTGGAAGCGACACGCGTGGAATGTTCGCATCGAGGAGCCCTTGATACCGCGGCGAAGACATCTTTTCACGCGCTGGCAGGTTCACCCAGAGTTGGACCATCTCCAAAGTTCCGCCTTCCTGGGCGAATCGCGCATTATGAAACTCTTCGTGAACCACAGCTGGTCAGCGCGGCCGCGCAAAAGGACTCTTTACAAGAGACTGCATGTCAACGAGTTCACCTGTCGATTCGGAGAGAATCGTAGCGACGGTGCACGAAAGCACGACGCTAGCACATGTATCGACAGAGCCGATTACCCTGCCGATCGACATTCCGCGCTGGATTCGAGTTTGCGTGGCGAGAGACAGACTGCGCAGACGCTGGACTTCCGGATAACGAGGGCGAGGGATTCCACACACAATTTCAGTGGGCGTTCTCATTGGATTTGATCACACGCACGAGCTCATGCCGCGATTCTATGAAACGTCAGCGTTCATCGTTGCCGCAATCCTTTCCACCCGAGATGACATAAGGCACCTTGGCCGGCAGCCATCCAGCTGAACAGCAAGGTGATCCCAATTGCCGTGATTCGGATCCACCGCATCGACTGAACTTTCGTATTGCGCGTCTTGGTTTGTATCTCGGTCAACCGCATTGCAAGGTTTTCGAGCCGGGAATCAATTGAACTCAGGGTAGCATTCACGCGCACGGCCAGTTGGGCTACTTGATTGAATCCTTCCTCGCGAAGTCCATCCTCGCCAACTTCCAACGCCCGCTCACGAATTCGGTTCACCGGCTCGATCGCCTGTGTTAACTGATCTCGAAGCGATGCGAGCTCTCCGAGCAAGCGATCGGCTGGATCAGTCTGGACGGGAGCACCTAGCGAACTGCCCGCCTCCAGCGCCTGTTGTACGAATTGCAGTGATGACTGCGTTAGCTCCAGCCGATGGTCAGCCTGCTGGAGACCGGATACCAGCCGCTCGGCCTTTTCCTCAACGCCAAGTCGGGATGTCAACCGCTCGCGTGCTTCCGTCTTCGCCCGATTCGTAACGCTCTGTTCGATGTCCTCTGTCGTAATCTGCAACACCTGAACTCGATCTTGCGTTTGTGCGATCCGCAGCCGAACGTCGACCAGGGAGTGGTCGATGGCCCCAAACACGTTACCGCTTGCTCGGTTAAATCGTGCGTTGATGTTCCAAATACAGGCGATCGCGGCGACACAACCGACGAGGCCCATGAGCCCAGATACAAGAGACAGTAGATGGAGAATGCGGTTGGACACTTTTTCACGGGCAGGTCTTCTGGCTATTGTTCACCGATTTCGGAGACCGTTCCCAGCAATCCGGCTAACTCCAGCAGCAAACGTTCCGGCGCACTCATCTGGGCGCGTTGCTCAAGCACGGATCGGGCCAAAGCGGGCTTGTCGGTCAAGAGGCCGTCAACGCCACGACCGATCATGGCCGACATTGTCGGCGCGTCGTTGACGGTCCAAACGTAGACTTCTTTTCCGTTGTCGTGCGCGCTGCGGATCAGTCTCCGATTGGCGAAACCGGCATTGACGGCCAGGAAGTCCGCTTCGAGTTTTTTCAGATCGCCCGCGGAAACGGACATCAGCAGGCCGACCATCCAGTCCGGGCGGATCGACTTCATCTTCTTGACTCCATCCATCTTCAGCGACATCGCGACGACATCCGACGACATACCGTGCGCTTCGACAATGTCGGCGACGCGCTGCTCCAGCTGTTCGTCGTGCCCGTAGTACTTCAACTCGATGTTGACGCGGATTTTCCCTTTGCACTCATTGAGCACGGCAGCGAACGTGGAAACGCGTTCGTCCTTGAACTCGGGTGCAAACCAGCTGCCGATGTCGATGTCCTTCAAGTCGTCCATGGTAGCGTCCCAGATCTTTAGATTCCGGCTAGCCAGCTTCATGAAGTCACTATCGTGCAAAACGACGACCTCACCGTCGGCCGTTTCTTGAACATCGAGTTCGATCCAATCGGCTCCATCTTCGATGGCCTGGTGAAACGCAGCCATCGTGTTTTCCGGTGCGGCCTTTGAAGATCCACGATGCGCCATGATTTTCACGTCGTCGTCCAGGTGGACGCTCTCTATTGCAACCGCGCCGATAGCGATGGCTATCACGATACCGATGATGCCCGCTGCGAGCAGCCGATTTCGGGTAATTTGGAAACTCCTGGCGTCGGTGGTTTCAGCCACGAAGTTTGCTTGCAAAGTACCCGTAACGCCAGCCCTACCCAGGTCCCGGTAGAGGTCAAAGAGGATTGCCGCGAATGTCGTCGTACTCAACACATTCACTGCCAGGTTGACCACAACCCAAAGGAGCAGTGTCACACCGACCGTGACTGTGAGCAGGCGAAGCGAATCGGTTGAATCGGGAGTGAGCAACCGCCCCACTACCCCAACCATGCCTGTGGTGAGCGCTGATAGTATGGATATCCCCAGAACCCAACCGACAATCCAGCAAAGCAGCGTGCGGCGGTGACCGTGCGCTCTTGTAGCGCTTAACTTCAGAGCCTCGCGCGGGCTGACGTCTTCGAATAAGACCAGTGGCAGCGCGAAGAACCAGCCTGTGAACAGGCGCAGAAGCAACGCAACCAGCGCCACCACAATGACGACGCCGATACCGACGGCCACTCCAAAGATCGGTGGCTTCTCCTTGAGGTAGTAATTGATGTCATATTCGGTGAGCAGTGCGAAATAGACCGCTGCGGCGACAGCCAAGAACGGTGTAATCACCAACAGCGTCAATGCAACGATGCGAATCGTCACTCGAATTACCGACCAGGCGTTGGCAGCCGCAAATCGCAGAGCAGCTATTGGGCCGAGATCCTTGTCCGCGCTCTTCGCACAGATGATGCCCGTTAGCGAAGCTTGCTCCAAAGCGACGATTCCAAGCCAAAGTGCCCCGACCAAGATGAAGCAGATCCAACCCACGGGACCGAGGAAGAAAAACAGGATGTCTAAGTCGGACTTAACCGCACTTCCCGATGTGGCTATCAGACCTCGAAACAGGACACCCACCAACGGGGTGAACACGATAAACGTAAAGAGCTTGAAGGCAATGTCCGTCAGAACAAGAGATTTCCACGACGACCGAAAGTCGCGGATCGTGCCGTTCAACAGCGAACCGGTGTTGGATTCAGTGGCCATCAGCTACTTTCATTCTTTGCTAAACCCTGATCAAGCGAGCCCCGCACTGCGCAGCACATCGTTTTTGAACCAATAGAGGAGACGGTCCGGGAAACAGCTTCATGAAGGCGATCTTTGCCTCCCGGCCCGGCATTCTCAATGCTGCTGCTTTGGCAGCCCTGAGCCCTCCTAGCGCCTGAACTAGGTCGAAACTCCGGGCGAGATTGCGAGCCTTCGATTGTGGCATTCGCACCTTGCCGTTTGCAAGTACTTGGGATAAGTGCCCATCGAGAGCCTTGCGGTTGAGGCGTGCCAGATGCTCGAAAGTGACCCGGTTGTAGTTTGTCGCATTTCCGATGAGTCCGCCCCATCCTCTCGAATTACCTAAGGTTGCTGCGCTTTGAAGGAGGATGTGCCACACAAAGTCGGACCGTCTCAGGTCGCGCCGCCCGGAGCGTTTTAACTCTCCCAGTCGCTTGTGCTTGGTTTTTCCGATCGCTTTGACGGCTCGCACGAGCTGATTCCGCTTGCCTTTAGCCTCCATCGTCTTTTACCCACAACCCAAAGCTACTGGACACCGTTGATTTGCGGAACTTGCACGATCTTCAGGAACAGTCCAAGTTGCCTCAGGACTTCGGTGAACTGGTCGTACTTTATGGGCTTCACGACGTAGTGGCTGCACCCCAGGCAGTGGCAAGCCTCCACTTCTCGCGGATCGTCCATCGTGGTCAGCATGATGATCGAAATCTTCCGCAACTCTTCGTCTTGCTTGATCCGGCGGAGCACTTCGACACCGTCGATCTTCGGAAGGTGGATGTCCAACGGCAAGAGATAGGCGTTATGGTTTTCCCGGGTCTGTCCTTCGCCCTCGCGAAAGAGGAAGTCCAGGACTTCTTGACCGTCCTTAAAGCGCCGGATTTCGTTGTTGATTCCCTCCCGCCGCAAGTTCTTCTGCGTCAAACGCGCGTGTCCGGAGCAAAAAAGGCTCCTGACAGGCTCTGTAGAAAACCTGAACAATCACAAGAATCATGATGTTGTGGGTCAGTGCCATCAATCGTAGATCTCGGCACTGACTCCAGTATTTGTGTCCTCGGGCATGGGAGCCTTGCCGCCGCTTGATCATTGACATCACCGTTTCAACCTGCACTCGATTGGAGTATTTCTCGTGGTCGAAACGCGTTTGCATCAGCCGTCGGTAGCGGTCCGTGGCCGGTTTGTCGGCAGGGCGACCGTGCTTGGGAGGAATGAGCGTGCGGATGCCGCAATCGCCGCGGGCAAATCGATGGTTCGGTTCTGAGTCATAGCCGGCGTCGGCGTCCGAGATGTTGCCGGACGGAGGCGTTCAACAATCGTTTGACCTTTTGGCCGACAGAAGCCGACGGGAGGCCTTGTGCAGCGTGGTGTCGTGCAGAATCCGCTTCAGTTCCAGTGCTTCGACCGGCGCTGGATGATCGTTCAAATGAGCAACGACGCCTCGATATTCGGTTTTCAGAAAGTCCTTCAGGACCAAGCAGGCAAAGAGCTGATGTTGGGTGAACTTCTTCGGACTATACGCATGCGAATAGGGAGGCAGCGAACGCCGCGCCGCGGCGAGCGCGGTCAAAGCGACCGCTCGCGGAGACTTGCTGGTAACCGCCATACATTCAATACGAATGCTAACGGTGTGGATGTTTAGCCAGCGTCGAGCGGTTTTCTACAGAGCCGCTGCGTCCCCTTTGGTTCCTGGTTCCCCCCTTTGGTTCCCCACACTCTGTGAGGCGATGCCGAACCGATTCGTTGGCTGTGGCGACCGTGCCTGCTATCATCATGAGGATAACCGATCACTGTCGATCAAGGGAGAGACGCCTTTGTTTGGACGCGCTGGCTGATAGAAGGAATCGAGCGCTTCCCTGGCGGGGCGTCCAGAGTTATCCGTCTTGCGGATACCCAGGGGGCGGCGTATGCGCAAGCGCGGGACGGCGGCGAAACGGGATGGCAACGCGATGAATGGCCTTGGATTGCTGAGGTGGCGCACGGCACGCGATGCCGCAGGCCCGGCTAGGCGCCGCCCATGCCGCGCCGCTGAAAGCGCCCGCCGAGGCCGAGCCCGTCACCGCGCTGCCTGTCGCCGTCCGAGCCTTCAACGCCTGGAGGACCGGCAGTTGCTGGCAGCCGACCTGTTGATTACGGAACTGGTAGCCGACAACGACGGGTCCCTGCGGGACGACGACGGCGACGTGTCGGATTGGGTCGAGATCTACAACCCGACCGCCGATCCGGTCAGCCTCTTGGGGTGGACGCTTTCGGACGATGCGGCCGAACCGACCAAATGGTCCTTTCCGGTCGCCTGGATCGATCCGGGCGGGTATCTGGTGGTGTTCGCCTCGGGCAAGGACCGCGCGGTCGACGCCTTCCGGTTGCGGCGGGACTTCAATAGCGTGTCTGACGGAACGTTTCTGGTGGACCTGGCCGACGGGATTTACGACGTCCGCCTGACAATGGGCGACGCTGCCCGGCCCCGGGACTCAGTGGCGATCCACGTGCAAGGCGAAGTGGTTGATACGGTTGCGACCGACGCGGGCCAGTTTGCCGTGAAGCATTACACGGCCGAAGTCAGCGAGGCGACGGCGGGGCAACTGGCAATCCGTCTGGAAGACACCGGCGGGGTGACCGGACGGGCCGTCATCAACGGCTTGGTGATCACGCCTGCCGCCGGCGGTGAGCCGGTGCTGATGCTGGACTTTGGCCAAGAGGGCTCGCCGGTCGAGCCGGGCTTCCTGGAGGTTCGGGCGAGCGATACCTACAGGGCTGAAGCCGGTTATGGTTGGCATGCCGAAGCGGCGGATGCGGACCAGGACCGGGGGCTCGATTTCGACCAGTCGCCGCACGCCAACTTCAAGCTGGGCCAGCAGGGCGAGCACCTCAGGCTCTTGGATCCGGACGGGTCCGTCGTTTTTCAATACGCCCCTGAGTACCCCGAACAGCGGCTCGGCCCTTCCTACGGCGTCCAGCAGGCCCGCACCGACACGACGCCCGTCGTAGCCGGATCCGCGGCGCAGGTGCTGGTGCCTTCGGTGGCCAACGGCGGTGCGGCGCTGGGGACGAGCTGGACAGAGGTGGGCTTCGACGGGGCAGGCTGGATGAGTGGCACGACGGGCGTGGGCTACGAGCGGGGCGAGACGTTTGCCGGCCTGATCGCCACGGACCTGGAAGCGGACATGTTCGGCACCAATACGACGGCTTATGTCCGCGTGCCGTTCGAGCTTGAGGATGCGTTCCTGATCTATTCACTGGCACTGAGGATAAAGTACGACGACGGGTTCGTGGCCTATCTGAACGGCCAGGAAGTGGCCCGCCGCAACGCGCCGGAAGGCGTTGGGTGGAATTCGCAGTCGACCCGGACACGACTGGACAGCGAATCGGTCGAGTTCGAAGCAATCGACATCAGTTCGTTCGTGAGCCTCTTGGAGGACGGCCCGAACGTGCTGGCAATCCACGGTTTGAACTCGTCTGATACGAGTGACCGATTTCTGGTTGTTCCGGAGCTGGACGTCAGCCGGGGAGAACCGATCGAAACGGTTTCGCTGGGGTATTTCAGCACGCCGACGCCGGGCGGGCCCAACGGTGTCGAGTCGCTCAGCGGGCTGGTCGCCCAGCCGACGATGGACGTCGGGCGTGGGTTTTTCGAGGCGGCGTTCGACGTCGTGATCACCAGCGCCACACCTGGGGCGACGATCGTCTACACGACCGACGGCAGCGTGCCCTCGCTGGATGGCGGTACCCAGGTGTCGCCCGCCGACTCGCTCACGCCGCCTTCGATCACGCTGCACGTGGATCGGACCATGGTGCTGAAGGCAGCCGCGGTACTGTCCGGGAGTGTGCCGTCGCCATCGGAAACCCATACGTATATTTTTCCGGCCGACGTGGCCGCTCAGGATTTCCAGGGTACGCTTGACGCGGGGTTTCCAGAGCTATGGGGACCGGTCGCGCCAGATTACGGGATCGATCCCGACGTGGTCGGGCCCAACGACCGGTTTGACGGCGAGTTCGCCGGTGAGTTCATCGACGCCCTCACGGCCGTGCCCACGCTTTCGATCGTGATGGACAGCGACGATCTGTTCGGTGCGGAGGGGATCTATACCAATTCGGCACTGAGCGGATCGCAGTGGGAGCGGCCCACGTCGGTTGAGCTACTCTATCCGGACGGAACGCGCGGGCTGCAAGTGGACGCCGGTATCCGCATCCAGGGTGGGTTCACTCGCGACCACGGCATCACGAAGAAGAAGTCGTTCCGGCTGGTGTTCCGCAGCCAATATGGTCCCGCGAAGCTGGAGTTTCCGCTGTTCGGCGAAGCGGCGACGGACCGTTTCGACACCGTGATTCTGCGGACCAACGGCGACGATGGCTGGCAGTGGACCAACGCCGGCCCACAACCGCAGTACATCCGCGACGAGTGGATGCGGGCCACACAGCTTGCCATGGGACAGGTCGGTTCCCACGGCACGTTCATGCACCTGTACATCAACGGGATCTACTGGGGACTGTACAATCCGGTGGAACGGCCTGAGGCGTCCTTTTCGGAGACCTATTTCGGCGGCGACAAGGAGGAGTGGGACGTCTTGAACGCGGGATCCCCGGTCAACGGTACCAGGGGCACCTGGGACGACCTGGCTGACCTGGTCCGGCCGGTCGACACGCCCGACCAGCAGGCAAGCAACGCTGCCTACCAGCGTGTTCTGGGGAACTGGCCCGACGGGACGAACGACCCCGACCTGGAGACGCAGCTCGACGTCGAGAATTACATCGACTACATGATTCTCAATATCTACAGCGGCAACACCGACTGGCCCCGCCACAACTGGTACGCCGCGCGGCAGCGTGGCCCGGAGAGCACCGGTTTCAAGTTCTATTCGTGGGATGCCGAATGGACCCTCAATCTCCGCTCGCCCGTGACCACCAACCAAACCGGAGTGCATATTCAGCTCGCCCACTTCTACGACAAGCTGCGGGCCAACGACGAATTCCGCCTCCTGTTCGCCGACCACGTGCAGCGGCATTTTGCGCCCGGCGGCGTGTTCTACGTCGATCCGGAACATCCCCAATGGGATCCCGCGCATCCGGAGCGGAATGTGCCGGCGGCTCGCTACAGCGCGCTGGCCGACCAGGTCGAGCTGGCGCTTATTGGCGAATCGGCCCGCTGGGGAGATCAGCACCGAGAGAACCTTCCGTACACGCTCCGCGAATGGCGGGCCGAGCGGGACGTGATCCTTGCGAACTACTTCCCACATCGTTCGGCCATTGTGCTCGATCAGTTCATCGCTGCGGGCCTCTTTCCGGAACTGCCGGCGCCCCAGTTCAGCCAATACGGCGGCGAGATCTCCGAAGGCTTCGAGCTGCAGATCGGAGCCACTGCCGGCGACATCTACTACACGGTCGACGGCACCGATCCCCGCTTGAGTTCCTTTGGCCGGGAAGCGGAAGAGGAGGCGGTCGGTCCCACGGCGATCCAGTACACCGGACCCATCGACATGTCCGGCGGCACGGTCGTCAAGGCCCGGGTTCTGGTCCGCGCGGGCGATCTGAATCTCAGCGGCACGCTCGACAGCCAGGACGCCGACGATTTGGCGCTGGCCCTCCGCCGGCCCGACGTATACCACCAGACCCACGGCATCGCCGCCCCAGTCGCCGGGGACACCGACGGCGACGGCGACGTCGATTTCGATGATATCGCCAGACTTAACGAACTGGTGGCAGATCCTGCCCTGGCCGACACCGACCTTCGCTGGAGCGCGCTCAGCGAGGCGGCTTTTGCATCCGAAGGGCCGCTGCCGCTGCGGATCACCGAAATCATGTACCACCCGTCCGACCCGGAGCCGGGAAGTGGGTTTGACGACGACGCGGATTTCGAGTTCATCGAGCTGGTGAACATCTCGGATACATCGACCATTGAACTGGAGAACGTGGCCTTCACCGACGGCATCGCGTTTACTTTCCCGCAGAGGGCCCTGGGACCGGGCCAGCAGGTCGTCGTGGTCCGCAATTTGGCCGCGTTCGACGAGCGGTATGGCAATCTGGATGCCGTGGCGGGCCAGTATGGGACGCCGGGCGGGTTGAAGCTCAATAACAGCGGCGAAACGCTGCGACTGGAAGATGCCACAGGCAACGTCATCCAGGAGTTTGCCTACGTCGATACCTGGTATCCTTCGACCGATGGCAGCGGCTTTTCGCTCGAGATGGTCGACCCGCACAGCGACGACTCGAGTCTCTGGGGACAAAGGCACGGGTGGTTGGCCAGCCTGCAACGCGGCGGAACACCTGGGATGGATCGGCCGACTTAACCGCCGGCGACCGCCGGAGGCAGAAAAGAGGCAGAGGCAGAAAAGGTGTCAGGAACCTTTTTTGCTTTAGAATCTAATCGCCGAAGGCCGATACGGCAACAAAAAGGTTCCTGACACCTTTTCTGCGCCCTTGTCGAACTCCTTCATAAATGGTGGCCTTGCCGACTAATTCCATACGAAGGTGGGCATTCCCAGTGTGACGAACAGCTTGAGCAACGTGCAACGTAGCCTGGCTTTGGTTTGCTGATTAGGCGGGTTGTGGGGTCGCCGAAACAACGTTGCATGCGGTGTATATCAGCGAGACTGCGGTAATGATAGCCGATCGACTCCTTCCACGTCTTGCGGCCGTCCGGCGAATCAGTGGGCGATTATTTGTTGTCCACCTTGGTGAAGCCGGCAGGAATTTCCGGCTCGAACGTGTCGGCCGGCAGCGCGGGGTTCCAGTCGAAGTGGTCCTGCACAAGGATTCGGGCGACGATATAAACCGGGAAGCTGTGGTCGACGGATTTCCACGTAATTTTCAGCGGCATCTTCGTGGCTTGATCCAACCAGATGTGCACCGCGGCTTCGTCGGCTTGGGCAGCGATCTTCTTTGCCGTGATTTCGAACTCGACCGCATCCTGTCCCTCCACGCTCGCCGTGCCGAGGCGCCGACCGGATTCGCTGAGCAGTTGCGCGAGCGACTCCATCCGCGTCATCAGATCGACTTCTTCTCGAGTCTTCGGATGGTGCGTGACAGTGTAGGTTTTGTCGTTGTAGCACACACTCGTCTGGGTCAGTTCGTCGGCATGCGGCACGTACCACTGGCTCTCCCGTAAGTGGCCTTCATCGTAAATATCGCAACGGTATCGGTTACCGGCGGAGAAGACCGTGCTCGTGGTACTCGAGGTCGATCGTGATCCGTCGCTGGCCACGGTGACGAATTGTTCACGGCAGGAGACTCCCCGCTGGCCGGCCTCTTTGATGGCGGCTTGCAATTCGCCGGCCCAGGCCGATGGCGACGCGAACCACCACGCGTCAGCGCCGTTTTCGCGATTCGTCGCCCAAGGTCTGAGGCCGAACGCAACTAGCGCAAACACGGCAGCAACAGCGACAAGGTTTCGTGGCTTAAACATGATGGTCAATATCCTCAGTTGGTCAAATTTTCGTATTCGTAACGGCACGGCGCGGTCAACTTCACTCATGACGCGGTCCACCACCGACGGCTGCTCGGCCAGCCGTTTACCCAGCCGGTTGAGGCGCTCGACAGTACACTCATTGCTCCAATTCATCAGTCTGTCTCCCGTAGCCATTGTTTGAGCCGGCACCGGGCCGGCGACAACTGCTTAG
>CAZNKT010000148.1:0-12157 GCA_964573605.1 uncultured Pirellulales bacterium
ACGACTCATGGCTTATCGCCGAGATCAATTATGTATCGGCTGGTAGAGGCACGACCGACCTGTTTCTGCAACACAATGGCTTGAATAACGAGGGAGAAGGCTCCAGTGATGTCGACGTGGTCTTTGGCTCGCTCACTGACCCTCCGCTCAACGGCCTGACCGGCCGTGAACAAGACAGTGCAACACCCGAAGCGCATGTTGTTCCAGAGCCATCGACGTCTCTTCTGCTGTGCATCGGATTCGTCGGGTTGTTTTGCATTAGATCGCGGCAACGTGAACGTTTCCAGCATGGTAATGCGGACGGAACGTCGGTTGTTTTTCCGTAATACGACCATTACGCCTGCACTTTTCGGGAGATGATAAGTATGGCCACGTTAGAAGTCAGAAACCAGACGGACGGGACGAGTAACCAAGTCGGCGAATTTCACGGCAATGATCGATCCGAAGGAGTGGAAGACGACGAGGCCTATTTCTCGTTCTACCTTGATGGAGATGAAGGCGATTCAGTTGAAGTGTGCCGTTTGATCTGGCAACTGTTTGTGGCCGACGAAGACGCACACGAAGGTTGTTTTCTCTTTCAACCTACTTTAGTGGGTAACCTAATCACTCGGCTTCAAATTGGTGGTCAAGGTCCAATCTTCAGTGTGGACAGCGCAGTTATCATTACGGGCCGAACAGAAATCGTGGACAGTAGCATGCCGCTTGCTCTGCGGAATCCGGGTGCTTCTACAACCGAAGCTCGATTGATGAGATTGGAGGGAACGAGTGCCTTCACCGCTGCCGACGGGGACTCGGGATTGATTGAATGCGCTCTACAAGACAGTGGAGGCGACTTCTCGGAGTCTGCACGCCTGAAGTGGATAGCACTAGACGTGACGAACACGTCAAAGGATGGAGCGTTCGCATTTCTCGTCCAGTCAAGCAACACACTAACAGAAATTGCAAGAATCGCGCCCGAAGGAGTCCTTATAGGAACCACAACCCGCCCAACCGCCAACGCTGGCAAGGTTCTGGTCTTTGGAGACAATTCTTCGGACCCGACGATGGGGTCCAGTACCGGCGGAATCTACGCGAAAGATGTTTCTGGAACAGTGGAAATGTTTGCCATCGACAGCGCCAATAATGCTACGCAGCTCTCGTCCCATGATTCAAAGAACCGTTGGGTTTTTCGGGACTCGCGGAATGGCGTGCGACGTCAGATCGACATGGAGCGCTTAATAGCGTTAGTGGAGCGACTGACCGGCGAATCCCTTTGGCAGGATGAATGGAGCTAAGCTGTATCGAGCGTCATAGCCGCTCGCCATGTGTTGAGCCGAAAGACGCAAGAACGTGACGATAAGCGGGGCACCACGACATGCCTGTTGACAATATAAACGGAATCCCCGTGTGGTCTGCCGGCACCCCCCTCAGCGTGGACGGGTCTGAAGCGAACGATTCAAATCGATCACCGATTCCTTGACGCTGGCCAGGTCGTTGACCAGCTCGTGCATGGTCAGCTCTAGTTGCTGCTGCATCTCGCGTAGTTCACGATCGATCTCGTCGCGTTCACGCTGAATGTCCTCAAAGCCTCGGTGCAGTTCCGGAGTGCGCCTGATGGCCATCGATTTGAGCGAGTCGCCGGCCAGTGCAGCACCCCCTGGTGACAGCGCACGCATGCGCTGCATCTCTTCTCGGGTACGTCGTTCCAGATCACGCTCACGATCCCGCAGCGAGTCCATCCGCTGCTGTAGCAGTTGCTCGCGAATGTCGTGACGCTCCTGCGTACGCGTGATACGCTGCCGAACCAGACGCCCCAAGTGCTCACCGGCCGCGATCGCTTCCGGTCCTTGGCCAGCCCGGCGGAACTGTCGTCGTGCCGCCTCGATCTGCGACTGAATTCGTGGGCGTTCGACTTCCAAGCCATGGAGCCTTGCCGCTGGCGTGGCGATGCTGCCCAGCTCACGCTCAAAATCAAGCCGCATAAGTTCCTTCCGCCGGCCTGCCGTTGCCGTAGCCTGGCGCTTCCGCTCCTGCTGTTCTAATACGGCCAGATTGTGCAGCCGCTGCTTCTCCAGCTCCGCGTTTCTCTTCTGTGCTTCGTAGTACGATCCGTAGATCGGAATCGAACGCTCAAATGCATCGATCCGTCCTTTGTGAGCTTCTTTGAATTGCTCGGTCGCAAACCGTGCCGCCTTCGTGTTGGCAAGAAACCGCACCAATTCGATGCCGGCCACGGCCGCAATACCGCCAGCACTGCCGGCCGCTGCGATCCGCAGTACAGAGCCCAGGCGAGCCATACCAGCCAATCGCGCCGCTGTCGCCGCTCCGCCGGCCGCTCGACCCAGCGTCGGCATCGCGCCGCCTGCCACACGCCCCGCCGCACCCATGCCAGCCCGAGCACCGACCATCGCGCCGACAATCTGGGCTGTGCCGCCATGGCTGCCCATCCGCTCGCCACGAGCCGCCATTGCACGACCCTGCGCGAACGCATCACCCGACCTGGCGGCCGTCTGGTCAAAGTACGCCATGCTGCCAAAACGCGTCGCTTGATCGGCGGCACGAACGTATGACGCTGCCACCGAATCCACGTCGTGCTTCAGCTGGCGCATGGCGTTGCCTGCACTGGTGCTCATTCGCTTGACGGAGACTTCGTGCTTGTCGACGACTTCGGTCGTCTGCGCGATCCGATTTCGGACTTCGTCCATCGCCCGCGCGGCATTTTCCTTGTACGAGCTGATGGCAGCCGTCGCCGCGCGTGTATCGGGCGGACGGACTTGGCGATCTGCCAACTCGACGCGGATACGCATCACGACGTCGCGGATCGTTTCTTCGGCCATGGCTACTGGTCTCCGTTCCTTTTTTGGTGCCGGGCATCAATGCCGGCAGTCGATCGCGGACCATGATCGCGGTCAGCAGGGTGAAGCAGCTCCCAGCAGGCCGCAACAACGCCCGGATGATCCGAACGCCAGCCGAATCGCGCGAGTATCTCGCAGAATCCGGCCAGGAAGTCGATCGCTTCGTCTGGGATAGCGGCAAGCATCTCATGGAGTGACTTCAGTTCGCCCTGTTGGATTCGATCGGCGATCGCCCGGCACTCGTCACGGACCTGCTCGGCCCGCTGCTCGGGGACTTTGGCGACTATGCCACGGTAGTGCTCCTTGCCGAGTAAGAGTTCCGTGGGCCAGTCTTTGAGCAACCCAACGAACTCAGGCGGGATCGGATCCGCTTTCAGCTTGGACGGCAATCGACGCTCCAAGCGGTCTATCCGGGACTTCAGCGTGTCCCATGTCACTTTGTTGTGTCTCCAGTCTCTGTAGCCGCTGCTCCAGAACCACAGTCTTCCGCCACTCGATCCCGATGGTCAGCAAGCTCTTGGCCGCATCAAGCTGTGTACGCTCTTCTCCGTCTCGGAGAAGCTCCCTGAGCTTGTCGATGGCTTCCAACTGACTGGCAGCCATCCGATCGATCGCGCTCGTTACGTAAGCTCTGCGGGCCTCTTCGACGCGTGTCCGGAACGCGGGATTCTGCATCCGGCGATACACAGTGCTCTGATCCAGACCACACTCCAGTGCTGCTTGTCGAAGCGTCGTGCCACTGGCCAACAACACCAACAGCTTGTTGTCGTCCCGCATGAAGTGACTGGTGGATTCTGTCTGCTCGGCCATGATGCCAGTCTATGGTTGGCGGTCCGGAAAATTCGATATCAAAAATCCATGGGACCCAAATCGACAATCTCGAAAAACCGTCAGCAAGGTATTTCCGATTCATGCACGGGCTCAGTTGGTTGGGACTCCTTTTCTGGCAGGCTGACTCCCTTCGTCATGAATCTTCGTTCCAACTCTGAGTGTTGATGAAAGTGTTGATAACCGTGGATAGCGATGCGGCTATGTGTCGGTTATTGATCGGTTATGGTGCGTCCCACTCCGGTGCTTTTGCTTGTTTTGCTATACCGTGTTGCATTCCAACTCGACTCTGGATCAGTTAGTCTAGGTTCGAATCCTAGTTCCCCAGATTCTTCGCCAATTTCTTGGCGGAGCGATTTTGGATGCCCGAAGTTACCGGCGCCGCGCCCGCGTCTGGCGGTCGCCCGGTGACGCGGAAATGTGGCCATCCGCCTGCTCTGACCGCAGTGACCCGCCGGCCGCGATCACCGTCTGTGTGCCAGCCGGTGGTCGGTCACGCCCACGCAATACCGACCTGGAATCCGTCGTCGCCGAGCGACGTGACGTGCTTGACCGTGGCGTGCGCGACCCCCCCCTCTCCCAAGACATCGACGGGTCGGCCCGGCTGAAGGTCGGGAACCGCCGCGAGCCACAACGCCAGGCCGCCGGCCGACGCGTCGAGAACCCGCGCGGAAAGACGGTGCGCGGCGTATGCCAGCTCGACTTCGGACAGTGCACTGGCGTACCGAGGGCACGCCCTGCGGTCCGATGCGCACCTCGCAATCGGCTCCTGCGGCGGACTCGGCGGTCGGGATTCGGCAGAGGACATCGATGCGCTGCTCAAGTGCCCCAACGACTTTCCAGAAGGACTGTCCGGCACCGTCACTCCGACGGCCGGGCGACGGTGCTGGCCTCTCGGAAAACCTAGCTTATTCCGCGTGCTTGGGCGTGCGCACGCACGACAGTCCCTCAGTTGCGATGGCCACTCGTTCCGATTAGATTGCTTGAAAGGGCAAATCACCCGTCGTGGCGTGCGACGTGCATCTCGCGGAAGCCTCGCTCAATATACGGCCCGTTGCCGGCAAGACCGAGACGGCTCGCGCGACGCTGGTCCCTGGCCGGTCATTTCACCAACACCGCGGGATTCGTGGGGACACGTCTCGCTGGTCGGTTCTCCGGAGTCGCTCGATGAAATCACTTCAAGGACGACTGCTGCTGGCATCGACGGATCTGGTCGATCCCAACTTTCTGCGAACGGCCGTGCTGATGATCCAACACGGGCCGGAAGGCGCGTTGGGCTTGATTCTCAACCGTCCGACCACGACGACGGTCCGCGATGCAGTGAAACACGTATCGGAACTGAACGAAGTTCGCCAGGACGCGTTGCTGCGCCTCGGCGGTCCCTGTCAGGGATCGCTGATGGCCATCCACTGCCAGCCCTTGCTGAAGGAGGTCGAGGTGCTGCCCAACGTGTACTTCAGCGCGGGGGCCGACAACCTCGAGAAACTGCTCGCTATGGAAACCAGCGATCCGATGCTTTTCTTCGTGGGCTTTTCGGGGTGGGCCCAAGGGCAACTCGAATCGGAGCTGGAGAGTGGATCGTGGCGAGTTGCCGAAGCCACTGGGGACGACGTCTTCTATCATGGAAAAGATCTTTGGGAGAAGATGACGCGCACTCTCGTCTCCAACGAAATGTTGTCCGCGCTCAAGATCAAGCACGTCCCCAACGATCCCTCGATGAACTAAACGCTTCCGGCGAGTGGTTTGTCAAAGCTAAGAATGCGGATGGTCCGAGTGAAAACCGGGGCAACGCTGGAATGAAGCTTTGACAAGCCGCTCGCTGCAAATCTTCGACTTCGTTGAATGACAGCGCCTGCTTGCTGTCGCCCGTGGTCGGTCGAGCCAGGATCTTTTTTCAGACGTGCGCACCAATAGCACGCCGCTCGCGTAGAAAGGGAGGGCCGTAGTCACGGGCTGACCCGGGCTTGGTGGCGAGCCTACGCTGGCTCCCGCCCCGGTGTTGTGGCCGGCGTCACGGCTGATGGACCGAGTTACGGGCAATCGAATATGTTTGTAAGGAGTGCTGCATGACTGCCCGGCTGTCGTTCCAGTGCCATCGCGTCTGTTCATCGTTGCTGCTGGCCATGCTGTGCCTGGGGCTGGTGCCGGGCCGTCACGCCGCCCGAGCCGAATCGCCTCAGATTCGGTTTGACGTCGGACGGATGATTCCGTGTCGCGACGTCACGACGGGGGAGTTTGCCGCCGTCAATCCCCACGAAAAAGTTGTGGAAGCTATCTTTCGCGTGTCGGTGCTCTTTCAGAAGGGAGAACTGGACGACATCGAAGAGCTGATTGTGACGATTGTCAGTCCCAAGCGGCGGCTGCGAGTCGTCGACTTTTCGCCGAAGGACCAACGGACTTCGGAGTTTGCTGGCCCCATCGAGACGGTGGAGACCAACGAGACGGAGAGTTCGTTGACCGCGTCGGTCGGCGGCAGCGTGGGCGGCGGTCTGGGACCGCTAAACGTGCACCTAGCGCCGACCGCGGGCAGCGGCAAGGTCCAACGCAACGTCTCCCAGGAGACTTTCCAGCGCCGACCTTCGCCACAGATCGTGCTGACCAGCGGCACGACGAACTCGGAATTCGGCGTCTTCTTCAAACTGCGGCCATCGCCGCGCCAGCCCTTGGAAGGCATGAGGCAGTTTACGTGCCGTTTTGCCGTTCCGGAAACCTGGCGCGGCGACTGGGCACTGATCACGTGCGTCGCCCGGGGTTATCGCCGCCATTTGTTCACCAAGCGACTTGCTGAACTGGGCCGTGTGGTCGTGCCGACCGGACTATATCTGGAAGGAGACCTGCAGGCCAAACAACGCGCCCTGGCCCTGGCCCGAGGAGAAGACACCGCCCACATGGGATCCGTCCAGCGGAGGGTTTGCGGCTACGGCGGCCCGGCAAATGGGAACGTGTTCGGCACGGAGCCCACGCAGCGGTCGGGCGAAAAGCGAAAGGGCTGCTGGTCGACCGATGTCGACGCCGCCCGGCGGCAGGCGGCGCCCACGACGGCATCGCTCGAGGCCCTGTTTCGATCGAAAACACGGCCTATCGCGCCAACCGACGACGCCACGACGCGACGATCGGTTGACGCTCCTCGCCTCTAAGGCACAACGCTGGTTCGCCGCTCCCCGGCTCTCTAAGACACGACACTCATGTGCCGGTCCTGGGCTCTAAAAGGCGTGCCGAACCGCTCTCTGGTGGGGGGCGGCGGGTGCGGTTTCCGTCGACCAGGCAAGACGCGAGAGATGTACGTCGTGCGTAAATTCTGCCGCCCATCGATCACCGAGGGGACCCGGGGGGACGACCGGCCGATGAACAATTAGGCAAGCGCTGGACGCCATCTCAAGGAGGAGGAGTCGATCCCATGCGAGTTGCCCCGCAACCCTCGGAAATCCGAGCCCTCGTCAAAAAGACCTTTCACGCGTTCGGGCTGTCGGACGATGCGGTGGCGATGTTGCGTGAGACGCTGCTGCTGAGCGAAGGAGCCTACCAGGCCCGCTCCTACCGCGCCGAAGGATTCATGGCCATGTGGCTCGTTCAGGTCGGGATCGTGCAGTTTTACGACGCCAAGGGCAACATGCTGCGGACCGTGAATCTGTTCGAGGAATACGAGCCGCAGCGGATGGCTGCCTAGGCATCGTCTCCGGTGCTACGGCGCCACGGGGGCTCTCTCTACGGCTGCCGGGTCCCATTCGAGTGCCCATTCTCGGTCGATCGATCGCTTCGTGGCCTGCGCGGCGGCCGCCAAGGGCGCGTGGGCTTCCGGGCGGCACGGGGCGGGGGACCGCCTGCCCTGTTCGCGTCGTCCGCATCTGCTGCGGCTCCGGCCGCCTGGCAACGATTTGACGGCCACCCCTGAGTCTTCTCATAATTGAAGGTCTTCAACAGGGTTTGCGGCCGGTAGCTTCGCCGGCAGATTTCGACGTTTGACGAAAGTATTCCCATGCAGCGACGCAGGTATGCTCCCGCCGTCCTGGTCTTCGGGTTTTCCGTTCTGGGTTTCCTGGCCGGGCCGAGTTATGCGGTCCCTCCATTCTGGAAGGCCTTCGAAGAAAGGTACGTCACGGGAAACGAAAACGCGGCCGCTGCCGAGACGTTTTCCAAGGCCAAGTGCAATGTCTGTCATGTGGACGGCGAGAAGAAGACGGTCCGCAACCCCTACGGTGTGCAGCTCAGCGAACTGCTGGAAAAAGACAACTTCAAGAAGGACCGGCTGGACGCGGAGCCGGACAAGGTGAAGGAGGAGATCTTCGCGGCCTTTGACAAAGTGGCCGCCATGAAGACGGATCCCGAAAAGGACGACGCACCGACCTTCGGTGATCGGATCGCACAAGGACTGCTGCCCGGCGCGCCGCCGGAGGAGAAACCGGCGGAAAAGGAAGAGAAGCCGGCCGCCGAAAAGACGGCGGAGATGGAAAAGGATGTGCCGCCCGGCGCCGAGGATGCGGAATCGGCGCGGCCGGGCACCACGCCAGATCGATTGGCGGCATTGCTGAATGAACTGGTCGCCGAAGAACAATCGAAACAGTTGGCTCAGGTCAAAGCCGAATGGATGGCCCGCTTAAAGAGAGACCTGCGGGCCGAATTGCGGGCTCAACTGCGCGACGAACTGAGACGGGCGCTCGTTCCCCAGATCAAGACCGAACTGAGATACGAGCAGCGCCAGTACAATCCCGACGCGGAAGAGTCCGCGATCGCTCGCATCGAAGAAATCGGCGGGACGGTTCGCCCCATCGCCATGAACGACGACTCGCAGGAGGTGGACTTCCATCTGGGAGGCACGTCGCTGGATGACGAAGGGCTGGCGCTGGTCCGAGATTTGCGGAAGGTGGTCCACCTGCACTTGAAAGACACGGCGATCACCGACGCGGGGGTCGCGCACCTGGCCGACATCGCCACGCTGACCCGCCTGCACCTGGAGAAGACCGGTATCACGGACGCGGGGCTTGCACACCTCCGAGGACTCGGCAGACTGGAATACCTCAACCTATACGGGACGGACGTTACCGACGCGGGCCTGGAACACCTCAAGAGTCTGGACGGGCTGCGGAAGCTCTACTTATGGCAGACCAAGGTCACCGATCGAGGTGTGGCGGATTTACAGGAAGCCTTGCCGGAAATGACCATCGTCCGGTAGGTCCGCTGCCCCATCTTTTCGGATTGCCGCGCGATGCCACGGCGCGCGACGCGTTGACGCTTCAAACGCGCGACGGACCGGAGCTTGACCTCCATCCTGAACCGTTCGGATGACCTTCCGCAGCGGCTCAGTTGTTTTCCGAATTGCCGTCGCGCCCCAGATGGCGACGCAGGTAGCTCGCCCGCTCGATGTTGCGGTCCGCCGTGTCGAGCGTCGCGCCGCGAATCTTTTGCAGATGTGCGGGCTGCGTATGGATGAACAGCTTGTTGACGGTCGGAATGGCCACGTCGTGAATCAGTCCCAGGTTGACACCCATCCGCACGCTCGACAGCAGGTGCATCGTTTCTTCCGAACTAATGGTCTGTGCCGTTCTGAGGATGCCGTACGCGCGACTCACGCGATCATGCAGCTTTTGTTGGCTCTCGCGAATCAGGAAGTCTCGGGCTTTGCGCTCGTAATCGATCATGACCGGCACCACGTCGGCGACTTGTTTGATCAATTCCTGCTCGCTCCGCCCGAGCGTAATCTGGTTGCTGATCTGGTAGAAGTCTCCCATGGCCTGAGAGCCTTCACCATACAGGCCGCGGACGGCAAGGCTGATTTTTTGCAGGCTGCGGAACACCTTTTCGATTTGATTGGTGATCACCAGCGCCGGCAGGTGCAACATCACGCTGACGCGCAACCCCGTCCCCACGTTTGTGGGGCACGCGGTGAGGAAACCTAGCCGATCGTCAAAGGCGTAGGTCGTCTGCGATTCAATCGTATCGTCGATATGGCTGATGCGGTCCCATGCCGCATCCAGATCCAGCCCGCTGTGCATCACCTGGATGCGCAGATGGTCCTCTTCGTTGATCATCACGCTATACTGTTCGCACTCCTGTATCGCCACGCCGCGGGCGCCGTCACTCTCGGCGTGCTCCCGGCTGATCAACTGCCGCTCGACGAGAAACTGGCGGTCCAGACCCTCCAGCTCGCCAACATTTAAATAAATTAATCGCTGGGGAGTATCGATGGTTGTGATGAGCGCCCTCAGCACTTCTTCCAGGTCGACCCGGTCGCTGTCGGTCGCACGCGAGATGAAAGGAAAATGCGCGAGGTTGCGCGCCAGTCGGATGCGGCTGCTGATAACGATGTCCGACTCGGGACCATCGCCTTTGAGCCATTCTCCACTGGACGAGGCAAGATCATTCAGTTCCACGGCTGCTATTCCCGGGGCGAAGATGTCTGATCGGGCGGGCTGCCGCCTTGTTCAATCTGCCGGATCTCATCGCGCAGCTGACACGCTCGTTCGTAATCCTCATCGCGCACTGCATCCTTCATTTCGCGCCGCAGCCGTATAAGCCGTGTCTTCTCGTGAGTATTACCGGGCGCGGTTTTTGGCACCTTGCCCGTATGCGTCGTCTCACCGTGAATGTTGACCAGCAATGGTTCCAGCTCTTTGCCGAAACATTCGTAGTCGTGGGGGCATCCCAGCCGGCCCTGTTTCCGGAATTCAAGGAATGTGATCCCGCAGACGGGACACGATTTCTGGTCCAACCGGGCCAGTTCTTCGGCGGTCTCGCCCACGGCGAGTTGCTGCGCGAGAATGCCCGTCAGAGCGGGAATCGAGGCGGTACTTTCTTCTTCAGTTGGCGCCAAATAGTCGCGCGCGTGATCTTCGCAAAGGTGTAGCTCCTGCGGCTTACCGCCGGTCAACTCGGTGATGTGAAACGTTGCCGTTTTGTCGCATTGTTGGCATTTCATCAATCGTCATCCAGGCCGTTTCGCGTGACGGTCGCAACTGGGCCGGATCGGGCGCGAGACGTATTTGGTTTGAAGGTCGTCGAGCGCGCATACAGGCGGCTCGGTCCACGAGGGATTCTAACCCCCAAACACCGAGTGTCAAGGCGAGTCCGGGACCGTAGAGTGCTCCCTAAACCGTTGAAACATCTGTGGATAAGTTCGGCGCTTCCGAGTGCCCGCGCGGTCGGCGTGCCGTTGTCCCTCCGCGCGCCGGTTGGTAAGCTGGTGCATTGCCAACGCCAAGGATCAGGGGGAAGAAGGGGGTCAGGCCTCAATCGTGCACAGCACCCGCAGGGCCGTTCCGGCAAGTGAGGCCTGACCCCCTTTTCATGGCCTCCCGCAGGTGAACTTGATGCCCCATTATCCTGACCGCGACACGTTCGATGCACTCGCTCGTCAGGCTGATTTGATCCCGGTCTATCGGCGACTGCTGGGAGATTCGCTGACGCCATTGGGCGCGTTTCTCAAGATCGACAGGGGCGCGTCGGCTTGTTTGTTTGAAAGCGTGGTCGGTGGCGAGAATGTCGGGCGCTACAGCTTCCTGACCGCCGATCCTTTCCTGCAATTCGAAGCCCGCGGCACGCAGGTGACGATCCGCGCGGGCGGCGACGTCCGCAGCACCAGCTGCCCGGATCCGATCGAAGAACTGCGCCGTCAGGTGCACGCCATTCGAACCTGCCGCTTGGAAGGGCTGCCCCCGTTC
The DNA here is from genome assembly GCA_964573605.1 of uncultured Pirellulales bacterium. GTDB lineage: Bacteria > Planctomycetota > Planctomycetia > Pirellulales > JBBDJB01 > CAZNKT01. Next base: position 11,318 of record CAZNKT010000148.1, read on the forward strand.
GTCAGCGGCGCCGTGGGATACGCCGGCTACGATGCGGTCCGCTACAGCGAACGCCTGCCGAATGCACCGCCCGACGACCGCCGGTTGCCAGACATGGCCTTCGCGTTCTACGACCGGATGATCGTCTTCGACAATATCAACAAGACACTCACCGTCGTGGCCATGGCCCGCATGAATGCGCCCGGAACCGGCCGGCAGCGCGTGTCTACGGAAGCCGCCTACCGGGAAGCGTGCCGGCGAGTCGATGAGACCATCGATACGTTGGCCCGTCCGGGACGGGAACCGGCGTGCGCCGATATCGAGCTGTCGGGTCTGCCCACGCTGGCCTACTCGAGCAATTTCTCGCAGGCCGATTTCGAGTCCGCGGTTCGCAGGTGCGTCGACTACATCCACGCGGGAGACATCTTCCAGGTCGTGATCAGCCAACGGTTGGCCGTCCCGGTTGACGCTCATCCGCTGGAAATCTATCGCACCTTGCGGGTCGTGAATCCCAGCCCCTTCATGTTCTATCTGCGAACTCCCGACGTTACGCTGGTCGGCAGCTCGCCGGAAATCATGGTCCGCGTCGTCGAGGGAAAAGTTACCGTGCGTCCGCTGGCCGGCACGCGGCCACGCGGGTCAAGCGAGTCGGAAGATCAGCGGCTGGCCGCCGAGCTGCTGGCTGATCCCAAGGAACGGGCCGAGCATGTGATGCTCGTCGATCTGGGACGCAATGACGTGGGTCGCGTGTCGCAATTTGGATCGGTATGCCTGACCGATGTGATGACCGTGGAGCGCTACAGCCACGTCATGCACATTACGTCAAACGTAACGGGCCAGTTGCGCGAAGAGTGCGACGCG
>CAZNKT010000149.1:0-11740 GCA_964573605.1 uncultured Pirellulales bacterium
AGGAGACGGTGCGGGCAGCGTCACGGGAGACGTTCACCAGCTTCATGGAGCGCTGGTACCGGCCCGAGCGCACGATCATCGGCGTCGGCGGCCGGCTGGGCGACGACCTCCACGAACGGCTGGAGGAGCTGTTCGGTGATGCCGAGCCGAGCGAGACGGGCTCACCCGAGCCGGCGGCGATCGCGGACGACGGCATCGTCAGCGTCCACGCCAAGCAGTCCGACCAGGCCCACGTCATCATCGGCGGACGCGGCTATCCCACCGGGCATCCGGACCGGTACGTCGCCCAGCTCGTCGCCACCGTTGGCTGCCGAGGGAACCAGGATCCGGGCCGTGCTGCCTTCGGTGACCAACAACGTGTCCGTCCGCATCTGTTGTACTCCATAGGATGCGCCCTGACGTTGCGGTGGGTACTGCGGGTCGTAGGCATGAACGACTGTCCCATCCGGCCCGAATAATCCGAGCGGCTCGCCATCGGTGGACAACTGGAAGCTCGTGTGAAGCTCGTCCGACAGCTGGCCCCGGTCTTGATCCCGCACGTCGGATCCGGCCTGCCATCCGTAACCGACCGAAGCGTCGTACACGTCGGACTCCGTAACGCCCGTGAATCCCGAGGCCACCGGAGATCCCGGTTCGCCAAAGTCGAATCGCACCGGATCTCCGCCGGCCTGCGGCGTGATGATGAGGGCATTTATCGCGCCGCGCGCTCTCTCGCCCCCCGTATCGTGGATACGAATAGCCAGTTGCCCGCCGTCGTCCGGCGTGACATCCCCAGCGTATGTTTCCACAAAGTATTCCCCTTCCCTGGTCGATACCGTATCGACGAGTTGGCCCTGGATATGAACGTCGACGTTGTCACGGACGACCACTTCACCGCCCATGGTCACGCGCACGCCGTAGCTGCCTTCGGGCAGGTCCACCAGAAACGTGCCATCGGCGACGGCGTGGAAGTCACGACGCAGCTCCTGATCGTCGAAGGCCCGGTCCTTGCCTGAGGCAAAGATTACCCGGTACTCGCCCGGTTCGATGTCCGTGTACGGAAACCGCCACCTGTCCGGCCGCGAAGCGTCGTCCGAAAGGGACCATCCCAGCAGATTGACGGTCTCACTCGACGGGTTGTGGATCTCCAGCCAGTCGGACGTATCCTCGTCGCTGTCCAACAAACCGCCGTCGCTGTTGGCCACGAATTCCGTGATGAATACATTCGCCGCCAGTAGCTGGCGGCTTTCCAGAGGCTCTATATGACAGCGCCGCCGGTGCAGCTGGCGCCTGGCGCGCCGGCCCCTTCCGCCGCTGCGAAGACGGCGTCGATCAGGCAAACCGAAGTCCGTGAGCAAAGTCATACCGTTTCCGCATGGCTTGCAATTGGTGAATGGCACGCAAGTGCGGCGCCGTAGCGGTCCGTCTGCGTTCATCCACCGGAGCGGTGGAGCGGGAAAGCAATCGAGAACCACATCGGCCGAGTGGGTCTCCGGCGATTGGAACGTGCAAAAGTCGAACCAGCATACTCTCCTGATTCTACAAGAAACGGACTGCGGGGTCACGAAATCGGCGGTCCCCCGCGCAGGATGGGTTCCCCGACCGCCGCCGGAGTACCGCCCGAACTTTCACGATTCCCGCCCCATGTCATGGAGCAAGTCGGCTCTTTCCGCACGCAAACGCGCGTCGTCCGGCTGTAGCTTGAGCAACTTGTCGTAATGCATAAGGCTCCGATCGTGCCGTCCCTGTTCTCGCAAGATCCGCGCCAGCCGCAGGCGGGCATCGACGTCGTCGGGCTGGATTTCGAGACCTTCGACAAAATGACGGATGGCATCTTCGCGGCGCCCGGCGCGCTGCAGGCCGTACGCCAGATAGAACTGTGCCGCCGCGAAACCTGGCAGCAGTTCGACCGTTCGCTGCAGATGCCCGATGGCCTCGTCGATCTCGCCGCGCTGCAGCAGCGCCACACCGAGACGGCACCGGGAATCGACATGGTCCGGATTGCCTTTCAACGCCAGACGATAATGGGCAATCGTTTCCGCATCATCACCCTGCTTTTCGGCGATTTTGGCCAGCTGCACGTGCCCGTACCAGTAGGCCGGCCGCTGGCGGATCATTTTCATGCAAAGTTGGCGCGCCTCCTCGTATTTTCCCCGCTCCGTCATCGCGTAAATGCGGGTTCCCAGGTCATGAAAGGCGGCCAGGTCCTTGGGATCGTCCTTGGTCGCGTCGAGTTGCCACTGCTCGCGGACGTTGGCGGCCACGTAACCCAGTGCTTCCAGACTGCGTCGGGTTTGCTCGTTAACCGCCCCCCCTGACGCGTCCCGGATATCGGGCGCGGTGACGGAGACGGCGCGACTCAGCCGCGCTTCCAGGCGCCGGGCCTGGTCCGGATGCTGCGCAATCACATTGTTCAATTCGTCCGGATCGACGCGGAGATCGTACAGTTCGGGGCGTTTGGTCTGAATGTATTTCCAACGGTCGGTCACGATTCCCAACAGCGAATGGGCGCCGTAGATCGTGGGCATCATGCTCTCGCAATAGACCTGCCCCGACTCAGCGTCCAGCGGCATGTCGCCCAACAGCACGGGGTGCAAGTCGACGCCCTCGACGCCCGGCGGTATGTCCCATCCCATCAGTCCGCAGATGGTCGGCAACAGATCGACGAGACCCATCGTGCCTTCATACGTTTTCGGCTCATTTCGCCCGGGCAGCTTGACGACGAGCGGCACGTGGATGACCCCCTGGTAGATAAAGAAACCATGGGTCTGCTCACCATGTTCGCCCCGCATTTCCCCGTGGTCCGATGTGACGATCAGTAGCGTGGAATCGTACAGGTTCAGTTGTTTGAGTTTTTCCAACACGAGTCCGATGTTGGCATCCGTGTAGGCAATCTCTGCTGCGTATTCGTCCTGTCCGAAGCGGCTCGCGAACGGCTCGGGAGGGTCGTACGATTGATGAGGATCGAAGTAGTGCAGGAAGAGAAAGAAAGGCTCGTCGGCGTGCTGCGCCAGCCACTGGACGGCCAGCCGGCTCACTTCGGCAGCGCGGCGTTCGTAATGGACGTCCGCCGGACTGCCGTCGTCGATCAAGAAATGATCATCGTAATCGTCAAATCCTTGATGGAGCCCATATTGGGAATGCAGTACGAACGCGCCCAGGACGGCACCCGTGGCGTAGGCGTGCTGCTGCATGATCTCGGCCAGCGTGACGGCAGCATCGTCCAGGCGGTAGTTGTAGTTGTGATGAACTCCATGCACCGGCGGATTCTGGCCGGTAAACATCGAACTGTGCGAGGGAAGCGTCAGAGGAACGGGTGCCATGGCACGCGTGAAGCGGATGCCCTGGCCGGCCAGCATGTCGATATTGGGAGTCGTTCCGCCCGAGTGACCGTAACATCCCCAATGATCCGCCCGGCAGGTGTCGATGCTGATCAGCACGACGCGTTCGATGGGCGCCCGCACGCGACGGCCCGGGGCCCACCACCACAGCAGCAGTCCCGCCGCGGCCACCGCCGCGATCAGCGCCGGCCGCCACCGCGCTCGGTGGCCGGCAGTGCTCTTGCCAGCGGTACGTCGGCCAGAACGGTTCATGAAAAAGGACCCACAGGGCACGGCCTGGTCGCACTGGAACCCCAGGGACCTCACCGAAGTCAGCGTACAAAGGTGTGGGATGGCAGTATCCGCCGGCACGCGCCAGCGTCCGGTCCCCGCGGACCTGCCAACCACCGGAAACCGGGGGCTAGCGCCCCGCGGCTGATGTTTCATCATCCCCTACGGTGATCTACCTACGCCTCCGCCCAACAAGACCCACTGCCAAAATACAGGCGATTTCCAGCAAAGCCGCCGTCGACGGCTCGGGCACGGCCAATACGTAGCCGATGATCGGATCGGCCGTGTCGCTGGCCCATTCCCCGTCCGGCGACAGTTCGCCGCTGGCCTCCAGCGAGAAGGATACGTTGAGAATGCTGCCCAGCGCCATGTTCGGGTTGCCCAGGGCATTCACCAGAAAGCCCTTATAGGGTGCCGCCATTTCGATTTCGTGGCCGTCGGGCGAAAGGGCCACGGACATGATGCCCGGCACCACCGGTCCTTTGTCTTCGACCAGCGTCAGCGTGTCGTTATCGTGGTAGACCCATTGGGTGTATTCGTCGTAGTTGCCCGAAGCCGGTTGAACAGAACCTGGCGTGTAAGGCCCGTCATTGCCCGACACGTATTCGCCAGCGGTCAGGTCCATGAAATCCTGGTTCAATTCGGTCTCGTTCAGCGCGTCGTGGCTCAGGTAGTGGGCCGTATTGAGCTGCCCGTCGTAGAACTCGGCTTCCATGTTCATGTCGTAGCCGTCCGACGTCGGAAAGTAACCTCCCTCATGAAGCCAGTAACCGGTGTCCAGATTGTCGTCGACGTCGATCGTGACGATCACGTAATAGCGGCCGGCTTTTCCCGCGGCAGCTGTCTGCGTCGCGCCGATGAGCCCGATCGCTCGGAAATAAGCGTACAAATTGTTCTCGTCGTGCGTGAACTTGTACTCGAGAATATCGACATCCGGATGGTTACGCGCGTCGGGTACGTCAGCGATCATGTCGTGGTCGGTGTCGTGCACATCCGGAATGCCATTGTGCAACTCTCCTGCCGCCGGGTCCGAATACGACGGAACACCCGCCCAATCGTTGAATTGCCCGTCAACGGTGATGTGATGGATGGGAGCGGCCGAAGCCTCATGCAGCAGTAACGATGCTACTGCCACCATCGTGAACAAAAAGGCTGTTGGAAAACAGACGTTACGTGCGGGCAAGTGTGCCCGCCGTGAAAACTGCCCCGCGATCATGGGTTACACCTCGAAAAAGTTTCTGCTCAGAAAGTCGTCTGACAATGAGTCAGGACAGCCTTGGGGATCGCGACGCGTATCGCGACAGCCGGCCCACGGAAGGATCGCGCCTTCTCGCGGCGAACCGCGGAAATCTCAGCGCGGCTGCGTGGTCGGAATTCCCTCGCTGCCGGCCGTTGACGACGATCACCGTGTGCTGCGTGCGAGTCGGTCGGCGCGCGACCAAAACCCAACGTCAGACAGCGAAAGGTGGCGTTGCGGAGTTGATACTGCCACGGCCATGCAGCCGCGAAAGAATCGATCCCGGTAACTGCTCAGGCGACACCGAATGAAAAGGACCCACGCGTGCGGGCCCCGGGGTGTCAGAACAAGTGCATGAGCAGGCTTTTCTTTGCGTTCCAGAAGGCCGGCACGGGATGAAGCTCCCTACCAGAACCATCATGCTACTGCACAAAAAACAGGCGTGTCAAGCCGTTCTCCCGGTAACACAACGGGACATCGCCTGCCGAATAGAGCCACAAAAAATAGAGCCGGGTGCTCACGCAGAGCACCCGGCTCTTTTGACTTTCAGCAACTCCTAGCAGGACTCAGGCCTACGGGCGTCGCCGCCAGCCGAAGCCCAACAGCCCCAGCAGCGCCAAACCAGCAAGGGCAAACGTCGACGGCTCGGGCACGCCAACGCTGCCAGCACTCTGCGGTCCACTCAGGATATTGACGAATCCAGTAATGTCGTCAAAGTCCTGGTCGCCGTCGCCGTCCGTGTCGCCACTGACGCCGGCCCGTACGCCAAACGCATTCTGGTAGTCGCCTGGCGCGTTCAAGCCTTGCACGAAGTCGTCGATGTCGTCAAAGTCGACATCGCCGTCCCGATCCATGTCACCGATGCGGAAACCGACAAACGCTAGGCTCGACATGGCCGAATCAGCATTCGCCGTCGCCAGCGAACCGATGACCTCGGCGTCACCCGTCAAGTTGCCATTGACGTCCGTGAGAAACTTGACCAGCGGACGCTGGAAGGGATCAAAGCCGTTGCGTTCCAGGCCGTAGAGGGTCAGCGAATCGGGATCCTGCGCGAGGCCCAGGATGCCGTCCGCGTCGCGGATGAACGTGCCGTTCTCATCGACCAGGCGAATGTTCATCGCCGAAGCGGCCGAAAAGACACCTGTGGACGGGTTCGCCTGGGCGATGTCCTCCACAGCGCCGTCGCCCTCTCGCATACCAACCAGTAGTTGCGTCATGCCAGGCTGAGGATGATAGAAGACCGCTGACTTCTGCTCGTTTGCTTCATACCTCAAAACAATAGGATTATTTGGGTCAGGACTATTTGGGTCATTAACCTGATTAACGAGACTAGGGTCAACGCCATTTGGGTCGTCCCATGTGCTGAACCCGATCACGTCCATCGTACCCGGATCGGTTCCGATGTCGGCAGTGGCCGGGCGATTGTACCCGAGTAACTGGCTGTCACCCTGGTCGATAACCATCATCTGCTGAGTGGAATAGTTATAAACGACATCGGTGGGCGTGCCCCATTCGCCGGGACCCGATACGTCTTCAAACGTCGCTTCGTCCGTCTGGTTCACCGTCCGCTTGGTGGCGGGAAGCAACCAGGTCGGGAACGGACCGCTGGGATCCGTGTGGGTCGGATACGCACCGCCCTGCTCGCCGTTGGTCGGAATGATGTCGTTCGGCGGCGGATCGGCGGGCGAAGGATTCGCGTTGAAGAACGCCCCTCGCGTCGGCGTCGCGGTAATCGAACTCGTCCCATAGTCGTAGACTTCGACAAATTCCATCATGTGATTATCGCGGTAAGCCGCACTGTCCGGATTGCTGCGGTAGGACTGGATGCCCGACGCGTGGTACAGAAGACCGTCCAGAGGGTTGTAGCCGATCGAATCGGTATCCTTGGCGTGGGCCATTGGGCGAATGAAGGCCGGCGTACCGGACGAGGTGTCAATCTCCCAGATGCTCTCGTCAAGAGTCGTATTACTCTCCTGATTGCCGGTGACCCCAATCAATTTCAACTGCGCTTGCGATACACCGGCCAAGCCCAACGTGAGCAACGCGCACAGGCTTAACCTCAAACTCAATTTCATAATGCTCTCCTTCTTAGGAATCTGACAAACAACGCTAGATGGCAAAAAAGACCTCAGAGAACGTGACCGCTCTCCCTGCTCCAGTGTTTCCAGGGTATCTGGTTAGGATAATCGTGCGAACCATTATGTCAAGCACGTTCGTAACAACTGTGCCAGATTTTTGAAATTTCTTAGTTTTTGACCGTATGGTGGGGTACTCTACCCCTCTACGGCATTATATTGACGGCGCGTGGGGTTCGTTGGGGCCCGCGTCCGCTACTTGACGGATACGATCACTGCCCGTGTCGTCCCAACGATGGGCATCCGCCACCGACACGGGCATCAAGCAACGCGGCATTCCGTGCTTGCTCCAGGAACCTGAGATGGCGTGTTTTTTTCAACACTTTTTCGTTCCACGCACGACCATGCACGCCGCCAGAACGGCCCCGCAGCACAGTGCGAGGCTCCAGGTGGCCGGTTCGGGAATGCTTAACGCGCGATAGCTTTGTGCCACCTCGCCGGCGTCGAACGCCTGCCAGTATTCGCGTATCACGGCAATTTCGCCGCGAAAGTACGCGTCCGTCGGCCAGACTCGACCCGATCCGTCCAGACCGCCTCCTCCCTTGCCATTGATGTGGCCGAGTCCCGACACATCCTTGCTTGAATAATCCGACGGATCACCCGAGGCGAGAACGGTTTCGTCTCCACCGTTCAGATAGGTCCGCAGCTGGTCGTTGGTGTCGTCCACGACGAAAACGACCTGCATGAAATCGGTCGTGTCGATCCCGTCATCGCCCATATCGAGATCGAATGTCGTTTCCAGGAAATGGGGATTTGCTCCATACTGGATGACCAGGATGTCCTCATCGAGGCCAACGCTGATTCCCCGCGGCGTGTTGCCGAATTCGACGACCGTGGTTACATCGCCGCTCGGCAGTCCGTCCGGGCGGAACCAGATTTCGAACGTCGTGTCGTGGTTGCCATCCCGGTTGCCTAATTCGACGGTTGCGTCGTCGTCGATGCCGTCAAAATACCAGGCGTGTGAAATGGACGTAGCGCTGCTGACAGCCTTACGCGCTGCGCCTCGCACGAACCAGTTGTGCGGCTGGGTGCCCGTGTCATCCCAGAAGTCATCCCCGTTGTCGTCCACCGCGGCGTCCCAATTGTGGACGGCTCCCGGCAAAACACCTGCATAGGTAGGTGCGTCCCGGGCGCAGGCGATGAACCCGCTCATCAGAGCGATCAATATGCACGGACGAGACAAACGATATATCAACATGGTCCGACTACCTCCTTCGGCTGCGGGATCGGTGACACGTGTGCTACGAGGTTGCGTCCATGACGTCCGGCCGCGCGAACGCGCGCGGAAATGGGCGGATCCTGTGCCCGGCTGGGAGAGGTCTTCGGTGCGTGTCAGCGTCTGGCCCGGAGGACGGAAGCCGATGCACGGGTCATGCCCATGAGCGGGGACATGCGTTGGGAACCGAGACCGGAGAGAAGTGCTACATTAGCAGGAAGTTCGACCCTGCGCGGAGACCTGGGAAAAACAACCGGGAGTGCCTGCGGAATTCTCATTGAAAGGCAAGCGTCCCTCTCATTTTTGAGGATAAACGGCCGCTGGCGTGTTGTCAACGATCCTCTTCGGCCGGTGCCGTACCGGCCGGAAAATCCCCGCCATCGCAACCCGACGTGGTCCCTAGCGTCATGTCAACGCCCAATTCTTGGGGTTGGCGTGAAACGGGGGCAGGGTGCCGTAAATTCCCAGAGAGTACGAAATTCAGAGCGCCCAACCGCTGCGATAGTTGCGGCGAACGAACTGGTCCGCTTCGGGCGCGTTCGAGCATCGCATGTTTTGGGCGTCCCATTCGATGCGCTTGCCCGCACGAACCGCCACGACTCCCAGCAAGACCATTTCCGTCAGGAGACCCGAATAGCCGAAGTGGGACGCCGCCTGCGTGCCGCCTTTGCATGCCGCGATCCACTCCTGGTAAGGATTGTTGCCCGTCCGTGGCAGCCAGGGCTCGGGTAACCGGTAATTGGTAAACTTTTCCTCGGGCAGCAGTTTATATGTGCTGCTGTATGGATCCGGCATGTACAGCGTGCCCTCTTCGCCAATCATCAGCGTACCGTTGCTGGCCAGCGGCTTTCCGTCGGCCAGTTCAGAGGGCGGTTGCTTGCCGGCGTCGTACCAGGTGAGGGTTACCGGGGGAAGATCGCCGCGGGCCGGGAATTCGTACTTGATGATCTCCCACGGCGGCGCGGTTTCCGGATGCAGCCACGGCACCTCCGCTTCGACGGCCGTAGGGGAAGCGAGTTCCAGCGCCCAGAACGCTGTATCCGCGACATGACATCCCATATCGCCCAGGGCACCAGTTCCGAAATCCCACCACGCGCGCCAGTCGTGAGGCACGTAGACCGGATGGTAGTCGCGCTGCGGCGCAGGGCCCAGCCAAAGATCCCAGTCCAGAGTCTTGGGGATTGGCGGAGATGCGCTGGGCCGGTCCAAGGGCTGTTTCCAATACTCGCCTGGCCGGTCGGTCCACACGTGGACTTCGCGGATTTTGCCAATCGCTCCAGCGTGGACCAGTTCCACCACGGTCCGCGTGCCGTCGAAGGAATGACCCTGGTTGCCCATCTGGGTTGCGACGCCCGTTTGTTCGGCGGTCTGACGCATCACGCGGGCTTCGTATATCGAATGCGTGAGCGGTTTCTGGCAATAAACATGCAGCCCTCGCTTCATGGCCATCACGCTGGCTGGGGCGTGGCTGTGATCGGGAGTCGACACGATGACGGCGTCCAGGTCGTCGCGCGCTTCAAGCATTTCCCGATAGTCGCGATAACGCCTGGCACTGGAGTATTTCTCGAACGACTCGGCAGCCCGAGCATCGTCGGGGTCGCACAGGGCCACAATGTTCTCCGTCGAGCATTCCCGGATGTCGGTCCGGCCCTTGCCGCCCGCACCGATGGCGGCAATGTTCAGCTTCTCGTTCGGTGACCGGCTCTGGGCGGGCAGCCGGCTGCCGCTGGTCCAGACTCCAAAGCCCACGGCCGCAGATGTCTTGAGAAACCCACGCCGATCGGTGGTCGAATGCCTGTGACGCATCGTGACGATCCTCGCATAGTTGAGCCGTGAATCAGTCAATCTCCCGACACTCGGGCGGTTGCCCCATGATACGGCGTCCCAAGGCCCCTTGGCAAACCAGGGTGTTGTTATCGACGGGCACGCAGTCAACGAACTTCCGAGCACGCGTCCCCGGGGCACTATCTCCGATCCTCTGCTGGTCGCTCCCGCCCCCGCGACGTAATCACGATGGCATTTCTAGAATCTGCGCACCGACGGGCCCGCCCCGGCCTTTGCCCGGCGATGAATTGCCCAGCGAATGGGCGGGGCATTCCCCGGCGGAGCCGGGGGCTGAACGCTACACTGACGTTGGGAACGCCAACACCGGTGAAGAGGCGATCCCCCGGCGGAGCCGGGGCTGATGTTGGAAACGCCATGACCGCTGCAGAAATGACGAATGCTGGTCCACCTGCTCGGAGTCTCGTCTTGCTCGTCGCGGTGTGCATGCCCGCGGAACCGTGTGCTGGTCAGCCGGATACGGCGCGAGACGTCAAAAGCACATGCGTCCATGGCGGCCATCTAGCAGTTGAGTTTCGCGACAACGCCCAGTCTCCGCGCGTGTTGAGTGGAATCGCATCGCTGGTCCACCGCCCGGCCGCTCCGCACTACAGTGCCTTTACGGCGCAGGGGGGCTTGAACTTCGAACACATCATTGCCGGCCACCGCAATATCCATAACCGGTTCTCGCCTCGGCACGGACCATACACGTTGTGGCGCGTTCCGCATTGCCGCTCCGTGCAACTGGTCCGTCTCCGACAACATAGCCCCTGGGAGATCTCCAGCGCGCTGCAATATACCGTGCGGGAACCCCACTACGTCGATTTTAAGTTTGTATGTACGCCTCATGCGGCGGAACACTTTGGCGCTCGTCGCTGGGCGCTCTTCTTCTTCGCCAACTACATGCATGACGTGGCCGAAGTGCCGATCCACTTTCTCGGTGTACGCCATGCGGAGGGATCCGAACAATGGATCCGCGCCGACACACCTCCCGGGCATCCGGATTGGAATCAGGGCGGCACTTTTCGCCACCGGGATGCTCCTGCGTTGCAATACGACACGGACCAGGAATTTCGGCTGAACAACTGGAGCTACGACTATCCGCGCTATACGAAGCCGTTCTACTACGGTCTGTCCAAGCACGGGATGGTGTTTCTTCTCATGTTCGATCGGACATATTCGCGTGCCGATCAGATCCGCTTCAGCTTGTTCAAGTTCCTGGCGCCGGACCATCCCGCGGACGCGCCAAAACATCCCGCCCGGGATTTTCAGTACGTGATTAACAACGTGCGAAGTGGCGCGCGGTACGGCTTTCGTGGACGTTTGGTATGGAAGCCGTTCGTCAGCGCGGAAGATTGCCTTCGGGAGTACCGAAACTGGTCCGAAACGCTCGGTGCGTGGAGTCCCAGCGCGCAGTAGGGCCCTTTCGAAATTCGCCTGGAGCAGATATAGCGATTCGACATGGCAATCCGCCGGCGGAGCCGGGGACTGAAGACGACACCAACACTGAAAACACACTTCGGCATCGCGCCGCGGCAGCTATGACGCTCACAGTTTTTCGTCCAAAAATCCGCCGGCGGAGCCGTGGGCTAAGCGACAGAGTCAAGAGTTCTCGCCACGGGGGACTTGGAGATGTATCTTATTTCGGCTGCTTCAATAAGGCCACGAAATCCTCGATATCATCGGTGTCGAAGACACCGTCGCGATTGACGTCGGCGGCCACCAGCGCCGACACGCCGTA
>CAZNKT010000150.1:0-7989 GCA_964573605.1 uncultured Pirellulales bacterium
AAATGCCATTCTGGTGCGTCGGCCCCTCCGCACCGAGACATAGCCACAGGACGCCCATGCGAACGGCAACACCGTTGGTCACCTGGTCCAGAATCGCCGAATGTGTTCCATCGGCCACGTCCGCCGTCAACTCGACGCCCCGGTTAATCGGTCCCGGCGCGAGCACCAACAGATCTTTTTTGGCCCGGGCCAAGCGGTCCTTGTTCATCGCGTACAGCACGGTGTATTCCCGGACCGACGGAAACGGACGCGTCGTCTGCCGTTCGAATTGAATTCTCAGCAAATTCAAGACATCGCACCGCGGGACGATTTCATCCAGATCGTAGGCCACTTCGACTCCCAGTTCCTGCCAACGCGGCGAAACAAGGGTCGACGGGCCACACACGATGACGTGCGCGCCGAGTTTCATCAACCCCCAGACGTTGCTCCGCGCGGTGCGGCTGTGCGCAATGTCGCCCACCAGCCCCACGGTCAGTCCGTCGAGCGTCTTTTTTCGCTGGCGGATGGTGAGAATGTCCAACAATCCCTGAGTGGGATGATCGTGCGGTCCGTCTCCGGCGTTGATCACGGTACATTGAAGATTCTGAGCCAGCAGATGCGGCGTGCCGGGAGTGCTGTGCCGCACGACGACCGCGTCCACGCCCATCGCTTCGATGTTCTTGGCGGTGTCGATTACCGTTTCGCCCTTGGAAAGGCTGGAACCCGCCGCGGAGAAGTCCAGCGTGTCGGCCCCCAACCGCCGGGCCGCGACGGAGAAACTGATCCGGGTCCGCGTGGAGTTTTCGAAAAAGAGGTTGGCACACGTGCGTCCCGCCAGCAGCATGAGACGCCGACGACCATTGTCGGCCGCTTGACGGAAAGAATCGGCGACATCCAGAATAGTCGTGATTTCGTCGGCCGACAGTGATTCCAGGTCGAGCAGATGCCGACGAGTCCACGTGTCGGGAACCGCACCTATCCCAGCAACATCCGTACCCATGTGTCCTGTTCCGCCCGTTCCGCCCATTCACGCCACGTCGGTGCGCTGTCAAATTGTAACAATCCCCAGCGTTTTTGCCTACCAGCCGAGACGCGACACGAAGGCGGCGGGATAATGGACCATGCAACGCGATGATGCCGGGCAGCGCGTGTTGATCATGATCGATGACGCGCACGTGGCGCGCCGATGGAAGCGATGGCTGTCGGGCGTGGCCGAAGTGCGGTGTTGTGGCGAAGACGACGACCCCGACGCCTACGATGCGGACGTGATCGCGACACCGGCTGCCGCGGCAACGCGTCGCAATACCGCCGCCCCGACGGCTGGCCGCCGGGAGTGCGTTGGGTTGATCGCCGTCGGGCCACCGCTGCCTGTGGCCGACGTTTCGCTTCCAACGGATGTCACCGAGCGAGAGTTCTCGCTGGCGGTTCGGCTGCTGCTGCGCATCGTGCGATTGTCGCGCCAGAATCAGCGCGTCGAATCGCAGCGCCGGTCGCTCGATCGGATCGCGCGCATCGATCCCCTCACGGGACTGGCGAATCGCCGCGAATGGGACTGCCGGCTCAGCGAAACGCTAAGCATCCCCGACCGCGACCTGTGCCTGGCGATCATCGATCTCGACCACTTCAAAACTGTAAACGATCTTCAGGGCCATGCCGCCGGTGACGAGGTGCTACGTCGCGCGGCCGCCCGGTTGCAACAAGCGGTTCGACGGCGTGACCTGGTCGCTCGGCTGGGAGGTGACGAGTTTGGGCTGCTGCTGGTCGACATCCATGCCCGTTCTGCCGCCACCGTTGTCGAACGAGCGCTGCGAAGGATCTCGCGACGGCCCGGGGATGATGCTGTGGCGGTGACGGCCAGCGCCGGACTTGCCCTGCGCCCGGCGGGCAGTCGAACCGATGCCCTCACGCTGTACCGGAAAGCAAGCGGGGCCCTGCAGCAGGCCAAGGACACCGGGCGCAACCGCGCGGTCGGTCCGTAGCGCCCCCGCAAGGGCTATTGCGCCACCGACCACCTGACCGCGAAGCGACGCGTCATGGCTACCAGCAACGTCCCGTTGTAGAACGCCGTGAATCCCAAATAACCGCAGAAAATCCACAGGTTCCCGAGACGCGGGCTCTGGTTGGGAAGATCGAGATCCAGGGGCAGGCTGGCTACCGCGGCAAACGGACTGACCAGGCCGGTAATGCCGATCCACTCGGTGAACGCACCGTATGGGAAAAACGTGGTGGCGAAAACGTCGGCAGCCAGCGGCAGAGCGAACAGTGCAACCAGGATCAGGTAGGTTGCCATCAGGCTGACGGATGTCCGGGAGGACAATACCGAACAGCACAACGCCGTCGTTGCCGTGGTCAGGCACGTCAACAACACGACGACCAAATATCCCGCCATGGTGGCCATGTTGATCCCCCAGAAGCCGACCGGCATGACGCACGCCAGTACCACGGGCCACATCAAGAACAAGGTCAGGACGCTGGAGACCCGGAGTCCGGAAAACAGCTTGCCCCACAGAATATGCCACGGCGAAATGGTCGTCGTCAGCAACAGGTCCAGCGTCTGTCGCTCGCGCTCCCCAGTCACGCTGCCGGCCGAAAACACCGGCCCTACCAGCATGTTAAACAGTAGCACGTAGGCAATATACCAGGGGGCGTACTGCCCCCAGATGTAGAGCCACAACGCCATCAGCGGAATGGCCAGGGCCATGCTGATCTGGATGACAAGCCTCAGCATCAAGGTGCCCTGACTGAAGATCTCGCTGCGAATTTCCTTATCGAAAACCGGATTAGTCCCGTCGTCCAACAAGTCGGTTCGCTTGGCCGGCGCGAACAGCCAGTCGGGAAACTGGTCGCGGCGAATGACCAGCCCCACGCCCGTTTCCGCCTCGGTCTCCAGATCAATGACCTCCCTACCTTCACTTCCCACATCGTGTGGATGCAGCAATTGACCGCAAATCTTGGCGAAAAGCGCGACGGAGACGGAGAGACAAATGCCGGGAAAAACGGTGGTGGCCATGACCAGCCGGAACGACGGATCGGCCTCGAACACATTCCATGCCACAACGCCCAACAGCGCCATGGGAAGAATGGCGATGTAGGAAACGACGAGCGACGCGGATGTCCGCCGAAACATGCTGCTGGACGTGAGGCCGATCATTCCGAACAGCATGACCGACGCAATCAGCGCGATGTAGGCAGCCAGCACTTCGTACAGCGAGATGCCCCCCAGCGGCAGGCACAGCATGACAATCGGCAGCGAACAGAAGATCAGCAGTGTCAGGTGGGAGAGGGAAGCCAGCCATTTACCCAGTAATATCGCACCGGGTCGCAAAGGGCTGGAAAGCAGCAGTTCATAGGTCTTTCGTTCCTTCTCGCCGCTGATTGCTCCGGCTGCAAAGCTGGGAGCCATCAACGAAGCGAGCACATACTGGCCGAGAAAGAACAGGTTGACAAGACGCTGCGCGGCGGGGGGGTTGCGGGCCAGGTCGAGCCTTTGTTCCTGCGGCCAGGCCAGGTATACCAGCCCGCCCAGCAGCGCGAGATACACCAGCAGCAACACGAACGCCCGCGGCGATCGCAAGTTGACCAGCAATTCCCACTGAAGCACAGGATTGTCGCGCACATACATGGAATCGTCGCGCGGAGCGCCTCATGACGCGCGATGTCGCAAACCGGCTCCGCCGCCATCCCGCCGGGCCGCGCCAACTGTGTGAGCCGTCGCTAAAACTTTCGTGGTCTGACCCGCGCCAACACGCGATAGGGCAACCCCTGAATCCGCAGAAAGCCTTCGGCATCTGTCTGGTTGTAGGTTCCCCCGCCTTCCATGCTGGCAGCCTCCGCATCGTACAAGCTGTGCGGACTGGTTCGCCCCAGGACCATGATGTTGCCCTTGTACAAACGAAGCCGCACCTGACCGGAACTGTACTGCTGCGCTTGCGAAATGAACGCCCGGCACGCATCCATTTTGGGCGTGAACCAGAATCCGTAATAGACCATTTCTGCAACTTCCGGTGCCAAGCGGTCTCTCAGATGTGACAGATCTCGGTCCATTGTCAATTGTTCCACCTGCTGCAGCGCGCTGTACAGGATGGTCATCCCAGGCGCCTCATACACGCCCCGGCTCTTCATGCCCACGAACCGATTTTCGACGATGTCGATCCGGCCAATTCCGTGGCGGCCCCCGACCCTGTTCAACGTGCCGACAATCTCGCGGGCCGATAACTCCGATCCGTCGACCGCCACCGGAACGCCGGCATCGAAAGCAATTTCCACCGTCTCCGCTACATCGGGTGCCTCCTGGGGCGATACCGTCATCCCGAAGTCGATGATGGTGTACGCTTCCTGCGCCGGATCCTCGAGACGGCCGGCTTCGTAGCTGATATGCAGGCAGTTCTCGTCGCTGCTGTAGGGTTTTTCCAGCGACGCCTTGACGGGAATCCCTTTGGCCTGGCAGTAGGCGATCATCTCACGCCGGCCGGGGAACTGATTGCGAAACTCCGGGTCGCGCCAGGGGGCCAGGACTTCGATGTCCGGGTCCAGCGCTTCGGCGGCGAGTTGAAACCGGCACTGATCGTTGCCCTTGCCCGTTGCCCCATGGGCATAGGTCCGCGCACCGACCTGACGGGCGACCTCCAGGCACGCCTGCGAGATCAGCGGACGGGCGATCGACGTGCCCAGCAGATAAATGCCTTCGTAGCGGGCCTGCCACTGCAGCACCGGGAAGGCAAAATCGCGGCAGAGGCGTTCCTGAACGTCCACGATCCTGGCCGACGCCGCTCCCAGGTCGCGCGCCTTATGCAATAATGCCTCGCGGTCCTCGCACGGCTGGCCCAGATCCACGTACACGGCATGAACCTGGTAGCCGCGATCGATCAACCATCCGAGGATCACCGAAGTGTCCAGCCCTCCCGAGTAGGCCAGCACGCAGACGGACATGGTAGAAGGCCCCGGGGGGGGATCGCCACTGGAGGACAACCGGACGCGGGCCGGCCGAATGCCGTTTCCCGCGGATTCCTCATTGTGCGTTGGTCGCAGCGGACTGGCAAGCACGCAAAGCCGTTGCGCTTGAACCATTCGGACATCTCCGGGACAATGTGGCGGTCGGTCGTCATCGCGCGTACCGCCGCGCGGGCCGTGACGTTTTCCAGGACACGGGCACGACATCATGCCGCGTCACTTTGAACCGATAACGAGGCAGCCGCTAAACAACGGGCCGCCGACGCACGACGGCGGACCGGGCCTGCCGCCTCCGCGCTTCGGCATGCGCGGCCTGCTGGTGGCGATCTCGCTGCTTTGCGTGCTCTTCTCGTTGATGGCGGCCGTCAGCACCGCGGTCGGTCTGGTCATCGTGCTGATGGTCTCGCTGGGCGCCGTGCATGTCGCCGGCAATGCGGCGGGTAGCCGGCTCCGCGATGGCACCACGGCATCGCTCGCGCGGCTGAGGGCCGAGCAGCCCACGAGGATCGCGGAGTATCCGTCGAGTAGCGGCAAGGGACGGGAGGCGGATCGTTCCGGCTCTCGGGCCGTCCCGCCAGCTCTGGACCGGGCTGCCGAGGCCGCCGAGGCAACACGTCGCGGATACCAGAATCGTCTCCGCCACCGGTTGCCGCTCGGTCGCGTGCAGTATTTCTGGGCCGTCCTTGGCGCACTGGCCGCAGGAATGTTGGGATGTATCCTGCTGGCGGCCCTCCTCTGGACGCGTCTTTCCATTGCCGCCCTCTTTCTGGGGACGATGTCGGTCGCCATCCTCGGCGGCATGGTGGGGTTCTTGGGCAGTTGTCTGTGCTACGTGGTCCGGCAAACAGTGCGGGACGCGGTGGGGGATTGCGGGCGCTCGGCCTGAATCACCGAGCGCGATCCAGGGACAGCAATGAATTCAGCCGGCACACGCCGACGCCTGGTTCTCGCCGGCGTGCGAACCGGCGTTTTTGTCAGGGCCTCTTGGGCAACACGCGGGGCGGTGCCGTGGACACAGGGCCCGCAGCCGATCGGCGGGCGGTAGGAGTCGAGGCACATGGCACGGCCGGAAGACGCAGCGGAAAACACCCCGGGGCCTGTGCCCGAGCCCGGTTATCTCTCGTGGACTTTCGTGGCCTGGGGCGCCGCCCTCGGGTTTCTGCTGGCCGTCGCCGGTTGCTTGGCGCTGATGTTGGGCGTGCTGAGGGACGACATTCCGCAACTGACCGCGGACACACTACGCAAGGCCGAAGCCACGTGGCAGGAGCACGCGCCAGCCAGCTACCTGATGAACGTAAGAGTCGGCGGCGCGCAGGTCAGCAGCATTCAGGTGGAAGTTCGCAACCACGAGGTACTCCGTCCGCCCACGGTGAACGGCCGTCCGGTTGAAGAACGGCGTACCTGGGATACATGGACCATCAAGGGCCAATTCAAAACCCTGCACCGCGAACTGGAGCTGGCTGAAGATCCGGCCGGACAAATGGACGTGGGCCCGAATGTGCAACTCAGGCTGAGGGCCGAATTTGATCCGGAGTTTGGCTATCCTCGGCGATACGAACGCCTCGTTATCGGTGATGCGCCTGCAATCCACTGGGAGGTTCTCCAGTTCGAGCCTCGGTGACGTGCTGACACGTCGTACCGCTCCGGCCCATGCGGGATCAAAGAGCTCGCCGGGAAACGGCCCCCCTCGATGGGGACGGTGAGGGTGCATGTCCTACTGGGCATCGAAAATCTGTATCGTTACGGGCGGTTCGCGAGGATTGGGGCGTGCGATTGCCGGCGCTCTGGCCGACGCGGGCGCGTCGGTCGTGGTATCGGCCCGCGGGCAGCGTGATCTGTCGCACTCGGTCGAGGAAATGACCGCCCGCGGAGCCGACGTTCACGCCGTTTCCGCCGATGTGCTTCAGGACAGCGATGTCCGGCGGCTGGTGGCCACGACGGTCGACCGCTACGGGCGGATCGATGTTCTGGCACATTGCACCGGGCGATCCAGCCGCGGACGTATCGAAGATGTGGACGTGGCGGCTTTCCGCGACATGTTCGAGGACAATTTCCTGGCCGCCGTACGCACGACTGGCGCGGTGCTGCCGCATTTGATCGAATCGCGGGGGCACCTGATCCATGTCGGATCGCTGGCATCGAAAGCGGCGCCGCGTTATCTGGCCGGCTATCCCGCGGGAAAACACGCGTTGGCGGCCTACGCCCAGCAACTGCGGCTGGAACTGGGACCCTCCGGCCTGCACGTGCTGCTGGTCTGTCCGGGGCCGATCGCCCGCGGCGATGCTGACCGGCGATATGCCGAAGCGGCCCGGAACCTCCCGCCCGGCGCCGCGAAGCCTGGGGCCGGCGCCCGCGTCCGTGCCATCGATCCGGCCTGGTTGGCCGGGCGTACGCTCCGGGCAGCGGAGCGGCGCGATCCGGAGCTGGTCGTGCCCGGCCGGGCACGGCTTCTTTTCGCTCTGGCCGAGCTGTTTCCCCGGTTAGGCGACAGGCTGGTGTTGCGCCATACGTGAGCCACGGCCAAGGCGCTTCCGCGGCGCAGCCGGTGCAACGGGTGGGCATCGCCGGGCTGGTCCTGGCGGGTGACGCTCCCGGCGCAGCGATGCGGCGGGTCGTAGGAGCCTCGGGCCCATTGCGGTATACTTGGCCGTCGAGGCCGCGGCGGTCGGCCGGTTGGTGCCGAACGATCGCTGCCGACGGCCCGCACCGTCGGCGCCGCAGCCGGAGATGATCGGCGCTCGCACCGGCCGACCCGGTTCCTCTGGCCTCAGCTGCTCGGCACATCGTCGCCTTGCCTGTTGCGCGTTGCCTTGTCGTTGGCGAAAGGCGACCAGTGGAAGCCGGCAAATACAGGATCCAACCGGTCGTCGCATCGCTTTCTTCAATACAGTCCTCAACAAAAGCAGTTTCACAACGCCCTGCAATCGCTCCACGACCGGGAAGAATCACAGCAGAATCAGGTTTTGAAACCAGCTCCAAGGTTGATGCCGCCATGACACCCGCGTTTCCCGAGATCGCCAGAATTCGCTACGAGGGTCCCGCATCGGACAACCCGCTGGC
>CAZNKT010000150.1:7999-11514 GCA_964573605.1 uncultured Pirellulales bacterium
TGTTGCAGAAGCGTGTGAATATGACCGCAGCTTCCTGAACCTGCAGCCGAAGATCGCGGTCCTGTTGAATATCGAACAGGACCATTTGGACTATTACCGCAACGAAGACGAGATTGTCGAAGGCACGCCTATGAAAGACCACCTGCGTTTCAGCGTGGTCTATTGGCACACGTTCCGCGGCACGGGAGCGGATCCGTTCGGGGCGCCGACGATGTTCCGTCCCTGGGACGACGGCAGCGATTCCATTGAAAACGCGGAACGGCGCGTTCGCGTCGCCTTCGAATTCATCGAGAAGCTGGGGGCGCCCTTCTACGCCTTTCATGACAGGGACGTCGCTCCCGAAGGCACGACGCTCACCGAAACAAACCGCCACCTGAACCGGATTGTGCGTGTGCTCGAGGAAGAGCAAAAACGCACCGGCATTCGGCTGTTATGGGGAACGGCGAACCTGTTCAGCCATCCCAGGTATATGCATGGTGCTGCCACGAGTCCCAACGCCGAGGTGTTCGCGTATGCGGCCTCGCAAGTCAAAAAGGCGCTGGAAGTGACCAAGGCCTTGGACGGAAGCGGGTACGTGTTTTGGGGTGGTCGCGAGGGATACCAGAATCTGTGGAACACGGACATGCGGCGGGAGTTGGACCACCTGGCACGCTTCATGCACATGGCGGTGGACCATGCCCGCACGATCGGCTTCACCGGCCAGTTCTATTTTGAACCCAAGCCCAAGGAACCGACCAAGCATCAGTACGATTTCGACGCCGCGGCGTGCATCAACTTCCTGCGTACGTACGGACTGGAAGACCACGTGAAATTGAATCTGGAAACGAACCATGCCACGCTGGCGGGCCATTCCATGCAGCACGAGATGGAGTATGCCGCGATGCAGGGTTTTCTAGGATCGATTGACGCCAATACGGGAGACTTGTTGCTGGGTTGGGACACCGATCAGTTCCCCACGGACATTTATCTTACGACCCAGTGCATGGCGACCATTCTGAATTACGGCGGCCTGGATCCGGGCGGCGTCAATTTCGACGCCAAAGTTCGTCGGGAAAGTTTTGAACCGATCGATTTATTCTACGCGCACATCGGTGCCATGGACGCTTTCGCGCGGGGGTTGAAAATTGCCGCCGCGATGCGTGCGGACGGCAAGCTACATGCGCTCCGCGCGGCTCGATATCGCGACTGGGACGACGGGCTGGGCGCGGAGATCGAGGCAGGCCAGCATGACTTCTGTTCGTTGGAAAAGCGGATGCTCGACGCCGGCGAAGCCCGCGCGAACGACAGCGGCCGACAGGAGTTGATCGAAAACCTGATCAATTCCTATCTGTGACGCGCAACGCCGGTTCCCGCGCCGCCCGAGGCCGCCGTCCCTGTCCATTGGAAAGTTCTGGACGATGCCGCCTGCCCTGCTTGACGTCCGACGTGTCAGTTATCGGCGGGGCGGAGAAACGATTCTGCGGGACGTCTCCTGGCGGGTCGACGCGGGTTGTCATTGGACGTTGCTCGGCCCCAACGGAGCGGGCAAGACCACGCTGCTTCGCATCGCGTGTGGTTACGCCTGGCCGAACGCCGGTGGTCGGGTACTGAGGCTGGGAAAGCATCTGACCGATCTGCAGCAGCTCCGGCGGGGCATCGGCTGGGTCACGTCAACACTCGCCGCAAGCATCCCCTCCACCGAACCGGTCGTGCGTACCGCGCTGTCGGGCCAATATGCCCAATGGGGGTTGCGGCCGTCGGCACAGCCACCGCCGCGGCCGTCGGATTGGGACCGCGCGCGGCACAGCCTGGCTCGGATCGGCGCGGAGGATTTGGCCCGGAAACCCTTCGGCGTGCTGTCCCAGGGCGAGCAGCAGAAGGTGCTCGTCGCGCGCGCGCTGATGGCCGGGCCCCTGTTGCTGATTCTCGACGAGCCATGCGCGGGAATGGATCCCGGTGCGCGGGAGCGCTTTCTGGCTTCAGTCGAGCACCTGGCATCCAGCGGCACCGCACCGACGGTTGTGCTGGTCACGCACCACCTTTCCGAAGTGATGCCGGCCCTGGGCCGCCTGTTGGTATTGAAGCACGGTGCCGTGGTGGCGTGCGGCCGCGCCGGCGACGTGCTCAGCCAGGATATGATCGGCCAGCTGTACGATCGCCGCCCGGAACGGCTGGTGGCCTGCGGCGGCCGGTACTGGCCGATCTGGAAATGACGGTGCTCCCGGCGATCAGAAATTGCTGGCGACGCCGCGGGCGCGGAGTTGCCGAGCCAACCGCGCCGCGTCAACGTAGCGAACGGCATCGAACCCGGCCTGCCGAGCGCCCTCTGTGTTTTCGTCGCGGTCGTCCACGAAAAAAATCTGATCGGGAGCGACGCCGGCGCGCTCGGCCGCAATCCGATATATCTCCGGTTCGGGTTTCATGGCATGCACTTCATAGCTCAGTACCGCCAGTTCGAATGCATCCGGGATGATTTTGAAGCGGCGCGTGCAGTAATCCCAGTGCGACTCGTTCGTGTTGGACAGGATCCCCAGCCGCCAGCCCGCGTCTTCCAAGTGCGCGACCAACGGCAGAATGGTGGCGTTGAGATCAAAGATGGCGCTGCCTGCTTCGGTGAGTGATGCAAAGTCCGGCCGACTGTCCGTTTCCCGGCAAAATGCTTCGTAAAACTCGCGGGCGCCGATGCGCCCGCGTTCGAACGCCGTGTGCAGATCGCCCTGAAAAACGACCTCCCATACGCGGTCCACGCCCGCGCCGGCCACTTCCGCCATCTGCCGCGCGGCGCGCCGGTGGTCGAAGTTCAGCAACACGTTGCCCAAATCGAAATAGATGAAGGCGGGAGGCATGGCCGTCGCTGTACGGGATGAAGGCGTCTGCGGACCGGCTTCGGCGCGCCGCGTCCTACCATACCGCCTTGCGTGGTATGTTGCCAGCCGAGACTGGCCAGCGCCGGCCCGCGCCGGCTAGAATAACGTGCTTGGCACCCCGCCCCTCTTTTATTCCGGCAGTCAGGAGTTACGCATGGCCGAGCCGCTGAACCGATACAGCCGCTATATCACTCAGCCCCAATCGCAGGCTGGATCGCAAGCGATGCTGTACGGAACAGGTCTCACTGAAGAGGACATGGACAAGCCCCAGGTGGGCATTGCCAGCATGTGGTACGAAGGCAATCCGTGCAACATGCATTTGAACGACCTGGCCGCCGCCGTGAAAGAAGGCGTGACCGAAGCGGGACTGGTGGGGATGCGTTTCAATACCATCGGCGTCAGCGACGGCATCTCGATGGGCACCCCGGGCATGAGCTTTTCGCTGCAGTCCCGGGACCTGATCGCCGATTCGATCGAGACGGTCGTCAGCGCGCAGTGGTACGACGCGTGTATCGCGATTCCGGGATGCGACAAAAACATGCCGGGGTGCCTGATCGCCATGGGACGCTTGAACCGGCCCTCGCTGATGATCTACGGTGGTACGATACGCGCCGGACACGCGCCGGACGGAGAAAAGGTCGACATCGTTTCCGCGTTCCAGTGCTACGG
>CAZNKT010000151.1:0-11290 GCA_964573605.1 uncultured Pirellulales bacterium
GTCGACCGACAGCTTCCAGCAGCAAATCGACGCGATTGTGCGGATCGAGCCGCGAAACGTACAACACGACGGGCCCGCCCAGCAGTTGCTCACGGGACCGAAAATCGTTCAACCTAGCGGGTTCGTCCAACCAGGCCTGGCGGGCGGCCTGGATGAGACCTTGATCGAGGCAGTTGCGAGCGACAAATATCCGCCGCTCGTCCCAGCCCCGGCGAATAAACTCCTCCGCCGTCCGCTGGCCGTAGAACAGCAACGCGGTGGCCAGACGGGCGACGCTGTTGCGCGCCGAAGCGCGCCAGGTGACTTCGTTCTTGGAATACCCGTGCCCCCACAGCACGGTCGGTACCCGCCGGGCCCGGGCCCGCAGCAGTGCCGGCACGAGGCTCAGATAGCGGACATTCCAGGTCAGCATCAACACGTCGGCACGTCTGGGGCAGGCAAAGCGCCATTGCGGTGAGTGCCAGAAGAGGGGCCGTCCAAGAACATGCGCCCGGCGCAGCGGAACCTCTTCTGCCGCGAAGCCGTCCGAGGGCACGTTGGGCAGGTCGGGACGACTGCCATGGACGACGCGCACGTCCATGCCCGGGCGCCGAGCCAGCATGCGAAAGACGGGAACACGGTACTTGGCCAGCGACGGCTGCTGGATAATCAGGCGGATGGGAGACTCGGAGGTAGTCACAGAGGTTCTAACGCGGGCATTCCAACAACCTTCCGCGCTGTCGGTATGGACGGCTTTCATTATAATCCGGTCCAACCTCACAAGAAGAGGCCACGGCATGACGATGAGCGCACCGCCGGCGAGCGGGACAACTCACGGAGAACCCAACTTTAGGTCGCGGATGCGGTGGGGAGCCGCGGGCGCGCGGCCGGATCGTCGTTTATGCCAGAGCCCCTGAAGATCTTACTTTGGTCGCCCAAGGGCGCGGGTCTGCACTACGGTGGGCCGGGAATGACAGCCTACCGGCTGTACGATAGCGCGTCGCCGGGGAGGTTCCGCGTCACGCTTGTGCACGGCTCGCCCCGCCAGGATCGCTACCCGGTTTTTTACGATCAGGTTTTTCTGCGGCACGTCCACCGCGGCAGCTGGGCTCAGGTCCGGTTCCTGTCGGCCGCGCGGGCCTGGCTGGCGGCACATGCTCGCGAGTTTGACGTGTTCCATGGGCTGCAGGCGTACGACCTTACCGTCCGCCCGGCCACGCACGCCGAGAAGGTGGGCGTACCGGCCGTCGTTAAGATCGCGTCGCACCGCATGGACCTGGCCGACAAGCAGGGTCTGCGGAGGCGGCTCGGCCTGGCGCGCCGCCGGCGCGACATGATTTGCCGGTTGTCGGCCGTCATCGCCATCAGCAAGGACATCATGCAGGAATGCCTTGATTACGGCGTGCCCGAATCCAAGGTCGTGTTTATCCCTAACGGCGTCGACACGCGGGCGTTCCATCCGGTGGATTCCGCGGAAGAGCGAAGTGCTATACGCCAGCGGCTCGGCTGGCGTGATCTCCCGACCGTGCTTTTCGCGGGCGGCATCAATCAGCGGAAGCGCCCCCTACTGATCGTCGAAGCGCTTGGGGAACTGAAGCGCCGGGGGCTCGAATGCCAGCTTGTCTTGGCCGGTCCCGAGGATGATGCTGCCTATGCCGAACGGATGCGCCAACGGGCGCGCGAGCTGGGCGTGCAACAACTCGTGGTGTGGTTCGGGTTCACGCGTGAAGTAGCGCCGTTATACCATGCTTCGGACGTCTTCTGCCTGCCTTCTCTGCGCGAAGGCATGCCCAACGCGGTGCTGGAGGCGATGGCCAGCGAAATGCCCGTCTTGCTCACGGAAATCTCGGGGTCGCGGGATTTGCTTGAGGACGGGACGAGCGGTTTAAAGATCGAAGCCGATCACGCATCCATCGCCGAAGCGATCGGCTATTATCTGCGATCGTTCAAACGGATTGAACAGCACGGACGCGCGGCTCGCCGAAAAGTACTGCAGCAGTACAGTGCGGACGCGGTGCTCGGCGCCCACGAGCGGCTATTTCGCACCCTTCAGCGACAAACTGCCTGACCGCTTGACACCGCACGGCAGACAGATCAAACATGCCATTCGCGATCGCGTTGGTGGCGCTCCATTGCCCGCGACGATGATGTGCGCGGGACCGTCGACCACATTTCTTTGAGCGTCCGACAGAATACTCTCAACGTGAAACGATTCATCTTGTGTCCTCCGCCTGCCCGCGTCGATGTGCGCGTCACCTTGGGCTGAGTTCGTCGGGCGAGGGAACTGTCGCTTGGGACGAGGTTGCGGCGCGCGAAGCGGAACGGCCGGGCAGGACAGACTTACTGACTTCCAGCAAGTCGCGTACAAATCCAAAATCGATGGCACTCAATGTGCCAAAGAACACCACGCACGCCAACAACAGACAACCGGACAGCACCAGCCAGGATGGCTGGCCGGCCATTGCCAGACGGCTGGCTACGAAAACAGCGCCCAGCATGACGCCACTCGCGACCAACGTCGGTAAGAGCTGGCGGAAGTAGGTCCGCAGGGAGATGCCCAGTAACCGCCGGGCCGCCAAAAGGCGAACGGGAAATATGAGATATGCGCGGATCGTATAGGCCGATGCTACGGCGGTAATCGTGCCCTGCTGCACCGCGATGACGATCGCGACAACGTTGACGATCCCGTCCAGCCCGTTGAGCCACACCGACCACGAGGGTTTTCCGGCCGCCGCAATCGTGGGGGCATTCATGAAACTGATCCCTTGCAGCACACCCGCCAGGGCCAGGATGCTCATGACCGAGCTACTGTCGCTCCATTTGGGGCCGAATGCCACCGCTGTGACCTCCGGCGCGAGCACCGCGAGACCGAGAAACGCGGGTACGGTCACGATGCCAGCGAGCCGGACACTTGCGTAATAGGCGGCCCGCATTCGGCCAGTGTCGTGCTGCAGGCGCGAGAACGTCGGCAACAAGACGGATGACACGGACCGGGCCAGCATTTCCACGATCAAGCGCACCACGCGATAGCCAATATAGTAGTAGCCCAGCGCGATCGCCCCCAGAAAATAACCAATGAGAAATTGGTCCGCCCGACGAGAACCGAAGACCATCAACCGGGACGCGATGAGGTGTCTGCTGAAGGCAAACAGTTCTCGCGCGTGCGGTGCGGATATGCGGAGGCGTGGACGCCACGAACAGGCGAGCCATACCAGTACCGTTCGCGTCAGGCCGTCCGCCAGACGCTGGGCCACAAGACTCCACACGCCCATGCCGGCCACGGCCATGCCAACGGCCGTGATCCCCCCAACAACCGCGGCCATAACCGCCCGTATGGCCAAGGGGCGGAAGCCAAAGTTTCTCCGGAGCAGCGCGGTAGGAATGCCGCCACCGGACGACACAATAAAGCTGAGGGAAAGCCAGCGGACGACAGGCGTCAATTGCGGCGCGTTGAACAGATGCGCTATGGCTGGAGCGGCAGCCACGGACACACTGCACAAGGCCACGCCCTGTCCCGCATTTAACCAGAAGCCCGTATCGAGATGTTCGGGATCGAGTCGTTGTCGCTGGATCACCGCTGCGGAAATGCCCGCTTCGACGAACACATTGACGAGCACGGTGTAGACGCCTGCCATGGCAAGCAGCCCGAAATCATCGGGGGCCAGCAACCGCGCCAAAAGCACGAAGACCAGCGCGGAAATGACGCCCCCTGCCCAATTCTGCAGAGTAGACCAGAAAATCCCGCGTATGGCCTTCTTTCGTAGACTCACCTCGCCCTGCCCTCAAATCATCCGTCGCCACGTCGCTCGCGGGCTTGCCACAGGATTGTTTCGATACGAGTAGCAATATTGCGCCAGTTGTAGTTTGTCTCGACGAGCCGGCGTGCCGCGTTGCTCATCCGCACCATCCGCGAATGGTCGTTCGACAACGCCACAAGCGCATCGGCCAACGATTCTGGCGTCCAGTCTCGAACCCATCCTGCGTCACCGTCGGCCAGCACTTCTTCAACCGATTGCCCTGGCGTGCAGATCGAGATACACCCGCTGGCGAGATAGTCGAACAATTTCAGCGGCGAGACGCCGTCGGAGGGCCTCCTGTAAACTACGAGTCCTACATCGATGCCGGCCAGATAGGCGGGCAGATCGAAATAGGGAATCACTCCGTGCAAGCGAAGCGAAGCAGGTCGCGGATCAGGAAACAGAGACTCCGTGCGACCAAACACATGCACGTCGATCGGTAGTTTCTGCGCGTCGACAATGCGGCACAAACCTTGAATCAGTTCGTGATGGTGGACATCGTTGGCGTGGCTGCCGATCCAGCCTACCTGCAACCGAGGCCCGCGGCGCGCGAGTCCCGCTGCGGGTTGCACGTCAGGACGGAACAAGTCCGGATCCGATCCGTTCTGGATGGTGCATACTTGTTGGATCCCGAGCAAGTCGTGCAGTTCTTCGGTCGCCTTCCGGCAAACTCCGATCGCCGCGTCCACGCGGCGCGCCGCGCGTCGAAAGACTGCCAGGTGCTTGCGGATTTCTTCGGGTGTTCGCGGATTGCGGCTCAACGAAATCGTCAAGGCGCGATTTTGTTCCCATACGACGGCCGTCCCGCGCGGAATCAACCAGAGACGTGGCGGCAGGGTAAGTCGCGTGACCGCATCCGGACGTTCGCCGGGTCGTCCGTAAATCACGTCGGCCTCGTGCACGGCCTTCCATACCGACAAGGGAGACTTGCGACGGGTATCGGTGAGCGGGTTTTCGTCGGGCGACAGCGTGATCACGTGATGCCCGAGTTCGCTCAGGTTCTTGATCAACTGGTAGCGATGACAGGCCGGGCCGTCCGCGGGGGGATACTTGATGGAGGCGTTGGGAAACAGAATCTTCATGGCACGGCGCGGAACCAGGCCGCCATAATACAACGACCGACCGCGTGGAAATGTACTCCTACCGACCAAGACGGAAGTCTTGGATTGTCGCGGCTGCCTCCGCAACCTTTCGCAATGCTCGACCGCATTGCCGGACAAACCTTTCCGGTACTTTGGTCAACGGTGGCATCGACAGCGTGTTGTAGCAGACATGTTCGGTAACGGGAATCGGCAGCGTCTGGTCCGCCGGACCG
The DNA here is from genome assembly GCA_964573605.1 of uncultured Pirellulales bacterium. Classification (GTDB taxonomy): domain Bacteria; phylum Planctomycetota; class Planctomycetia; order Pirellulales; family JBBDJB01; genus CAZNKT01. Next base: position 5,092 of record CAZNKT010000151.1, read on the forward strand.
AGTCGCTCCATGCCGACCCCCACGTATCCCCCGCATTGACTCAGATCGAAGGAGGAGAACAACGGCTGCCGGTGGAGCGGCTTGTACCGATCCACGACAATCGGCACTCCTTCCGCCTTGGCCGCCTGTACGAAGGCGCCTCGGGGCCAGCCGCCCGCGTGTTCCGGATCGTATTTCAGGACGAATTCGAGAAACCCGGCCCTTTTCGCTTCCGGATAGCTCGCCACGGGCTGAACCGCCTCGCAATCCTGTAACTCCGACGCCAGGATTTCGTAATTGCGTGTTCGCAGGCGATTCAGTTCCGGCAGCCTCGACAGCGCACCATGGGTAAGCAGAATGGCGTACAGGTGTGGCCGATATTTAAGGCCCAGGCTCAGCCGGCCAACGTCGAACGTATTGGCTTTCTGGTCCGTGCTGGGACGCGGGTAGTGTCCCAACACGAGCATGCGATCGTAGAGGGTGGGATTGTTGGTCACCGCAATGCCGGCCTCGCCTCCACTGACGGGCTTGGCCCCCTGCAAACTGAAGCAACCCACGTCGCCCCAAGAACCCACCGGCTGATCCATAAAGCGAGCGCCGTGGGCGTGGGAACAGTCTTCCACGATCGCCACGCCGTATTGCTGCTGGATCTCGCGATAGCGGTCCATGCGCGCCGGGTTGCCCCATACATGGACCACGCAGATGGCCTTTGTCCGAGTAGTGATTCTCCGTACGACGTCGTCCGGATCTGCGGTTAAGGTGCGCGCATCAACATCGCAAAAGACGGGCCTCCCTCCGCATTGCAAGATGGGCGAGGCCGACGCGTAGAACGTGTACGACGGCACAATCACTTCATCGCCAGGCTTGACGCCCACGGCAAAGAACGCACTGTGCAAGGCCGACGTGCCACTGTTCATTGCCAGCGCGTAACGGGTTTCTGTGAGGGTGGCGAATCGATTTTCGAAGGCCGCATTGGGACCCGCGCTGGCCACGCGAGTGCTGACGCCGGCCGCGGCATGGAGGACAATCTTGGCGATTTCCGGAACGTGGATCGGCCGCCACCGTTCTCGATACCGTTTGCTGACTTCGCGTGGTCCCCCGTAGATCGCCAGCCGGGGTGCGGGCGGCCGGGGGCTGGTGGCGGAATCCGGAGACGCGGGCGCATCCGGGACCAGTTTGGTGCTCATCGCATCAGGCCTTCTGCAGCGGGGAACGTTGTGCGTATTCTTCCGCGGAAATGCCGTCGTACAAGGGGTGCCCAGCCTCCAAGGGCAGCGCTACGGGCCGGCCGGTCAGTCCGGACGCGTAAATGGCCGTGCATAACTCCAGAGAAATACGGGCGTCGGCAGCCGAAATGGGCAGCGGTCGACCCTCCCCTATGGCCTGAAACACGTGGCGGAAATAGGCGGCATGGTGCCGGGCGCCCCCCAGGTCGCCGCGGGGGCGGCCACGTCCGAGCCGTGTGGCGATTTTTCGCGTCACCCGCGCCGGCAAGCTGTTGCTCCGGACTTTCTCCTGGGGAAACGTTCGCTTCAACTGCTGCTGGGCTTGTCGGATCAATCCGCGGTCATGGCTGCGGAGTGTCCAGGGGATGTGGACCGATGCCTCAGTACCAACGACGTCAAGCGTGAGGGCCGGTTTCTGAGCGGCAATCGTCGCGTAACAGTTCGCCAGCGCTCCGTCGGCGAAACGGATCGTTGCCATGAAGGTGTCTTCCGACTCAATGTCGGCCTTAAAGGTGTCCATCATGGCCTGCACTTCCATGGGTACTCCAAACAGCTGGCACAGCTGGTCCAGATGATGCACGAACTGTGTCATGGCCACACCGCCGCCCGCCACATCCCATCGGCCCCACCATCCGCTGGCCAGGCCAGAAAGTTTCTCCATGCCGCGGATCCGAGTGGCGACGCCCTGCTGTAACTCGCCAAGCACTCCGCGGTCGCGGAGCCAAAGCATCTTCTGGAACTCCGGCTGGTACCGCAACTGGTAAACTACGGACAACTTTCCGGGGAATCGCTTTTCCGTCTCGATAATGCGGTCGGCCGCGCTGAGCGACGGCGCGAGCGGTTTTTCGCACAGTACGAATTTTCCGGCTGCCAGGGCGGCCGCCACCATCTCCTCGTGCAGCGACGGTGGCGTGCAGACGTTGACGACATCCACGTCATCGCGGTCCAGTAGTTGCCGGTAATCCTCGCATGCCACGGGAATGAAGAACTTGTCGGTTGCCGCCGCCCGTTTAGCGTTGTTCAACTCTGCGATGCCAACGATGCGGGCCTGGTTCTTCATCGATGCGAGGGCCTGCGCATGGTGTTCGAAAATTACGCCGGCACCGATGATGCCTATTCCAAGCGTATCTGCCATGTCGTCTCTCTTCAGTCCAAGAGCCAGAAATCGGGTGACTTACCACAGTAAGCGAGCAGTTGCCGCGAATCCTCAGCGAGTTCTTCCCTGGCCCATTGCCGCGTCACGTCGTCCCAGCCAGGCCGCTCGATAATAGGTTTCTTGAGAAAAGGTCGGATGACGTTTCGCAAACCGCTGGGAATCCAACGGCGTTGCACGCGATCGTAAAGCGGAAGCTTGCGCAACTGCGTGTTAATGGACCGATCCCGCCAGGCACCGAAAGAAGGATTCGGTGCCTGAGCATCGCCGATACGGTGGTCCGCGTCGACCCCCAAAAAATCGAATACCGTGGACGCAACGCGCTGCGGATCCCGCACATAGTCCTCAAAAAACACGACACGTATTCGTTCTTCGGGAAAATGATCGCGATACCAGCAGAGTTGCTTCCAGTACAGACTTGTTTCGACAAGGGTTCTCAGTTCCCGTACGGCCCTGCTGAACGTCCCGCGGAGCTGGTGGCTGCGCCGTTTGCACATCTCGAGATAATGCGATTCAATCCGGGCCATGGGGTGCCGGACCATGTACACGAATTTCGCATCGGGTATGTGTTTCCCGATGCGCGACACCGTGTGCGGCTCAATGGCTCTTTTCGTATACGAAACGCTCGCCTCGCCAACTGCCCGCGCTTCAGGTGGGACGTCGAAAAGGGACACGTACCAGCCCCATCCGCGCGAGTACACGCGATCGAACGAGAAAAAACCGACGTCTTTCTCACGGCACATTGCAATTTGCGGGTGCCCGCGCAGCACGCGGTACAGGCTGGAAGTGCCTGCCTTCATCGCGCCAATGACAAGGAAATCGGGTTTCATGAGGAACTGCCGTGTCCACCGCGGGCAAGAACGATTATCGTTTCCGCGCGCCCAGGGGTAGGGCCATGTGCCCCGTTTCCAGGAGATGCCGCACGGAGTGCGGCGCCACGAGCATCAACGCCATGCCGTACGCCAGAATGCTTGCCAACAACGCGGCGATCAGGCTGCCCGCCGGTTCCCATCTGGTGGCGGCAAAATATTGCACGCACATCGCCACGGCCGACATGGTGGCCGCGGCCAGCAACGCCGGTACAAGCTGCCGAAAGAAGCTGCCCGTATCAACATCGATCAATTTGCGTAACAGATAGAATCGCAGCGGACTGAACAGCACCAGGCGGATCGTGAACGCCGCAGCTACCGCGGCAATGCCCCAGTGCACCGCGATGGCGAACGCGGCGACGTTGGTAATGCCGTCGAGCACGGCCATCCGCATCACCCACGACGGCTTACCGATCGCTTTCATAGTCGGTGCATTCAGAAAGAACAGGGCCTGAAGCAGACCGGCTACGGACAGAATCCGCGTTACGTTGATGCTGGGCCGCCAGGCATCACCGAACAAAGCAATCACCAAATTGGGAGCCAGCACGCCGATGCCCGCAAATACCGGGACGGTGACCATGGCCAGCAGCCGGAGCGCGCGCAGGTAAGCCTCACGCAGGCGACCTCGATCATGTTGCAAACGCGATAACGCCGGCAGGAGCACGGAGGAAAGTGATTTGGTCAGGACTTCCAAAACAATTCGTATCAGGCGATAGGCCACGACGTAGTAGCCCAACGCGACCGATCCCAGGAAGAAACCAATCAAAAAATCGTCGCTCCGCCTGGAAAAGAAGTTCATGACTCGCGTGCCCAACACATTCAGCCCGAAGCTCAACAGGTCGCGGCCATGCCCCGGCGAAAAGCGCATCGACGGCCGCCACGGGCAAGCGATCCACAGCAGCGCCAGCTGGGTGAGCGTTTCGGCCAGACGTTGCCCGACCAGGCTGTACGCACCGAACTGCATGACCGCCATGGTGATGCCGACAACGCCGCCCACTAACGAAGCCGAGATGCTGCGGATCGCCAGCAGTTTGAACTGCATGCCGCGTTTAAGTACCGCCGTAGCCGTGCCGCTCAGCCCGACAAACACAAAGTTCACCGACAGCAGACGGACGACGCCGGCCAGTCGAGGTTCATCGAACATCCAGGCAATCAACGGCGCTGCCAGCAAGCCCGCCACGAGCAGGCTCGCACCGATCGCGGCGCCCATCCAGAAGCCGGTGTCGAGGTGTTCCGGGTCCAGCTTGGCGCGTTGGATCAGCGCGGAGGGAATGCCCAGATCAATCAACACTGCCATCAGCGCGGTGAACACTGATGCCATGGCGATTAGCCCGAAGTCCGACGGGTCGAGTAGCCGTGCCAGGACGATAAAGACCACGGCGGACAGGAGGCTGCCAGACCAGTTCTGGAGCGACGACCAGAACATTCCTCGAAGTGTTTTCTTGCGTAAGCTCAATGACGCAAAAACCTCTGCCGCGCCCACCGACAGCAGCGCATACGGGCCAGCAGGCAGGAAACCATTACCAGGGAATAGACCGATTGTTCAAGCGAGCGATCGGGCCAGACGGGCGAGTGACCCTGCTCACTTCCAGAATACCTAATTTACCCGACAAGCGTAGCATATTGTTGGTTCAGAGCATAGTATGGGAGAGTCGGTTCGCCCCAGGCCAGGCGACCCGTCAGACACGCGATTGAGAGACCCTTTCATGTCAGGCAATCACCTCACCAAATTCATTATTCTGGCCGGGCAACGCACCGGCTCTACATGGCTCGCCGACCTGCTCCACAACAGTCACCCGGACCTGCGCGTGTTTGGCGAGCCTTTCAAGGACGCGCCACTGCGAGTGGGCGATGCCCGCAAGCTGAAGTGGGGATACATTGCCCCACCCATTCGATACTACGAATGGCGTATGAAACATCATCGCAAGCGGCCTCGCGGACCGCTTGACTACCTGAGAATGCTGGAGTGCGATTCGGCGGACTACCAGGCCATGGGCTTCAAACTGATGTATAACCAGCTGGCTCAGAAACCAGAGCTGCTCGTGCCGCTGACTCTGCGACGATACCGCCTCATGCACCTGGTCCGGCACAACATACTGGACGTGGTCATTTCACGCACGATCATGCGGGAGACCGGGCGGTCCCACACCGCAGACAGCAATGTCGAGACCATCTGCGTTCGCCTCAACCCGGAAGATGTCGTGGCCCGGCTCGAGAGGACCGCACGCCGTATGGAGCAGGTTCGCCGTTTTGTTCGTTGGATGCCCTTGCCCTCCACGGAAGTCTCGTACGAACATTTATCCGCAGAACCGGCCGCTACGGTATCGCGGCTGCTCGCATTTCTCGATCTGAAACAGAAAGACGTAATTGTCGAAAGCCAGTTAAAGCGCATCAATTCCGGCCGGCCCATCGATAAGATCTCCAATTTCGACGAAATTGCCGCGGAGTTGCGTCATACGCGGTTCGCCTGCTATGTGGACGATCCTGACACCGTCCCGACACTGCCCGCGGCCAATACGGATCAGCGTTGAGGCACCGGTGAAGATTTGGACGGAGACGCGGCTTCGGCAACACCGTCCGACGGAACATGGTCGACATCAGCCGGTAATTGCGCGTCAGCAATCTCCGCGACCACCTTGCGAATGTTGTCTTCGATGGGATCGAGGAAGTCCGCAATCTGGCCGATCTCCTCCAGACCGGCTCCGGGGGACCGGATGCCGGCCACCAGCAGGTTGCCCACCGTCTGGCCGCCCAGCACCAACGGGGACGTCATCTTCCACATCCGCTCGGTGTCCGTCTTACCGGCCTTTTTCCAATTGGCATAAAACGCTTCGTGCAGCGCGGGAAGGTTCAGCGTCAGTTCGATCTGCACCAGATCGTAATCGCCGGCCGACTCGACCAACGCCGTCCACAGGTTGTCCCATTCCTGAGATCCCTGCAGCCGGATCAGGCTCTTATGGATCTGCTGCCCG
>CAZNKT010000152.1:0-10918 GCA_964573605.1 uncultured Pirellulales bacterium
AGACGGCGACGTGGACTTCGACGACATCGCGCACCGGCCCTCGTCGCCCACCGACCGGCTGGAAAAGGTGTCAGGAACGAATGGCACTTGAACTTTTCTACGTGGTTTCTGCGTAAGGCGGTATGGACATAAAAGGTCTCGCTTGTGTGTGTGTTCGTGAGCGCCGATCATTCCTGCCGCGATACCGTTGCGAGGTTGATCGCTTGGCGGTTGGCCGGCGGCCTGCGCCCCTGTTCGGCAGACACGGGCGCGTACTGCACGCCGCGCGACAACCTGCCCGGTTAGAATCTCATCCGGCCCGTGATTGATGGCCGTGGTAGCCTGCCAGGCCGGCGTGGAGCCCTGGACGGTACGTTTCAAGGGCACGCTGCAAACCCTGAACAACCTGCTGCCCGTGCTCGGCGCGAGCGTCTCGATTGCCGACTGGTGCGACGCACTCCTGAAAGCCATTGCCACCCACGTCGTCGGCAACCGCCCCGACCGAGACGAACCCCGCGTGAGGAAACGACGACCCAAGAAACACAAGCTCATGCGCGAACCAAGAGAAAACTACAAAAGACGAATGGCCGCATGGCGTTAGAAAAGTTCAAGTGCCATTCGTTCCTGACACCTTTTCTGCCCTAAACCTCGCTGATCGCTGGCGAGGCCAGCGCGGCGGCGGCTTCCACGCCGTAAGTCTCCGCGTCGATGCGGGCGCGGACTTCCGCGCGATGGACGGGCACTTCGCGGGGTGCCTCGATGGCCAATTTAACGCAACTGCCGCGAATGTTGACGATCGTTATGCGAATGTTCTCGCCGATCTGGATCACCTGATTTCTACGTCGACTGAGTACCAACATGGACGCGCACTCCTCTCTGGGGGAAGAAAAGGTGTCAGGAACCTTTTTGTTGCCGTATCGGCCTTCGATGCTTGCATTCTGGAGCAAAAAAGGTTCCTGACACCTTTTCTGCTCCAAGTCAAGTGGTGGCGGGCTGTATGGGCTGTACCGTGCCGCAAGAGAGCCGCGGGCGGGCACCGGCCGGAGGGAAACCCTCGCGCCGGAGTGCAACTTTGCTTGGCAGACTGTCTCCACCTTTGAGAAACGGGCGAAGTTTACCCGGGAGGCCCCCGGGGAACAAGAGCAGTTTTTTCCCAAAAAACGGGTGCTATCTTTTCCCAAGGGATGCCGGAACTCATGGCAAGTGCGCCACGCGGGGAAACAACAAACTTCCGCCGTCGCCGCGGGGAGCGTTTCACGCCCAGGAGGAAAATTAGCATTTCCACACGCCGTGCGGGATACTGATGGGGACCGAGGCGCCTTGGTATGCGAGAAGGGGAGGGACACGATGCGTTGTTGTTGGCCATTGATTGCACGGGCCGCCGTCCTCGCATTGCTCGGCTGCCCGGCGGATCCAGTCGCCGGAAAGACGATTCACGAACTCGTGGGACGGGTCGATGTCGTGTCGGACCCGGTGGATGTGGATCTGGTGTTGGGCGCGGCTTCCGTGGCCGGCGTCGTGCATGTCGTCGGTGAAGAGAGCGGCGTCGGGGCCAGGCAACGCGTCGACCCGGCGGATGGAACGGTCTTCGCGTTGGAACCGTTCACGAGTCACTCCCAGTTGAGCGATCCCGGCGTGGGCGATCCGGGCGGGAGCGTGACAGGAGTCGCTGCTGACGGCGCGGGCAACGCCCTGTATGTCGGCGGCAGCGCGAATGCGTCAATCGGCGATGCCTTCTCGCCTACATTCTGGCAGGACCCGTCTTCGCCCGCCTTTGTGGCGGACCCTTTCGCAGCGGGCACGCTGGAAGACATCGCATCGACCGGCGTCTTCGTGGGATTCGAAAGCCAGGCTGTCGTGGGGACATTGTCCCAGGGCGTGAGGGCGCTGGACGGCACCGGCCCATCGGACACAGCGATTGGCATCAGTGAAAGTGGACGCATGGCCGTCGGGTCCAAGGTCTGGATGATCGATCCGGTCACCCTGGATTCGACGGTCATCGATACGTCAGCGTGGCAGCAGCCGGTGGATGCGTCGTTCCTGGCGGACTTCCGTGGCGTCATCGACGCGCCGGGAGACGACGCCGTGGTATTCCGAGAGTATATTGATGCCGCGGTCAAACCGCATGTCGGCGCGTGGCGCGTTTCCGACGGTGCGTTGCTGGGCAGCACGGGTCCGGGAACCGTGTTCGCAGACGGGGCATTTGTCGAGGAAACGCTTGTGGTGGGCGTCAACGGCGAGAGCGGCGGTGAACTTCATACGCTTGTCGATCCGGACCAGTTGTTGTTGGGCGATCTGCTGGGGCAGTCCGTGTCGATCGCCTTCGACTCTTTTTTCACGGGAAGTTTCGGACTCGTGACGGCCGGCGGCACGAACGCAGCGACTGTCGTCACTTTCGCGCCGCCCACGACGGGCGACATGGACTGCGACGGGGATGTGGACTTCGATGACATCGATGAACTGGTGGTGGGGCTGACCAATCCGAACCAGTACGAATCGATCTACGGGGTGCCGCCGCAGCTGAAAGGGGACACGGACGGGGACGGAGATCTGGACTTCGACGACATCGGCGGCTTCGTAGCGATTTTGCGCACACCGTCCACAAGTGTTCGTGTGCCCGAGCCGCCGGCGATCGGTCTGGCGATCCTCGCCGCGCTGCTGCTCGCGAGCGTGTTAGGGGTCAGATGTACCGATTTCCTTTTATTTCGTGAAGCAGAACAAAATGACGTTCGTGTCTGGTAACGCCTATTCGCCCAGCTTGTCGGCCACCAGTTCGGCGACATCCCGGACGGGCAGGTCTTCCCGACCTTTCTCTTTCACACCGTCGGCGATCATCGTCTTGCAAAACGGACACGCCACGGCAACCTGCTCGGCGCAGGTCCGTATCGCTTCCTCCGAACGCTCGATGTTGACGCTCTTGTCGCCCAGAGTCTCCTCCATCCACATCCGGCCGCCGCCAGCGCCGCAACAAAAGCTCTCCGGCCCCGAACGCGGCATTTCCACCAGCGGCAGACCGGCAGAACGCAACGCGTCACGCGGGCCCTGGTACACCTGGTTATGACGCCCCAGGTAGCAGGAGTCGTGATAGACAGTGGAAACATCGCCGTTTCCCGATAGGCCTTGAAGACGGCCTGCGGAAATGAGTTCCGCGATATAATCGGCGTGGTGGACCACTTCGTAGTGACCGCCGAGTTGCGGGTACTCATTGAGCAACGTGTGAAAGCAATGCGGGCAGGGAGCGACGATTTTTTTGATTCCATGGCCATTGAGTGTTTGCACGGCCATCTCAGCCAGCATGTGGTACAGGTATTCGTGACCAATGCGGCGTGCCGGGTCGCCGCAACAGCGTTCCTCGGCGCCCAGGATCGCGAATCGAACTCCGGCCGCGTTCAGTATCTTGACCAGTGCCCGGCTCGTAGATCTGGCCCGCGCGTCGAACGACCCCGCGCAACCCACCCAGAAGAGAACCTCCGGATCGGGTTCTTTCTCCGGCGTGGGAACGTTCAGATCTTTGGCCCAGTCGGCTCGCGACTCGTTGTCCAACCCCCACGGGTTGCCGGCAGTCTCGAGATTGGCAAGCGTCAGTTGGGCTTCCTCGGGAAACCGGCTTTCCATCATCACCAACGATCTTCTCAAGTCGACGATGGCGGGTACGTGCTCGATGGCGACTGGGCACTGGTGCATGCAGGCGCCACACGTCGTGCACGACCACAGTTCGTCCGAAGTGATGTAGCGGTCCACGATCGGTTCGCGTTGTTGGGACGAATCGCCGGCCAGAATCCTCCCGGTCGCGGACTCCCATGCTTTGTTGATCGAGAGCACGATACGCCGGGGCGACAGCGGTTTTCCCGTGATGGAAGCCGGGCAGTGGATCTCGCATCGACCGCAACTCACGCAGGCATCGCTGTCGAACAGTGTCTTCCAGCGGAACTGGTCGACCGAGGACACACCAAACGATTCGGCTTCTTCCATGTCGGCAATCGGTGTCAGCGTGCCGGACGAACGGTCGAGCGGGGCGAAAAAGATGTTGGCCAGCCCCGTAGCCGCGTGGCGCATGGCGCCGAATGCAAACCCCAGAATGAATCCGAACGAGAGCAATCCGTGCAACCACCAGGTCACCGCGTGTTGGATACGTGGAGCGACGGCCGCACTGGGAAGTATCGTGGCCAGAGCATACCCGATGGGGGATGCCCACTTCTCCACCGACGCCTCCGTTTCCACAATGCTCTCGCCTCGGATGACGAAACCCGCATGTGCGATACGAGCCGCTTCGACATAGAATCCCGTGACCGAAACCACCAGCAGGAGAACCACCCAGATTCCGTACGCGGGGCGTCCCTGCAGATAGGAAGGTTTTCTGACGTATCGGCGGAACAGCGCCATCCCGCAGCCCACAATGACCATGACGCCGGCCACATCCAGAACGAACGAGAAGACGGTATAGAAGGAACCTCTCAGAAACGCGACGGGACCGAATCCGAGCAGGATCTGGCCGATGTCCCGTTCGATCGCCACCAGGCAGGTACCGATGAACAACAGCACAAAGCCGGCGAACATCAGGGCGTGCGTGACACCGGCGTACGCGTATTCGGAGACGCGTTTCTGCCCGAAGCCGCTCCGAACAACACGCCCCAATCGTTTCATCGGGCGATCCCAACAGACCTCGGGGGTCCCCAACAACGACCAGCGCCTCCACCGCCGGTAAAGACCGAGTACCAGCGCGGCCAGCAGCAGGATCCCGGCAACGGGGATCAGCGGTTCAACATATTCGACGTTCCAGTAGACGGGACGGGTCAGGTGGGGATTCATGGACGGATAGCCTATGACGCGCGTTGCGTATTACGATCTCCCGGCCCCGGTGGCCGAAAAAAAAACTGCTTGCCGGCCTCCGCGGCAGCGCGGACCGTTCGGACGGTGCCGCGCTATGCCAGCAGCTTCTTCACTTCCTCGGTCAGGGCGGGAACGACTTCGAACAAATCACCGACGATCCCGTAGTCGGCTATTTCAAAGATGGGAGCATCCGGGTCCGTGTTGATTGCCACAATGCATTGGGACGTGGACATCCCTGCCTGGTGCTGGATCGCTCCACTGATGCCACAGGCAATGTACAGGCTGGGGCTGACCGTCTTGCCCGTCTGACCGACCTGGTGCGACGGGTGGATGTAATCGGCCAGGACGGCCGCCCTGGAGGCTCCGATTGCCGCGCCCAACAGGTCCGCAAGCGATTTGAGGGTCTCGTAGCCGCCAGAGCCCTTTACTCCAATGCCCCCGGATACGATGACGTCCGCTTCTGTCAGATCCACCTGACCGCCGCCTCGTTCGATCACCTCTTGGATGCGGGTTTTGAAAGATGTGGGATCGATCGGAACTTCGACGTGCGTTGTTTCGGCGGGACTGGAGGCCGCTGCCGCGGGTGGAAACGCGTTGGCCCGGATGGAAACGACAAAATCGTTTTCCTGAACCTCAACGGTGCGAAAAGCCTTTCCTGCATAGATAGGGCGCCGGAACCGGGGGTTGCCTTCTGCCCGTTCGATCGCCACAACGTCGGAGACCATCCCCAGACCGAGTCTGTGGGCAACGCGCGGACCGATATCCTTGCCGACTGCGGTATTGCCGACAAACAGGGCCCCCCCGCCCAATTGCTGGAGGGCTCCTGCCACGGCGGCCGTATAGGCTTCCGTCGTTGCGCAAGAAAGCGCGGCGTTATCGACGACCACGAGCCGGTCGACACCGATGCCCGCAGCCTGGCCGGTCATACGATCCAGCTGGGAGCCGACCAGAAGCCCCAGAACCTTGCCTCCCCGCGCCTCGGCAACGCGGCGCGCAGTCGCCACCACCTGGCTGGTGACGGGGCGGATTTCCCCGTTTTGGACCTCGATAAAGGCAAACACATCCTGGGACATAGTGTTTATAGGGTCCAACAACAAAACAGGGATGCGTTACCCAAAACGCGAGTCTGCAGACGAACAGGCACTATTGTTAGAGGTATTGTTCAAGGCTCTTATTGATGGCGGCGCGGAAAACAAACTCCAGAGCCCGCCTCCAACGGCCCGTGCGCCGAGTTCCCACAGGTCGCCCCGGGTCCATGAGCAGCGTCGCTTTGAACAACAGTGCTCCTTGTCTTCCTTATTTTCGGCACTCCCTCAAATTACCTTCGCTTCGTTGCGCAATGCTTCGACGAGTTGTGCGGCGGCTTCCGCGGGGGTTCCTTCAAATAGCTTCGCGCGCTGTTTGGCAGCGGGCAGCGAATGCTTGATCACCTTCACTTTGGGTGCCGGAGCCGCCATCCCCAGATCGCGCAGGGATTTGGTGACCAGCGGTTTCTTCTTCGCTTTCATGATGTTGGGCAGCTTGGGATAACGTGGTTTGTTGATCCCTTTGTCCGTCGTCACCAATGCGGGCAACTTCGCGGTGGTCACCTCGGTCTGGCCGTCGGCCTCTCGCCACGCGGTCACTTCGCCGTCTCCTACCTCGATCCTGCTCACCACGTTGATTTGCGGCAGATCCAGAATCTCCGCCACGCGGACGGCGACTTGCGAGGCATTATCATCGACGGCGACATATCCGGCCAGGAGGAGGTCAAATTCCATGTCTTTCAGTGCCGCGCCAAGCACTTCAGCGACCGAGAATGCGTCGGCCGTTTCGATTTCCGATTCATCGATCAGGATTGCGTCATCCACGCCCATGGCCAGACAGTGCCGGCAGGCATCCGCCGCCGATTCGGGACCTACTGACACCACGGTCACATGTTCGGCCGTGCCGGCGTCGCGCATCTTCACGGCCTCTTCGACGGCGAACTCGTCGTACGGATTGACGACTCGTTTGACTTTCTCATCCGCGATCTCCCCGGAATCGTCGAGAGCAATGCGCGCTTCGGTGGCAAACGTCTGTTTCACTAAAACGACGACTTTCATGAACTCCCATCACCTTCCTGGTGGACGACGACTTACCCCAGCACCTCGAACGGATACTTCTCGGCCGCCACGGCGGCCCGCGCCAGACGACGCCCGATCTCCACCTTGTTCACATGCGGCCAATCGGTGAGCCTGCGGAATGTCTCCAGGATCGTCGTTCGACTGTCGTCCGCGAAGTAACCGTCGATCAGTTCTCTTCCAGAGCGTTCCAGGTTGCTGGTTGAATCCGCCATCTGATAGCGGGCAACGTCTTCATGAAGACTGGCGGTATCGTCACCGGCGTGAATCCGCTTGACCGCGCGTAGGAAGGAGGACTCCAGGGCAAATATTTCCGTCACCATATCGGCCATCCAGGCGAGCGCTTCCTGTTGCTTGTTGATCGATTCGGAGTCCGGCATCAACTTCTCAGCGACCGCGCCACACAGGAACAGGAATAGTTTTTTGGTGTTGGCAACCGCCTGGGCCACGTCGGGAAGGGGACTTCCGTTCCTCGCCGGCGGCCCAGGCGCGCCGCGGACCACTTCCGCAATTTTCTGCGCATCCCGCACAAGCGGCAATCGCCCGGACATCGCTCGTTTCAAGAGGTTGCCGGTGATGTACAGCCGGTTGATCTCGTTGGTCCCCTCGTAAATGCGAGAAATCCGTGCGTCACGGTAGCCTCGGGCCACGCTGTATTCCTCGATGAAGCCGTAACCGCCATGCATCTGGAGGGCTTCATCGACGACCCGATCCAGGCACTCGCTGTCGTAGACCTTGTTCATGGCACACTCGCCCGAAAACTCTTCCAGGGCGGCCAGGTGCTTCGCGAACATGGTCGAGGCGTCCGCGGCAGCTTCTTTGATGCCTTCGTTGATCGAACCCGCCGTGCGATAGCTCATCGACTCGCTCGCATACGTCGCGGTGACCATACCGGCAATCTTTTGTTGCAGCAGCGGAAAGTCGACGAGCCGTGTCTGGAATTGTTTACGTTGAGCGCCAAAGGCCAGGGCTTCCTGGAGTGCATCCTTCATGGCGCCGATCGCTCCAATCCCGAGTTTCAAACGGCCGAGGTTGAGAATATTCAAAGCAATCTTGTGACCCTTCCCGATCTCCCCAACGATGTTGTCGACGGGAACGTTGACGTTCTCGAGCGTCAGCGTGGTGGTACTGGAGGATTTGATCCCCATTTTCTGTTCTTCGGCGCCCACCGAAAAACCGGGTGTGTCCTTCTCAATCAAAAACCCGGTGAATTTGTCGCCGTCGACCTTGGCGAAGATGGTGTACAGATCCGCAATGCCCCCGTTGGAGATGAAGCATTTGCTTCCGTTCAATACGTAATGCTGGCCATCCTCGGACAGCGTGGCGGTGCTGCGAGCCGCCAACGCGTCGGATCCCGATCCGGGTTCGGTCAAACCGTAGGCCCCGATCAACTCTCCGGTGGCCAGTCTGGGAAGGTACTTCTCCTTCTGCTCCGGCGTGCCGAAAAACAGAATCGGCTCCGAGCCGATGCCGGTTTGCACTCCATACGCCACCGAAAACCCGCCGCTGCGTCCGAGGCGTTCGGTGACCACAAGCTGGCTGATCAGATCCAGCCCCAGACCGCCGTAGGCCTCCGGGATTTCGATCATGAAGAGCCCGACTTCGCCGGCCTGTTTGACCTTCCGCGTGAGCAGTTCCCGGTCCAGTCTTTCCAGGGCCTGGACATCGGGCATGATTTCCTGGTCCACGAACTGATCGGCCGATTCGGCGAACTGGCGGTGTTCGTCCGTGAAATCCTCGGGAGTAAATACGGACTGTGCATCGGTTTCCGAGATCAGGAACGAATAACCCTGCATTTTGGACTGTGTTTCTGTCGCCATTTGGTCGATCCTTTTCCGACTACGTTCCCCAGGATTGACGATGCAGGAAGCCGCTTTCGCTGCGAAGCTTCGATCATTTTAACAAGCGACTCGAGTTTCGTGAGTTGTGCGTGGCGAAATTGCCCTGTTTTCTCAGCGTGGCCCGTCTCGGTTGGCATTCGGTGTCACCCCGCATTGGACAATCCAGCGGATTTTCCTTGCACGACACGCGTCGCGCGCCATTGACCTTCGTGTCAATCACCGCGTGCGGTCGACGGGTTACCTGTGCGGAATCGCGCGAGTGAAGAAAAGTGAAGAAAAGGTGTCAGGAACCTTTTTTGCTCCAGAATGCAAGCGCCAAAGGCCGATACGGCAATAAAAAGGTTCCTGACACCTTTTCTGGACCAGGCTTTACACTTCCGCGCGTGCGTACGTCCTGAAACATCGGCCCGCCAGCGGGCGATTGCCGACGGGGGATGACTCTTTCACTGCCGCAGTCCCGACGCGGGAAATATGGCCCGGGTCAAGATTGGCCCGGGGCGTCCTCGTCGCAGGCCTGGATGGCAGCCTGGCAGCGGTCGCGCGTCGCCCGGACGCTGGCCTTCAATTCCTCGAGGCTCTTCCGATCCAGCGCAGGCCACAGGCCCTGCGTGATGATCATCTCACACAGGGCCTGCGCCGCTACGCAGGCGGACCGCAATTGGCGCTCCGTTGGTTCGTTCATAGAAACTGGTCATCTGGTCAATGCAACGGGTAAACGATATCGATGTGCGGCAGCGCACACGCGATGCAGTTGCCGCATTTGGCCTTGCTCGTGCGGGCCCGATCGGACCGGTGGCGGACGCTTACGACCACTGCAGGGCACACGATGCACTCGCGGCCCGTCGTCGCCGTCCTGCGCTTCGCTGCGGCCCGTCGTAACTTCGCAGCCCTTAGTGCACGACACAAGGCCCCTGGTGCGCGAGAGCGCCCGCCCGCAGACGAGCGCAGGTGGTGTGACCTCATGCCGCGCGAGTTTCGACAGTAGCTGCGCCCGATCGGGCCGGTTCTCCGTCCGGACCGCGTAGCAGGCGCCGGTGGCGCCGTCCGCCGTGCTCTGCGGATGATGGATGCACCCGGTGTCGCAGTGCACCCCGCCGGAGATGCTGAAATTGATCGACACGCTACCTGCCGTGCCCTTGCTAAAGCTACCGAGAACCTTTTCACTGGATGACATGGCGTTTACCGCCAGTTAGGTAAATTGCCTAGGCCCGCCTGGTGCTCACGACACCTTGCGGGCCGCTTTTGTAAATGAGCGCGCACGCGCTCGACCGACGCGATACTATGCCGTGCGGCATGCCATGTCAATTACACTGCGCGAGACTTTTTGATTCACGCGCGGCGCGCTGCGTTTTTGGTCGTTTCGACAAATTGGGGGCGCTTGCTGCGCGATGATTCGTTGTCGATCCGGCGCGGAAAAAAAGCCATGGGACCCATTGCCAATTCGCGCGGCGCCCGCCAAATTCGGGAACCAGACCCAGGGGTCGACCTTCTCTGACCACGAATCAACTCGCCTCCGCCGACACGCGGCATATCGAACCGGTGCGATGATGTTGTTGGCGTTGGATCCGCCAACGGCATCGCATGCCACACGACGCCGGCTTTCCTGCTGCCTACATCATCGCCGTACTCATGGCGCGCGGATCTGCAAGCCAGCTTCGCCGCGCCAGTCGCATCGGGCGTGCCCAGCGGAGGAGAAGCACCAGCAGCATGGCAATCATCCCAGTTGCGGCCAGCTCCAGGCCGCATGGCTCCGGGATAGCTCCTCTGCCGACTGCAGGTGCATTCAGTAGGGCAATGAAATCGTCGATGTCATCGAAGTCATGAACGCCGTTGCCATCGATGTCACCGTTTAGCACCGCCGGGACCTTGTACTGGTCTACATAATCAGTCTCGCTGTTCAGCGCCAGTACGAAAGCGCCAGTACGAAAGCGCCAGTACGAAACCATCGATGTCGTCGTAATCGGTATCCAGATCGTTGTCCATGTCACCTGGAAATGCCGCAGACAAATCTGGTACGCGACCGACCCATCCCTCATATTGTCTCAGTGAATTTCGTTCCCACCCGACAATCGTGCTTCCGTCAGCCGACACACCTTTTGCTTCACTTTGAAACGCTCCAAACTCAAGGTCACCAAGCACGTGTCCCCAGCACGCCGTCCGCACGTG
>CAZNKT010000152.1:10928-11196 GCA_964573605.1 uncultured Pirellulales bacterium
AAATCTATTATTTTTACCTAACGACACTATCTTCAGCTGACCGATGACGTGTTCGAAATGGTTAACGGTTCCGATCCGGAAGGCGCAGCGAAAAGCGCAGCGTTAAACCGCCGCATCGTGTGGCAACACCTCGCAGCGCCGGGGTTCGGCAACCCGCCGCGCAAAGAAAAAGCCTCGCACGTGCAGGTACTTGCGACGCCATGCGAGACTTTGCGGAGCGAGGCCGACGGGACTCGAACCCGCAACCACCGGATCGACAGTCCGGTAC
>CAZNKT010000153.1:0-11085 GCA_964573605.1 uncultured Pirellulales bacterium
CAGGGATTTGGCGTCAGATTTCCAGTGCTGCTGCCACCGGGGACGACAGTGCTGGATGCTCTTACGGGGAGCGAGTATTCATGTGACCATTGGGGACTACGACACCAGTCGGTCATTTCAATCTGCCACAAATGTGAACAGGCGATTGGTTTGGTCGTGTCGCAGGACGGCGAAGTCAAAGCGGTAAAGGCGGAAGACGGCCTTCTCATGTTTTGGGATGGGATTCTCGACTAGATCGGAGCGGGCGTGGAGTGCTGCCTCTGCATGAGACTATGCTGCGCAACGAGGCGACCGTCGGATAGCGGCCAGCCCGATCCGCAGGACTGGAATGCGCCGCAGCACATTGTACAGGAGTTATCGAACGAAGCCCTGTTGTTCCTGCTCGCCAGCCGCTACTGCGAGGTAGACGGCGAGCTGAAAGAGGTCGCGGGCACGGCGAGTGCAGTCGATCTGCAACTTCGTCTACCAGCATATCCGCTTCGACTACATACAGGCGCGGGCCAATCGGACGGCGCTGGAGGCCTTTCGCGAACGCACGGGCGTCTGCCGCGATTGCTCGCATCTGGCCATTACGCTTTGCCGCTGTATGATCATTCCGGCCCGTTATTGCACCGGCTATCTCGGCGGTATCGGCGTCCCACCGTCATCTGATCCGATGGATTCTAGCGCTTGGTTCGAAGCGTACCTGGTACGCATTCGATCCACGCAACAACGTGCCGCGGATCGGCCGTGTTCACATGGCCCGCGGCCGCGACGCAACGGACGCCGCACTCACCACGGCCTTCGGTAAATGAACTGGAGTCGTTCAATGTCTGGATCAACGACCTGTCCGAAAGCTATTCGCCTGTTCGATCGCGGGTGTGACAACTCCGGATCTCGTTCACACCGTCGCATCCGTAGTCGCTTTCACGATGATTGCCGCCGAGCACCTGGTTATTGGAGAACAAACGCCGATACTTGCGATTCGGAGGCCGGAACAACTGTTGTTGTGGTGCGCGTTTCTGTCGGCCTACTTCTTCTTTGGTTCGCGAGTACAAGGCGATTCGCTGAGCGTGAAAATCACAATTTCCTCGCCGGTCACGGTGCTGATGTCGTGATGCATGCTAAGCACTTTGACGCCGGTAATGATTTGGATCATGGAATCGATTTGCAGGCGGGCGGTTTCAATCAGCAAACTTCTCACCCGCTTGAACAGGTCGCGACCTTGCTCCACGGAGCAACTTTCAACCAAGTGCTGCTCCGCGGCGGTCAAGACTCCATAGAGACGAACCACGAGAAGTTCTCCAATGAGATGTACACGAACGTCCCTTGGCCCTCGACCCAAGTATTCCTGCTCGAACTGGCACATGCCCTGGCACACCGCGGCTTCGATTTCACCTCGGGATTTCATCGGGGAATTCGGAACACCTTTCGCGGCCGGCACCGGCCGCCGCGGCAATTGGGCGGAAGCAGTCTTGCCGGCTTGACCGCGATCGAGGAACTCATGCAAAAGCGTCGGCTCCAAAGCCTCGGGGTCGAACGGCTTTGGTATCTGCGGCGCCTCGGTGAGGTCGGGTCGAAGTTGTCCCACGTCGTAACCGGACATGATGATGAACGGAATGCCGCGCTCCCGCAGGATGTCGACGACGGGATAGGAGTACTGCCCGCCGAGGTTCAGATCAAGCAGCACCCCATCCAGTCTTTCATGGCGCGCGAACTCTTCCGCTTCGTGCAGGCGCGCCGCCGTAGCGACAACCACGCAACCCAGGTCTTGGAGCATGTTCTTTAATGACATGGCGACCATGCCGACATCTTCGACGACCAAGACGCGCAGTCCATTGAGCATTCGCATATTATCAGACTCCATTATGTTCGGCGGTGGTTTTCGATCCAGTTTCATCCCGCTGGTCATCATTGGCTCCTTCCGTAAGCGGAAAGTCGATTCTGCACTGCAGGCCGTGCGGCTCGAAACGCATATCGATATTGCCAGCCAGATCGTGTGCGACGCTGCTCTGAATCAACAGTGAGCCGAAGCGGGGCTCGCCTTGGGATTCAATCAGCGGCCCGCCCGATTCGCACCACTCGATGTGGGCCCGCGGTCCAGCCGTGTTGCCGGAACGGTTCCAGCGTACGGTAACCATTCCCGTGTCGTTGGAAAGCGCGCCGTACTTTGCGGCGTTGGTGACAAGTTCGTGGAACACGAGTTCCAGCGCGATGGCGCACTCCCGGGACAGGGTCAGGTCGTCGCCCTCGATCACGACGCGCTGTGAATCCGCACCAACATACGGCGCCATTTCGCGGTTGAGCAGATGTCGCAGTTCAACTCGCTCGTCGCCCGGCAACGAGAGGATCGAGTGCGCGCGGGCCAATGCCGCCAGCCGCGGCTCGAAGGCGGCGAGAAACTCCGGAAGGCTGCCGGATTGCCGCCCCAATCCTTGAACGATCGCCTGCACCGTGGCCAGCGTGTTCTTGATGCGATGGCTCAACTCGTGCATGAGCCGCTCGCGCTGCCGCTCACTCCTTTTGTGCTCCGTGATGTCGACGAAGGTCGCCACGATGCCGTCGATTCGGTCGTCCACCGTGCGATAGGGCAGAATACGTCGGATGAAATACTTCCCGTCCTCACTACCCACTTCGGTCTCGATGGGAACAAGATCCTGAAGCACCTTCCGCGCTTCCAGATCGAGTTCGGACCCAGTCACCGTGGAAGCCAAATCCCGGACCGGCCGGCCCACGTCCGAAGAAATCAGCCGCAAGACCTGCTTGATCGCCGGTGTGAACCAGCGAATCCGGCACTCCATATCCAAAAAGAGCGTCGCGATTTCAGTGCTGGCGAGGAGGTTGTTCAGGTCGTCGTTCGTCTGCTGAACGGCTTCGACTTTACTACGCAGTTCGTTATTCAGCGTGTTGAGCTCCTCATTCAGCGATTGCAGCTCCTCCTTCGAGGTTTCCAGCTCTTCGTTCGCGGACTGCAATTCCTCGTTGATCGAAAGCGTTTCTTCGTTCGAGGTGCTGAATTCCTCCACAACTAGATTGTATTGCTGAGTCAGCTCGCGCAACTCCTGGCGAGTCAGCCGCAGTTCCTCTTCGAGTTGCTCGACGGTCTGCCCGAGGCCGTCTCCGGCTTCCGAACTGCGATCATCCACAACCCGCGGCTCCGCTGCTTCTTCGAAGCTGATGAGAATCACAGGAGACTTCTCACGCGGCGAGGAAATCGAGCTGACCGTGAGCGTAACTGAGCGGCGGATGTCGTTTTCCCTGATATGCCCGCACTTTGTGACCACCGCCCGCTTCTCGCTGAGCGCTTGATGGATCGCCTGGCGGAGCGACGACCGCACGCCGGTCGAAACGAGCGCCAGCACATCGCGCGTCGGCATTCCACCCGGCTGGGAGAGATAGCGCGATGTATCTCCCTGATAGACCAGCACCTGATGGTTGGCGTCGATCACCACCGACGGCGGCGCGTAGCGTTCCAGCAGAGCGCGCTGCGCCAGGCTGAGATACCGATCCGTGACCGGCTGCCTGTGCTTCTCGGCGGAAAGCACCCCGCGCCGCTGGTCCGTCACCGTGGCCCTCGGAAAATCGAATCGACCGGCATGTGCGGCGCGGCGCGACCGGAAGATTCGCCACGGCGCCGAGATCGGCTCGAACAGGTCCGTATGCATTCCGATCGTCTCCGCGCTGCCGAGAAACAGCGTTCCGCCGTCGCGCAGCGCGAAATTGAACATGCCGAGAATCTTCCGCTGCGTTTCCGGTTCGATGTAAATAAGCAAGTTTCGGCAGCAGATGAGGTCGATCCGCGAGAACGGTGGGTCGGTAATCACGTTGTGCCGCGCGAAGACGATCAAATCGCGGAGACGTTTCGTTACTTCATACGTTTCAGGCGCCGAATCGCGCTTATAGAAAAATCGCTCGAGACGTTCCGGTGAAAGATCCGCCTCGATGGTTGCCGGGTAGGCCGCCGCGCGGGCTGTTGCAAGGCTATCGGAGACATCCGTGGCGAAGATGTGCGGGATGATTCGCTTGCCAGACGCTTCGACCCGCTCGAGCAGCAGCATTCCGATCGTGTACGCCTCTTCGCCCGTGGCGCACCCGGCCGACCAGACTCGAATCTCATCGCCGTTCGTTCGCTTGGCGATCAGCGGATCGATGACCTCGCGTTCCAGCTCCCCCCACGCCTCGCGATCGCGGAAGAAACTGGAAACGTTGATCATCAGATCACGGAACAGCGCCGCGGCCTCGTGGGGGTCGTCGCGCACCAATGTCGCGTATGCGTCGAAGTCATCGACGCGGCGCAGACTCATGCGGCGCTGAGTGCGGCGGAGCAACGTCGGCCGTTTGTAATCGGCAAAGTCGTACTTGTACCGATCGTGCAGCACGTTGAAAACCTTTTGCCATGTCGCCGGGTCGACATCGTCTGCATTTCCCTCCGTTGCGCCCAGCGCCAGTTCGTGAGAATGCGCGACCAGCTGCCCCAGGACTTCCGAGATCTTCTCGACCGGGAGCACCAGATCGGCCAGCCCCGTATTGATCGAGCTGCGCGGCATGCCGTCAAACTCCGCCGTTTCCGGATCCTGCACGATCACCACGCCACCGGCCGACTTGATCGCTGCAATCCCACGGGAACCGTCCGACGCCGTGCCGGAAAGGATCACCGCCACTGCGAGATCACCGTACGCTGCGGCCAGCGAATCGAACAGTCGATCAATCGGGCGGCGTTGGCTGCGCTCCGCGTCCGGATCGAGCAACCGCAAACGGCCGTCCTCCACTACCAGGTCGCGATTGGGAACGCAGACGTACACGTGATCTGGTTGAATCTCGCTCCCGTCTCGCGCGGGCTGGACCGTGAGCGATGTATGCCGGGACAGCAGATCGACGAGGTGACTTTCTCCCTTGGGATCGAGATGCTGCACGATCAGCAGCGCCATGCCGTGCAGCGCGGGCTCCACGTCAAGCAAGGTGCTTATCGCCTCCAGACCGCCGGCCGATGCGCCGATTCCAATGACCGGATAAGGGGTCTGCTGCTTCATCACGCTGCGACTCATCGGCCTGCACCAATCATACGAGGGGAAAGACTTGGTGACCTTGATTCTAACAGACTCTAGCCGTTTTGGAGACGCTTGTCACGGGACGTGTTCGTTCTCCGTATCCAATGCCCCAATGCCCAATGCCGAATCGTGACGAAATATGCCTGGACACGGAAATAGCTGTTCGGCCGCCGGTCGGCTTAAACAGCCGCGATCATCGTCGCAGGTGCATTCCAACACAGATGGAGAGACAGTCGCAGCGAAGAACTGAGACGCCAAGTTGCCGCCGTCGTCGAGAAGGTTTGGGCAGATTCAACAATGGGATCACGCGCGCCAAAACATCTCACCGGCGCGAGCAGCCGTGGTCATCTGTGAAGGTGGCACAGCTGGCTAAGGCCGGTGTTTCCCCATGTTCATTGGCAACTCGCCCGGATCAGCACGTCCAAAGATGGCCGCGCTACTTCGATGAGCTGGGTACGGACTCGCTTGAATAGGCCGCGTCCTTTCTCTGGTGGAAGGTCCTCACCAAGGGCTGTTCGGTCGCCGTAACGTGGCACACCCCCGAACATGCGTTTGGAGTCACCGGCCACAATGGCAGCCTGTGCATCACGGTCGATCCACTGGACGGCATGGCCGTTGTGCGGGTGTGTGACAAGGGTTCCGGAATCGAAGAGAACGAGCTGTCGAAGATTCTCGAAGCGTTTACACAGTTAAACGGAACGTGCCCGCCGGAGAACGATGGACTGCCAATCGGCCTGCGTCTGGTCAAGACGACCGTGGAGCTGCACGGTGGTTCCGTTGTCGCGCGCAGCGCGGGCCGGGGCACGGCAGCGAATTCACGGTGTTGTTGCCGTTGTCGAACGACGCGGTTCCTCAGTAGCGTCTCGGCGCCGAGGTCTCTGCAGCCAGAGAGCGAGTTCGGTCGCTTCAAAAGAAAGCGGCCGGGGCGTTTGCTGGCCAGGAAGAGCGATGCATGCGTTTCGTTACTGTTACTGTGGCGGATCGCATCCATGCGTTGACGAAGAACAAATGGTCGCGCAATCGACTTGTCGCGTTCTCGGATTTGGCGACGCCCGAATGTGAAGCAAACTGCTATTCGTGCAAGAGTATGACTGCGTAGATGTTAGCTCGCCATACTCTTGCTGCGCCGGACCGCACGCGATAGAATTTGGCATGGCAGGAATGGTCCAGAGATTTAATTTTGTAGCCTGCCGGATCGAGATGTTCAGTTCGTCGGATGACTAGATAAAGAGCAACTTGGCCGCGCCAGGTGACTCGTTGAAGAGTAAGCCGACGTGATCGAATACCTTCGGGTGTTTAGTCACGTCGGCTTTTTTATTGGCCTTGACACCTGGCCATCCGCATCAAGACACACGACGGACACGTGACACGATGATGAGCCCTGTGCAGCGATCGCCGCTCCGTCACTATAGACTACTTGTGCGAGCGGTACTCATCGGTTCCGTGTGGAGCGTACTAACTTCGACGATTGTAGCGCAGGAATTGGTCGACAATGCCGACGAACCTCAGAAGGTCTCCGCGCCCAGCAAAGCGGAACTGTCAGCCGCTCCTGCCAAGGTGGACGTTAAACCCCTCGCGCACGATGATGAGATTGGCCAGCGTCTCCAGTCCGTCCTGGATGCCACCGGGTGGTTCATCGGCCCACAAGTCCGGGTCGAGGAAGGAGTCGTCTTTCTCAATGGCCGGGCGGAGACCGAGGAGCTCAAGAAATGGGCCGGCGATCTGGCGCGCAACACCCAGGACGTCGTGGCCGTGGCCAACCGGATGGAGGTACTTGAGCCGTCGATATGGGATTTCGATCCGGCCTGGAGCGGACTATTGGTCTTATGGCGTGATTTCATCCGCTCGCTTCCTTTTGTCATTTTTGGGCTGCTCATCCTGGCTCTGTCGGTCGGGGCCGGCATAGTGGCAACACGCGGATCGCGGGCGTTCCTACGCCGCCGGATTCATGCGAAACTGCTGCGAAATGTGATCGCTCGTGGGGCGGGCGTGCTCGCTTTCCTTGTCGGCACCTACATTGTGCTGAGGGTCTCCGGTCTCACCCAACTGGCTTTGACCATCGTCGGCGGCACGGGCCTGATCGGTCTGGCCGTGGGCATTGCATTCCGAGACATCACCGAGAACTTCCTCGCCAGCATCTTTCTCAGCATGCAGCAGCCGTTCGAGACGGGCGACCTGGTCGAGATTTCTCACGTGACCGGGTTTGTGCAGCAGTTGAATGTGCGCACGACGATCTTGATGACCCTCGACGGCAATGTCGTGCAGATTCCCAACGCCAGCGTTTACAAGAGCACCCTCCGCAACTTTACGACCAACTCCAATCGGCGCGAGGACTTTCTTGTCGGTATTGGCTACGACGATTCGATCAACGAGGCTCAGGAGGTTGCCCGGAAGGTGTTGGCAGATCACTCGGCTGTTTTGAACGATCCCGAGCCGCTCGTTCTGGCAGACAGCCTTGGCCAGTCGACGGTCAATCTCCGCGTCTATTTCTGGCTCAACGGCCACGAACACAGTTGGTTGAAGGTGCGATCGTCGGTGATTCGGCTGGTGAAACTCGCCTTTCAGCAACACGGCATTTCGATGCCCGACGAAGCCCGAGAGGTTGTCTTCCCGCAGGGAATTCCTGTCACGATGCTCGACGGAATACCGGGGGACACTCAGGACGTCGGCGCCGTCAAGCGGTTCTCTGTCGAATCGCCGCGTGAGGAACCCGATGCGCCCTCCACGAAAGCCGAGGGTGGGTTATCCAGCGAAGCCGACGTCATCGGGAAACAGGCTCGGCAGGTCCAGCCGTTGAACGACGGGGAGAATCTCTTGACGGTTGGTTCCGGCGCTTCGGACTCTGATGAAAGGGCGACGGAGCAAGACAATAGCCGAAAGAAGGCCGCCAGATGATACCGGTGTTCAGGAGTACTTGCCAAGCACGATGGAGGCGATGATCAGCACTGATGAAGACTTATCTCCTCAATGTCTGGGACACCTGGCGATCTAGCTATTGGTTCGTGCCGACTTTGTGCGCTGCGGGGGCCGTCTTGCTTTCCTTGACGGTCCCGCTGCTAGACACGGCGATCGTGAAATCCGACTGGTCGCTACCGGAATGGATTCGCACCACGACGCCGACAGCGCGCGCCACGTTGTCGGCCATGGCCGGAGCGATGGTGGCGGTCACGGGCACCGTGTTTTCCATCACGATCGTAACGCTGTCCCTTACGGCGCAACAATTCGGGCCGAGACTCCTGCGAAGGTTCATGTACGACCTGCCGACTCAAGTCACGCTCGGCGTGTTTCTGTCGACGGGCCTTTATTGCTTGCTGGTCTTGAGAATCGTCGAGCACGATGAGGGCGGACCGGCGGCCCCGCACTTTTCCGTTCTCGCCGCGGTTATGCTTTCAGTGCTCAGCATGGCGATGCTGATCGTGTTCATTCATCACGTCGCGATGCTGATCCAGGCTCCTCACGTCGTAGCGGCGGTGGCTGGTGACTTGGATGATGCAATCGCGCGGCTGTTTCCCGAAGAGACTGGCGACGCGGTTAGAGATGAGCAGCGCAAAAACGACCAGGGACGCGATCAAGCAGGGCGGCTCGGGGAAAACTATCTTGTTGTTCGTGCCACGCGTGATGGCTACATCCAGGCGATCGACGAGGATGGCTTGCTGCAGTTGGCTCGCGAGCGTGATCTTTTGCTGCGTCTGCACACTCGGCCAGGAGATTTCATCGCGACCGGCTCACCGCTGGCGGACGTTTGGATGTGTAGCGAGACGTCTGCCGAAGATTCGAATGCGGGTGATCTGACGGCGACGCTGAACGAAGCGGTCATCGTCGGCATCCGCCGTACACCGCGACAGGATGTTGAATGTGCGATTGAAGAACTGGTGGAAATCGCCGTCCGCGCCCTTTCACCTGGTATCAACGACCCGTTCACGGCAATGAATTGCATCGATCGCTTGGGCGCGGCGCTGGGGAGACTGTCTGAGCGAAAGCTGCCCTCGGCGTATCGCTGCGACGACGAAGGCAGTCTGCGAATTATCGTCCGCACTGTTTCCTTTGCCAACGCACTGGACGCCGCTTTCAACCAGATCCGCCAGTACGGCCACAACAGCGTCGCGGTCACGATCCGTCTGCTTGAAGCCCTTGCCTTGGTCGCCGAACACGTTCAGCGCGACGAAGACCGCGATGCTGTGAAGCTCCATGCGGAGATGGTCTCTCGCCACACCGAATCTCTTTCGGAAAAACATGACCAGGGAAAGATATTAGAGCGACTTCAAAGAGTGCACAACTTGCTGGGCGACGCTGGAATCGCGCAGCCAGGCGTCAACGGCATGTCCAGCGACGAAAACGTAAGCCAAGTTTCATAATTGACATTTCGTTGGATTTCACCTCGACTCCACCGCGATGTCCAATACGTTCTGAAGCCGTAATTGGATTATCGGGGTGTTCGGATCACGAGCAAACGGATTTCGGTCATGTCGTTGATGGCATAGCGTATTCCTTCGCGGCCGAGGCCGCTGTCTTTAACTCCGCCGTAAGGCATGTTGTCAACACGAAACGAAGGAACATCTCCGATCACAACGCCGCCCACTTCCAGCTCGTCCCATGCTTGCTGTGCTTTGTACAAATCGCGAGTGAAAACGCCTGCCTGCAATCCGAATACGCTGTCGTTCACCTCGCGCAGCGCGTCGTCAAACGAAGTAAACGAACTCAGCACGGCAACTGGCCCAAACGCCTCTTCGGTGCAGATCCGCTGGTCTTTCGCCACGTTCTCCAGCAGTGTCGCTGCAAGCATCGCCCCTTCCCGCTTACCGCCACACAACAACCTTCCTCCGGCGGACACGGCTTCGTTGATCCAACTTTCCAGCCGTTCGGCTTCGGTCTCCGAGATCATCGGCCCGATGAAGGTATCGTCGTTTTTTGGATCGCCGGAGACGAGTTTCTTCGTTCGTTCCACAAGCAGGAACTGCAACTGGTTATGGACTCGCTCGTGAACCAAGATCCGTTGCACGCCGATGCAGCTTTGCCCGGATTGATAGAACGCACCGACGAGCAGTCGCTCGACCGCGTCTTCCAAATCCGCATCTTCGTCAACGATACACGCCGCGTTGCCCCCCAGTTCGAGAACGACTTTCTTCTTTCCCGCTTTTGCCTTCAGCTTCCAGCCGACGTCCGGCGAGCCCGTAAAACTGAGCAGCTTCAGTCGTTCGTCGGTGGTAAACAGATCGGCTCCGTCGCGATGGCAAGGCAGAATCGAAAACGCACCTTTCGGCAGATCCGTCTCGGCCAAAACTTCGCCGATCAGAAGGACGCCGATGGGCGTGCGGCTGGCGGGTTTCAAGACGAACGGACACCCGGATGCAATTGCGGGCGCGATCTTGTGCGCTGCCAGGTTGAGCGGGAAGTTAAGCGGTGAGATGAACGAGCAGGGACCGATCGGCACGCGCCGCGTCATCCCACGATAACCGCGAGCCCGCTCGGAAATCTCCAGGTTCAGCACCTCGCCTTCGATGCGGACCGCTTCTTCAGCGGCAATGCGAAACGTATCAATCAAGCGAGTCACTTCGCCACGACTGTCTTTGATCGGCTTCCCTGCCTCGATGCAGAGTGCCATCGCCAATTCATCGAAACGCTCATGGAAACGGACGACACAATGTTGCAGGACGGCTTGACGCTCGTAGGGTGCGAGTTTTCGCATTGGATCGGTCGCGTCCACCGTGGCGGCAATGGCGCGGTCAATGTCGTCCGGTGAAGCTAACGCGACGCGCGTCGCGACTTCGCCGGTGTACTTATCGGTGACTTCCAAAACCGTGTTCGAGCAGTGGGCCGCGTTGGCAAGGTAAAACGGATACGTGTCGGCGAGTGACATGTGGGCCTCGTTAGATCTGTTGGCTCAGTTCTTGAATCTCATCGTGCAGGATGCGATCGTTCTCGGAATAATCCACGGGCACGTCGATCACGTGCACTCCGCGTTTGTCGAAACAGGACTGCACCAAGGGCACGAGTTCGCTGACCCTTTGCAGGCGATGCCCGGACGCGCCGTAACTCTCCGCGTGCATGACGAAGTCGG
>CAZNKT010000154.1:0-11008 GCA_964573605.1 uncultured Pirellulales bacterium
TCACCAGCAACTGATGGAACCGGGATCGGTGAGGGGCCACCCAGCGGAGCAGTTACGGGAGGGGGGCCACGGCGCGGGCCACGAGCGTGTCGAAGGACGAACGCTCAAGGAGCCGCTCCGCCCGATCGTGCACGACGGCCACGGGCAGTTCCAAGTTGTCTACGATCGCCTTCACGGCCCGCGCCTTCTTGGCGACGGACTCACAAACCGATACCGTCAGGTCGGGCCGAAGGATGGCGAGCACGACGCCCGGCACACCCGCACCGGTACCGATATCCAGCATGGATTGGTTCCTTGCCACCAGCGATGCGATCTGATGGGAGTCGGCCACGTCGCGTGAGGCGAACTTGTCATAGGTCGTATGCCGTGTCAGATTGAGGCGCAGGTTCCAGCACCAGACAGCCTCGCAGTACCGCTGCAGCAATTGCTGCTGATCGACGACCATCCGAATACCGCACCGATCGAGGGCGGATGCCAGCGAATCGGATGCTGGTTCCTCGTGGTCGTATGGCATCTATCAACGAGCGGCCTGGAAGTCGGAATGGCGTTGTACAGGTTCTGAAACGCGCGACCAAAGGCAATACGACGCGTAGTATACGTGGATTAACCGTGGGAGGCGACCATGCAGCCGATGGGCGTTTTGCTCGTCGACAAGCCGGTGGGACGGACTTCGCGGCGGGTTGTCGACCGCGTA
This sequence comes from uncultured Pirellulales bacterium, assembly GCA_964573605.1. GTDB lineage: Bacteria > Planctomycetota > Planctomycetia > Pirellulales > JBBDJB01 > CAZNKT01. The sequence continues at coordinate 695 of CAZNKT010000154.1, forward strand.
CAGCGCTGTTTGCAGGGGGCCAAGGCGGGTCACGCCGGTACCCTCGACCCGTTGGCGCACGGCCTGCTCGTCGTCTGTGTGGGGCCGGCGACGCGCCTCATCTCGTATGCCCAACGGCTGCCGAAGTGCTACCAGGCCACGTTTCTGTTGGGACGAACCAGCGCTTCGCTCGATTTGGAAACGGACGTTGCTTTGCTCGACGGTGCGGCCCCGCCGGCACGCAGCGAGCTGATGGACGCCGCCCGAAGTCTGACCGGTGAAATCCGGCAGCATCCTCCGGCCTATTCGGCAATCAAAATTGGCGGCCGCCGCGCGTATCGTCTGGCGCGGGGCGGACACGCCGTCGAAACACCACCGCGGCGCGTGACGGTATACGCTCTGCAAATCACGCACTACGAGTACCCCGAGCTGCGGCTTTCCATTCGCTGCAACAGCGGTACTTATGTCCGCTCGCTGGGCCGCGACCTGGCACGTGCCGCAGGCACGGACGCCGTGATGACGTCTCTGGTTCGCACCGCCATTGGCACGATGTGCCTGGACGAAGCCGTACCACTCGACCAACTGCTCCCCGATACGATTCACGGCAACCTGCATTCACCGTTGCGCGTGCTTTCGTCGCTCGGCCGGGTCATCCTTACCGAGCCCGAGACGTACCGGATTGTGCGCGGGCAGGTCATCCACCGTGCGGCGGGGGAGCCGGGGCAAGAATTCGCCGCCGTCGGTCCCGCCCGGCAACTGGTGGCCATCGTGCGTTGTCTCTCTGACGGGAGTATGCGACCGGTTCGCAATTTCGCGCGACCGAAGTGACCCCGGCCGCATATCCAGTCCACACCGTCTAATCGGAACCTCGATTCGGTCTTTTCGCATGTTGCACGGGCTCCGGCCCGCGATGGCCACCCGGTACGTGCTACACTTCTTACGCGGTTTGCGCTTCTATCGGAAGCCGGTGGTGCACCAACCGGACGAGGAGGCGCGGCAAGGAAGATCGAGCGCGCCAGGGAGGTGGCTGCGGAGATAACAACCGCGTCACGCGGACGTTGTCGCTAACTCTTGCCCTCCTGAAGCATGATGCGCCTATGTTGGTCGAACGCAACCTGAAGCGGGATCTGTTCGCGCTGGCTTTGCTGGCAGGCGTCATCTTTCTGGGTGTCGCCCTGTGCACGTACCATCCGGCGGACCCGCCCAGTACGCTGGTATACCCCGGAGGGCAGCAAGTTCGCAACGCGTGCGGGCGAGTCGGCGCGTGGCTGGCGGACCGGTTGCTCAATGGCCTGGGAATGGGCGCCTTCTACCTGCTTGTTTCCCTGGTCGTCCTGGATGGCCTGCTGCTGCTTCGTCGAAAGATCGACCAGCCGTTTATCCGGACCGGTGGGTGGATCCTTTCCCTGCTGGGGCTGACGACGGTGCTGGCTCTGATCTTGCCGCAAAAGTCTCCAGGCCCGGTCGTCGGCGCGGGCGGATTCCTCGGCGCGGCGGGCCGCACCACCCTGGAAATGCACTTCGCCCTGGCGGGCGCCTCCATACTGGCGCTGAGCATGATGTTGGCCGGACTGTTGATGTGCACCGACTACCTGATCCCCCGCGCCCTGGGGCGGGCCGCCATTCTCACGGCGGCCTGCGGCGGGTGGGTGGCCGGCATCGTGCGAAATGGCCCCGGCAGCGACGGCCAGCGTGCCCGCGATGATGAACAGGATCTCGACGAAGAGCAAGACGACGAGGATGAAGAGTACGACGAAGAGGACGAGTACGAGGAAGACGAATACGACGAGGATGACTACGACGAAGACGAGGAACATGCCGTCCCGGATTCCAACCCGTCGGTGCGCATCCGTGCCCGCGCGGCGGCCGCACAACAGAGGGAACCGCTGCCGGACGAAGCGGAACCAACGGGGGACGCTGGCAGTGTGCCCCCGCCGACCAAAGACCGAAAACTGGGTGTCAAGGGACGCATCGCTTCCGCCTTGCGGATCAGCAAGCCAAAACAGGCGGAACGCGAAGAGGTGATGCAGGAGCTGGACGCTGCCAGCTGCACCGATGAGGCGATTGACTACGAACTGCCGTCCGCAGAATTGCTGCTGGAGGCCGAGCACGTCGCCTACGACGCGCACGAGAAGGAGGTCCGCCGCAAAGCAAAGATCCTGGAAAAGACGTTCGCCAATTTTGGACACAACGTAAAAGTTGTGGAGATCGAAACCGGGCCGGTCATCGCGCAATACGAAGTGCAACTGGAAGCGGGACTGCGGCTGTCCAGGATCACGGGGCTGTCCGAGGATCTGGCCATCGCGTTGCGAGTACCGTGCGTCCGCATCGTGGCCCCCATTCCGGGCAAGAATACCGTCGGGATCGAAGTCCCCAACGAGAGCCGTCAACTGGTGCGCCTGCGTGAAGTCATCGAGGAATCCACAGGCCGCGCCTCCCGCATGAAGATCCCTTTGTTCCTGGGCAAGGATGTGTCCGGCAGTCCCATGGTCGTCGACCTCGCCACGCTGCCCCACCTGCTCATCGCCGGCCGCACCGGTACGGGCAAGAGCGTATGCCTGAACTCGATGATCGCATCCATGATCATGACGCGGCGGCCCGACGAAGTGCGGATGTTAATGATCGATCCAAAAATGGTCGAACTCAGCCCGTACAAGAGTCTCCCGCACCTGATGCATCCAGTCGTGACGGACATGAGAAAGGCCGAAGCGATCCTGGCCTGGGCCGTCGAAAAAATGGAAGAACGCTACTCGTTCCTGGCCCGCGCCGGAGTAAGACACGTCAGTGTCTTCAACCAACTTGGTGAAGAGGAACTTCGTGAACGGATGCAGCCAGAATCCGACGAGGAATGGGAGAAGATCCCCAGACAACTGCCTTTCATCGTGATCGTTGCCGACGAGATGGCCGACCTCATGATGACCGCGGGAAAAGAGGTCGAACAACATATCATTCGCCTGGCGCAAAAAAGCCGCGCCGTCGGAATCCACCTCATCCTGGCCACGCAAAAACCGACCGTGGACGTCATCACCGGCTTGATCAAGTCGAACCTGCCGGCCCGCATCGCGTTCCAGGTCGCCAGTCGCACCGACAGCCGCGTCGTTCTCGATGAGACCGGCGCGGACAAGCTGCTGGGAAACGGCGACATGCTGTTCCTGCTGCCCGGAACGAGCACCGTGATCCGCGGCCAGGGAACGTTCCTGAGCGACGACGAAATCACCGATCTGATCAAGGCCGTCGGCACGTCCGAACCCCAATTCGTCAAGGAACTCGTGCAGCTGAAATTCACTGACGACAAGCAGGAGACAGCCGCCCCGTTCTCATCGCGGGATGAATTGTATGAGGGCGCGGTGGATGTGGTGGTGCGCGAAGGCCGCGGCAGTGTTTCTCTGCTGCAACGCACGCTGGGAATTGGCTATGGCCGCGCGGCGCGCCTCATCGACTACATGGCCGAAGACGGCATCGTGGGCAGCTACAACGGATCGCAGGCGCGCGAAGTGCTTGTTTCCGTACAGCAGTGGGAAGCCATGAGCGCCGGCCGCGACGAAACCGGAGGCGGCATCGAGGCGCCGCGTCCCGGACTGGTCGCACCGGTCGCGCCCCCCTCGTCCCGGCGGCACAAAACCATCCGTCCCCATGGCTCCGCGTCGACCGAGCCATGGGATCAGGACGAAGGCCCGGAAGCGGACGGGCAGGCCGCGCCAGGGGCCTTGGAAATAGAGAGCCGCGACCCGGATGAGTCGTTCGACAACGAACAAGCGCAGGACCAGCACGACGACATCGACGACAAGGATGCACCATACCAAGACGATGAATACGAGGAGGGCGAAGACGAGGACGACGAATACGAAGAGGTCGATGAAGGCGAATACGAAGAAGTCGAGGACGACGAATACGAGGACGACGAAGTCGAGGACGACGAGGACGGCGAATACGAGGACGACGAGGACGGCGAATACGAGGACGACGAGGACGGCGAATACGAAGAGGTCGATGAAGATGAATACGAGGACGACGAAGTCGAGGACGACGAGCCGCACGAAGACGGCGAAGGCGAAAATGAAGAAGTCGATGAAGGCGACGACGAAGAGCTCGATCAGGACGAGGACGTCGCGGACACGGGCGGCGGTCGTCGCCGGAGTGATGACCATCGAGGCCGACCGCGGCCGCTTGCATCGCGTCCCGGCGTCGAATCTCGCCGTCGAGCGGGTCGGCGACGGGCGGTATAGAGGTCGGGCGCCCGTCGGATGTCTTGGTTGACAGCCGGACGGCGAGGCCCTAAGTTTGAAAAGGCTGCCGTGCGCCGGCGGTCACGAAGTTGAGAGGCGAGCCTTTTGCGGCCGGCCTGCCGGCTTGCAACGCCTGCCGGGCACGGAGGCTGACCCGCAAACCTATGATTGACGCTGCGGAAGCGAACATGGCACTGTCGACGAAGGCCTACCGTATGATGAGCGACCGGGCAGGTCGCGTGGCGATCGGCATCGCGATTATGAGCATCATTCTAGACTTCGGGACGTGGCCATAGGGGCGCATTAGAGGACCGCATTGCAAATCAAGCCCTGAGGCCAGAAGCGGCCGCAGGGCTTTTTTTTGTGGGACATCACGGTGGAGTCGACCATGCGCAGGATCCAGATCTACGATACGACGTTGCGCGACGGCACGCAGGGTGAAGGGGTGAACTTCTCCCTGGAGGACAAAGTGCTCATCACGCGGCGCCTGGACGAACTGGGATTCGACTTCATCGAAGGCGGATACCCCATGTCCAACCCCAAAGACGCGGAGTTCTTCCAGCGCGTTCAACAGCTGGATTTGAAGCGCGCCAAGGTGTGCGCGTTCGGGATGACACGGCGACGGGGCCGGTCGGCCGCCGACGATCCGGGCATGCAGGCGCTGATCCAATCGGGAGCGCCGATCGTGACTCTCGTGGGCAAGGCATCGGCGTTTCACGTTTCCCAGGTGCTGGGAGTGACGCTGGAGGAAAATCTGGAGATGATTGCCGACAGCGTGCGGTTGCTGCAGGAGGCGGAACGGGAAGTGATCTTCGATGCCGAACACTTTTTTGACGGTTGGAAGGTGGATGCGTCGTACGCCAAACACGCCATCCTGGCGGCGGCCGAAGCGGGCGCGGGCCAGGTGGTGCTGTGCGACACCAATGGAGGAAGTATGCCGGACGAGGTGGCCGAGATGACGCGCGCGGCCGTCGCCGCCCTGCACGTGCCCGTCGGGATTCATTGCCACAACGACTGTGACCTGGCGGTGGCCAACAGTTTGGCCGCCGTTGACGCCGGCGCCACCCAGGTTCAGGGAACGCTGAACGGATTGGGAGAGCGGTGCGGCAACGCGGACCTGATTTCGGTGATTGGCAATCTGGCTTTGAAAAAGCACGGTTACGGTGTGCTGGACGGTGAAGGAGTTGAACATCTGACAGCATTGTCCCGGTATGTGTATGAAACGGCCAACATGCACTTTCGGGTCAACCAGCCCTTCGTGGGGCCCAGTGCTTTCGCCCATAAAGGCGGCATGCACGTCCACGCGATTTCCAAGACGCCCGCCAGCTACGAGCACATCTCGCCGGACGAGGTCGGCAACGAACGACGCGTGCTGGTCAGCGAGTTATCCGGACGTTCCAATATCATCGCTTTGACGACCAGGCACGACATCCAACATGATCGGGTATTGATGGACAAGATACTCGAAAGAGTCGTCGATCTGGAAAACGAAGGGTACCAGTTCGAAGCCGCACAGGCGTCCTTCGATCTGCTCGTCAAGAAATGCGCGGGCACGTTCGTGCCTCATTTCGAGCGGCTGAACTACCACGTCAACGTGGAAACCGACCGCGACGGCCACACGACGACGGAAGCGACCGTCAAGCTGAAGATTGGCGGGGATGTCGTGCATGAAGTTGCCGAGGGCGACGGCCCGGTCAACGCACTGGACGCCGCGCTGCGCAAAGCCCTCAACGGCCAATTTCCCTCGCTGCGGACGATGCATCTGGTCGATTACAAAGTGCGCGTGATAAACTCGGAGGCCTCCACGGCGGCCTGCGTTCGCGTGGTCATCGAAAGCCGTGACGAAGACGACGTGTGGGGCACCGTAGGCGTGAACGAGAACATTATCGAGGCCAGTTGGCACGCGCTGGTCGATAGTTTCGAATACAAGCTGATCATGAACGAGGCCAGCGAATCGGCGACCGCTGCCGCCGGATAGACGGACCGGGCGGCTTGGCACGAGGCCACGCCGGCTTGTCACCGGTCTCCGCCCCCGCTAACCTCTGCCACAAACCGTCCCAAACCGTCCGGGACATCACCCGCCAGAGGCCCAGCCTTCTTTGCGACAACGGGATGCTCCACGATGCCACAGCCACTTCAAGATGCCACTCTCGCTCGGCACTACGACCATCTGGCCGCGCAGCAGCGGTGGTATCCGTTCTGGGAACAGCACGGCTACTTCCACAGCGAGCCGGATCCCGCTCGAAAGCCATTCGCCATCGTCATTCCGCCTCCCAACGTGACCGGAGCGCTGCACCTTGGGCACGCCCTGAACAATACGCTGCAGGACGTCATTGTCCGCTTTCATCGCATGAAGGGCGATAACACATTGTGGGTGCCGGGCACCGACCACGCCGGAATCGCCACACAGGCGGTCGTCGAAAGGCGATTGCTCGAGGAAGAAAACGTCACGCGGCACGACCTGGGACGCAAACGCCTCGTAGAACGCATCTGGCAGTGGAAACAGGAATACGAAGCCCGGATTCTGAACCAGCTCAAACAGATGGGATGTAGCTGCGACTGGCAGCGCACACGTTTCACGCTCGATGACGTGTGTGCTCGGGCGGTACGGCAGACATTCTTCCGTTTGTTCGACGACGGACTCGTGTACCGCGGCAAACGGCTGGTGAACTGGGACACGTTTCTGCAAACCGCCGTTAGCGATGACGAAGTGTTTCACGATCCCATCCACGGGCATTTCTGGCACTTCCGCTATCCGGTCGTCGATCCGAAGCCGGGCGAGCCCCAATATGTCGTGTTTGCCACCACGCGGCCGGAAACGATGCTGGGCGACACGGCCGTGGCCGTTCATCCCGACCCGGCCGGGGCGCTCGCCGCGGCCGAACAAGTGCTCACCGAAAAACGGCAGACCGCCCCCTCCAAAGACAGGGCAGCGCTGGACGCCGAGATAGAAGCGATCCGCGCCCGGCGCCGCGATAGGCTGGCGGAACTGATCCAGCTTCGGGACATGGCCGTCGACGGGCGGCAAGTGCGATGTCCCCTGGTCGATCGCGTTGTGCCTTTGATTGCCGATCCGTGGGCGAAGCCGGAAATGGGCAGTGGCTGCGTGAAGATTACGCCCGCGCACGATCCAAACGACTACGACGTGGCCAGGCGGTGCGGATTGCCGATGATCAATATTCTCCATCCGGACGGAACGCTCAACAACAACGCCGCGGCGTACGAAGGTCTGACGATCGAGCAGGCGCGGGAACGTGTCACTGAGGATATGGATCGCCGCGATCTGCTGGTGGACGTCGAGGATCGGGAGATCGATCTGGCGCACTCGGACCGCAGCAAGACCCCTATCGAACCGTATCTAGCGGATCAGTGGTTCGTGAAAATGGACCAGCTTGCGCAGTCGGCCATGGATGCCGTGGTGGATGAGCGGGTTCGCATCATCCCCGGCCGATACGCCAAAGGCTATCTCGACTGGCTCGGTGAAAAGCGGGATTGGCCCGTGGGCCGGCAATTGTGGTGGGGACATCGCATTCCCGTCTGGACGGCGATTCTTGCTCGCCGGGATCTCCCAGCGGAAATGCAGCGGCTGCCGCACATCGAGGCGATCGACGCCGACAACTTGACGATTCGCGTCCGGCCGGGATTGGCATCGTTTCTCTGCTGCCAGGTGGAGGCCGGCCCCGAACCAGACCAACTGACGGTCTTCACCTGCGTCGCGCCCGACCACGACGATTGGGAGCGCAGACTGGAATCGGCCGGAATGTCCCAGGTCGAAGACGTGCTCGATACCTGGTTCAGCTCGGCACTGTGGCCCCATTCCACGCTGGGTTGGCCGGATCCTACGCCTGATCTGCAGTACTTTTATCCGACCAGCACGCTCGTCACGAGCCGCGATATTATTTCCCTGTGGGTCGCCCGCATGGTGCTGGCCGGTCTGTACAACGTGGGAGATATTCCCTTTAGGGAGGTCTACATTCACCCCAAAATCCTCGACGGTTACGGCGAAGGCATGTCGAAGTCGAAGGGCAATGGCGTCGATCCGATCGATGTGATGGAGAAGTTCGGCGCGGACGCCTTGCGGTTCGCTCTGGCGTATCTGACCACCGAAACCCAGGACGTTCGCATGCCGGTGGAATTCGAATGTCCCCATTGCCAGGCGCACGTCGAGCAGACACGGGAGAACAGGATGCTTCCGCGGATCGAATGTTCCAAGTGCGACCGGCCATTCGCCACGCAATGGGCCCATACCGAGGAGGATCGTGCGCTGCCGCGGGCGGTTGTGGTCAGCGAACGTTTTGAATTGGGCCGCAACTTCTGCAACAAGCTCTGGAACGCGTCGCGATTCGTGCTGCTCCATCTCGAGGACTACACGGCCGCTCCGGTGGCGGACGACGAACTGGCGCTGGAAGATCGCTGGATCCTGAGCCGGTTGGGCACCGTCGCGGCGGTGGTTACCGATGCCCAGCAGGCTTTCCGCTTCGCGGATGCGGCCCGTGCTCTTTACGGATTTGCCTGGGATGAATTCTGTAGTTTTTACGTGGAAATGCTCAAGCCGCGTCTGCAAAACAGCAGCTCACGGGCGGTGGCCCAACGGCTGGCCGCCTGGACGCTGGACGTTCTGTTGCGCCTGCTGCACCCGATGCTTCCGTTCTTGACCGAAGAGGTATGGCAGCAACTGTCGCGGCGGGCGCCGGAGCGGGGGATCGACGTCGTGCAACCCGCGGACGAGAGTATCATGATTGCGCCATGGCCAGCGGCCCAACAGCGCGATGCGGAGGTCGAAGAGCGTTTCGCACGGTTCCAGTCGGTGCTGGGCACCGTGCGCGAATTACGCAGCCGGCAAGGCATTTCGCCGAAAGCGCACGTCGACATGCTCGTTCGCTGTGGCGACGCCACGGTCGCCCTGCTGCAGCCCATGGAGCCCTACTTCACGACCATGGCGTGCGCGCGGGTCGCGGAGTGGGGGCCCGAGGTGCGGCCGACGCCCACATCGATCGGTAAGAAGCTTGGTGATATCGACGTCTATGTGGACGTCGCGCAATTCATCGATATTTCCGCGGAGATCGCCCGACTGGAAAAACAGCAGCAGAAACTCGAAACCACCATCTCGGGCAAGAAAAAGAAACTCAGCGACGAACGGTTTACCACGCGCGCTCCCGCCCTGGTGGTGCAGCGGGAGCGCGAAAGCCTGGATGATTTGCAGCGGCAGCTCGCAACCACTCTCAAGACGCTGGACGGCTTGCGCGCCGGGAAATAGCGGTCCGCGGGCGCCTGTCCTGGTGCGCCTGTCCTGGTGCGCCTGTCCTGGTGCGTCGGCACCGCCCGTCCCTTGCCGGCGGCCCGGGGGCGGCCGTGGGCAAGGCGGCGCGGACAAGGAACCGCAGCGTTGCGTCCAACGGCCAGTTCGCCGGGCTTCCGTTGGTCGTGCTGGGTGCATTCGAGACGGTTTCAAAACCTGATTTTGCGGTTATTTTGCTGCTACCTTCCCCGGTCGTGGAGCGATTGCAGGGCGTTTTGAAACTGCTTTTAGCAGCGCGGTTTTGAAGACGAGGCGGCCACTGGCCTTGCGATGCATCGGCCAAGTATAATCGGGGGCGTGATACGTCGTTCGTGGCCAGCCCGAAAGGTGCCATTATGCCGGTTCAGATGGAGTTGTCTCGGATTGTCATCAGCGAAATCAACGACCAGCAGGTTATCTATCTCAAGGAAGTGGACGGCGACCGCACCTTTCCCATATTGATCGGCATCTTCGAGGCGACGAGCATCGATCGTCGTGTGAAGAATTATCACACGCCACGGCCGTTGACGCATGACTTGCTCGTCGGTGCGATCGAGAGCCTGGGAGCGGAGGTTCAAGACGTGGTGATCAGCGAATTGAAAGAGCATACCTATTACGCACTGCTGCGTATCCGGCACGAGGGCGAACTTGTCGAAGTCGACGCCCGGCCGTCGGATGCCATCGCCGTGGCCGTCACCTGCGATCCGCCCAAGCCGATCTACGTGGCGGAAGAAGTGCTGGAAGACGTATTGGAAAACTAATTCCGCCGATGTGACACTAGTTGGACAGCGCCACTTCGGGCGAAAGACCTGCGAAAATCATAACCCGAAG
>CAZNKT010000155.1:0-10702 GCA_964573605.1 uncultured Pirellulales bacterium
CGAAGACGCTGGTAAAGGTGCGGATCCGAGGACGGAAAATGTTGCGGATGGCCATCTGCCAGCGAAAGTCCAAATGTTTCCACAGGGCCCGCGCCCGTTCCAGCGCGACCCGCCGGGCCGAGGGCGGCGCCTTCGGACGCATCGCCTCGGCCGGGGTCAGCCGCAACACCATCCGCACGCCGCGCAGCGTGCCCAGCATGGCGCAGGCCACGCTCAACAGCAGGCACGGCAGGGCCACGAGGGGGTACGGACGGTTCTTCAAGTTCGGGAATTCGAAGAACGGGCGCTCCAACTCCGTCAGCAGGCCGGCCAGCCCGTAGCCCAGCGCCACTCCGGCCAGCCCGCCCAGCACGCCCACAAGCAGCCCGAAATTCAGATAGTGCATCAGCAGCGTGCGATTGCCGTACCCCACCGCCTTCAGCGTGCCCACGACCGTCCGCTGCTGCTCGGCGATCCGCATCATCAACAGGTTCAGAATGGAAGCGGCCACGATCAGGAAAATCGTCGGGAGAATCAGCGACTGGGTACGTTGCTGCATGATTTCCATCGACAGTGCGAAATGGGAGTGCTGGTCGCGAAGCGGCGTCGATGTGGCCTCGCCATACGGCGACAAAACTTGTTTGATCTGGTCGAGCACGAGCTGAGGCCGCTTCCGAAATTCGGGAGTGAGGATCCCCACCACTTGGTTGGCGGCGCCCTGCATATCCAGAAGTTCTTCGGCAAAACTGCGCTTTACGTAAAAAATGCCGTAACGTTCGTTGTCCGGAAGCAGTGCGCCGGGTGGAACCGTCATCACAAATTCGCTGCTGATTGCCGTCCCCACGACGTGCAGTTCCTGGCGCCGACCTTTTACAAACACATGCAGGCGGTCCCCGGGCCCCACCGCGCGTGCACGGGCGAATGCTTCGTGAACGATGACCTCCTCGCGACGCGCATCGGTAAAGTATCCTCCCCGTATCAGCATCAGACCGTTGATTACCGACTGGGGTTGGTCCGGCATCGACAGCAAGAGGCCCGTGATGGGCTTGTCGGACTGGTTGATGTCGACGCGCACCGGGTACGCCGCGCGTGACCGAATCTCGGAAACGCCCGCGATGCCGCCCAGGCGGTCCATTTCGTGCAGCGGAAATTTTTCGATGTCCACCCAGAAGTCCGCCATCCGGCAACGCGCATAATAACCGCGGCGCGCCAATTCCAGATTGAAATACACCGATAGAAACGCCACGAATCCCGCGACGCCGACCGTGATGATCAGCAACACGGCGGCAATGAGGCCCCGGGCGTGGGACAAATCGCGCACAAGCTTGCGGTCGAGGACGTTCACCACGACACCTCCGCAGGCGCGATCCGGTCCGCGTTCCGCGTCGATGCCGCGATGGTGCCCGACCCGATGCGGACCACCCGGTGGGCAATCCCCGCAATAGCCAGATTGTGCGTGATGAGCATCGTGGTCGTCCCCAACTGCTCGTTGATCTCCACGAGACACTGCAAGATCATGCGGCCCGTCTCAAGGTCCAGCGCGCCGGTCGGCTCGTCGCACAGCAACAGCTTGGGATGCTTGGCAATCGCCCGGGCGATCGCCACCCGCTGTTGTTCCCCGCCGGACAACTGCGCCGGAAAATGGTCGACGCGGTGTTCAAGCCCGACCGTCCGCAGGGCATCCAGCGGGTCCATCGATCGCGGACTGATTTGCGTGCAAACCATGACATTCTCGGCCGCGGTGAGGGTCGGCACGAGATTGTAAAATTGAAACACGAACCCCACGTGCTGCCGGCGGTAGAGCGTGAGCCGGCGATCCGAAAGCGTTCCCAAATCCTGGCCGTCGAAAGTGATTGACCCCACCGTGGGCCGGTCAATTCCCCCCACCAGATTCAGCAGCGTGCTCTTTCCCGACCCCGAAGGTCCGGCGACAACCAGAAACTCGCCGGTCAGAATCTCCAGGTTCACGCCGACAAGGACCGGCACGTCGATATCGCCCATCCGATATGTCTTGCCGACATCATCGAGAATCAGCAGACGCGACGAGTTCCATTCGCCGCCCGCATGGTGCGAATTTGCCATACTGGTTTCGCTGCGGAGGGTTCCCAGGGTGGGCGCGATTATGCCCGTCACACCGACGAACAGCAATACCGCAGCGGAGCCGGACTCGGTGGAAAGGTTGGATAACGCGACGCGGGGAACAGTGGGTCGCGGGGATCGGATCGAAGCTCACACGGTTCCTGAATACGAGGGGGTCGATCGTCCCCCTGTTCGGGAACCGCGCGGCCAGTCCGGTGTGCTCTCGCCGGAACCGTCCAGAGAAGAGACGCCCTCAACGAAGGACGGGGGGCGTCGTGGGAATCCGAAAAACCTGTTTTCCGGCGACTTGTCGTCTATTCTGATTCCTGTATCATCTTGCGGCGTCAAATCTTGCGTGCCTGTCAATTTCACCTCAAACGGGCGGCATCGAAACGATTCCCGAGCCGGCCGGAATCGTCTTGGCGAGCACGGCAATTGTGGCGTGGTGCGTGTTCCGCCTCAGGGTACGACGACGCTACTCCGCTTCGTAAACGACGCGGCCGTTAAACACGGTCATCAGCACACGAGTCTCGCTGAGCAAATCGTGCCGGCCGCTGCGGGCCAGCTGGAAAGGATTCCGATCGACGACGATCAAATCGGCCCGTTTGCCTTCGCCGATGCTGCCAATCTGGTCGTCACGACCGATGGCGTAAGCGCCGCCAAGTGTCATCATTTCCAGGGCTTCGCCCAGGCGGATGGCCTGTGCTGCATTGAGCTGGCCCAAGCCGGGATCGCGAGGATGGCGTCGCGTCACGAAGCCCTCGAGTTGCGGCCACGGATTGGCCGGCAAAGCGTTCCAGGCGCTGCCATACGCCACGCGCGCCGTGGTTTCCAGGATGGCGTTAATCGGCCAAAAATGTTCATAGCGCTGTCTGCCGATCAGCGGAACAACGGCCGCGGCGAATGCGGGATCAGGATGGGTGATGCCCGGCGAGAATTCGGCGACGACGTTCAGCGTGCGGAATCGGCCAATGTCCGCCGCGTCGACCATTTCCAGGTGGGCGATGGTGTGGGGTGGGCCCGCGTAACCGTTGCTCCGGCGGGCCGCCTCGACGGCGTCCAGAGCGACGCGCACGGCCCGATCGCCAATGGCGTGGAACTTCACGCCAATACCAGCGCGGTCGAATCTGACCGTCGCATTGGCCAGCGCCTCGGCACTGATGCGCAACGTGCCGAAGTCGGTCGCGTCGTCCTGGAACGGCTCGAGCACGGCAATGTGTCGGCCCGTGGGCGCCCCGTCGACAAACAGTTTCACAAAATCAGGATAAATCAATTCGCTGCGGTAGTCATCGCGGCGCCCCATCTGATCTTCCAACTCCGCCGTCGTAAAGGCTGTCACATAACTCGTTTCCCAATCGAAGCTGAACGCCGCACGGAGCGTCAGCAGATCTTGCTGCTCGAGTTCATACAACGCTTCGAGCCAGGGCAGGCAGCCTTCGGCGGTTTGCACGGTTGTCACGCCGCTCTCGGCGAATTCAGCCAACGCGTGGCGCAGGGCCGCGCATAACTCGTCTCGCGTGGGTTGGGGCGTCTTGCGCAGCACGAGCCGCTGGGCCGCACCACGGATGAGTCCCGACGGACGACCATCTTTCGGATCTCTAATGATGCGGCCTCCCGCCGGGGCGCTCGTTTCGCCTGATATGCCGCACATTTCCAGAGCGCGTGAATTAAGCCACATGCTCTCTCCCGTCTGGTCCACAAGCACGACTGGCCGGTCGGCGACTGCCTGGTCCAATTGAGACCGGTGGGGTGGCGCGCCGGAAAAAACGGTGTGGTCCCAGTAGCCGCCACGGATCCAGCGTTTGTCGGGATGGGATTCGGCGAACTGCCCAACGGCCGTCTGCACCTGGGCCACGGAACCCGCTGGCGGCAGCGTCACGTCGATATACGCGGTAATGCACGAAGTGAACAGATGGACATGCAGGTCGACCATGCCCGGAAGTGCGAACCGGCGCCGCAAGTCAATGACGTCGGTGTCCGGTCCGATGTACCTCGCGGCATCCGCGTTTCCACCCACGAACACAAACCGGCCGTTGTGGATGGCCACGGCTTCGGCCCACGGAAAGGCCAAGTCCACTGTGTAGATCTGACCGTTGCGCAGCACGCGGTCCGCCGGCTGGACCGACCAGGCCGGGGAAGCGGCAACCAGTACTATCGCTGCGAGCGTGGCAATGCGTACCAAGGGTATGATCAAAACGTTAAAAAATGCGGCGGCCGCATGGCAAGTGACATGAATAGGCATTGCAAACGTAGGCCATGCCCGAGGCGTTTGCGCGCCGGCCAACGTCTCGCACGCAGCGATGGACATCAAAGGGCCGGCCGGGCGGCCCACGACCACATCCCCGCTTGCCGCGGGCAACGCAGGCGCGCCTCACCCCACACGCGGGCGGGTGTGTCGCTGCGGCGTGTCCTGCTCGTCCGGAACGAGTTCAAATGCCTCGATAAGCTCCCGCGGGACACGACGGGGGGTGCCTTGCCTTCGGCCGACAAAGGTCCAATCGGTGGCGGATACGGCCAGAACGGTGTTGTCGGAGAACCGCACGGTCCGGTATCGCCGCAGCGAGCGGATCTTGCGGAAATCGGCGACCCACGTGTGAACCGTGACCTCGTCGCCGGAGAACGCGGGTCTGAGATATTCGATCGTGTGGGACCGCACGACCCATCCCGCGCCAATCTGTTCGTATCGCTCCGGAGGCCATCCTTGGGCCGACGAATGCGCGACGGCCGCATCCTGCATCCACTTCAAGAAATGCAGGTTATTTGCATGGCCCATGCCGTCGATTTCGTGTGGCTGGACCGTATGCGGATGTTCGTAGATGGCTGGCATGGCTTGGCGAGGCCGGCAGTTTCCGTCCGGCAAGGACGCGTTTCGGCTTTACGCTTGCAATGGACGCTGGATGAGCAAGTCTGACGATTGTAGAGGATGCCCGGTTTTTGCGTCACCTGCGGATTTGAACAACGATAGTGGTCCGATTGGATCGATTGATGCCCTCGTAGTCCTCGTTCCGATAATGGCAGCTAGTCCTGCTGGACGCAATGTACGAGTTGGCAGGCCTCGCGAGTTCCCCAATTCACATACCCGTCCGTCATTTTTCCCCATTCGGGGCGCATCATGGGCCAGAACACCCTCAGGCTGGCCACCGTTTACCCGCTCGCCGTTGGCACGTCGCCCGACGCCCATTGGACCCCAAGAGGCTCCGGCATGGCGCATCGCGGAGACCGGGCGACTCGATGCCGCACGGGGTGGGCGATCGCCATGGCGATGCTGCTACTGGGTCAGACCGGTTGTATGGTGGGTCCGGACTATTTCCGGCCCGCCGCTCCGGTGGCTCCGGATTGGATTGAACGAGGCAACCCGCAGTTGGAGGGTCAGCCGCAGGACGCGTGCTTGTGGTGGACGGCACTGAACGATCCGGTTTTGGACAACCTGATCGTGATGGCGTACCAACAGAACCTGACGCTACGCGAGGCGGGGTTGCGGGTATTGGAGGCCCGCGCGCAGCGGGCCATCGCCGCCGGCAACCTCTTTCCCCAATTGCAGCAGGCGTTTGGCCAGTACGTGCGTACCCAACAGAGCCTCAACGCGCTACCCACCGGCGGTGCTCTGCCTCCCGGTATGGCATTGGTCGAGCGCAGTTTCGACCTGTGGTCGACCGGATTCGACGCGGCGTGGGAGCTTGATTTCTGGGGTCGGTTCCGGCGGGCGATCGAGGCGGCCGACGCCGACCTCGACGCGTCGGTGGACAACTACGACGCGGTGCTGGTTTGCCTGATCGCAGAAGTCGCCGCGGCGTATGTTCAGATGCGAACGTTCGAGGAGCGGCTGGCCTTGGCCAGGACGAATGTGGAGATTCAGCAGGGCAGTCTGCGCCTGGCCGACGTGCGATTCACCAACGGTGCGGTCACGGAACTGGACGTACAGCAGGCCCGTTCCAACCTGGAGGAAACGCGATCCCTCATCCCGGAATTCGAAAAGAACATCCGCCTTGCACAAAATACGCTGTGCTTCCTGCTGGGCATTCCTCCGCGCAACTTGCGGGCGCTGGTCGGAGCCGGCCAGATTCCCGTGCCGCCGCGGAACATCGCAGTGGGCGTTCCGGCGGACCTGTTGCGTCGCCGACCTGACGTTCGCCGCGCCGAACGCGAGGCGGCCGCACAAAGCGCGCGGATTGGAATCGCCGTGTCCGACCTCTATCCGCGGTTTTCCATTGTCGGCACGATCGGCGTGGACGCCGTGGAATTCAACGAATTGTTTACGTCACGGAGCTTCGCGGGAGCGATCTCGCCTGGCTTCCGCTGGAATATTCTGAATTACGGCCGCCTACGCAACAACATTCGCGTGCAGGAAGCGCGCTTCGACCAATTAGCCGTGGCCTACCAGAACACGGTCCTGGCAGCCAACAGGGAAGTCGAAGATGCGATCGCGTCGTACCTTCGCGAGCAGGAGCGGGCGGCCGCATTGCGTGGCAGTGCCGACGCGGCCAAGCGGAGCGTGGATCTGGCCCTGATCCAGTACCGGGACGGGGCGATCGACTTCAACCGCGTGTTCAGCCTGCAAACGTTCCTCGTTACGCAGCAGGATCAGCTTGCCGAAAGCCGCGGGGCCGTTACGACGAGCCTGATCGCCATCTACAAAGCACTCGGTGGCGGATGGGAGATTCGTTGCCGCGCGTTGCCGGGTCTCGAGGAGGTGCCGCCGGCCGAGGACACGGATGAGCAGATCCCCGAACCGCCGGCGGTCGTGCCGGACTCAGAGCAACCATCCTAGAGCTGATTTTCAAAACCTGATTTTGCGGTGACACTTCCCGGTCGTTGAGCCATTACAGGGCATTTTGCAACCGCTCGTCATTGAATTCTTTGAAAAGGCGACCGCACAGCGCCGGCCAGTGCTCCGCGACCGGCCTCGTCAATCGCGTCGTGACACTATCCTTTTCGTGTGGGTCTATTGAAACCGTTTCGAATCGTATAGGTCGAGAGAGGCACGGGGTCGTGTCGAGGGGGCGACTATATTGCCGCAATCCGCTTCCCTGCCGTTGGTGCTCCGTGGCCGACCGTTACCCGCGTTCATCTGCGGACCGCCGTGCCAGGAGGCGTGTCCGCGATGCGGTTCGAGACGGCACATCAGGCCCGGGCTGGATCCCACGCTACGGGTGGGGGATGGCGATCGAGATGCGGACGCGTCGCCTGCCACCTGCGGAGGATGTCACGAGTGAGCAGACCGACGATCCGGCCCGACTGAACCACGGCCAGGCTGTCCAGATCCGAGTCGTGGAGCCGATCGAATCCTTCCGACAGAGCCGTATCGCTGTCGATCACTCCGCTCGTTTGCTGCATGATTTCCGGCAGGCGCACGTCGGCTCTGTTGGATTGCAGCGCCTGCCGAATAGCCGAGTCGGACACGATGCCGATGATATGGCCGTGCCGTACGACGGGCCAATCCCGCTGCGAACGGGCGGTCAACAAGGGCAGGATCTCGCGGACGGTCGACTCGGCGTGCAGCACTTCGACGTTGGTGAGCATGGCGTCGCGAACGAACGCACCGTTCATCGACGCACGGGTCTCCACCAATTCTCTTTCGGCGCGGGCCGCCAGCACGATGAACAGCGCGACCAGAATGAGCATCCAATTGCTGAACAGGCCCAATAGGCCGAGGCCCACGGCGAATACCTGCCCCACCGCCACGGCTCCACGCGTCGCCGTCACGTAATCCAGCGGAATCGCCATCAGGGCTCTCAGCACGCGTCCGCCGTCCATGGGGAACGCCGGCAGCAGGTTGAACACGACCAAGACGATGTTCAGCCAGAACAGATTACCGAGAAACGACCCCCCCACGATGGATCCGCCCGCCCGCAGCGGATCGCTGCCGGCGAGCACAAATCCGAGCGCAAGGGACGCGGCGATGACAACATTGACGGCCGGTCCTGCCAGGGCGACCGCCAGTTCGTGCAACGGCCGTCGCGGCATTCGGGCCAGCCGCGCCACGCCTCCGATCGGAAGCAAAGTAATATCGTGCGTGTGGATCTTGAAGTGCCGCGCGGCCAGCGCGTGGCCCAGTTCGTGGAGCAGGACGCACCCGAAAGCCGCCAAGACGAACCCGACGGCCGCCGCAGCCGCCGCGGATCCCCCGCCTGCCGACAGCGCACTGTATGCGACCCATGCCGGCAAGAGAAGAAACGACCAATGCACGTAAATGTCGATATTTGCGATTCGGCCGATTTTCCACGCGTTGTTCATGGCATTTGCTCCGTTCCGTTGGCGCCCGTTGATGCGGATGTCAGGCGAGGAAGATTTTCTGAAAGGCGTTCGGCGACCGGCACGCGAGATGCTCCGTAGGCAGCTCGTGGCCGGAGCGTTCCCATTGCACGGGTGCACGGGCCATGCCAAACTCCAGGAACTGCATGAACGTACCGTGAAACAGGTCATTTTGGCCGCTGGGGACAAAATCAAACGCCGGCGGGCGGGGATGCTCGAGGGGCAAATTGCCGCAGCGGGGCAAAATGCCACGCGGCAGGGCAGCACGGATGGCTGCCGCTGACACGTTCGGTTCTCGCCCCACGCCTGGACATCTGCGGCGGCGCGGCCGACCCGGCGCCCTGCTGCCGCTCGCCTCGCGAGCCGGAGACGCGCACAGAAGCCATGAAACTTACCGCCAAACTCGTATCCGCCTTTCTGCTCGGCCTGGTCCTCCTGATCGGGCTGAAAGGGTATCTGGCTGTCCGGCAGGAAGCCGACCAGTTCGAACGGCAGGCCGAATCCGATGCCCGGCGCATTGGGACGATTGTGGAACAATTCCTTTACGCCATGCGGCAGCGGGACCAGGCTGACGACCTGCTCCGCATTCTTCGCTCGATGCGCACCGTCACCGAGGGCAACCAATGGTTGCAGATCCGCTGGGTGCGTTTCGACGCCGCTCCGCCCGATCCGCGCCGTCCCACGATCCGCGCCGCCGCGCGCGGTCGCATGACGGGGGGGGCTATGAAATCGTTCCGCGTGCGCGACGTGCGGGGACAAGGCATGCTGTTGACTTACTGGCCCCTGTCGTCTGAATCCGGCGCCGAGGGAGGCATTGAATTCTCGCGATCGTTGGCGCCGCTGGACGCGGCGACGCGCCGCATCATCTACCGGACGTTGACCGAACTGGGGGCGACGATTGCTGTCAGCGGCGTGTTGATCACGGTCCTGGGTATCCGGTTCGTCGGTCAGCCCTTGCAGACGATCATCGAAAAGACGCGCCGTGTCGGCGCGGGCGACCTTTCGGGTCCCATCCACGTGTCGACACGGGATGAGCTGGGGGAGTTGGCAGAAAATCTCAACGCCATGTGCCAGCAACTGCGCGTGTCTCAGGAGAAAGTGCGAGAAGAAACCGCGTCACGCATTGCCGTGCTGGAACAGCTCCGTCATGCGGATCGCCTGAGAACGGTAGGAAGATTGGCGTCCGGCGTAGCGCACGAACTTGGCACACCGCTGAACGTCGTGGCCGGTCGCGCGGATCTGATCGCGTCCGAAGAGCTTTCCGCGGACGACGTTGCCGGCAGTGCGCGGACAATCAAGGCCGAAGCCCGGCGGATGGAGGCCATCATCCGGCAGCTTTTGGACTTTGCCCGTCGTAACACGCCCCAACGTGCGGCTGTCGACCTGCGGCAGGTCGTCGGGCAGGCCGTCGAGCTGCTTTCCGGGATGGCAAACAACGCGGGCGTGGCGCTGCAGGTGGCGGACCACCCTGAACCGATCGTCGCGGACATCGACACGGGGCAGATCCAGCAGGTCCTGTCCAATTTGATCGTCAACGCCATTCAGGCGATGGGGCAGGGGGGGCGTGTCGATCTGCGTGTCTTTGAGGCGTCGGCCCAACCGCCGGACCGGCCCGATGATGCGACGCGTGCGTACGCCGTGATACAGGTGGAAGATCAGGGCCATGGCATCCACCCGGAGGATCGCGAGCACCTGTTTGAGCCGTTCTTCACGACCAAGGACGTCGGGGATGGAACCGGACTGGGACTGTCCATCGCGTACGGCATCGTGGTGGAGCATGGCGGATGGATTGATGTCGGGAGCCAGCCCGGCGAGGGTAGCTGCTTTTCCGTCTATTTACCCAGGGAGTCGTCGGCGTGAATGGCCGAGTAATGATCGTCGACGACGAGCAGAACATGTGCGAGCTGATCGAAACCGCGCTGCGGATGCGCGGTTTTGACGCATCTTGGCACACCTCCGCCGAAAAAGCCGTGCAAACCGTCGCCACTTCGGACGTGGACGTCGTGCTGACGGACCTGAAGATGCCGGGTATGGACGGTATCGAACTGTGCAAGCGCGTGGTCGCCAATCGTCCAGACATTCCCGTCGTCGTCATGACGGCGTTCGGGAGCATGGAAACGGCCGTCGCCGCGATTCGCGCGGGAGCGTACGACTTTGTCACCAAACCAATCGAAATGGACATGCTCGCCCTGACGCTCGATCGCGCGGTCAGGCACCGCCAACTGCAGGAGAAAGTGAAAGTCCTCAGCGATGCGGTCGAAAAGAGCTCGAAGTTCGGCCAATTACTAGGAGCCAGTGAGCCGATGCTGTCGCTGTACGACAGGCTGGCACGCATCGCCGACTCGGAGACGTCGGTGCTGATCATCGGCGAGAGCGGGACGGGCAAGGAATT
>CAZNKT010000156.1:0-10231 GCA_964573605.1 uncultured Pirellulales bacterium
ATCCCGTCCAACTGGTATTCGATCGGGTCTTCCGTGGTAATGATTTTGATGGTGTCGTTCTTGATCTCGTTCAGCGCACTGTAGAGGGTCGTCGTCTTACCCGACCCGGTGGGCCCGGTGACGAGGATGATACCGTGAGGCAACTGAATGAGTTTTTGGAAAGCCCCGTAGACATCGCCTTCCATTCCCACGCCGCGCAACGAAAAGTCCATGCTGTCCTTATCCAGCAGACGCATGACCACGCCTTCTCCATGCAGCATGGGAATGATTGACACACGGATGTCGATCTCGCGGCCCGCAACGCGAAGTTTGATGCGGCCATCCTGCGGGATACGCTTTTCCGCGATGTTCAACCGCGCCATGATCTTCAGCCGGCTGATTATCGCAGCATGAAAATGGTTGATCTCGGGCGGCATCGGCTGCAATTGAAGCACGCCGTCGATGCGATATCGAATGCGGATTCCGGAAGCCATCGCCTCGACATGAATGTCGCTGGCCCGCGCATCAACGGCTTCCCCCAGGATCTCGTTGACCAGCCGGACCACGGAAGCCTCCTGCGCCATCTCGGACGCCTCCGACTGATCCCATTCGATCTCCTCGAGAATCTCGACGCCATCCTGTCCTTCCCGCTGCGCAATGAGATCGTCAACCGTTTCGGCGCCGACTCCCAAGTGAGACTTGATCAATTTGGCCAGTTCGCCCGGTTGCGCTACCACGGCATTGACGCTTTGACCCGTTGCCGTTCCCACCGCATCGATGGCATGCAGATCGAACGGATTTGCAGTAGCCACGATCAGCGAGCCGGCCGCCCCGCCCCGGTACAACGGGAACAGACCATGGCGGTGGATCAGCTTGATGGGAAAGCCTTCCAGCAATCCCAGGTCGATCTCCACTGTCGACAGATCCACGAATTCCAGCCCCAGCGCGTCGCTCACACACCGCAACGCCTCCTCCTCGTCCGCGCAGCCGAGTTGCGAGGCGACGCGGGACAGGTCGCCATCGGCCATGTAGGCCTCGCGAGCCATTCGCACCTCAGCCGGACGCAACACGCGTTGGCTGACTGCCGTACCAGCGGGTTTCATCATGATCGTCGTTCGGGGGTTATCGGGTTACCCATCGTGTGTCCAAGGCAGGTCGGGTTGGGACGCCGTGAGCCGGCACATTCATCCTCGCCTGAACCGTCGTGCCGAAAGACCGACGCCCCCATCCAGAGTGGGTAATGTCACGGGCAACACATACTATGCCCGCAGAAATCAACGCAGAAATCCACCAGGTCTGGCGATCCGACGCGGCATCGATCCCCGACAAGCAGGGTTCACGAGCACCATGGAGTTCGCTTGCAAGCGAAGCACCAGCCTGGGTAGGATACAATTCTCGGCGTGCTTGGTGGCGTGGCGTGATCCGTACATTTTTGCATGCCGCAGCCCCGAGCGGAAAAGCAGAAAACCGTTCGGATCTGCTTCGATACTAACTTAACTTTCACGCCTGTGTCAATTATAAGGAGCCGGCGCGATCCAACGCACCGGCGCGATTTCGGTCACGAAGTTTACCGCCTCCGCCGACGAGCACTATTTTCCGTAAGGTTTTTTCCTGAAACATGTTAGTCAAACGAAAACAACCGGGAATCGCCGCCTGCGGGCGGCCCGCCCCCGCGGCCCGCTGGTGGACCCTTTGCATCTATGCCGGTTTGATTTACGCGCCGACGGCCGAGAAGGTGTGGAGTCAAACCGCGCGTCGATCTTACCCAATCTCCTCAAAAATCCTCCGCTACTCGGAACGCCTGATCGAGACCTACGATAACGACGGAAACGGAGAACTTGAGCAGACCGAATGGCGCATGATGCGGGGCGACCCCCAGATCGTGGACAAGAACGGCGACGGCGTGATCACGCTGGCCGAGCTCGCCCGCCGAGTCTGGAGCTATGGCCGTCGGAGAAAGATCCGATTGCGGTCGCCGCCGCGCACGGCGATGTCGAGTTCTGCCACCGATACGGGCGCGACGGTTTTTGCGACCGACAGCGAGGCAGAGGGGAGCGTGTCCAACGTTGCTGCTCCGCGTCTGGAAGCTCGCCGGTTTTACGTCTCACCCGGCGAGTTGCCGGAAGGTCTGCCCGAATGGTTCACGCAGCGGGACAGGAACGGCGACGGCCAGCTCTCGATCACCGAGTTTTCCGAATCGGCCAGCCGAACCGACGTAGGCCGTTTCGAGCGGTACGACACGAATCGCGACGGCGTTGTGACGGCTCAGGAATGCGCGGCGGCAGGCGTGGGGGACGCACCCGATTCGGCGGCCCCGGAGGGCTGAGGCGGCCCGGTGCCTTCAGCGGCTGCGGCGCCGAGAGCGCCCGCCGCGCAGCGCGCGGTTGAGGATATTCTCGAATCGGACCGCGCTGGTCTTCTTCAGTGCGACGACACGCAGCGCCTGTGCAGGATCCTCGGCAGCCGCCCGGTCCAAGTCCGCGACCAGCTCGCGCACCTCATCGATGAGCGGTTGAGGCGCCAGGACGATAAGCGAATTGGTAGCTTCATCAACCCCCATTGTCATGAGCGGCCCCGTCTGGGCCGCGTTGATCTGTTGGATAATCGCAGCAACGTCCTTGGATACACCACCGGGGACGGGAATTCGTGAACGTTCGCCGCCCGCCGTCAGCTGCGTCTTATAGATCTCGGACAGTACCTCGGCGATTTCCGTCGCCTGAATGTTTTTCACGGGAATCACAGAAGGCTGGTGGCGGGTCAGCGCGTTGGGCAACTCACCGTCGTCGATTGCTTCGAGCAACTGCTGCACGACCATCCGATCCGCTCGCCCCCCTCGTACGACCACGGAATTCGTGCGTTCATCGGCAACCGCCACGACGTCCATGCGGCTTCGTCTGCTGAAGCCGCGGTTTTCGAACAGGCGGTCGATCAATTGAGCGGCAAACAGTGCGTCGGCGTTGCGCAGCGGAATGATCGTAAAATTACCGTCGGCCGTATCGTCGCGATTGGAAAGGGTGCGGAGCAACGCCACGAACTGCTCCAGCGCCTCGGCGTCGTCCGATGCGATCGTCAGGCTATCCGTTCCCGGCGCGACGATAATGGGAGGGAGTGCCGAAACGGGTGCGTCGTTGGAAGTCACCTCCGCGTCGGCACCTGGTCCAGGCGCAACATCGCTGATTTGCGGTGGTGGTGTGCCGGGCCCGTCCCCGCCGCGGGGCGCGGGTGATGGCGATTCGTCGGGTGGCGGCGTCTCGTCGGGTGAAGATGTCGCCCGTTCCTGCGGTGGTTGCCGTCTCCCGCGTGCTTTATTCAAACTGGGGATGACTGCCGAGGGAGTCACCACTTCGATGGCGTTGGGCCGCAACTTGGGCCACACTCGCTGGATCGCGCGCAAGGCGGCATCGGGATCCCCTTCAAACGGCACCACGCGAAAACGTTTCCCCGAGGCGGTGACGGCCATCGCCAATTCCGTTTCTCCCATCTTGATGAGCAGTCGGCGAATGTCTTCGATCTGTTCCGCGCTGGCGCGAACAAACAACTGCTGGGTGGAAAAGTCCGATTCGACCACAGGCCCGGTGCCGTCGTCCCGGTTGTCCGTGCCGAACAGCCTTTCCACGGCCATTTGGGCGGCAAAGGGATCGAGCACACGGAGCTGGAAAACCTCCAAATCCTTTTTATGACCTTCCAATTGACGGATCGTGGCGGCAATGGTCTTGTGCTGTTCCGGCGTGGCGACAACGACCAACTGGCGTGTTCGTGAATCGACGGACCAGCGAGGCTTATCGGCCTGCCGCTCGTACAGTGTGTCCAGGATTTCGCCGAACGATGCGGCATCGCCCTGTTCCAGCGGATAGATTTCCACCGTCGTCGGTCCGCGCTCGGCGTCCTGCCGGACGGCATCCACCATGGAGGCGATTTTCTCGTGTTCGTCAGGCAAGGCGCTGACCACCAGGGTGCCGTCCTGCGCGTTGACGGCGATTTGCGCGGCCGGCACGAGCGTCGCGATCACCGTCTGTAGCGTCGCGGGATCGACGCCGGACGCACGGTACACCTGGGATACGCGTTCGGGGATTTCCGGCACCTGTTCGAGCAACTGAGTCACGGCCGCCTTGATCCTTTCCTGGTCGTCCGGCAGGGCCCACACCAGCAGGCTTTCTCGTTCCGAATTGACGAGCAGTTGCGCGTCTTCCTTGAGCGAAGGATCGAGCATGTCCAGCAGTGCCTGGCCGTCGGCACGCCCCAGTGGATAGACTTCGAGCTGCTTTTTCTTGTCTTCCTTGCGGCTTTCGGATTCCAGCTGTTCGACGGCGGCCCCGATCCGCTGATGGTCGTCCGGCCTGGCCCACGCCAGCAGCATGTCGGGATCATTTCCCACCAGGAATCGCGCGTCGGGCATGGCCGTCGACAATATTTGCATTGCAACGTTGGCCCCCGTTTCCTCAAGCGTATACACGCGCAATTCATCGCCGCGTCGCGCGGCGCCCGTTGCTTCAATTTCCTGCATCGCCTGCTCGATCCGTTCGTGCTCTGCCGGCAGCGCACTCACAATCAGGCTTCGATTGCGCGCGTTGACGGCCATTGTCGCGGTCGGAACCAGCGTGGCCACAATGGACTGGACGGTAGAGGGTTCGATCGATTCAAGCGGATAGACCTTCGAGATCCTTTCCGGTATCTCCGGCACTGCTTCGAGTAATTCCTCGATGGCTTTCTTCAAGGCCGCCTGTTTGTCCGGTCGTGCCCACACGAGCAGGCTCTCGCGCTCGGGGTTCCACATGATCTGCGCGTCTTGGGTCAATGCCGGATCCAGCAGGGAGATCAACGTCTGGCCGTCCGCTCGCCCGAGCGGATAAACCTGGATCTGCCGGGCCGCACCGTCGGCCCGTTCGGTTTCCAGTTGCTGGACAATTTCCTCGATGCGTTGATGCTCCGAGGGCAGTGCGGAGATCACCAGGCTGTCGCCCTCGGCGTTGACGGCCACGCTGGCCGTCGGCACGAGCGTCGCGATTACCGACTGCGCGACCGATCGCGAAGCGCGCTGGAAACGATAGACTTCAGACACGCGTTCGGGAATCTCGGGGACTTGTTCGAGCAGCTGCTGCAGCGCCGCCGCGATGTCCGCCTGCTTGTCCGGCTTGGCCCACACCAACAGGCTTTTGCGCTCGGCGTTGACCAGCAATTGCGCGTCTTCTTTCAGGGACGGATCGAGCATTCCCAACAGCGCCTGGCCGTCGACGCGTCCCAGCGGATAGACTTTCAGCTCTCGCTTATCGTCTTCCTCGCGGCTCTCCAATTCCATCTGCTTGACCGCTGCATCAATCCGCTGATGATCGTCCGGGCTCGCCCATGCCAGCAGCGTGCTGGGGTCCTTGCCTGCCGCGAACCGCGCTTCCGGCATGGCGGTCGACAGGATTTGCACGGCCACGGCCGCTCCCGTCTCCTCCAGCGAATATGCCTTCAAT
Organism: uncultured Pirellulales bacterium; assembly: GCA_964573605.1. Classification (GTDB taxonomy): domain Bacteria; phylum Planctomycetota; class Planctomycetia; order Pirellulales; family JBBDJB01; genus CAZNKT01. Next base: position 5,439 of record CAZNKT010000156.1, read on the forward strand.
TCATCGTCGCGACGCTCGATGTCCTTGGCCTCCAATTGTTCGACCGTCGAGCGGATCAGCTCGTGCTCTTCGGGAGTACCCCACGCGGCGAGGCTGGCCGTGATCGGATCCAGCTCCACGCGCGCCTCGGGAACCAGGTTGCGCAGCAACTGCGGCAGTTCTCGCCACTGTCCGTTCCGCACCGCATACACCTTGACGCGCCGATCGACTACCGCGCTCTCGGCCTCCAATTCGTCGATGATCTGTTGGATAGTCTCGTGATCGCGCCCGGTCGCTCGCGCGACGATCGTGTGCGCCGTGGCATCGGGATGCAGTACGACATCGGACAAGCGTTCCTGGATCAAGGACACCACCAGATTGAGGTCCGCTTTCTTGACGGGGTGCGCTTTGAGCTGCAGCTGAAACGCCTCGGGCTGCTCGATGTCGATCGCTTCCAGTGATTCGCGGATTCGAGCGTGCTCGTCGGGTCGGGCCCACACCAGCAGCCGCCGGCTTTTCTCGTCCAACTCGATGCGGATCGGTTCGGGAAACAGGCTCGTCATTAGCGAGTGCACTTTCGCGGGATCGCCCGCGCGGACCGGATAGGCCGCCAGACGGCGCTGTTCATCTGGGGGGACTTCCCGCTGGAGCTTCTCGAGGATGTCGGCGATCAGTTGATGCTCGACCGGCTCGGCCCAAATCGTCAGCTCCGTCGCATCCGCATCCGCCATGATCCGCACGCCGGGCATTTCACTCGCCAGGCCCTCGAATACCGCTTCGAATCGCTTGCGTTGATCCGGGGTGACTTGGTACATCTCCAGTCGCCGCTGGGGCTGTTCGCTGTGCGCTGTTTGCAGGCGATCGATGGTCTTTTTGATTGTTTCCTGGTCGCGCGCATCAGCGATCGCCAGTACGCGGCGGTTGTCGGAAGAAACCGTAATCCGAGCTTCGGGCACGAGCGTCGTAAGCAGCGTCTGCAACGCCGGCGCCGTGCCGGACCGTACGGAATAGATCTCCAGCCGGGGTTCCGCTGGTGCGGTGTCTTCGGTCAAAAGTCTCGCCAGCGTCGTGCGGACCGTCTCTTGATCCGAGACGGTGCCGGTGACCAACAAGCCGCTCAACGGCGCATTCCATTCAATCTGCGCGCGGGGCACAAGTTTTCGAAGTGAGGCCAGCACCGAATCGGGCGGCATGTTTTCCAAGGGATGCACTTCCAGTCGCACGTCGTTCCAGCCGGCATCGGACGACTCGAGCTGCTCGAGCGCCTTTCGTATCAGCGCCTGATCCGCGTCGGTGCCAACGGCAATCAACGCGCGCATTTGTTCGTTCCATTCCAATTGTGCCTGGGGGATCAACTGACGTAGAGACGCCAAGATCGATTGGGCCGGGGCGTCGGGCAGACGATAGACTTCCAAACTTGTCACATTGTCTCCGGATCCGCCGGACTGGAGCTGCTTGATGGTGGCGCGTATCAACTGTTGATCGTCGGCGGTGGCGACGGCAATGAGCTGACGCGTCTGCGCGTCGTACTGCATCTGGGCGCGGGGCACCAGGCTCTGCAGGGTCGGCATGATGCTGTCGGGCCGTAGAGTTTCGAGGCGGTGAACCTCTAGCTGGCGGGTTGCGCCGAGCGACGCCCCCTGGCCCAGCTTCTCCAGCGAGTCGTGAATGATTTCGTGGTCGCGGGGGACGGCCCAAGCCACAATCTGGGTCCCGGTGGGATCGGGCGAGATGGTCGCCTCGGGAGCGAGCGGGCGGAGCATCTCGAGCACGTTCTGAATTTGCGGAGCATCCACCGCGTAGACCTCCAGCCGCGGGCGCTTTTCGGGCGGATTGTCCGATTCCATCTGCGCAATGATTTTCTTGACCGCCTCCTGCTGCGTGGGCGTGGCGTAGGCGTTGATCTGGTCCAGTTTGGGGTCGCGTACGAAGCGGGCCGACGGTTCCGGCATCAAGGCCTGAAGGATTTCCAGCACCGCTCCGGGATCCGCTGACCGGACAGCGTGCACCACCAGCTCGGGTTTCTCCGGCTCCTTCGGTTTCGGCGGAGCGGGCTTTTTCTGTTCCGGTTCGGGAATCGATTCAATCAGCGATCCGATCGACCGCATGACGCCCGCCATATCCGTTACCAGAAGTTGCTTGGTCTTGGGCAGAGGTACCGCTTTGCCATGAGGCCCCAATAATGGGCTAATCTCGGTGAATACGTCGTCCGCGTTACGATTTCCGATCGGAAACAGGACACTTACCAGTTCGAACTGGCCGCGTTCCTTCAATTCTTCCAAATCAACTCGCGGGACCAGTCCTTCCGGAATGGGCTCGGTCAGCCGAAGCAGCAGCATCATTCTTCCACGGCGGATCAATGTGTAGCCTTTGGTCTGGAGGACGCCGTTGACCAGGTCGATGGCTTCGGTGGGCGTGTATTCTCGAGTGTCGGAATAATTGAACGTGCCGGGAGGGGGTGCGTCGAGGACCAGGCTTAGATCCGCCTGGTCAGCCAGCCACTCCAGCACATCCGACCATTGTTGAAAACGGAAATTGAAGCGGAGCCGCGGCTGCTGTTCTTCGGCAATCTGCTGTTTCCACTGCGCCGCTTGTTCGGGCGCGAGCACGGCGGAAAGTTGCTCTTCGAATTCCTGCGTCACCGCGTCGTGCTGTTCCGGCGGCGCTTCGGCCAACGCTTTCGTCCGCGCATCGAGCAACGCGGCGATGGTTTCTTGTTGCTGCCCGGTCAACGCAACGGCCTCGGCCATTTCAGGTTCTGCCAGCCGCGTGTAACTCGACGCGCCGGGCGTCTGCGGCGAGGGCGGCTGCCCGAAGACGGGAAGGCCGAAGAAAAATACACACAGCAGCGTACCCAGCAACCCGGGCATTCGTCCGGTACATGTCTTCAGCATCGCGGCTTGATCACCTCCCGGACCCGGTTTGGTCCCTTGGGCGTGCACGCCGCGGGCGTGCCCGCTCATGATCGATGCAGTGGAACCGTATGGTCCCTCTATTTCCCAGGATACGGAGGGTCCATGGCAATATCAAACGGCCACGGGCCTGCAGGCTGGGCGTCAGGCTCACACTATCTTCAAGGCAGGCCGGTGCTTGCGATCGTGGAGGGTTGCCGTTCGGCTACCGGAAGTCGAATGGGTCCGGCCCGGTATCGCCGGTGTGCTTCCTGAGCCGTTCTAGCTCCTCAACCAGGCGCTGCTGGGCGTCCGCATAGCGGGGATCGTCGTAAACGCTCTTCATCTCGTGCGGATCGTTCTCCAGGTCGAACAACTCCCAGGCGTCCGCCTGATAATAGTGAATCAGCTTGAAACGGGCTGTCCGTACGCCCCGGTGGCGGGCCACGGAATGCACGGCCGGAAATTCCCAGTAGTGGTAGTAGATCGACGACCGCCAGTCGTCCGGTGTGTCGCCCTTCATTAGAGGCCGCAGACTGCGCCCCTGCATGTCCGACGGAATGTCCGCGCCGGCCACATCGAGAAAGGTTTCCGCGAAGTCGACATTCTGGATCAGGTCGGTGTTTTCCGCACCCGGGGCTACCTCGGCCGGCCACCGCACGATGAACGGCATCCGCAGAGATTCTTCGTACATCCAGCGCTTGTCGTACCATCCGTGGTCGCCCAGGAAAAAACCCTGGTCGGAACTGTAGACAACAATCGTGTTTTGCGCCAGTCCCGTATCGTCCAGATACCGCAGGACGCGTCCCAGATTGTCGTCGACCGACGCAACGCATCGCAGATAGTCCTTGATATAGCGCTGATACTTCCAGCGCACCAGTTCTTCACTGTCCAAGTCGCTCTTGAGGAACGCTTCGTCGCGCGGCTGGTAGGCCTGCCGCCAAGCCTCGCGTTGCGGCGGCGTCAGACCAGGAGGCGTCCAGCCCATCTTCAAATCCTGCTGCAATCGAAGATGATGGGCAACCGTCATTTCCTGACTGAGTGCGACTTTGGCTTTCCCGGTATAATCGTCGAACAATGTATCGGGTTCGGCTATCTGTTGGTCATCGTAGAGCCGGAGATGATCGGGACCGGGCAGCCATTCACGGTGGGGAGCTTTGTGCTGGTACATGAGCAGAAACGGTTTGTCCGGGTCTCGGCCGTTTCGCAGCCAATCCAGGGTCATGTCCGTGATAATATCGGTCGTATAGCCCTTATGCCGTGTGACACCCTCCGCGGATTTGAAGCGCGGATTGTAGTACGATCCTTGCCCGATCAAGACCTTCCAGAAATCAAAACCCGTCGGATCGCTCTTCAAATGCCATTTGCCCACGACGGCCGTCTGGTAACCGGCTCGGCGCAAGAGCTTGGGGAAGGTCTGCTGCGACCCGTCGAATCGATCGCCATTGCGCCGCACGCCGTTGCGGTGGCTGTGCTTGCCGGTCAGCACGACAGCGCGACTGGGAGCGCAGATGCTATTGGTGCAAAAACAGTTGCGAAACAACATGCCTTCGCGGGCCAGCCGGTCGATGTTGGGTGTCTGGTTGATCCTTGAACCGTATGCGCTGATGGCGTGGGCGGCATGATCGTCGGTGAACACGAAAATGACATTCGGCCGTTTCTCCGCCGAGTGGCAAACACTTGCCAGCAAGACCAGGGCAACCAGGTGTTTCACGGTCAGATCCTCATTGTCGCAGAAAAGGTGTCAGGAACCTTTTTGTTGCCGTATCGGCCTTCGGCGCTTAAATTCTGGACCAAAAAAGGTTCCTGACACCTTTTCTTCGTCAACGCCGCTTGAGCGTGCGCACTAGCAGGCGGTCGGCGGCTGCGTCGGTGGGCGACGAGGGCCGGTGCGCGATGTCGTCGAAGTCCACGTCGCCGTCT
>CAZNKT010000157.1:0-10105 GCA_964573605.1 uncultured Pirellulales bacterium
CGTTTCGGCTTCCAATTGACCGCTGACGGTGAGGAAGGTCGGGCGATCGAAAAAGTCACGCGTGTAATCGACGATCTTGTTGTGGCGTGGAATGTCGTTCAGGTCGAGCGTCGTGACCTTGAACATTTCACCCGCTCCTTCGCAGTCGCTGGCGGTGATGATCGGCGTGTGGAGGTACAGGAATCCGCGTTGCTGGAAAAAGTCATGGATGGCCCGGCACAGTACGTTGCGGACACGCGCCAAGGCACCGAATGTGTTGGTCCGCGCCCGAAGGTGGGCCCACTCGCGGAGCTTCTCGAAGGAGTGTCTTTTTTTCTGCAGCGCATAGTGCCGGGGATCCGCCCACCCATGCACTTCAATGCGGCTGGCCTGGACTTCCGTCGCCTGGCCGCGGCCTTGCGATGCCTGGACCTCGCCTTCCACCGTTATGCTGCATCCCGCGTTGAGCGATGTAATTTCGCTGGCGTAGTTGGGCAGTTCACCGGCCGCCACGACCTGCATGTTGGCCAGGCAGCTTCCATCGTTGATTTCCAGAAAACTGAACCCGCCTTTCGAATCGCGTCGTGTGCGGACCCAGCCTTGCAGCCGCACGCGTCGACCCGTTGTGGAAAGATCGCGGACTTCAGCGATGCGAACTGTTTGCACCGGACCGTGCCCCGCGCGCAAAGTGGACGATAACGGCCAGCACAATCAGCCCGCCGAAGATGGGCAAGCCGACCGGGTATGGCCCGTCGGGCCCCAGCGGACTGATCATGATCGCGTGCAGACAAAGATAAGTAGCCGCTCCGGCGGCCACGATCATCAGACCGTTCCACACCAGGCGTCGCGTGCCGCGCGGCAGCTCGTCGCGCAGCAGGGAACGCTGGTTCATCAACAGCAGGAAGGACCAGTAGGCGATGGGCAGGAGCATCATACCGAACACCGAGGTGGGCACGGCCAGCCAGAATCGAGCCTGGTCCGCCCATACGAACGGGCCGAGCATGCCCGTGGCGGCCGCCAGACAACCGAGCCGGAACGGCCAGCCCCGCGCCGGAAGGTCGAGCATCTCGCACACGCAGAAGCCCGATATCAGCATCAGGATGGTGATCGTCGACAACGTCATTCCAAGAACGCCGATCCCGAATACGAAGTTGGCGATGCGCTTTCCGGTGAACGGCGCCAGCGACCGCGCCAGTTCGAAGGCGTCCCGCCGCACCAGGTGCGCGGCCAAGTCCCGCTCGGCGTCGGTGAGCGGCTCGCGCCCGACGGCGCCGCCGGTCTGCTCGGCCCGGTAGGCCGCGCGCCGGTCGACCCACTCCGCCGCGCCCTCAGCCGACAGGCTCAGTTCGGCAGAACCGTTGTCTTCGCCCGGTTTCGGGTGGAACTGGTTGGCGGCGGCAATCACGACGCAACTGGTCACGAGCACGAACGGGATGAGCATGCCCGTCGCCAGGTCGAATATCACCAGTCCGCGAAACTCTTTTCCCCATTTCTTCGCCAGCAGCGAATAGGGAAACAAGAAAGTCATGTTGATCCCGACGGCAGTCGCCGTGGCGCCGATCAACACCTGCTGCTGTTCGCGCACAATGGCCGAATTCCAGAACGCGCGGTAGGCATCGGGCACGGCCGCCAGCAGGGGGGCGAAGCCGTCCGACGGGCGAAAGAGTCTCGATACGTCGGGGATGAAACCGGCAGCGATTTTTCCCCATGGGAGCTCTTGCCTCAGCGCAAAAACCACTCCGAAGAAGCAGAGCACAATCATAGCCACGACGGTTTTCAACAGGGTCTCGTACACCTTGACGCCCCGCGCTCCGCTGTTGTACGCCCAGGTGACGATGGTCGTCAGTACGAGGACCGAAAGGACGATCACGAGTTTTCCGCCCGTGTCCCCCAACGTGCTCTCGGGGCCCACCACATCCGGGAGCAGATTTTGCTGGAGCACGCCGGTAGCCAGCGAATATTGGGGCAAACACCACACCATGTTGGCCGCCTGGGAAGCGAGCAGCCAGCTCCATCCCAGCACAGGATTGACGTGCTGGTTGATGGCGCGGAACGGGCGCTCGCCGGTCGTCGTCGTGACATAGGCGATGGCCGCCAGCATCACCACGCCCAGGGCCATGGCCAGAGGTTGGACCCACATCAACCCGACGCCGGCGAAGATGCCCAGGTACAATCCGTTGGCCAGTGATCCGCCGCCGAGCGTGATGGCGCTCTGCAACCATCCGGGACCGGACAGTCGCGTATAAGCGCCAAATTTGGCCAGGGTCCCCTTGGCCCGTGCGTCCTGCAACAGGCGGCGGTCGTGTTGCGTGCGCGAATCGGCGTCGTCCATAGAGACTTTCGTTCCGGTGACGGTGTCCGCCGTCCCCGTTGTTGCTGGCCTCCGGCCGACGGCGCCTCGCGGCATTCGCCGGCGACCGATGGCCATGCCGCGGCTACCTACGCCTCCGCCTCTTGTGCCGCCAGCCATCGCTCGGCGTCCAGCGCGGCCATGCACCCGGTTCCCGCGGACGTTACGGCCTGACGGTAATAATTGTCCGAAACGTCGCCGGCCGAAAAGACGCCTTCCACACTGGTGTACGTCCGGAACGGAGCCTGCCAGATGATGTAACCGTCGTCATTCATCTCCAGCTTCCCTTGCAAGAACCGCGTGTTCGGTGTGTGACCGATAGCCAGGAACATTCCCGACGCGTCGATTTCTCGTGTGGATTCGTCCTCGGTGTTTCGCACTTTGACGCCGGTAACTCCGTTCTCGTCGTCGCCCAGTACCTCGTCCACCACGTGATTCCACACGATTTCGATCTTTTCGTTGTCGAACGCGCGCTGCTGCATGATCTGGGATGCGCGCAGCGCGTCGCGCCGGTGAATCATGTACACCTGCGACGCGTATTTGGAAAGATAGGTCGCTTCCTCCACAGCCGAGTCTCCGCCGCCCACGACGACAAGTGGACGGTCACGAAAACGAGGCAGCGCGCCGTCGCACACCGCACAGGCGCTGACGCCCCGGTTCTTGAAGGCTTCTTCGGACGGCAGCTCGAGATAATTGGCTCGTGCGCCGGTCGCGATGATCAGCGCATGCGTTTCCACGGTCTCGCCCTGGCTGGACATCACCTTCCGCGGCCGCTGGCTGAAGTCCACATCCACGATATCGTCCGTGATGATGCGCGTGCCGAAGTTGACGGCTTGTTGGCGCATCAGTTCCATCAACTCGGGGCCGGTAACCGCGTGTTTCTTATCGCCGTTTCCGGGGGGCGGCGGCATCGTTTTTCGCCGGTCTTCGTCAATGGCACTGTCCAGAAACGATTCGAGCCGACCCGCCGGAAAACCGGCGTAGTTTTCTACCTCGGTGGTCAGCGCCAATTGTCCCAGCGGCAGTGTCCCGGCGAGCCGGTTTTCCTCGGTTACAGCGCCTTCGAACACGAGCGGATTCAGGTTGGCTCGCGCGGCGTAGATCGCCGCCGACCAGCCGGCCGGACCACTGCCGATAATCACCGCGGTTTCGGGCACGTCCCCTCCTTCTCGTAAGCTATTGCTCCGCCTGGCTTGGCACTGATTGCCTCCGGCGACCGGCAAGACGGGCCATTATAAAGTGTGCCCCTGCAAAGTCCACCGCTGGCCGCGGCGCCACGCTTTGTCGCGCTGCGCCCAGGTGATATGATGATGGTCATGGTCACGATATTGATCGCAGTGGGCTCATTTGTCGGGTTCCTGGTTGCCTACCACACGTACGGTCGGTGGCTGGCCCGAAAAATTTTCGGCCTCGACCCGCAGGCGCCGGTACCGAGTCAGCAATTGCGCGACGACGTCGATTTCGTCCCCACGCACAAGCAGATTATTTTTGGTCATCACTTCACGAGCATCGCCGGCACGGGACCGATCGTCGGGCCGGCCATCGCCGTCTTTTGGGGGTGGCTTCCCGCGCTGCTGTGGGTCGTGTTCGGATCCATATTCATCGGCGCGGTCCACGATTTCGGTGCGCTGGTCGTATCGTTGCGCAACCGCGGACAGACCGTGGGAGAAGTTGCCGGCCGCCTGATTTCGTCCCGGGCACGGATCCTGTTCCTGCTCATCTTGTTCTTCTCGCTGACAATCGTTCTGGCGATCTTTGGACTGGTGATCGCCTCCATATTCAAGATCTATCCCGAATCAGTGCTGTCCGTATGGATTGCCATGCCGATCGCCGTGGCGGTCGGATTCCACGTGTACCGTCGCGGCGGCAGGCTGGCCGTGCCGTCTTTGCTGGCATTGCTGACGCTGTACGGCGCGGTATATGTCGGCGTGTACTACTGGCCTGTCTCGCTGAATGTAGGCAACCCCGTCGTCGTGTGGACGATGATTTTGATGGCCTACTGTTTTTGCGCGTCGGTGCTGCCCGTGTGGGTGCTGCTGCAACCACGCGACTACATCAACAGCCACCAGCTCCTGGTGGCCCTGGCGCTGCTGACGGCGGGTCTGGCGGTGGCATCGGTTTCCGGGCAGGCCGATCTGGTCTCCAGTGCGCCGGCCGTGGCGCAACGGGCGCCTGTCGGAGCGCCCCCCATCTGGCCGTTCCTGTTCATCACCGTTGCCTGTGGCGCCGTGAGCGGATTCCATTGCCTGGTCAGCAGCGGCACCAGCAGCAAGCAGATCGCCACGGAACCCGATGCGCAGTACGTGGCCTACGGCGCCATGTTGCTCGAGGGTGCGCTGGCCGTCCTGGTGATCCTGGCGTGCTGCGCGGGGATCGGCATGGGCATTCATGAGCGGCAATCGGACGGATCGATCACCGTGGCCCATACGGGTCGCGCGGCGTGGGAGCAATGCTACAATCCGGACGGCAACTGGAACGACTTCAAGTTGGGCGCCAAGGTCGGTGCGTTTGTCAACGGCGCGGCCAATTTCATCGCGGCGATTGGGGTCCCGTTGAAGATGGCAGTCGGCATCGTCGCCGTGTTGGTGGCCTGCTTTGCCGCCACCACGCTCGACACGGCCACCCGCCTGCAGCGTTACGTCATCCAGGAACTGGCCGGCAGTCTCTCGTTGGCGCCGTTGCGCAACAAGTATGCCGCTACGGGCCTGGCCGTTGTGCTGGGTGGCGCGCTGGCCATGATTCCGGCCCCCAACAGCGGTCTTGGGACCGGGGGTCTTATTTTGTGGCCGTTGTTCGGAGCCACCAACCAGTTGCTGGCCGGACTGGCGTTTCTGGTGATCGTTTTTTATCTGCTCCGCCGCAACAAGCCCGTGTGGTTCGCCCTGCCCCCGATGCTCCTGATGATCGTGACTCCGGTGTGGGCCCTGCTTTGGCAGATGTTTGATCGCCAGTCCGGCTGGTACTGGTCCGGCGATTATCTGTTGTTGGGAATCGCCTTCGCCGTACTGCTGCTGCAAGGCTGGATGGTGATCGAGGCCGCCTTATTGTGGCCGCGGGCGCGCGGTGTCCTGGAAGAGGCCCTCCCGCCACTGACCGCGAAACGCGTGCTGGAGACGGCCGGCGGCCGTTCCTGCTGACCGCCGTCCGTGACAACCGGGCCGGGCATCCCGGCGGGGCATCCCGGACGCGGGACCGGCGCCTGTCTGTGTTGTTGTAAGCCGATTGACCGCTTGAGCTTGCGCTGACAGTTTTTCTCACCGCCACCGGGGCCGCGTATACTAAACGTACGGGCCTCGTCGAATTTTTGCGTGCCAATCGTGGGACGAAGGGAATTAGTTGCATGGCCAGACTCGATCATATCGCGTACCGCGTCGCCGATCGCCACAAGACGGCGCGGTTTTTCATGGACGCCTTTGGGTACAAGTACCAGACGGAATTCGAGATCCAGTTCGAGGACGAAAGCCGTGCCCAGTGCATCGCGCTGGAGCCCCCCGAGAAACTCGTCGAGGACGCACCCTGGACCACAGTCGTTTCGCCTGACGGCCAACAGACGCACCAGGCGTACCATATGCCTCCGGAAATCTTCATTTCCGACGGCGACCCCGGCAGTATTGTCGGTCAATGGGTGGCCGCCCGTGGGGGCGTCGGCGGCATCCACCATCTGGCCTACCAGGTGGATTCGGTCGCCGAGACCATGCAGCAGTGGCGCGAGAAAGGCTATGCCGAATTCACGTCGCAGCAGCCGCTGACATGTCCGGACCTGGTGCAGGTGTTCACCAGACCGTCGGAATTGACGGGAGTGATCTATGAATTTATCGAGCGGGGCAAGCACGGTTTTTGCCAGGAAAACGTCAAGAGTCTGATGGAAAGCACCAAGGATTGTCGGTAACCGGCGGTCAGGCCTGAGCAACAGACTCGATACCCTGCGGTCGGCCACCCACGGCCGGCCGCGAGAACCACGCGGCGAGGTGCGACAATGGCGACAGCCACAACTTCATGGAACGGGCGGCAGTGGATCGGCGGCCGGTGGGAAGACAGTGCCGACGCATGGTTTGAAAACCGCAATCCCGCGCGGTCGGACGAAGTCGTAGGCCGGTACCCGCGGGCTTCGTCCGCGGACGTCCACCGGGCGGTGGCCGCGGCGCGTGCCGCGTTTCCCGATTGGCGGCGTACGAGCCGCATCAAGCGCGGCGAATACTTCCATCGGCTGGCGTGCCTGGTCGAGAACAAGACGGAAGAACTGGCGTCCGTCATGGCGCGCGAAAGCGGAAAGGTGTTGGACGAAGCCCGGGCCGAAGTCATCGAAGGCCTGCACATGGTCCAGTACGTATTCGGCGTGGCCCGCCAGCCGACAGGTGAGGTCGTGGAATCGGAGATCGAAGCGAAGGATTTATTCGTCCGCCGCAAGCCGCGCGGTGTCGTCGGCGTGATCACTCCCTGGAACTTCCCCTTCGCCGTGCCGCTGTGGATGCTGGGACCGAGCCTGCTGGAAGGCAACACCGCGGTATTCAAGCCGTCGGAGGAAACCCCCGAAACGGGCCAGCGTTTGGTGGAACTGTTCGTGGAAGCCGGATTTCCGGCCGGCGCGATCAATCTGGTCCACGGCACGGGCGAGCAAACCGGCGACGCGCTGGCACGCCACGAAGACGTGGATGTGGTCTGCTTCACCGGAAGCTATGAAGTCGGCGCCCATATCCGGGCACTCGCCGCCCAATGCGATCACAAGACGTGCGCCTGTGAAATGGGATCCAAAAGCGCGGTCATCGTGTGCCCGGATGCCGACCTGGACCTGGCCGTGGACGCCGCATTGCTGAGCAGCTTCAAAACCAGCGGGCAGCGTTGCGTCTCCGCGGGACGCATTCTGGTACATGCCGCACTCATCGACGCATTCGTGGAACGTTTCACGGAAAAAGCCCGGCGGCTGAACTTCGCCGATCCATTTGATCCGGCGGCCTTCAGCGGTCCGCTCATCAACCGGCAGGGCATGCAGAAAGTGCTGGATTACAACGAGCTGGCTCGTGCCGAAGGCGCGCGGGTTGTCCTGGACGGTGGACGCATGACCGGCGCCTCTCATGCCGGCGGATACTTCCTGTCTCCCTTCGTCTACGTGCAGCAGGCGAAGCCCGGCATCCGGACGATTCGCGAGGAAGTCTTCGGCCCTCACGTTGCGATCATACCGTTTCAGGATGATGCGGAAGCCATTGGCATCTACAACGATACTCCCTACGGCCTGTCCATGGCGGTAGTGACCGACGACTACCGGCGGTGGCGACTCTATCGCGATGAATGCGAGTACGGCATGGGGTACGTCAACCTGCCATGCATCGGTGCCGAAGTGCACTTGCCGTTTGGGGGTGTCAAGCGCAGCGGCAACGGCCAGCCGTCCGCAGCCGCCCTGGTCGATGCGGTGACGCACCGCACGTCCTTTACGGTAAACCATGATCGAGCCATCACCATGGCGCAGGGAATGAGCGCCCGCACCTGAGGGGCGCTGCCGCAGCGTTGCGCGTCGCGTTGTCGCCTCCGCGCGCGGACGAACAGCATCGATGAACGTTACCCGAAAACGGAAACCGCGCGGGACACCCAACCATGATCCGACCAACTGCCAAGATGCAACCGGTTCCGCAACTCGTCACGCGCCTGCCGGGGCCGCGCGCCGCTGCGTGGATCGCCCGGGACGACCAGGTTTTGTCGCCCTCGTATACGCGTGATTATCCGCTGGTCGTTGAACGCGGCCGCGGCTGCGTCATTGAGGATGTCGATGGCAATCGGCTGCTCGATTTGACCTCGGGAATCGCAGTAGCGGCCACCGGGCATGCGCATCCCGAAGTCGTGGCGGCGATTGCCGATCAGGCCGCGAAACTGATCCACATGTCGGGCACGGATTTCTACTATGCGGCGGAAATCGAGCTGGCCGAACGGCTCGCCGCACTGGTCCCTGGAGACGCGCCGAAACGCATGTTTTTCGCCAACAGTGGAACGGAATCAATCGAAGCCGCGTTGAAACTGGCCCGTTACCACACGAAACGCCCGCGGATTATTTCGTTTTATGGGGCGTTCCACGGCAGGACCTACGGCGCGTTGTCGATCAGTGGTTCCAAGGCCGTGCACCAGGCCGGCTTCGGACCGATGCTGCCCGGTGTTCACCGCTTGCCGTTCAACTGCGATCGCCCTGCATTTGAAACGCTGTTCCGCACGGTGGCCCCGCCCCAGGAAGTCGCGGCGATCTTCGTCGAACCGATCCAGGGGGAAGGCGGATACCAAGTCGCGGACCGCCAGTTCCTCACCATGCTGCGGGCCGTCTGCGACGAGCACGGCATCTTGCTGGTGGCCGACGAGATTCAATCGGGAATTGGGCGCACGGGGCGCATGTTCGCCTGCGAGCACTTTGGCATCGCGCCGGACATCCTGTGCATGGCCAAGGGGCTGGCCAGCGGCATGCCGCTGGGCGCGATGGTGGCGTCGAGCGACATCATGGACTGGCTGCCTGGCAGCCATGCGTCGACGTTCGGTGGCAACCCGGTGGCCTGCCGCGCCGCGCTGGTGACGCTCGAGTTGGTCGTGGATCAATACCTGGACAACGCACGAGCCCGTGGGCAGCAATTGCGACAGCGTCTGCTGGCGCTGGAGTCGGCCGTCGACTGCGTGGCCCGTCCGCGCGGACTGGGCCTGATGCAGGCGGTGGACATCGTCCGCGACGGGCAACCGGACTCCGGCCGGCGGGACGCGATCCTGCAGGACGCCTTTCAGCGGGGGCTGATTCTGCTGGGATGCGGCCAGGCGGGCATCCGTTTCTGCCCCGCCCTGTGCATTACGTCCCAGGAGATCGACACGGCCATCGACTTCCTGCATGAAGTCTGTCGCGCTGCCGCGTGACGCTGCGCGTTGTCACCCCCGGCTCCGCCGCGGGATCGCCTCCCTGCCGTCACGCCCCCGCTCCGCCGCGGGATTTTCCCCGTCTGGTCAGCCCCCGGCTCTGCCGGGGGATTGCGCCGCCATGCCGCCCGCCGGTTCCATCCCCGGGCAAAGCCCGGGGCTATTTCCAGCGCACGGCAAAAGCCGACGTCGCTTCAGCTCTTCACGACCCTGCAGGCAAACAACGCCATGAGACCGGCAGCGCACAGAACGAGGCACGATGGCTCCGGCACCGACCGAAGACTTCCATTCATGGGGCTTCCCGTCAGGATCTCGACGAAGCAGGGGATGTCGTCGAAGTCGAGACGACCGTCCCTGTGGCAGTCGCCTTTGTAGCTTGGTGCAACACCGTACTGCTGTTCGTAATCCGCTGAATTAACCAGCCCCAGCACAAACGCCGGGATATCGTCGAAGTCCACCTTGTCGTCACCGTCCAGGTCGCCCAGCGTTCCCGGCGCAACGGCAACTCCTCCACGGAGACCCACGAAGCTGGGGCCGCCTCCCGTGACGCCGTCCGAAAGGACCAAGCGATCACCTGAATCCGGATCGACGCGAAAGATCGCGTTGAGTGCAAGGTCGCTCACAAGAATATGTCCGTCTTGGTCGAGCACAATGCCCTGTAACTGCTCAAACAGAGGTCCGCTCCCCATCGAAGCGCTCGAGACAACCTCGCGGTCACCGCTCATTAAATCGACACGCAGGACCTGGTCACCATTACTGATCAGCAGATTTTCTGTTCCGTCATCAACGAGATGACCTCCGCCTGGCGCCGGGCCGTTGCCAATCCCACCTCCGGCAACAACGCTGCGAAATCCGGTAGAAGGGTCGACGTGAAATATGCGGGGCGGGCCAGGGTCGCCT
>CAZNKT010000158.1:0-9660 GCA_964573605.1 uncultured Pirellulales bacterium
CATCATCGCCACGATGAATCTCAACGGTGACTACATCAGCGACGCGTTGGCGGCGTGCGTCGGTGGCATCGGCATCGCGCCGGGCGGAAATATCAACTACGAGACCGGCCACGCCATTTTCGAGGCCACGCACGGAACGGCGCCGCGGTACGCGGGCCAGGACAAGGTCAATCCTGGTTCGCTCATCCTGTCCGGAGAAATGATGCTCCGCTATCTCGGCTGGAACGAGGCGGCCGACCTGGTCATTCTCGGCATCCGCGGCGCTATCCAGGCGCGCACCGTCACCTACGACTTCGCGCGGGCGATGGCCGATGCCACGCTGGTCAAGTGCAGCCAGTTCGGCGACGCGGTGATAACTCACATGGACGACACGACTGCCGCATGAACACACGGGGACGATTTGGACCCGCAACCGCGCACAGGTCCACACCGGGCATCGTCCAGCGCCGCGGCCCACCATGCCGCCCCCGGGAAGGCCAAACGCCTCTCGGCCACACAGGACGGGGGACGCTGCCAGTCTCGGGGCCGCAACAGGTACTGGCGGCGGTTGCCGGAGGCCGTTTGCGGTCGGTACGCCGTTCGAACGTTTCGAAACGACAGGCAATCGCCGCTGAAGCCCATGCTTGTGGCGGCCGGGCCCCGGCTTTTCCCGCTGTCAGCATCGATTTACAATAAAAGCTGTCATCGCGTCTCGTCGTGGCCCAGGGGGCGTTCGCCCCTGCCGTCTTTCTCACGCGGCGTTGCTGTCTTTGTTAGCGGGTCGTCGACTGGCCGATCCGCCCTCGCCACGGCGGCCATGCCAATCTGGCGGGTGATCCGATGTACGGATGACGGGCTGACCATCATGAGCGAAAACGAATCCGGTCCCCAGCATCCGTCCGCACCGGCCCACGGTCCGTCTTCCCCAAAGCCACCGGTCCCCGAGCAGTCGTCAGAGCCGAACGCGGCAGCCTCGTCCGGCAGCGGCAGCGAGGACAAGACGCAGATTTCCACGCTTCCACCGATCCCTACTTCTCCGACGCTCGACGGACTGTCCACGGCGGAACTGGCTCGCGTCCTGGAAGGCCGGAAGCTGGGGCACATCCGGCTAGAGCACTTTATCGGCGGGGGCGGAATGGGTGCGGTGTTTCGCGGTGTCGACACCGAGCTGCATCGGACCGTGGCGGTGAAGGTCCTTTCGCCACGGCAGTACGCGGATGAAGAAACATTAAAGCGTTTCAAGGTGGAAGCGCAGTCGGCTGCGCGTCTGGACCACGAGAATATCGCCCGAGTTTACTACGTGGGCGAGGACCAGGGCGTCCATTACATCGTCTTCGAGTACATCGACGGCATCAACATCCGCGACCTGGTACGCCGCCAAGGCCCGATGACGATTCCAGATGCCATTGCCATCACGCTGCAGATCGCCGATGCGCTGGCACATTCCTACCGCCGCAACGTCGTCCACCGGGACATAAAGCCGTCCAATGTGCTGATGACGGCCGACGGGCGGGCCAAGCTGGTGGACATGGGATTGGCACGCGTTCATCAGCAGGAGAAGTCCAATGACGACCTGACGGCCAGCGGAGTGACGCTGGGCACGTTCGACTACATTTCTCCGGAACAGGCACGCGATCCTCGCGAAGCCGACGTACGCAGCGACCTTTATTCGCTCGGATGCACCTCGTTCTTCATGCTTACCGGACAACCGCCATTTCCGGAAGGCACGGTGCTCCAGAAACTGCTGCGGCATCAGGGCGACGACGCGCCGGACCCGCGCCAATTGCGGCCGGACATCCCCGAATCGTTGGCGTCCGTACTGGCCAAGATGCTGGCCAAGTCGCCTGGCCAGCGCTACCAGCAGCCGGACGAGTTGATGGCGGACCTTCTTCCGCTGGCCAGGCGGTACGGACTGCCGACGTTCGATCTGGAGCAGGCGGTGTGGTCGCGCGTCGTTCCTTCGCCGGAGGCTTTCTGGCGACGCCAGCTTCCGTGGCTCGTCCCCTGCCTGTTGTTGGTGGCCGGTGTGCTCCTGCTGGAATGGACCGCGTTGCCGGACGCATTGCAGCCGGCGGTTTCGCCGGAGCCTCCCGGCGCACAAACGTTGCCGGCTCCGGGGCCACCCGTCGGTACCAGCGACCCGTCGCGTCGCGAAGCGGGGTCCGAAAATGCGGCTTCGGCGGACGCGAACGCGGCACCGTTGGTCGGCCGGACGCCGTCGAACGGCGGCGTGGCGGATGGGCCTCGCGCGCAGGCCGGCCCGCGCCGCGGCGAAACGCGCGCGCCGGACGAAGCGTTGCCTGGCCAAGCGGATGCCGACAGCACGAACGGCGGCGGATTGAATTCCAACCCGTTGCTTTTGCCCTCTGGCGGCCGGTCCCCGGGGAATCTTCCGGGACGGGAGCCGACCCGTCCATCGCATACCGAGGCTGCCGCGACCGGCCCGCTTGCAGGTGCATCGAATGGGGCGGCGGAGGCCGCGTCGCGGCAGCCCTCCACGCAAAATGGACCTCCCGCCGCGACCGATCCCATTGTCGTAGCTCGGCACCAGCCAGACCTGGCGGAAACAGGTTTCACTTCGTTGCGAGCGGCGATCGAAGCCGCCCAGAGCGGTGACGTTATCGAACTGCGGTTCGACGGACCCCGCCAGATGCAGCCGGTGCGCATTGCCAACAAACGCTTGACGATCCGCGCGGGTCAAGGGGCGACCCCGGTCTTGTTGTTCGATACCGCCGCGGTCCGGGGCGACCGGGCGCCGAGAGTTCCGGGAATGATCACGTTGCTCGGGGGGCATTTGACGCTGGTCAACCTGGATGTACGTGCGGATGCCCCATTGGCGAACGCTTCCAACCGCGGTAGCCTCTTCGAGACTCGACGCGCCGATTCCCTTCACTTGGACCGCTGCCGGCTGACGCTTCGACGTTCGAACGGTTCTGATGCGGCCGCTTTTATCGACGTAAGAGCCGCGCTGGACGAAGAACCATACGCGTCGGACGAGCGGTCTGCGGCTTCTCCACTTCGGTTGAGAGTCCGCATGGAAGACTGCATCGCAATCGGCGACGGGCCGCTCATACAATCGCACGACAACCAGTCGGTGGACATTTTGTGGAACAACGGTTTGTTCGTCTCTGCCCAACAACTGGTGGATGTCCAGCAGAGCCGCGACGCGACCAACGAACAACGCATCTTTATCGACATTCAGCATCTGACGGCGTGTACGGGCCGCGAGTTGATCGCCGCGCGGGGCCTTACGGGCGGACCGTATCCGGTTTTGGAATGTGTCTGCAGCGACAGCATTTTCGTGGGATACAATGAGGCGCCGTTGGTAGCCTTAGGGGGCGCGATGCGCATCGACGCGCTCCAAGAGATGTTGGTCTGGCGAGGCGACCGGAACTGCTACGAACAGTTCGAGACGTTCTGGCGAGTGGGATCTTCCAGCGGCGAGTCGCCGCTCGAGATGGATTTCCGCCAATGGCAGGATTACTGGCGCGAGGCGCTTCATGGTCACGAACATGCAAGCCAGCGCAACTCGGTCGTATGGAAACACCCGCTTCGCGCCGACATGCTGCTCCGCAACCCGACGCGCGAAGATTTTGTGCTGGACGGTCGAGTGGCGGATCAGCACGCGCTGCGCGGCGCTGCTGACGGGGGCCCGGTCGGGTTCCGCCGCCTGCCGGTGTCCGCGGAACGGAGGCCTTTCCCACCCGGCCCGGCGCCGCTCTCCGAACCGGCAGACCCCGACGATTCCGCCCGTTAACCTCCCTTGTCGTTGGCTGGCATACGCGTTAGAACGCTCGTGTCGTCCGCCGCGAGATGCAATTCAGGTTCGGTCCGTGCGCGCACAGCGCGGCGGCTGATTGGTTAACTGTGGACGAAATCATGGCCCGATATATCACGTCGCCACCCCAGACGACGTCATTGCCCCCCGGCATTCCTTACATCGTGGGGAACGAGGCCGCCGAGCGTTTCAGTTTCTACGGCATGAAGACGGTCCTGTTCGTGTTCATGACGCAGCACCTGATGTCGGCGTCGGGAGTCCGCGATGTGATGACGCCCGACGAGGCGAAGACATACGTCCATGCGTTTGTGGCCTCTGCCTATTTTTTTCCGCTGCTCGGCGCCATGGTCTCGGATGCCGTACTGGGAAAATATCGGACCATCCTCAGCCTTTCCATCGTGTACTGCCTGGGCCACCTGGCTTTGGCCCTGGGAGAAACGCGATGGAACCTGGCGATAGGACTCACGCTCATCGCCGTCGGAACGGGTGCCATCAAGCCATGCGTTTCCGCGCACGTGGGTGACCAGTTCGGCACGCGCAATCAGCACCTGGTGAGCAAAGTTTTCGGATGGTTCTATTTCGCCATCAATTTCGGTTCGGCCGCATCCACGTGGTTGACCCCTTTCCTGCTCGCCGATCCGCGGTTTGGGCCGGCCTGGGCTTTCGGCGTGCCGGGCGTGCTGATGGCTCTGGCGACATACATCTTCTGGCTGGGGAGACACAAGTTCGTCCATATTCCTCCGGCGGGAACGCAGTCCGTCAAGCAGGCGTTCAGCGGTGAAGGCCTGCGGGCCATCTGCAACCTGCTGAAGATCTATATCTTTGTGGCCATTTTCTGGTCACTCTTTGATCAGACCGGATCAGCCTGGATCCAGCAGGCACGCCGGATGGACCGGGTTTGGCTGGGCCGGAACTGGCTGCCTTCACAAATCCAGACGGTGAACCCCATCTTGATCATGATTCTCATACCGCTGTTTTCCTACGTCGTCTATCCACTCATCGGTAGAGCCGTGCGACTCACGTCGCTGCGAAAAGTCAGTATCGGATTCTTCTTGACCGTGGCTGCCTTTGCCGTTTCGGCCTGGATCGAAACTCAGATTTCGGGTGGATACGTCGTCAGCGTAACCTCGGAAGGGAACGTCAAGTCGTTGCCGGCGGAGAAGCTGATCGACGGCCACGCCGATGGGTCGGGGTGGGTATCCTCGGTCGAGCAGGGTGAGCGCACCGATCAGCAGATCGTTTTCCGCCTGCGCGAGCGGCGAACGTGGCCCGTCCACGGCGTGCGGGTCAATCCCTACGTCCGACTGGGGCGTTTCCTGGAGAGCGCTGGACTGGGCGCTGATGAAATTAGCGAGCGCGAAGTGCGGAACTGTTGGGCCGCCGAAATTGAGATCTATGCCGGCGACACACCACTGGGAGACTGCGTGCACGGAGGTTCGGCGAGCTCGGCACAATTTGCATGGCGTCGAAAGCTGGCCGTAATGGACGTCGAACCGCGACACGCGATGCAGTCGGTGAGCTTTCCCGCCGTCGACACTGAATATATCATGCTCCGCATTACACGGGCGGTGGGCGGTGACGACGCGCCGTGCGTCGGATTGGGCGAGGTCCAAATCGTGGCCGAATTCCCCTCGCCCGACGCGCGGCAGGTCGCGGCCGTCTGGCCCAATGTCGCAGCGGCCGGGCACCAGCCTCATATCCGCTGGCAGATTCTGGCCTACTTGCTGCTCACGGCCGCTGAGATCATGGTGTCCATTACGTGCTTGGAATTCTCCTACACCCAGGCACCCAATACCATGAAGTCGTTCGTCATGTCGCTGTACCTGCTGTCGGTATCGGTGGGAAACCTGTTCACCGCGGCGGTCAATCGTTTCATTCAAAACGAAGACACTACGAGCAAGCTGGAGGGTGCCGCTTACTACTGGTTTTTCACGGGAGTGATGCTCGTGGCGGCCCTGGGATTTGTCATGATCGCAAAGACCTATCGGGGAAAGACATACATTCAGGGCCAAACCTGATAGCGGCCCGGCGCGCTTGACACTCGCGGCCCGGCGGGATTTACTTGAAGAACAAGTGGCTCCATGCTGGACGCCAGCCTGCCACGATCGCGGCTCGCGAAGTCCCCGATCTTTAAGAGGTCAGGATCGTCGGACCGCGTTCCGACCCCGCCTGGCCAGGCAGACCGGAACAATCCTTGATTCGGACTTGGTATTTTCGTGAGCGACGGATGTCCGTCCGGATTCCGGCTCCTATTTCATGAGATCGAGTTTCTGAATGCAACAATTGATAAAGGAGGTTTTCCCAATGGCCTTGACTCGCACGCTCCGCGTTCTGGCCGTTGCCGTGCCGCTGACGGTCTGTCCACTGGTCCGTTCCGCCCAGGCGATTCCCGCGTTCCAGAAGCAGTTTTGGAGCAAATATCTGGGGAGTCAGGCCGATCCGGAATATGTCGAGTTGGTAAAGAAGAAGGTCAAGTGCAATCTGTGCCACGATCCCAACAAGCGGACTGACGACGGGAAAAAGAGCAAGAAATTTCGCAACAGCTATGGCGAGGAGCTTGCGAAGCTGCTCGATCGAAAGCAGGACAAAAAGAATACCGAGAAGATCGCGAAGGCTCTGGATACTGTGGCCAACATCAGCGTCGACAAGGATGATCCTCAAAGTCCCACGTTTGGCCAGCTCATCGCGCAGGGAAAACTGCCTGCCGGCGAGCCGCCCGAAGAGAAGTAGCGAAGCAGCGCAGCGCGCCGTGCGACCGAATACGCGCGTTGCGTTGTATTCCATGGCGCCCGCGCAACCGTTTCGTGCAGGTTCCTGGCACGTTCTCCGTCACGTGCCGTTCGGTTTGGTGGCGCTCGGGCCGGGAGTGTGCGAGATGCGTTTGACGTGATGCAGCGTGGCGGCCATCAGCCCCACGACAAGGAGCATGGTCAGCGCCGTCTGGAACACGCGGCGGGGGCCGCCGGATGCCAGCAAGGCGCCAAGGAGCAAGTGAATCAGGGCCAGGGACGCCGCCAACCCGGCCGCCAGCAATGCTGTCCCGGCTCCGTTTCCACCCAGCAGCGCATAGCGCGCCACCGGTCTAAGGTGCAGCAACAGCCAGATCCCCGCAAATGGTTGAAGCAGTGTGGCGCCCAGGGCCACGCCGGCTCCCCAACGTACGAGGGCGCGACGCTGTCGAATTGCCGCTTCGGTCGCGTCAGCGCGGCGGACTGCCAAGACCATTGTCGCGCAGCCAGCCACGGCCAGGGATGCCAGCCACGAGTGGACAACGCGGCTGGCAACTTCCGGTTCGACAAGCAGGCGACGAAAGATCGCGCCTTCGATCACGGCACCGGACAGATCCGCGCGGCAGGGCACCGTTGCAATCACGACCATCAATGGTGGAAAGTGAAATAGCAGATCGGTGCCGGCCAGAATGGCCGGAATGACCTGCAGCAGGGGCTTCGCTTCCAGGCGCCGCCAGAGGCCGACGTATACGGCCATCATCGCGAAATAGAACACGATCTCCACCAGCGCGTTGATGTATCTGGAGGGAGCAATGCGAGCCATGCCCCGAAGAAACAGACTTTGGGAGTCGTACCAATGAACGAGCAGCAGCAGACCGCCCAGCACCATACCCAGGACGGCGGCGCCGACCGATGCGATTGCCAGACCGTAGGCGATGCCGCGAACGGCGTGGTCACGGCGCCGGCGGGCGCGCAGGCAGAGCCAGGCCGAGAGGAGCGGTCCGGCCGCCCCGAGGTTGACCGCCACGAGGTGCGCGGCGAACAACATCGCAAGTCCGGTTTCCGAGAGCAACTGCCGCAAAGCCGAATCTTTCCACCACCGATGAAACGTGCGCCGCGGGGTTGGGCCACAACTCAGGGCTGGCGCGGCACGGAATTATAGTGTCGCCGGTCAAGCAATCCAAGCAACGCATTGACACTACCGACAGGTCACGGCTACGATGCACGCATCTTGGGACGCGACCAGCAGAGGGCGATTAGCTCAGTTGGCTAGAGCGCCACGTTTACACCGTGGATGTCGGCGGTTCGAGTCCGTCATCGCCCACCTTGGCATCGTGCATTGTATCGCATGATGTCGCAAGCCCCTGCAAAACAGGGGTTTTCTTTTGCGCTTGGTTGTCGGGTTGCGGCTCTGTGCGAGGCTCTGCGGCTGGTTGCAGCACCGACAGTTGCACCACCCCCTGGACATAATGTTCGTCCGTTACCTGTAGGCAATGTTTTTCCGCTACGGTTCGGGAGTTGCCGATCCACGCACACACTTCATGCGCCGGGAATCGTTCAGCCAACTCGGTCTGTCGTGTCGCACGCAGGTTCTGAAACAGCTTGGGCCACGGTTTCAGACCAGCTCGCCTGATGATCTTGAACAGTTGAGTGCGCAGGTCCGTGTTGCAGTCACGGTACTTGGTAATCACGTACTCCGTTGCAGGCTCAGCCTGTTCCCAGACGGCTTCGAGACGTGGACGCAATTCCGGAAACATCGGGATTACGCGCGATCCACCGCCAGGATGGTGCTCGGCTTTTTGCGAGCGGATGGTGACACGGCTACGATCCCAATCCACATCGCACCAATGCAGCCCAAGATGCTCGGACGGACACCGGAGGCCGCCATAACGACTCAGAGCAAACAGCAGCCCTGTGCCGGGGCGCCATGCGAAGAGTGGTTGCCCAACTCGGGATGGGCAAACGCGTATCGGTTCATACATTGCGCCATAGCTACGCCGCGCACCTGTTGGAAGCGGGCGTCAGCTTGCGGCTGATCTAAAAGCTCCTGGGGCACAGCTCGCTACAGACCACACGGTCTATCTGCATCTGACCAGCACCGGGCAAGAACAAGCGCGGGAGAAGATCAACGCCTTGATGACTGCGTAACTCCCCGTGCCCTCCGTGGCGGAGGTATTGCGGCATTATGGGCCAGAGTTCCTGCAGCGGTTCAGCGACCGGATGCCCGCCGAGCACCACAAGGTGCTGCGCGCCGTGGTTCGTCGGCATCAGCGCATCTGCTATGCGGCCATGTTCCAGACTTCCAGCGAAGCAATCAAGCTGCTCGCCCGCGATCCCAAATATGTCGGCACCGACCGGCCCAGGTTCTTCGGCGTCCCGCACAGTTGGGGCAGAACGCTCGATCATCACCCGCACATCCACTACATCGTGCCCGGCGAGGGGCTCTCGGACGATAGCCAATCCTGGTTACCCTCCCGGGCCGACTTCTATGTGCCGGTCAAGGCCCTCTCAATGATCTACCGGGCCAAGTTCCGCGACGCACTCGTCAAAGCGGGGCTTATTGGCGAGGTCGATCCGGAGGTCTGGCAGCTAGAGTGGGTCGTCCGCTCACAAGCCGTGGGCGATGGTTGGGCGTCGCTAAAGTACCTGGCGCCGTACGTGTTTCGCATGGCAATCAGCGATCGGCGGATCGTATCCTCCGAAGATGGACACGTGACCTTCCTATATCGCAAGAGCGGCAGTCGCCACTGGCGCAAATCGCTTTCACGCCTTGCTGCCGAGGCCCGCACCACAGCGCGCACCACCATGAGCAAACGCTTGCAACCGACGTGTGAAACTTCCCCCAAACGAAGTTCCTTCACGCTGCGCGCTTGGTGGGCCAATACGGGGCTGATTGCCGTCATCGTCTACGCGAGGCCTCGGAACTGCCGCCCGATCGACCGCCACGTGCCATCCCTGCAGGCCCTCGCTACCGAATCGCGGGTCTCCAATTGCTTCGGTCGCTTCTGAATCCCCGAAGCAATCCCCTAATGAAAAGAGCCCGACTTCTTGGATCGGGCTTCTTAAACAAAGGATTGCAGGTTCGGGTTCGCGAACTGCAATCCTCAATTGGTTAGGGACATTGGTTTGCCGTCATTACTTTGCGAATAACGCTTCCCATGTTCTCCGGTTCCT
>CAZNKT010000159.1:0-9391 GCA_964573605.1 uncultured Pirellulales bacterium
AGCAACGGCCGCTCCAGCCCCCCGCGAGAGTGCCAGGCGTTGGCAGGACGGATACAAAGAACCTGATGCCGTGGGTCGGTCGGCCCCTAAGGGAGTATGCCGACCGGCCCGCGTGTTTTTGATTTGTCGTAAGTCGTTGTGGGACTTCAGTCGGGGCGAGCCGGTTTTTACAGAAAAGAAGATTCGGATTCTGGAGGAGGAATGGGCGGCGTGACGACTCGACGCGGACTCCACAGCTCTTTGGCCGCATCGCCGTCCATAAACGCACGCTTCAATGCGTGGTCGAATCGGTGGACGAGCTAGCCGTTTTGGGCGTTTTCTGTCAGCTGGCCTCGTCGCCCGTGGGCATGGAATGCGCGATCGGCTAGGACCGACCAACTAGCCTGGTCGAACGGAGTGACTGGCTTATCGGCAGAGGTTTGACGACGCCGACGATTCGGGCGGGATTCGATCATCGACGCAGTCTTGTCGGCGCGCAAAGGGTCAATCGCGGCCACATCGCTATCTTGCGCCGGCGAGTCGACCAGCGCCAACAGGTCATCGATATCGTCGAAATCAACGTCTCCGTCTCCGTCGAGATCGCCCACCAAGGCGGAATTCATGCCGAATATCGTTTCGTAGCGTGTGGGATTACGCAGCGCCACGGCCAGCGCCTGGAAATCATCGGCGCCGATCGTTCCGTCGCCGTCGAGATCGCCTTCGGTAGGAAAGATGACTGCTCCGGGCGACGGGGCAGCCGCGATCCAACTGGTCGAGAGGGCTCCGTAGCTATCGCCCGTAGCGCGCTGCAGCGATTTGCCCTTGCCACGCGCTCCGTCCAGCCAGGAGGCCGCGTGATCATAGCGAACGTAGTCCACGACAATCGTCCCGCTGGACGATTTGGAGTCGACTGGTTTCATGAGGGCGAGACTTGCCGCATCGTCGTGCAGCCGTTCTGGGCCGGATCCGATCAGCATCGCATCGGAATGCATGCCATAAAGCAGTCGGAAATTGTCGGCCAGCTGTCTGCTTGCCGAAGTGAACGCACCGATCACAAGGGATTCCCCAGCCTGCAACGATGTGCCGGACGGAAGGCCCAGCTCCATCGCGCCGGATAAACGCCACCCTTCCAATGGGATCGCCGTCTGTGTCGTGTTGTGCAGTTCGACAAACTCCAGATCTTCGCTATCAAGGAATGGCCGAACCGCAAGGTTTTCGAACGTTGCCTGACCGTTCTTGCTTCCCAGACCCACCAAACCGCCGGAAAACGGCGTGTCGTAACCATGCGAAATGGTCAACTGACCGTCATACAGTACGCGGACAATCTGATCGCGAATTTCGACTTTCACGTGAGTGTCCGTTCCGGCCTGGAGGAGCGGGATGGTTATCTCGTCCTCCAGGAAATGCCATCCGTCTTCGTCGCGCTGCCCCAGCTTCCACCGATAATTGCCGAAGTGCATCGACGCGAATTTGAACTGCGTGGGGCTGTGGTAATCAAAAATGATGGCGGCGTTCCGTTTGAACTCCGACTCGGAGGGCACGTTGACCGTGACGGAAATGTCCAACTTGGTCACGGGAGCGAACTCCTCAAGCACGCTGATCGTATCGTCCGTGCCTACCGGGACAACATGATAACGTCCGTCGATCACCGACCAGTTTCCTAAAACGGGCGTGAGCGCGTCGGCCGTTCCCGCATTGAACGATTCCTCGTAATCGAACGAGCCCACGTCGTGGTTCAGTTCGGAGATAATGATGTCTGCGGGAATAGGCCGGCTGTTGGGTGCGCCGAGCGTCGGGGAAGTCATGGGCAGCAGCGGACCACCGGAGACGGAATCCGGCCAGACTCCGAGTGACGTGTCCAACGGGCTCGCGTGGAACTGCGCTTCAGCAGCGAATCGGACAGGAATCGACGCCTCGGCTTCCAGTAGCCAGACTTCTCCACCTTCCGAGCGTGGCCATTGAAGACCGTGCGTGGAGGACGAGAGCACCAGGTACTGACCCGCATCGACGGACGTACCCACCGGAAACTGAAATTGGAACAAATCGTGCCGATCGTTACTGAGAAACCAGCCTGAAATGTCCAGCGGCTGGCTGGATATGTTGACCAGTTCCAGCAGGTCGGATTGTGAATCGCGAACCAGAATTTCGTTAATGAGCAATCGGTCGTCTTGGCCCGCCCCGTCTGCGCCCGGCGATCCGCCATACTCGCTGCTGCTGCGCCAATTGCTTGCGGAACCGTAATCACCTTGCGTATCGATCACTTCTAATGAGCTTCCCACTCCGTCCGCTCGGTCGGGCCATCGCGATCCGGCATGATAATCGAACTGCTGAACGACGATACCGAACGGTTCCCGCAGAACAATAGTGCCACCGGAGTCGCTCAGGTTACCTTGTTCAAACTCCCCTGCGACTGGCGTTGAGTCGCCGTATCGTGTTTCGAAAGCCTCCCGATTGCCGACTACCACGACACGCTCGCCGGGCCCCAGTTTCGTCAGGTTGCTGTCCGCGAATTCAAACTGCACCGTTCCGTCCAATGCAAGCTGATTCAGAATGAGGTCCTTGGATCCCGTATTGATCAGTTCAATAAACTCGAAGTCGTCCGCTTCAGCGTCTGGGTGGAGTGCGATTTCCTCGTCGGTTGGTGTGTGTGGGTGGTAATGGACCTCGGTGACGCGGAGCGGCGTCTCCACCACGAACAGCTGTGCGCTGAGCACGCTCCACTGACCCGCATGCAGTGATCTGGCTTTGATCGGCATCGAGCGCGTGACAACTAAAGGCTCGCTTGTACCCGGAATGAAACGCGCGGCGTTTGGATTGACATCGCCGGTAACCAGACGCGGATCCGAACCGTCGGTGCTGTAGTAGATCGCACCTTGGCTGGCGGACAGCGCAACGGCAAGGGGTTCGGAGACCACACCGCCTGGATGGCTGAACTCGGGCGCTTCGACGTCGGGGTACCAATCGACATCGCGGAACTGCTGGAGGACTGTTTCCGTTCGGCCCTCGATCCAACCCTTAATCCGTCGCGTGGCATCCTTCCAGTCATCATGAGTAAAGCGAAGCGGCGCTTGCGTATCGCCCCAGCGTGCCGATTCGGGCACCATGGCCGAACTGACTTGCGCCGCGCGGTTTTCGAGACGTGCCAGGGCCTGCGCTTCGGAAAGTGCCCCTCCCGGTGCGAAATGGCGCACCGCACGGTCCAAGAAACGAAGACGATAATGCTCGTTTTCCATCAGCTTCTCGTGAAGCCAATGGGGGTTGAAGTGTGTCAGGTTGGTCGGATCGAAACTCGGGTGTTCGGTTACCAGCGGGGAGACCATATTCTGTTCGCCGGTACCGAGCGAATGTTCGCTATCGTGCTCGAACCATTTGAAACCGTCGGGTTGCACCCGATTGTAGATCCCGAAGAAATTGTTCGGTCGCGGGTCCGTATACCGCGAACCGGGACCGTCGCGATCGCCGGTGTAGTACGTAACGATCATGTAGTCGATCAAGTTGTCGACGTCCAGCAGCCGCTCGTATTCGGGATTGGGCGTCGCGTCCGGATGCATTCCCTGGACCCGGTAGTAGTCGGCATTGGCCGCGAATCCGACCATCGTCGCCGCGTGAAGCCGACGATAAGCATCCATGTTGCCGTCCGTGGCCTCGGCCAAATAACCTCCACTGCTGCCTGCAGACTTCAAAACGTCGTAATCTTCGGCCTGCCCTCCAAAGTAGGTTGCCGCATACTGAGCCTCGGACCGTTCCTGAGTCTGAAAGACTCCCCAGTAATGGCCGTTTATGTACAAGTGATAGTAGCGACTTCGAGTGTAAGGCTGGCCCATGTCGCGCTGTGTGTCTCGTGAAAACACGTCGCGCAGGAAGGTGTTGGCCCGATCGGCCTGGAATGCCCACGAATAGTTTTGTGTGGTTCGCAGATCCAAACTCTTGAAAATCCTCGCCCCCTCGTCCTCAAACAGCGGGAATTCCAGTTTGGGATTACCGTATTCGCCTCGGAAGAAAAACCGAAACGCGTGTTTCGGATTGTTCCCAGACCGACTGAATCCTCCGCGGATCCGAACACCCATGTTCGATTGAAATCCGACAC
Organism: uncultured Pirellulales bacterium; assembly: GCA_964573605.1. Taxonomy (GTDB): domain Bacteria; phylum Planctomycetota; class Planctomycetia; order Pirellulales; family JBBDJB01; genus CAZNKT01. Next base: position 4,067 of record CAZNKT010000159.1, read on the forward strand.
GCTCGTCAGGAAACAGGAGTTCCAGCGATGCCGGCCGTTCCCAGCTGGCGCCGTGTCCGCCGGCATTGACGTAGATGCCGGAACCTGGATCGAACAGGTGATCCGAGTCGGTCACGAGAGACATGGAGGGTATGGCCTTCAGTCCCTCCTGCAACAGCGGAGTCCACAACGGATCGTCGACGATAGTCGGATCCATTCCGTAATCGAGCAACTGGCCATTGATCCGACTTCCCGTCGCCAGATCGGGTGGAAAGCCGAGCGGCGGTTCTCCAGTCGGCGACTGCCGGACGACATCCTCAGTAAACAGATACGTGTGCGTCTGAACCGGCGCGGGTAGAAGTTCATCCCGATAGGCCACCGCCCGCACGGTGGTCGTGCCCAGGATCGGAATCGGTGCACGATAAGGCTCGCCGTGATCCAACGACGGCGTGCTTCCATCGGTCGTGTAACGTATTACGGCTCCATCGGTCGCACTGCTCAACACTACGTCAAAAGGCGATTCGTAGAAACCGCGTGAAACGCTGAACTGTACGTCCGACACGAAAGCGAGCTGGCCTGTCACGTTGGCCGAGCCAGGAGTGGGTTGTGTGAAATATTGCGGTACGCCTTCGAACGTGCCATACGAAATGTCCGCACGCTGTGGAGGGTACTCCGAACCATTGTCTCCATACTCGGATACCACGAATCCACTCGGATCGACTAAGGCGATGTATTCGCCGGAGGCCGCAAGTTTGAAGTTTGAGTGCAATTCGTTGGGAATGGTCGTCTCGTCCTTGCCCGACGCGAAAACGAGCAGGTATTCGTCCGGCGCCAGCGCACGAGAAGGAAACGCCCACTTTGTCGGCTGGTCGGGGTCGTCGGTTAGAGTCCATCCATCCAGATCGAAAGCCTGGGCGGTGGGATTGTGTATTTCGACCCAGTCGACAGTCTGGCCGGCGCTGTCGGTCAGCGTGTTCGAGTTGCTGGCCATGAATTCCGTGATCACCGGGCCGGCGACCAGAAGTTGGCGTTGCTCAAGATGTTCGAAACGCCCGGGGAAGGATCGCCGACGTTGCACCGCGGGACGTGCGGAGGTCCACTTCAGCATCCGTTGTGCCAATTGCCGAAGAAGCATGTGCGAAGAATCGAGGTGCCAAAGCAGAGAAAGAACCGACCGGATTTCGATGCAATTCGGTAGATGCTCCGAACCGTGCCGCGACCACTCCGATTACGACGGTGAGGTCAGGCGGCGGCGCGCATGAGCGGGGGGAAAAAGGCCTGGGAGCACGACGCGCAGTCTCGCCCCTTTCGCTCATGCCTTTCAGGATACCATTGCCGCCCAAAGGGTGAAAGAATGGGGGTCCGCGGTCCGTCATCTTCCCGTTCAGGCCGGTTCGACCGAACAGGCTGAGAATCCACTGGGCCGGCGAACATCTCGCACGCGATGTCGATATGTCATGTCAATCCTTTTTTCGAGCGCGTTCGCGCCGGCCCACTTCACGTTCGGACGGAACGGAGTGTGGCGAGTTTTCTTTGGTGGTTGCACGCGTGTGCGGATGAGCACAGCGTGCGCGCTTTGTATCAGACTGGCGTATCGTGTTGCTTTGCGCTTGCCCGGACAATTGACCCTGCGGTGAGTGACAGAGATACTTAAGTCCGGGATTTCCCATTTGGGTTGAGCCTGGAATCGCTCCAGGCGTGTTTCGCTCCCCATCTTAACATCGCGCGGCCCCCCCGTGTCTGGCGCCAGGTGAATTTTCTGAGATTTTTCCGCCCCGGAAGCGTCCGCGGGCTCGGCCGGGCGGCTGGTGTCTCGCTGGAGCGACCTGAAAACCGCAATCGGCGCGTAGTTGATGGTCAATGATCGGCGAGAAAGGGATCACACATGGCTGACTGGATTTGAACCAGCGACCTCTGCGTCCCGAAAAAAGCGAACGAATTGCTCAGAATTGTCGTAAGTGCTTACCTACCCGTCCCGTGGAACAGGATAAGGATTTCACACAGTAGCGCCAAGTAGCTTGTTTTTCATACGTAGTCGTCAGTTTCTCTGCAATTCACTTCTTGGCCGATGGTCTGACGGCACACGCCGTGAGGTCAATTTACTCATCCCATGCTGAAGCTGTTTGGTAGCTTGGTGTTCTGGCAAGACGCGTAGGCGAAGATCGGCTAACGCACGCGCACCATGTGCCCGTGATGATTATGTACGATGAGCGTCGTGCTACGGAGACGTGCTGCAGCGCCGTTCCATGTGGAAGTGCGAGCCTACTCTCGGACACTTCAGGCCGTGTCGCGCTGGTAGTACCTCAGCAGACGGCCGCATCGTTCCCGGCACTTGACCTCATCCGATCTGAAATTCGACGATCTCGGTTTGTCGCTGGTTCACCCAGTCGCAAAACGCGACGAACAGAATCTCCCAGGGTTGAAGCAAAAAGTGCATGGGCGGCCAGCCGAGATGAAAGGGAAGTCCTTGGCCCGTTACCATGCCGCTGCTTGGCGTGCGAGTCAACCGTATGCTGGGGCATCCGCTGCGTCTGCCGCGAAAGCGATTCGGGTCAAGTTGGCTGGGCAAAGACTGCCGCCGCGATACGGCGGCAGATACTGGTCGGTGATCCGCGCCATAAGTCCAACGATCGCTGCTAGTCGGAGGTCGGCTGATTTTTTTTGACTACACGCCCTCTGGTGCCCGCCTGAATCGAGTCCCAATCACGTTAATCGTGGATCGCCCCGATCGCGTTGTGGCGAACTGCTTCTAGCCCTGTTCCCCGCGTCGAGTTGATCAATGTCTGGGCTCTCCTATCTGCGGGCATTCACGGTCGTCTTTTTGGGAGCGGCGTGCCCGGTGTTCCGGCCAGGATATCGTCGGCGTAATTGGAATACGAGGAGACCGAACAGGGAAATACCAAGAAGCAGCGGCGAAGAAGGTTCCGGCACGAGCTCGATCCGGTAGAGCGTGGTGCTATCACTTGTCTCATGCGAGACGGCGATCATTGGAATACCGAAGATCGGGCTCTCCTCGGCGGAAATGAAAGCCACACCCTCGGGCTCCACGTCTACTGACAAAGGACTCTCCGGGCTTTCCGCAAAGTTGCGGTTGTTGATGTACTGTTCGAACCTCGGCGCGAACGGATCCGTGATGTCGTAAACCATAATACCGCTGATGCGTTCGAACCCTACGAACGCATAGGTGTGTTCCCCGATGGTCCCGATGTCGAATGCCTCAGGTTCGGGACCGCGGTCATCGCTGCGATTGTCGAAGGTGTTGTTTCCTGAGCTGGCATTGAAAAAGTCGGGCAAGGCTGCGGCTGTAATTTGTTCGAAGTCGTCGCCGCTCTCAAAGACCTGGCTGCCGTCGGTGGTCCAGATAGCGAAGGAGCGCCCACCGTATCCAAAGGTCTCGTCAAAGTCGCCGTCCCCATCGGTGTCGCCTTCCACGGTGGAAACCAAAAGGTTTCCGAGATTCGTGCTGCCCTGAAAAGGCAACGCAGGGTTGGATGAATCGAGTGTCAGCGTGTTCAAACGCGTCTTTGTATCGTCAGCGGCATCACCCTCATTGGAAGTAACCAGGTAGGTTTGACCGCCGGCGACATAGGAGCCGATGTCGTCAGGATTGTAGAAGGACCTGATCGGCCAGGTGCGAATGTTGATTGCTCCATCCACATTACTGGCATCCAAGCCGTTGCTCCGTACGCCCCCGCCCGGAAGACTTGCCGGAAGGCTGTTGGCCGTGTCTGGATAGGCGTTCGGCGAAAGGCTGTTGTCTTTGGTGCCCAGTCCAAAGATATTACTGATCTGTGGCGCCTCCAGATCGATTTCCGCAATGGCATTGTTATCGGCGAGCGTGAGCCAAGCCTTGTTTGAGTTGCCCGAAACGGTTATATCCGCAATGTTCATGTCCCGGGCCACGGAACGGTTGGGGTGGGGAAGGCGAACACCAGCATCAAGGACTGCCTGCCGCTGGCTATTGAAAACGTTGAAGCTGGTCACGCTGCTTGTCGTACTGATCGAACAGCCTGGGAGTCCCTGGCGACAGGTGTCCCAGTCCGGAGAACTGAGGCGCAATACGGTAACCTGCTCTTCGCTTTGCTCGCTACCAGCCACGACCAGCTTCTCCCCGTCGGGCGTAAACTGAAGGTTCCCCGCGCCTGAGACCGAGATAGGCGATACCAGTTCTTTGCCGCTGGCATTAAATAGTCGGACTCGCCCCGATTGGCTCACGGCCAGGATGCCCTCAGAAGAAAAGGCGATGCGCCCCGGATCCCCGCCCAGATCAATTTGTTGGATCTTGTTGAGGCTCGAAGGGACGCTGACATCAAACACATCAATGGCGTTCCGATCATCGCTGCCCACAAAGACCCGCTTGGTTCGCGGATCATACACGGGGTCCGTGGGCGTCTTTGTGCTAAACGGACTACTTCGCCAAGTGCCCTCCACCGAAAGTCGAATCGTTGGGCTATTTCCCGCGAAACTCAAGGCCTCAAAGCCCGCTGCCTGCGCGGCCATGTACAAGTGGATGACCAGAACCATCACCGCCAGAGAAGCCAACGGCTTTGTCATCGCTCCGAACATCTCCGGTCTCCTTATTGGACATTTCCCAGTTGACCCACGCCCGGCTACGCCACCGCGCGTCTGAAACCAGATTCGTTTCGTGGCCCAACGTAGATTGAACATCTTCACCCTGTTTCAGGAAGCCAAGTGAACCTTCATGAGGAAACACAAGCACATATCACGTACGAGGAAAGTATTGCTTCGAAGTCGGAGCGATACTGTCAGACGATGCGGTACGCCACGGGGTTCACAGAGCGCGGGCCATGACGGATCGATCGTGCAGATGAAGACAAGTGATGAAAGCCTTAGAGTGAGGTGAAACCTTGTTTCGCCGTGGCTTTCAGAAGGAGCTCATGAGCAAGGCCCAGAAGAAAAGAGCGGTCCTATTGTCCCTCACTCAGAACTCGCTGTCAACAAAACGACCTACCACGCAAATCGAAATCTTCCAGAGCCCGCTCAGGTTTAGGGTTACGTCAGAAGGTCCATACGTACGAACCGCCCCCATTCGGGAACCCATCGCGAATTATCGGTCGCCCGATTCCGTTTCCGCGCAACAGCGCAGCCATAGCCTTTGACACAGAACGTCAGAACGCTTGCCGGAGCTTCCGCAAGCATCGGGACGTCGATCGGTACAGTGGCGACCTCAACGCACAGAATTGCCTGAGGTGGCCCGCGGCCACGGGTCACGGCACTCTTTTGGTCGGTATCTGTCCGGGGAACGACAGACTTGGCGCGGCTGGTACTCTGTAAGCGTTCTGTGAACGGCGTCCAAATTTTGCGCGCTATCCTGTATTGCGGGGA
>CAZNKT010000160.1:0-9359 GCA_964573605.1 uncultured Pirellulales bacterium
CGATCAGGTCGCAGCCTTCTTGCAGCAGCAGGGAGGCGAAGGTGTGACGCAGCGTGTGCAGGCTCACACCCTCTCGATCGACCCCGGCCCGGGCCGCGACCGTCGCGAACACTTCCGCCACCTCAGTCCCCAGCTTCTGCAGTTCCCCGACTATACGAGGCGATCCCCAGCACGGATTGGCCCGGGACATCCTGCGGATGAGCTGTCTCACCTCCGGGGCAGTTGAGGGCCGGCCGGACCTCGTCCGCCCGCTTATGCGCGCCCAGTGCTCGCGGAAGCGTTTTCGCTGCCACGCGATGACGGTTCGTGGCATTGCGCCAGTCGGACCATACCTTCGACAGCCACGCCCACAACAGGCGGTCCACTGGCTTGATGCGGGGACGCACTCCGGACTGCTGGTAGACGGCCAGTTGGTGCCGCAGTGCCAGGATCTCCAACTGCATTGACAGGCGCGTGCGCAAGGGAAGGACGACGAGCGTGAGGAAGAAGCCAGTCAGAGTGTTCACCTGTAAAGATCCCGTCCTGGGCATCCGTACTGCAACCGGACGGAGACCATTCTGCGGGCGCTGCTGGGCGCCCTGCACCATCGTGGCGACCCAACGTCCGCACTGACGTGGGTTTTCGGTATGTATGGGTATGGCGCGGTCGGCGTCAAACAGGGTGTCTTTGAAGTCCAGGTCGACCTGGAACGACTCGGGCACGGCCTGGGCCACGGTGGCCACCTGCTTCCACACATCAAACCAGGGCCTCCCCTTGGTTTTATAGGCGGTGTACCCCGAGCGGTGGGCTTCCCGGCATTCGGCCGCCATGTCTTCGGCCGGCATATCGATGTTCCACCAGGACACGGGTGTCGTCTCATGGACCTGGCTGCCCAGCAATCGATGCACGGGAACATCGAGGCTCTTGCCGACCGCGTCGAACAGCGCCATTTGCAGTCCCGCGCCCAGCGTGTCGTCCCACATGACCGCGGCAGCGTTCCTGCCGATCACACGGGCCACGTCGTCGTCTTCCGAAACGCCCCAGGTGTAATACAACAGGGTCTCGCCAAAGCCGATCATGCCCGACCGCAAGCGGACCTGAAAGACTTCCGCATACCGCCAATGCGGCAACTCCCGATCCATCGCGCGGCGCGGCACGGGCCGGTAGGGTACGCGGACCGTGACGCGTTGGATGTCCCGCACCTGGAGTCCCTGTTCGTGCTCCGCCGCTTCGGCAGCCAGGACCGAACACGGTGCGGAAAGACCAAAGCGCATCAAGGACAGGCCGCCGGCTGCCAGAAACATGCGGCGATGAAACGCCTGATGCGACACGTGAAGCATGGTTGTCGCTCCATTCAGTATCATCACGTGCATGATGCCCGCCGCGCAGCGGCTCCGCGACGTCGATCCGCCGCGTGGACGCCTGTCATGCGCCCGTAGGCTGCCACAACTCAAAAGGATTCCGCGCGGTGGTTTCCAGCGGCAGCGCAACGCGCCGGCCTTCGCCGGCCGAAGCGTAGGCGGCAAACAAGGCCTCCATCACGATGCGACCGTCTTCACCGGTTTCGGTCGGCTCCAGGTCGCGCTCGACGCAATCGATAAAATGTTGAAACTCCTGGGGGAAGCCATAGTTCCAGGCCTCTTCGTAAATTGTAAAACTCCAGCCCTTGGTATCGCCGGCTTTCTCCACGGCATATCCATAGCCGGACGTGGAGTAGGTCTGGATAGAACTTCCTTGCAGCAGATCGGCGTACGCCACGCCCTGAGTTCCGTAAACTTCAGCGCGGTCGTCCATTCCTCCCAGCTTCGCCCAGGATTCCTCGATGTAGGCCGTCGCGCCTCCCTCGAAGTCCACGATCACGATGCTCGTATCATCAGCCCGCGTTTTGTCCGCGTGCATATTCAGTTTCAGGTCGCAGTACACTGCCGTGATGCGCGGCTTGCCCAAAATCCACCTGGCGAATTCAATGCCGTGGCATCCCATGTCGAGCATCACGCCTCCTCCGCTCCGCTCCACGTCCCAGAACCATGCCGCGTGCGGGCCGTCGTGTTTTTCCGACTGCTTTACCAGGAATACGTCGCCCAGCGCGCCTTCGTCGGCCAATTGCTTGAGGCGCACGTATTTGGGTGCGAAGCAGAGTTCTTCGGCATACATGAGCTTGACGCCCGCCTGGCGGCAGGCGGCAATCATGGCATCGCATTCGGCCAGACTGGGCGCCAACGGCTTTTCGACAATCACGTGCTTGCCGGCAGCGGCAGCCGCCCGGGTCACTTCGCAATGCAGATCGTTGGGCAGCCCCAGCACCACCACGTCCAGCTCGTCGATTTCGAGCATCGTCCGATAGTCGGTGAACCAGCGAGGTATCCCGCGCTGTTCGGCAAAGCGACGGACGTGTGCTTCGGTCGGCGACGCAACAGCCATGACTTCCGCCTGAGGTACTCGCACGAGGGCTTCGTGGTGAATACAGGACACAAACTGAGAGCCGATCAGCCCGACGTTAACCTTGCCCATCTTTGCTCCTGGAGGGATTTGCACAAAAGAAATCGTGGCCGGAGCACGCCGACTCCGCCAAACATCACGCGATGCACCCCATCGTCTTCCTTTTTTCCAGAAAGACAAGTCCGGCCATGGCAATCAGGGCCATGGGCAACGCCGGCGGCTCCGGAACGACGTGCGGACCGGCAACGATTCCATTGTTCAGAATGTCGATGAACTCGGCGATGTCATCGAAATCCTGGTCGCCATCGCCGTCGGCGTCTCCCTTCGCCGAGGGTGGAATGCCATACATGTCCTCGTACGCCTGCGGATCATTCAAACCCCAGATGAAATCGTCGATATCGTCAAAGTCCACGTCGCCATCGCAGTCCATATCGCCCAACAGCGCCGCCAGCAGCGTGACATCGTTGGAATTGTATTGCATGATCCATCCGATGCCCTGCGGGTTGATATTCGTCACGATGTCGAAGGTGCCCAGCACGGCTTCGGTGGCAGTCAGAACCGTGAAGGAATCCCCAGGGTCCGCCTGAAATCCGTTGATCTGCGACACTTCAAGGGTCCCGCCCACCAGACGGGCGATGCCCCGCACGTCGAGCAGATCCAGATCCGTTCCCGGCACGCCACCGTCGCCGGCCAGCTCGACGGCCAGCGTGCCCGTGCCTTCATTGATATAACCGGCCACATTGAAGTCGCCCGTTGAGAGCCCCGGTTCGACGCGCCCGAAGTTGTCGACGAGCACTCCCACGGTCGCCATATCTTCGCCGTTGAGCTGCGAGTTTTCGAGGACGATAAGATTCCCGTTGCCGTTGAAAACCGCGCCGGTTTCGACGACGGAATCACCTTCCAACTGCAGGTTGGCGTTCAGTGTATTCGTGCCGGCGCCGTCGAACGTGGCGTCCGAATCGATCCGTGACGCGGAGTCGATTACCAGCAAGCCACTCTGTATCAGACCGCCCTCGTATTCGCCCCCATCCATCGTGATCGTGCCGAGATTTCTCAGGCCGCCCGTGGACATGCGGTACTGGCGATCCACACCAAGAAAGCCGATCCGCAGAGTCCCGTTGAATGGGAAGTTGCTCTCGATGCCATGGACGAGCACGTCGCCGAACTGAGCGTGGATGATGCCGGATTCGCTGGAACCGTCCAGATCGTTGGTCCCCGACGGCTCGACAACAAGCGTCGCGCCGTCGCTCGCCGACAACGTGCCGCTGTTGTCCAGCGACGCCGGGGCGACGGATCCATGCCCCCGGATCGTGCCGGTACTGTCGATACCGGACCCGTTCACGGTGCCGCCATCCAGGTCGATGATGCCCGCCATGGGCCAGTCGGCCGTGGTATTGACCGAGAACGTCCCCCCGTCCCCCACGTTGACCTGGCCTTCAAATGGGTCGGGCAGCGCGTCGTTCTCGATCGCGTCCGCGTTGATCGTGAATGCAACCCCCGGATTGATCGTCGTTACGGTATTGCCAACGTCGCCGTCCAGATCGAACACACTTGCCGGAATGTCCACGGTCGTGTCGGATGTCACGGTCAGGGACGCGTTCGGCGTTATGGCGTTGCCCGCGCCCGACTCGGTAAAAGACGCGCCGGCGAATGTCGCGTCCGCATTGAGGCGTAGTTCGTCGTTGTTTTGAAAATCGATGTTCGCGGTGCTGGTGAATGTTGTTTCAACATTCATGCGGCCCAGCGTCCAGACATGCAGATCGCCGGCGATGGTCATGGGGCTGCCGGCGATCGTGGCGGCATCCGGCGGCGATCCCAACATAAAGATTTCACTGCTTGCGTCGGCGGTCCAGCCGCTGGTGAGGTTCATCGTGATGACGTTGGGACTGCCCAGGGTCAGGCTACCGCTGAACGCGTCGGCCAGTTGGTCGCCATTGACCGTCAGCGACGAATCGCCCTGCGGTCCATGCGTGCCGACATGGATACCGCTGTTGCCGCCGGACTGTCCGTCCAGATCGATCCGGCCGGTGCCGTTCTGATTGAGCGTCAACCCGGCGGTTCCCGCCTGCAACGTTCCGGCCAGCACGAAAACCCGCGGTGCACTCCCACCGAAATCGATCACGCCGTCCCCGCGAACGGCACTCGACTCATCGACACTGAACACCTCGTCGATTTCCAGAATCCCCCCGCGCAAGCTGATCTCCGCCTCGTCGGTGACCGTCAGATTATCCGTGTCGTAGGCATCCAGTCCGGCCGCGGAATCTACCTGGATCCGCGACGGCCAAATAACGTTATTGTCGTCTTCGTTGCGTCCCGAAACGGTTGTATCTCCCAGAACAGTCAGTCGAAAACCGTCGGTGTCGAGGATCATGCCGTCGGTGATGGTCACGCCCGAGACCGTATCGTTCTGATCGAGCTTGACAAACGCATTGATGGCTGGCGCGCTGTCGCCGATGGTAACCGTATCGGAGCTGATCGGCAGCGCGGCGGGCAGCCAGTTTCCCGGCTGGCCCCAATCGCCTCCCGCCGTATTCCAGGAATGATTATCTGCCCGGATCGACGCGGCCGATCCCCATACCAACAAGACGATCAGCAGTGCCGCCGGCCGGGCGGAAATTCCCTGGTAGCGGCGGCGCGCAACATGTGTCAGGACAGACATGGGAGCCTCCCGATGGGATGTCGTCAATGTGTCGTGATGCGCAAATCCGCATGCTCTCCGTCCATCCCGGCTGCAAAGAAGATCGAGTCGGAAAACGATCGCTGCGACCATCGCGGATGCCGATCACGGGAGTCGACTGTACGCCCAAGTGCCGTCCATGTCAATTTTTTCCTGTCCATGTTGTATGTGGGCGGAGCAGTGGAGATTCGCCGACACCGACCTCACGATAAACACATCACGAAACGACACGTTCCGGAACGCCGAAATGGTGGAGCACGTTGATCATGACGTCCTGAAATCGCGGATCGGCCTCCAGCGCCCAACCCGCGCCGATCGCGCCGGCATTGAACACTCGGCCTCCTTGGGGTCGTTCCCAGTAGATCAATTCCCCACCCAATCGCTGATTCACCTTGCGGAAGTCGATCAGCCGCATGTAGTAGTCAAACGTGCTCTTGCTGTCTTGGGGCCAGTCGCGCCCGGCGGCGATCAGTTCGATACCCTCGGGGTCTGCGGGGTGGACCGCCCCGTTCGGTACAGGCTGTTGCAGCAGTTGACGCAACGTGGATACACGCACATCGACTTCGTGTCCGTTGGCCGCGGGCACGCTCGCCCCGGCGACCCGCCCGATGGGGTCGCCCCGCCTGAAATTCAGGCGGTTCGGACGATGGAAGAGAAAATGGTTCGGCTGTTCGACGCGGAACGGTCCAAAATCGGATGGTTCACTGGGATTGTTGAAGGCCATGGTGGCCAATCCGATCAATTCCCATCCCGGATAACCGCACTCGGTAAGCAGACCTCCACGGAGTCCGTCCTGGGCGTGCCAGCATTCTCCCCGCATGTGCGACGGCATTTGCCGGCCCGGCGCGTCCACTTTGCGGCACTCGATGATTGATCCATCGTCGCTGAAGCTCACGCGCCAGAACAGCGAGTTGCCGGAGAGACACACCACGTTGCCGTCCTGTTCTTCCAGATACTTTCGCAATCCCTCGAGCATGGGGATCGACCAGTATTCGCTATGCCCATTGATGAAAACCGTTTGATAACCTTGCAACACGTCGGGGTGTTGGTGCAGATCCAGGTCCGAGACGACGTCGAACGCGTAGCCGGACCGTTCGAGCCAGATGTGCAGGAAGCGGTCCGCGCGGGCAAGGTGGCTGTAGGCCGTGCGCTGTTTGTCCCCGTACAGTACATGGGGACCGGCCGGCGGCCAGGGCATCCGCAGTCCCAACTGATAGGAACCCTGGCCCGCGGCATGATTCCGATAGAAACAGAACGCCGGCGGATTGCCCTCGCTGTTGGGAAATCCACCCGTTCCACACACGTGATTTCCAGGGGGCAAGTCGCGTGAAAATGGCGCACCGCTATAGGCCCGCCAGGTATTGGTCGCCGCGAGCACAAGGATCGGGGCTTGGGCCCTGTTGCGGTGCCTGTTCACGATGAACGTGGTGTCGTTTCGGCGCACGGCGCCGTCGATGGAGTAGTCGAAGCGCGCGACGTAAATGCCCGGTTTCGCGGTGTCGGGAATGCAATACGCGTGCGTTGCCGACCAGCCGCAGTCATACAGATCATCAGATGCCAGGCGCAGGGCATGGCCACGCTGCGGATCGCGCGCGGGCTGGTAGTCCCCGAACCGGCGCACGTCGGCATCGAAACCGGGTCCGCCGATCATCCAGGTTCCATGATTGATGATCGTTCCCGTGCGACCGTTGCCGGAGACGTCGGCGATTTCGGCACCGTGCTCCTCATCGAGCGGCCAGCATCCCAGAATACGGTTGCCCTTGCCGGGCGAAAACCCTCGATCGCGATGTCGACTGCGAATTTCGTCCGGCAGCTGCGCGCGGGCGTAGATAACGGGCATGGCGAGGTCGCCATCCAGATAATGTTCGGTCGTGCCGCGCTGGCCATACGCACCCAGCCGAAGGTGCGCGGGCCCGGCCGCGGCCGTCATGGAGCAGGGCACGCTCGCCACGTCGACACCGTCGATCCACAGCGACGAACGCTGGCCGTCCCACACGCCCGCCACGTGATGCCAGCATTGTGGTTTCATCCGGCCTTGCTCGCTGTGTGCGCTGCATTCCTCCCGGTAAGCACGCCCATCTCCTACATAGAAACTCGCCGTGCCCGCAGGCCCCAAAAACAGTCCGCACCCGCAGGCGTCCGGGTAGTCGTACTGGGTGATCATCCCCGCCCAGCGGTCCACCGACCACGGGCGGACCCAGCATTCCAGCGACAGCTCTGCCATCGGTTGCATGGCGGGAAGCGCCTTGGAAATCGCAACAAAGGATCCGGGATGAATCGACTGTGGTTGCGGATCCGCCTCCGGAAAGCGATACAGCACTTCGTCTCCGGCCGGATCGTCGACCTGGAGTCCCAACCGGCAAATCGACAGGCGGTAGGGGACGGTGCTGCTAACGTGCAGCCGCACCGTCTCACCCGCCCGCACGCTCAGCCGGTCGGTATAGGCGTGGACTCCGGAAACAATCTGTCCGCGCCGCGGGCCAATCGAGGTCTTGTCGCGCTGCCGGACATCTCTTGCATGCGATATTCCGCGCCGCGCAGCAAACGGTCCGGCGGTCAGGGCCGCCGCGCCGCGCTTGATGAATGCACGCCGATCTCGGTTCGACATCGAATGGTTACCTCACGATGGGTCCCAGGTTCTCTACGGCTCTCACGGTCTCGGGCGTTGACGATTTCTTGCCGTACCCCCCCCTGCGGAATCCGGCCGACGGGGCGGCGCAACTATTACGGCGCCATACAGAACGGCGGGGTGTTGACCGAAGCTGGACAGATCCAGATCACCAGCGGCAGGCTGGTTGCCCATTCTCATCGATCGGCCGGTGAAAAACCAGCACTTCCGAAGCGGCGCGGAACGGCACAGAGGCCGTTGCCGCCTTGTCAAGGCACAGCGAACGAGGCCAGGACGGGTTGTTCCAGCGCGCAGAATTCCTTGAAGTCGATCCGAATCGATTCCTCGTGCGAGTCCCCTTCGAAGACGATCTCCTTTTTGTTGGACAGCCGCTCGTCGACAAGCGTCATCATGCCGTGTTGGGAGCCAAACGGCGGCAGCGCGCCCATCTCGCTGTCGGGGAATCGCTCAGCCATTTCGATCTCGGTGGCCAGCACGACGCGTTTGCCTCCTGCCGCCCGGCCCGCTCGTTCCAGGTCGATGTGGAGCGTGGCGGGCAGGACCGCGACAAAGTAGGTCTGATCTTCGGCACGCAGCAGCACGGTCTTGGCGACTTCGTATCCCGAGACGTCGATTTCTTCGGCCATGTGCTGCGCATCGTACGTGGCCCGGTGCGTCAGCACGTCGAACGGTACGCGATGTCTTTGGAGAAATTCTTGTACTTTCATGGCTCGGATCTCCCTTGTGCTTCGAACCGGACGGAAATCCCCCAGACAGATTTATCATGCAATTTCCGCGCCGGCGGAAGCCTGTTTTTTTCCGCCAGCGGCGATGACGTGCCGTGTATTTTGTGGTCGAAGTCGCCAGACCTTTGCCCAATGCGCGTGGGTCAGACTCTTGGCGAGTTCGTCTACGGCGAGAAGGACGAGCTTCGTAGAGACATTCCACCGTGCGATAACGCACACACCGCGCGACATCATGCTCACCATGCTCAACGCAGCCGGTCCCGACTGAGGGCGCCCGCCTGGGCGGCATCGGCTGGCCCTTGTGCAAACGTTTGGCTACGCACTGCTGTTTCCGCAACCGTCCCGCCTCGTTGCAGCTCACACCGGTGACTGGCATGTCAGGTCGCAGTCTGCCCGTGACGAGACCTATGTCGTTCAATACGATCCCCAGATCGCCCTCAGCGTTGGCCTTGGACACCCTGTCGCGGCTGACTTCGAACTTGCCCATTCGGCAAACGTAATCCACCGACCCGGCGGAATTCGGATCGCCGGTCGTGTCGGCGGCATTGCCCGGACTGCCGATGGTGACAAATTCTATTAAAAACGTGTTGTCGCTACTGCCAAACGAATCGGCGGCGGCGTGCGTAGCGGTAAGCAAGCTGCAGAAAAGAAGGGATACGTTAGCATTCGTGGCATGGCGGGCGTCACCGTTGCCCACAGGCAGTTGAGACCTTCCTAACCGATGGATCAGATTTTTAAACAGCGGGCCATTATCACTCCCTTTCCGCAGTTCCGAAAACCAATGTTGCGGAATTTGTTGGGGGGCGTCAATTATTTTCAGCCCGCGAGCCCGAGACTGAGAAAAGGTGTCAGGACCGAATGGCACTGTCGTGATGAAGCGAGTGCGCAGTTTGTCCATTGACACCGGAGC
>CAZNKT010000161.1:0-6727 GCA_964573605.1 uncultured Pirellulales bacterium
CCACGTTTTCAGTTCATGCACAGTTCTCACTTATGCCCCCTTACAATATTGTCGGGCGGGTTAAATGTCCATTGCCGACTGATACCGACACTCTTCGCATTCCCACACCGGAGTATCATCTCCATTAATCTCCTTTGCGAATGGATCGGGGGCATACGTAAGATCTTCGCCAACTTTGCCACACTTACAGCACTTGTCTTCCTCATTCTCGCATATAATACCCTTTGTGCGTTCCTTAGCATCTGGGGTTTTGCGGTCGCATAGGCAATCCGGTTGAACAAGATCGATAGCCTTAATGCCACGGATCATAGATGCTGCTTTGAGAATATCCTGAACGTGACCAGACCAGAACGATGTATCGAGAATAATGTCTGCACGAACTTTCTGAACAAGAAACGCCATAGCAAAACCTCCTATCAAATAGTCGGGCACGAATTGCACCCAACGTGCGATTTAATGGCCGTACCATACAAAGACCATTTGCCCACAGGACGGGCATTCAACGTACTGTATATCAGCAGGAAATACCGCGACCCACTCTCTACCGCAAATTTCGCAAATGGTTTCCGATGAAATAAAGGCCATTATTTTGCCCTTGGTTTATTGTGCGTTGCCCTGTTTTGTGCTGTGTTTCCGCTTCCATAATGTTCTCCCGGCGTTCTTAGTTTCCTTTAAGGTGCAGATATTCTTTTTCCTTCAACTTGTTATCTGCACTCATTGTTTGGTGCGCCCGCATTGCACCATATTCGGTAGGCACTGCCTTAACAACGGACCATTCGTTTTCCTCAATCGTGGTGTAGTCGCTATACCGATCAACAATAAGCTCCATGTCGGGGGGGTACTTTATTAGCATACTAATAAGTTCTCCTACCGTCATTTTTTTCTCCTTTTTCCTGCGCACACCGGATGCGTTAGTTTACGGTTGCACCTGTTGGTTGTCGGCGGGGGCATGGCGTCCCCCGCCTTCCAGGAGGCACGACGTGGCAGCGCCGTGGCTATCGGGTCTGGTATGACTCTTCGCGGTAGATGCGTCCGCCTGGGACCTTTTGCTCGCGCTTTGTCAGCTTGGCGAACTGACCCCACGCAGACTCGTTTGGCTTGAGCAGCTCATGGCGGCTGTTTTCAATCGCCCATTGGACGAATTCGTGTGGGTCGGTGATCACTCCCTTCCAGGTCTCTCTGATCCCTGATCCCTTACGCTTAGGCGGGAGTGGTGGGGGCGGCGGCGGTGCTGCCGCCATCGCATTTTCTATGATGGCCTCGGCTCGCCCAGCAGCGCGTTCTGCCTGGGCCCCCTTGCCTTGTTCGTGGTATTGCTCTGCCTTTTTGAGTGCCTCGTTGGCCATCTTCTCGGCGGCGATGCGCTTGGCTCTGGCGTCGGCCTCTGCCTTCGCGGCGATTGCCCGCCGCTTCGCTTCTTCGGCCCTGCGATATCGCAGGATCTCCCAGCCGACGAGTTTCTTCACGCTGTTCATAGAGGCGACCGCATCTTTGAAGTACGCGTCGATCACTCGTCCTTGCTTCAGAATGGGCTCCTTCAGCGCCGCCCTGGTAGAGTCAAAGACCTTCGAGTTGGAGTGCGCCTGAGACGCGATCTCCTCTGCTGCTGAGAGTTCGGAGTCGTTTCTTATCGTGACGCCCTGGATTCCCTTGCCCCACTCGATGGCTTGAGCAACGATTTGCCTTGACTCGGATGGTATTATATGTGTATCTTCAGTAATGGGTGCCATTATGGCTCCTTCCTTGGGTGAGGGGTGTGACGTGCTGGTGTCACACCCCGTTTTGCTGGGCTTCATATACTGTGAGTGCTGCGAACCACTGGCGCGACCGTGGCGCCTGAACTGTTCGTAGCCGGTATCCATCCCGGGTGAACTGCACGATCCCGAGCTTGCGTCGAAGCGGGCTGCTTTTTTCTGCGTACTTGACCATCTCGTCGTAGGCCGTTACTTGGATCTCGGCCGCTGTTACGCTTGCCTTGTGCTCATGCTCCCAAAACTTCCAGTCAAGCAGCCACTCCTCTCCCCACGCTTCCCCGACATAATCGGGCGTACCCGCGAATCGATACAACGGGTGCCACATCGGGACCTCCATCATCGTCGGCTTTGGCTTGGCGTCCGCGACGAATTTGTCTATACCCGGCATCCACGGCATGAAGTCGGGGTGGATAGACTGTCTGTTCAGCTTCCGGGATATAGCCAGGTAGACGACCCGGTGCCCGTACGTGCCGAACGTGGCGTACCTGGGATCACAGTAGAATGTCGGATACAGGCCAACAGCGTCCAGGATAGTTGTTACGCTCTGGACCTCATACCCGGCTTTGCACGTGTAGGTGTGCCCCTCCTGTTCGAACGTGATCTCGAATGGCGATGGCAGAGTCATATTTTGGCCTTCTTGAGTGCGGCAAGAAAGTCATCTCTGCGATCCGAGGGAACTTTCTGCATTTCATCGAACCCGAAAGCCTTGATCTCTTCGTTCAGGCGAACCAAAGACAGCCCGTTTTTCTCGCATATCTTCATACATGCGTTCTGGAAGAGCGGGAACCCGTCAGGTTTGGCCGCAGGCCGGTATCTCCCGCCGGCGTTGCCGGCCTTTTGCTCCGAGCGCCCCTTCGGCGGCTTCCCCTGCTGCGTGGATCCTGGTGCCTCTGGTGGCGTCTCTGTGGATTCTATTGCCAGCGGCTCGGCGTCTCCCAGGTCTGGCTTTGTTGGTCGGTCATGCTCGCTCTTGGATGCCTCGGCTGCAATGTCCTGGTACTCAGCGTCCACCACGCCGACCAGTTCCTCTGGAACCGGACTGATTTTTCCTGTCTCGAGCGTCTCCTCCAGCCCCATTGCCCGGGCGAACCGGTCGGACTGATACACGGGGAGCAACTTCGAATGGGCCTTAATCCCCGTCTTGATCGCCATGGCCTCCTCGTCGGTTGACCACGGCCCCTTCCCGTCAGTGCGCGCCATCGCACGGCGCTTCACCTTCTGTATGTGGGACCACTGGGTGAACTGCACCAGTCGCTTTCCGGTGCTGCACTCCTCGAACGCGGTCAGTACCCCTGCCGGGGCGCCGCGCTCTCCCATGAGGATTGGCTTGTAGGTGTACCTCTGACCGGTCTCGTCCTCGTAAAGGTCGAACCTCCCTTCGTTGATCTCCTCAGAGTAGACCACGCAGGCTGTCAGCAGCTTGTGTTTGTACTCCGTGTCGGCCTCCCTGAGTAGGCGCAGGACCCCGCGGTAGCCCGGGATAAACTGGCAGAGGCGGACGTATTCTCCCTTTACCTTGGTTCGAAACGCCACCAGATACCCGTCCCCGGTCATCCCGTTCACTTCGAGCCCCACCTTGGCCGCATTGTAGACCGACATCAGTATGGAGTCAACATTCACATCTGGATACTGGGCCACCATGGCTTTCGCCTCGCGTGTGGCCACCGACATGAACCGCGCGATGTTGGTGTTTTGTGCGGCTACCCCGTCGAGCATGGGGCGGATTAGGCCTATCTTGTGGGCGACCAGTGCGGTGGGTGATTCAGCCATCGTTTTCCCCCTGCTTGTTCTGGGCTTTGAGTGCCTTCACGAGCAAGCTCATTCCCATACGGGTCGCCTTGGCGTAGTCCCTTACACCCAGCTCTCGTGCCTGACGGTAGAGGTCGGCCGACGTTGCCAATGCGTTGATGGCCTCGTGCGTGATGTGAGTTGAATACCCCCGGGGGCGGTAGTCGTGCTCATTCTGGGCCAGCACCTGAAGCTGTCGCTCCCCAGGCCTCCCCTCCTTGTCCTCAATAACCACGTGAACTCCAGACATAAACCTTCCTCCCGTTATATGTGTTACGTATGTATATTACAATATACCACTTTCCCCGTTGTGAGTCAACCCCTAATTTGGCTTGCGTGCAGTCTTCCCGGTTTCAACCTTGAGGATTTCTAATGCCAGGGAGGCCGCTGCGCGCTTCTCGTCCTCCACTCTGCCCGCTGCTTCCCCGTCTCCAGTCCCGTCAAGTTCGAACTTTCGGCAGCACTGCCGTATCGCACGAAACACATGCCCGCTGTCTGTGATGCGCCCCCCGATATCGATGATTTGGGATATCGTGATGTACTGGTAGCACGTCTTTCGATAGTAGCAGGACCGGCACGAGATGCCCAGAGGGGTTCCGTCTTTGGCGAGCGCCTCATTGATGCGTGCCGCTGTTCTTTTGTCGTGCCACTGCGCAGTTTTGACTGCGTTGTAGATCATCAGCCACGCACCTGCTACCACCGCGATCACCGTTCCCGCTGCGAGTATCCATATCACTCCCACATTGTACCTCCTGTGTTCTGGCAGAATTGTGGCGGGTAGTCACGGTCAATCTTTTCCTGAATGGCAAGCCTGGCGTACTGCGTTGCCGTCCGGTGCTGACCCGCTGCTGCTATGGAAAGTTTGTTGCGCTGATCCTTTGTGAGCCTGAGTGGCAGCCGCGCATCCAACCGCTCCTCGTCGCGCTTTTTCTCAAATGGCATCAGAGATCCACCCCTTTCGCCCTGAGCATCATTCCAATGTCCCGGGAGAAGTTGTTGGCAAAGGCGACTGGGTCACAGAGTCGCGTTTCATCCAGTCGGAACTCAGCCTCGGTATACCGGCAATCCCTCCCATGGTCTATCCCCTCTATAACGTATTCGTCTACAGTGTTTGTCGTTATGACAAGCGGATATTCTGGCGCTGCCGCCGATGCGATGGAATACCCCACTCGTGCAGCGTGCCTGTCACCAACGAGCGTGACGACTGGCGTTCTGGCACACAGCGCCTCACACGTAACCGTCGTGCCGTTGTAAGGCCACGTGTCGAGCATTGCGATTCTCCTGTGCATCCAATGCAGATGCTCTATCCTGGTCCGTGTCGGCGGAACGATGATAAGAGAACCCGGGGCCCCGCCGGCCTTGCCCCACCGCTCCATGATGGACGCACACACTCCGGGGTCCTGCGTGCTGCGGTTTTTGAGTCGGACCTTCAAGCAGGACCTGCTCGTGATGTCAGCCCACGCCCGTAGGACCTCGTCTGTGATCTTGGCTGTCGTGGCACAGCACCCGAAGTCCTCGCGCTTGAGAGGCGCAAATTGGTGCTCACCGATTGTCGACTCCAGATCGTAGCACAGCATCCACGGCAGGCGCCACAGTATCTCTGTGTAGTGCCGGTGGTACCCCACCGGGTCGGTACGCCAGTCAACTATTTTGTAGTCGATCGTGTCGACGCCAGTTGTCCCGGGGTAGCCCAGGTATGAGAGCTGGACTGTTGCCCGCCGCGCCAGGAACAAGACAAGCCCGCTGTCTTTTGTGTGGCCGGCAAGGTCGACCAGAACGTCGTGCCGCGCGTTGTCGAGCATCTCACACACGTGGCGCAAGTCCTTCCCGAAAATGTCAACCATTTCAAACTCGGCGCGGAAGTCATCGGTCACATCGTCCTGCGTTGGTCCGCAGTGATATAGAGTAACCCTGTGCATATGGGGGTCCATGTGCTGTAGCCACCCCATGAACATTGCTACCGAGTGGTCTCTAAAATCTGGCGACACGATGCCGATACTGATTTGGCTGTTGCCCGCGATTTTGTTGCGCACCACTGGCCCCTTGATGCCGCCGAGTGCGGCCCCTATTGTTCCCCGCATCCGTGCCGCCCAATCCTCGTGCGCGAGCATTGTTTTCTCCGGTGTCCACTTCACGATTCCTCCCTTGCCTCTTTGGTGATGTGTGGAGCCCCACAGCATGGGCACTCCTGGTCTTTGTCTGGGTCGACCTTGCCGTCGCAGTACGTGCACCGGTCCAGCATACGTGCTACTTGGGGTGGTGGCCCCTTTTCGTCTAAGCCGCTTTGTGAGGTACCACTGGGGTTCACCTATTCGTTTACCCTCCTGAGATTTCCGGACAGATCGGTCCCTCGGCGGCGTCAAGAATCTGGTCGGCAATGTCGAAATATCGGTTCGGCACTGCCGCGGTGCTGATCTCCTCCAGTGCAAAAGCAGTGCTGAAAACAAGGGTCCACTTTGAGTACAGCGCATTACCTGTTCCCGCGTCATCCATCCGCGCCGATGGCAGCATGGCGGCCATGTGCGTCCTGATTTCCTTATCTGTTGGGTTCGCCATACTCTTCCGCCTCCTGTGATGTGACGTGTATTGGGGCACCGATTCCGGCATCGAAAACACAGATCCATTCGTTCCCGTTTTTGTACGCGTGGAGAATCTCGCCCATGGTCCCCTCGAGAATCTTGGCCTTGCCTCGGTGTATGTCGCGCTTCGCCCTGAGCCTGATCATGTGCAGACCTCCTTCGTGTCAAAGGTTAGTTGTAGCTGTTCGGCGTCGGTTGGCCCCACGCATTTTGATTTGAGTGCGGCATATGCCCATAGTGCGTACGCTGCCGCGCTGCCGTTAATGTCAGCGACACGAACACGATCCGCTCTATCGATGGCGTGCAGTGCGCGCTCCATCTCCTCGCCTCGCCCGCTGTCCTGGTGTAGGGCCGGGCGCTCAATTGTGTATGTCGTATGTGTCACTAGTTCAGTCCCTGTACAGCGTGTGGGATTACTTCTTCGGGGCATAGTCCGGCGGACTCTGCGGCGGCGACTATGTCCATAATTGCGGAGTTGAATAGCTCGGCGATCGCCTCGCGGCTGCCAGTTATCGCAGAAGGGCCGTTTCTATCGCCCGCGCAAAACGTTCGGATCATTTCGCGCCCGCGTCGCGCGCTTGCCTGCCTGGTGGCGTTCGGTTCTGT
>CAZNKT010000161.1:6827-9234 GCA_964573605.1 uncultured Pirellulales bacterium
TTGTTGGTTGGGGAAGGCGCCTGGGCCCCCGGTATCCCTCCGGGCGCCCAGGCGGTTGCGCGACACGGGGCCGCGTCTAGTCGCTCTCGTCGAAATCGAATTTCCGGCCGGGCTTGTCCATGGTCATAGTGTCAAGCCGCGCCTTGATGTCCTCCATAGCTGCCCGGGCGGCGTCGCGTGCGGCCGGGACTCTCCGCAGCTGGTCGGGCGTGCGGTTGCCGAGGCTGTCGCGGGCCTGCTGGACCAGCGCAGATAGTTGATCATCGTCCGCAATGTTGCGGGAGTCGAACGAGTCGAGAAATTCTCTCAGATTAGACACCAGCGTGTCGCGAAAAATGCGAGGCTTTCCCGTTTCCGTCTTGCCAAGTCGCTCGGCCATGTGCCCTACGAGGTCCGCGAACGAATCGCGCAGGGCCGTTTGTATCTCGTCGGCTGCTGACTCCAGGCGATCCCTGAAGGCTGCCTGCTCGCGTTCGAAAACGTCCGGGTTAATGTGTCGTAGCGTCCCGGGCGTGCCCAGCTCCATGTATCGGCTCTCCGATCGGAACGCGGCGCGGACCTGGTCGATACTCGGGTAGTCGGCAACGTCGAACAACGGGCCCAGCGTGTCCCGGGCGTGTTCCCGCGCCTGGTCGTAGACTGCGAGGAAAGCCGGGACTAGTTCGTTGGCGCGCTCGCTTTTGAACCGCTCGACCCTGTCGTCGATCGCCTGCAGGGCCTGGATTGGGACCAGGTATACCCCTCTCTTGAACATTGAGCAGGTGAGCGCTCGGCGCCGCAGGAACTGTGATATATCATTGTCCGCGGTGGCGATTGCGTCGTATTCCGGGCAGTCAAGTATTTTCTTGCTTACTCCGATGGCGTCGGCGTCGGGCTGCTGGTCGGTGTTTTTGATTGACACGCGCGAGCTGTCGACTTTTTTGCGCGTGCCGATTTTGCTTGTGCTCAGCGTGTAGATCAGGGCGTGGTCTTGGATCGGTGATGCCATTATGGGCCTCCTGGGTGTTGGTCGCGGTGTTATCCGCACCATGGGTTCGTATGTGTGCAAGTCCGCGGCGGTGCGTCGCCGGCCTGCGTGTCGTCTCGGTCCCTGTCTGGGCAATCGCTGCCACGATCGCACAGTGAGCAGCATATCGGCGCCAGTGCTGGGTGGTACCAATCTGCCGACATCCCCATCGGGCCGAATGTGATAGTTATCTTTGTCTCTGTCACTGCGTGGCCTGCTGTCTGGTTGCGGTGCGTTCGGGCTTGGCTGCCTCCCGCGTCCACTCGCGGGATTCGACATCCCCGAGCGCACGCTCAACCCATGCAGTATCTGTCGCGCACGATCGCCCCGCGAAGCCCTGCGTCCGTTTCTCGACCGTGCCGTCGGGGCGGAACGTGAGTACCAATCTCTTAGCCATGTCGTGTCCCTGCCTTTCTTTCGTTTGGTGTGATCTGTAGATAATATACATTATCTATCTTATGGTTGCTACGAGTTGGGGCAGGCCTTCGGCTGTGGATTGCTGTGTGTACCTGATCCCTCGGCGTTTCATTTCGTTTTTCGCAATTTCACAACCGTAGTGAGAACGTATCTTGGCCTGCCATGCGTCCCCGCGGTAGCCGCTCAGATCGTCAGATATCAGTGTGAGAGTGCCGTCGGGCTGTCGCTGGTATCCCATGTCCCCGTATCCGCCGCACGTGCGGCGCCGCACGATCACGTGCGCGGTATGTGTAGCGCCCTGGTATCCGTGCATGATTGCCCCATCCGGGTGCACCTCGACGTCCGCTCGGGCGATCGGGGCGCCCTTGTCGGTGCCTATAGCGGCAATGGCGTCCGCGAGGGCGCCCGCGTCGCGGAACGCGGTCCTGATCATCATATAGTGGCTCATCGGTGGCCCTCCAAGCTCATTTTACGACCGTTGCCGGCCGTCGTGGTCGTAGTAGTTGGCGTGCGGTACGGTCCCGGGTGGCTCGCGCTCAGATATCGGCCTGCTGCTGCGCGCCTGAGTGCTGCGATGGTCTCATGTGCTTGTACCGAAACCGGAACGACGTAGTGAGCGGCCTCCTCGGGGCTGATGCCCAGGGTATCGGCGAGCTGAACGCAAGTTCTGATTTCTGCGCCCGTCCATCCCTCATCTGCTGGCAGTGCTCCGGCTACATCGGGGTAGCGCGCCCGCCAGATGTCCCATATTGCCCTCCGCTCGTCTGGCTCGGGTAGATCGAAAAACCAGATACCGTATTGAAATCGCCGCCGGAGTTCGACCGGCAGCGCCGCCACTCCGTTACATGTGGCGACCCATAGCGTATGGCCGCCGGCAAGGGCTTTGATCGTGCCCAGGGCCTGGCGTATGTTGCCTTCGGTTTGACCGACCAGGCTGCCCTTGAGCGCCCCGAGGTCCAGTGTGATGGTTGGGATGTCGCCGGC
>CAZNKT010000162.1:0-9082 GCA_964573605.1 uncultured Pirellulales bacterium
TTATTGAGGACTGTATTGAAGAAAAAGCGATGAGACACCCGGTTGGATCCGGCATACACCGGCTCCCGTTGGTCGCCGACCGCCAATGACGATGCAGAACCCAATAGGGCTCCCCGCGACGGACCTGAGACGATTCGGCATTGCTTTGGCCAAGACGGTCCCTACCATGAACCGGCAAGGGATCGGCACCGCCGCACGTCGCCCCGCGCGGTACATCGCATCCAACAGGCGGGAGATCTCCTACCGGGTTTGGCATCCGTGCAGCTCAATCGTCAACTGGCCAACCGGCCCCGAGCCACAAAATGGGGTTGACCCATTTTGTCCTTCTTAGGACACTTCGGCGGCGTTTTTGCGGCGGTCTGGCACGACAGGCGACTTGACCGCTGGAAGATTGGGTAAGATAATTTTGAAGGACCGGAAGCGTCCGGCCATGTCTCGTTGCCCCGCAGGTGCGAGGATGTTTCGACCAAGAATCCGTTGGGCGATCTGCTGCCTGATGACCGCGACCATGATGCAGGCCGGTGTGTGGCCTGCTCGCGGCGGATGCCGGTCGCCCGCGCGCGGGGGCATGATGGATCGGTGTTGCGCGTCCTGCTGCCGGCAGAAGGGCGACGCGACGAACTCCTGCTGCCGTGCCCTGAAGTCGACGTGTCGCTGTTCGGTCAACGAAGAGCGTCCTGTCGCGCCCCGAAACCCGCGTACGTCGGATGAACGCGAATCCGCGCGATGCGTGGTAGCATTTGTGCCTTGCGCACGCATTGGCGTCGAAGATACGCCCACGGCAAGTCGCGATGACGCGCCTCTCTTGTCTTTCCAATCTCCGACCCGCCGGCAAGCCGTTCTCTGTTGCTGGCTGACCTAAATCGGTCCACCCAGTGTACACGTGCGCGCTGCCTTTGCCTTTCAGGCAGGCATCGGCGCCTACCGATGCGCGAAACATTCGCCGGGGCGCCACGTGTTGGAATCCTTCTCGGTACGCATCGCGACGAGCATCGTTGCGCCGAGGTCACCATGAATGAAGCTTCCGATCAACGTAATTCCACGGCGAACGGCGTGGGAACAGATTCCCGGCCGGATGCGACCCCGGCGGCCGCACGACCGCGTCAAAAACAACGCGCGGATACGCGGCGCTGGTGGATCAAGTTGTGCGTTCAGCCACTTCTGTTTCTGGCCTGCGGCGCGGTCCTGGTGATGGCCTTGGGTGTGGCTCAGCGCTTCGGGTTGCTTTCGATGAATGGGGGCGTCGATTCCAGCGAGCCGGCGGGCGCAAACGTCCAGTACATCTGTCCGATGATGTGCACGCCGCCGAGATCGGAACCGGGCCGCTGCCCGGTGTGTGCGATGGAGCTGGTGCCGACGACGTCCGGCAGCGGCGATACCGACCCTCGCGCTATCACGATTGATCCAGCGTCGCGTCGCGTGGCCAATATCCAAACCGTGGCGGTAAAGGCCATGCCGATGAACCGCACAATCCGCGCTATCGGCGAACTGAGTTACGACGAAGGTACCCTGAAGACGATATCGGCCTACGTCGACGGACGGCTGGAGCGCCTCTACGCGGACTATACGGGCGTCGTGGTCAAACAGGGGGACAAACTGGCACTGGTCTATTCGCCCCGATTGTACTCCAGCCAGGTTGAATTGTTGCTGGCACGTAAGGCTCGCCAGAACAGTCGTTCGGCGAGCCTGCCGCGGGTCGTCGAATCGAATCGGGACCTGTATGAAAGTGCCAGACAGCGGCTCATCGAATTGGGTATGACCGAGCCGCAGATCAACGAACTCGAGCGCAAGGGGGAAGCCAACAGCCGGATGCACTTGTATGCGCCCATCAGCGGCACGGTCATCGAAAAACGAGCCCTGGAAGGGCAATACGTCGAGGAAGGCCAGACCATCTACCGACTGGCGGATTTGTCGGCCGTGTGGTTGATGCTGGAATTATTCCCCGAAGACGCGGCATCGGTCCGCTACGGCCAAAAGGTGGAAGCAGAAGTGCAATCGCTGCCGGGGTGGAAGTTCACAGGACGTGTTGTGTTCGTCGATCCCCAAGTGGATCGGGAAACTCGCACGGTCGGTGTCCGCGTCGTCATTCCCAATGAGGATGGAGCGCTGCGAATCGGCGATTACGCCAAGGCGACCATCGAGGTGCCGCTGGCCCAGCCACCGGGCCGCGAAAGCAAAATCCACGATCCGGAACTGGCCGACAAATGGATCAGCCCGCGACACCCTCATGTGGTCGAGGCTGCCAAGGGGAAGTGTCGTATTTGCGGCGTGGACCTGGTCCCCGCCTCGGACTTTGGTTTCACGGCCGACGCAGACGAGGCGGATGAGGTGCTGGTTGTGCCGCGCGAAGCCGTTTTGATGGCAGGCAACAACAGTGTCGTGTATGTGGAGACGGAGCCCGGCAGATTCGAAATACGCCGTGTCGTACCGGGACCGGTCAGCGGAGAGAACATCGTCATGCTGCATGGCGTGAAAGAGGGCGAACGCGTGGCGACCCGCGGCAACTTCCTGATCGACTCGCAAATGCAACTGTCGGGCAAGCCGTCCGTCATCGATCCCACGAAGGCCACGCCGGCGGCGGATGAGCGCAACCAGATCGAGGTGGCGCTGAGTGAACTCTCGCCGATAGACCGTGCCTTGGCGGAGCGGCAGCGGATGTGTGTCGTTTCCGAAAACCGGTTGGGCTCCATGGGCACGCCCCTCAGGGTGGACGTGAACGGTGTGCCGGTCTTCATTTGCTGCGAGGCGTGTCGAAACAGCCTGCTCGAAGAGCCCGAAAAATACCTGGCCAAAATCGCCGACGTTGATGATCCGGAAGAACCGGACGACAAGACGCCGGACCTGGACCTGCCGCCAATCGGGGAACCCCGAATGATCCTTCCCGACAGCGATGAGCAGGGCGTTGCGCCCGACCAGCTTCCGGCTCAGAGCATCGACGAGGCCGAACCGCGTTCAGACCGGTCGAGCGGTTCGTCAGACGACCCTTCGGTCGTTGCCCCGGAGGCCGTGAAATGATCGAGAAAATTCTCGATTTTTGCATCCGCGAACGCCTCGTCATCCTCATGGGATCCGTGGCGCTGGTGGCCTACGGCGCGTATGCGGTCCGGACCGTGCCGTTGGACGCCATACCCAATGTCAGTGAAAACCAGGTTATTGTCCTCACCGAATGGGCGGGCCGTTCGCCAAAGGACGTCGAAGACCAGATTACGTATCCGTTGTCGGTGGCGCTGCAAGCCGTCCCGGGCTCGAAGAGCGTACGGGGCAAGAGCATGTTCGGCTTCAGCTTTGTGCAGGTGACCTTCAATGACGACGTCGATTTCTATTGGGCGCGGTCGCGCGTGGCCGAGCAGCTCACGACGGTGTCCGGTTCGCTCCCCAAAAGCGTGACGCCGACGCTGGCTCCGGACGCCACGGCTCTCGGCCAGATCTACTACTACGTTTTGCAGCCGCCGAAGGATATGGGCCTGGACGATTTGCGCTCCAGGCAGGACTTCTTCATCAAGTACGCGCTGCAGTCCGTCGAAGGCGTAGCCGAAGTCGCGTCAATCGGAGGCTACGTGCGGCAGTATCAGATCGAAGTCGACCCGGATCGGTTGCGGTACCAAAACATTCCGCTCAGCAGGGTAATCACCGCGGTCAAGGATTCGAACATCGATGTCGGCGCGAAGACGGTCGAATCGAGCGGCATGGAGTTTATTGTTCGAGGCAAGGGGTTTATCGGATCCGGCAAGTCGGAGCAGGAAACGCTGCGGCAAATCGAGAATACGGTCGTGTTGACGCGGGAGGGAGTGCCGGTCCGCATCCGCGATTTGGCTCAGGTGCAGAGCGGGCCGGCGTTTCGCCGGGGCGCTTTGGACTTCAACGGACGCGAGGCGGTGGGCGGCGTCGTCGCCATGCGGTATGGGGAGAATCCCCGCGAGGTCATCGATCGTGTCAAAGCGAAAATCGCCGCTCTGGAACCGGAACTGGACGGAATCAAGATCGTCGGCGTCTACGATCGCACGCTGTTGATCGACGAAACCGTCGCGACGCTCACCAAAGCCCTGGGACAGGAGACCCTGATCACGATTGTGGTGGTGGTGCTGTTCCTGCTGCACGTCCGGGCCAGCCTGGTCATCGCCGTTACGTTGCCGATGGCCGTACTGATGTCCTTCATCGCGATGAAGCAGTTCGGTGTCGATGCCAACATCATGTCGCTGGCGGGCATTGCCATTGCCATCGGCACGATGGTGGACATGGGCATTATCGTTCTGGAAAACATCTACGGCGCATTGGCGGACTGGGAGGCACAAGGGTCGCCCGGTGGAAGGCGGCGCAGACTCGACGTTATTCGCCAGTCCGCCGCGGAAGTCGTACCCGCGGTGATCACGGCGGTCAGTACGACAATCATCAGTTTCCTGCCGGTGTTCTTCTTGACCGGCCGCGACCACAGGCTGTTCGCCCCGCTGGCCTGGACAAAGACATTTGCGTTGGCCTCGAGCCTGATCGTGGCCGTGGCCGTGGTGCCGATGCTATGCCGCGTCTTGTTGCGCAGCACGCGCCTTACGCGGTGGAACCGTCTTGCCGCAAGCTTGGGCCTCGCGTCGCTCGGGGCCGCATTGTGCTACTGGGTGTGGGGCGGCCACGTGGAAACATGGTTGCCCCTAAACCGAAAGTGGGCGTCCGCCGCGGCCGGCGCCTTCGGATTGCTGGCCGGCTGGTGGATGACCCAGGAGAAGATTCGCTCCCTGGAAGACAACCCGGCCAGCCGCTTTGTACGCTTTTTGTACGCTGGCCGCCTGAGACTTGCCCTGCGGCGCAAGGCGCTGATGCTCACTTTCCCCGCCATCCTTGTCGTGCTGGGGCTGGGTGCCTGGATCGGATTGCCGGCCGTGCTCCGGCCCGTGGAAAAGGCGTGCCTGGCGCTGGGCGCGGACCTGAATGCCGTTCCAGGCTACGTTGCCGCCAAGCACGCCTTCACGGGCTTGAAAACGGATGACTGGATCGCGCTGGACGAAGGGAGCTGGTTCTACATGCCGAGCCTCTATCCGGCCGCCAGTTTTTCCCAGGCCATGGAAGTGCTGCAGACTCAGGACGCCATGCTGCAGCAGATTCCCGAAGTGGAAAACGTGCTGGGAAAGATCGGTCGCGTTGAATCGGCCCTGGACCCCGCGCCAGCCGCAATGATTGAAACGTATGTCATGCTCAAACCGCCCAACCAATGGCGGCCGGGCAGGACCGAGCGAGCGATCTGGGAGGAGATCAACCAGGTGGCCACGCTGCCCGGCGTCACGCCCGCTTCGCCTCTGCAGCCTATCGAGGGACGCGTCGTGATGCTCCAGAGCGGCATCAAGGCGTCGATGGCGGTGCGAATTTACGGCGATGATCTGGCGGGATTATCCAAAGCATCCCTGGCCGTGGCGGAACATTTGAAAACGCTGTATCTGGTCAACGCCGGGACGGTCAACCCCGACATCGTGATGGGCAAACCCTATTAC
The DNA here is from genome assembly GCA_964573605.1 of uncultured Pirellulales bacterium. Taxonomy (GTDB): domain Bacteria; phylum Planctomycetota; class Planctomycetia; order Pirellulales; family JBBDJB01; genus CAZNKT01. The sequence goes on from CAZNKT010000162.1 coordinate 5,478, forward strand.
GAGTTTGAAGTCGACCGCGACAAGGCGGCGCGCTACGGCATGACGACGATGATGGTCAACCAAATTGTGGCCGCGGGACTCGGTGGTATCGATGCGACCACGACGATCGAAGGACGCGAGCGGTACCCCATCCAGATCCGCTATCAACGCGATGTGCGGGAACGCCTCGATGAGCTGCGCAAAGTGCCCGTCGTCACGCACGCCGGCGAAGTGTTGCCGCTGGAACGGCTGGCAAATGTCGAGATCACGTGGGGCCCCGGAGCGATTAACAGCGAGGACGCCCGGCTGGTAGCGCACGTGCCCTTTTCTCCGTCCGGCGGGGCCGGCGACCTGGAAACCGTCGAAGCCGTGATGAAGTCGCTCCGGAGGGCGCGACAAAGCGGCGATCTTCATTTCCCCGCGGGAAACTTCGAGCTTCAGGCCGTGGGGTCCTTTCAGAATCAGCTCGAAGCGAACCGGCGTTTGATGTGGATCATTCCCACGGTGCTCGTCGTCAATCTGTTGATCATCTATCTCGGATTTCGCGACTTTGCCATTTCCGTTGTCGTCTTTTCGGCAATTCCCGTGGCGTTCGCCGGCGGAATGATCGCTCTGGCGGTCATGGGCGTGGACATGAACACGGCCGTGTGGGTGGGGTTCATTGCCTTGTTCGGCATTGCCGTGGACGACGGCGTTGTCATGGCAACCTACATTCAACAGACGCTGAATCGTCGCCATGTCCGCGACATCGAGGAGTTGCGAGACGCCATCTACCACGCCGGTCTCAAACGGATCCGCCCCTGTGTTATGACGACCGTTACGACGCTCATCGCGCTGGCGCCCATCCTGCTTTCCACAGGGAGGGGCGCGGACGTCGCGCGAGCCATGGCTCTGCCCGTATTCGGAGGCATGGTCGTCGAACCATTCACGACCTTTATTGTGCCGACCCTGTACTGCGGCTACCGGGAACTGATGATGCGTATCGGAACCTGGAACACCGCACGGAACGGACAGACGGCCGGAAATCATGATCAGACAAAGGCCGTCGCGTGACGATACAGAGCCAGGCTGGTTCCGCCGTTGCGGGCCGCACGACTGCGAGGGCCGGGCAAAAGGGCCGTATTGCGTACCGCGGGATGGTTTCCGTTCCGGTTCATACGAGTGATCGAGCGTAACTTTGGTTTCCAGCACAGAGTTTACAGAGGTCACAGAGACGCCAGCACTTCGAGTTCAGGCTCGATGTGCGCCGCATTTGATGGATCGCGCTGCATCGCCCTCTGTGCGCTTTGTGTTTTCTGTAGTTTCCCTTCCCGTTGACTTTTTCGTGAAAGGCAAAGGACATGACCAAAGCAAGGAAGCTTGCAGTCATAGCACTCGTATTCGCGGCGAGCCCCGCCGTGCAGGCTCAGCAACCGGCAGACAACGAAACGCAGGCAGCTCGAGATCAATTGCGGGCCGCCGTCCAGAAAATCTGTCCCGTGTCGGGCCATGAACTGGGCCAGCATGGGGCACCCGTGAAAGTGCAAATAGGAAAAGAGGAGCTGTTCTTGTGCTGCGACGAATGCTTGCAGGGGAACATCGATCCCAGGCATTGGGCGACGATCCATGCCAACTTCGCCAGAGCACAACGGATTTGCCCGGTGATGAAGCACAAACTCCCCAAAAAACCCAAGTGGACGATTGTTGAAGGACGCATTGTCTACGTCTGCTGTCCTCCGTGCATCAAGAAGATTGCCGCCGATCCCCAGACCTATCTGAAAAAGGTGGACTTGTTGTATACGGCGTCCCTGGAAACCCGCGGCCCATCCCGGCGGTAATACGCCGGGGCGGACGGCTACCGCGCGCGGACCGCGCACGGCATGTCCCCGTGGAGTGCTGGCGGAAGTGCCGGTTTCCGCCGGGCCGGGTCCGGCGGTCCGCCGTTTGTGCAATCCGCACAATCCGGACAGAGTGATCCGCCGGGCGATTTTTAACACGCGTCGTGGTCGTGACGTGTATTTCGGAGGAAGTGCTTGTGCCGATAACGAGGGTGTTTTGATGTTGTCCGCCGCACGCCGGAGACGGGGCCACGCATGGCCGCTCGATGTTCGACTTTCTTCCTTGTGGGCATCCTCACGATACTCTCGGGCTGCCGAACCTCGCGGTGCGTGCGCGACCAGGAATATGCGCACGTCGTGCAATCCGTGCATCGCGCGTGGCAATCACCGTCCTCAGCCGCCGATGCCTTAGGTCCCGTCAGCCAGGGCCTGGAGGGTCCTCATCCTGTCGAGGATTACATTCGTTATGCGCTCGAGCAGAATCCCAACATTCAGGCAGCGCGGAAGCAGATGGAAGCATCCGCGTACCGCGTGCCCATCGCGGCGGCATTGCCGGACCCTACGCTGGGGCTGACCGCCTTTCCGGAACCGGTCCAGACAGCAGCGGGACAACAGGAACTGTCGCTGGCGGTTAGCCAGAAGTTTCCGTGGCGTCGCAAGCTCTCGGCGAACGCGGCCGCGGCCGAGGCCCGGACCAACATGGCCCGCGCACAGCTCGCCGCTGTGGAGCTGGAGACCGTCGCGGCAGTCAAACGTGCCTACTACGAGCTGTACTTCATTCAACAGGCCATCCGGGTGACCCGGGAGGAACGTCGGTCGCTCGTCGAAATCCGCGAGGTGGCCAACACGCGGTACCGAGTGGCCGCGACGAGTCAGCAAGACGTACTGCGTGCCGACCTGGAAATCTCCAACGTCGAAAACGAACTGATCCGCTTGCGGCAGCGTCTGGAGAGTGCTCAGGCGAGGCTCGCCCGCCTCTTGCACGTCGGTCCGCAGACCCGCCTTCGAGCGGCCGACGCTCTGGCCTTTGCCCAGGCACCAGGCGACCTGCAGTGGCTGCAACGCCGGGCGGTGGCCGCAAGACCGGAGCTGCACGCCAAACTGGCCGCGCTCGAACGAGACCGGCAGTCAGTCCAGCTCTCCCGACTCGACTACCTGCCCGATGTCACGTTGGGAGCAACGTGGATTGACGTGGCGGGTACCGGCATCAGCCCCGTGGCCAACGGAGAGGACTCCGTTCTGATCACGACGGGGATCAACGTACCGATCTACCGCAAACGGCTGACCGCAGGCGTGCGGGCCGCCGAAGCGACGGCCGTTAGCACGGCGCGCCAATACGATTCGCTGCGTGACGCAACGCTCGAACAAGTCATGGATCTGTTCGCGCGGGCCCGCAGCCAGGAGGATCTGCTGACATCGTTCCGGGAAGACATTCTTCCCAAGGCCAGGTTGACGCTGGACGTGTCGATCCGCGCGTACGACAGCGGGGACGTGGATTTCCTGCAATTGATCGACAACTGGCGCCAACTTCTGCGGTACGAACTGAGTTACCACCGTTTGGAGGCATCACTACGACAGACGCTGGCCGACTTGGAACGCGTCGTCGGTGGATTCATGGATCTCGAGGCGGAAGCGGTTGATATTCCCCGGTCGGAACCTAACGCATGAGCAAGTTCAAAAACGCCGTTCATAAGGTACGCCTTCACCTGGCTTATCATTTTCCGTTTATATTCCTTGGCTGACGATATGACTTAAAGAATAAAGTATAGGTCAAGACGGTGGTAAGGCAAGATGGATAATGAAAACCCT
>CAZNKT010000163.1:0-8997 GCA_964573605.1 uncultured Pirellulales bacterium
GGGCAAGGGATTCGAACCCTCAACCGGTTTCCCGGCACCTGATTTCGAGTCAGGCTGCTAGCCAATTCGCGTACCCTCCGGCGCGGCCGGCTTCAGCGAGGCGAATCGGTACGCCGCTGTCAATCGTAATCCGCGCTGCACGGCGCCACAAGCACATCCGCAACACTCCCGGCAATCGTGTCCACTGCTTCTATTGATCCAGACCGGTCGGACGGTGCGGTCCACAGCGAATCGGACGGTCCTAGCGGCTGCCACCCAACGCCGCGGTCCCCATCGTAACAGAGAATCCGGAATTCCCGCGCTACACGCAACTGATGTGCCGATTCGCACGGCTGGACCTGCTGTGCCTGCGCGGGCGAAATCGTTCTGTATGCACGACGTTACGCGCCGATACCTTACGCGGTCCACCCCTCGTGCAAGCCCCAGCCAGCCAGACCAGCCAGTTAGAAAGGAACGGCCACATGTCCCACAAGGTCCGCCTCGTCACACGCGGCAGCGACGGCCAGCTGCGCATCAAGGACTACGCCAAGCCCGAGAGCCTGCTCAAAATGCATACCCAGATCGGTATTGACGATTGCAGCACTGATCTGAGCCTGCGAGGCATGCCCGTCTTCCGAGGCCTGATCGGCCCCATTCCGGACAGCAAGGACATTGTGCGCTACGAATCTCCCGAGGTGTTTGAAACCCTCACGAAGGAATGGAGCGTGCACAAAAGCCCACGCGCAGCACGACGCTCCCGACGCGTCCATTAGACCGCCGCCCGAATCGCTACCGCAGCACCGATTGCTGCGCCGCCCGCCAACCCGTGCTCTGCCGCGGAGGATCGCCGTCCAGCTGGGCGATGCCGCCCACGGCATTGCCGCGGGACGGTTGCCCGTTGACGACCACGCGCCGAATGACCTCCTCCTGCGCGATTTGCTGCGTCGTCACCGGCACCTGGACCGTGCGCGTCTCGGGAACCCATTCGGCGGCCGTGACCGGGACCTGGTTGACTTCGCTGCGACACTCCCAACGCGTGACCGGGACCAGTTCGTGCGAAAGGTAAGGCCGGGTGAACGGGTTCCAACGACCCCGCATCCGCGTGGTCCACTGGTACTCCGTTACCGGTACCTGATAGGTCCGGTACGTGTCGCGGAGCTCCGTCCGGTATTGCGGGCGGTACACGGTCGTCTGTCGCGTCTCGTAGCGGGTCGTCGTGACCGGACGCTGCACGACCTGACGGGTTTCGCGATACGTGACGCCATCCTTCTCGAAGTACCGATCACTGGCCCAACCCAGCCCCGGAAGACCGGCCACGGCCCACACAATAAGAACGCCTAAATTATGCTTTTTCTCCATTTTGTCGCTCCGGACCAGTACGTTGCCCCTCTTTAACTTGGCTCCATGCACTGCGGGCATCTCACAAGTCGGTCAAGCTCGAGCGCAAATGTACGACTTTTATCGGCACAACCGACGCAGCGACATTACGGGCCTTGCCAAGAGGTCCCCGATCGGGCAATCTATTTTGTCGTCTGCGGCCACCGCATATGGGGGGACGCCAGCAACAGCGGACGCCGCCGCACCGGGATCGGCCGCCGACATGGCGTCGGCGACCCGCCCGCCATCCGGCCGGCCGCGTATCGCAATGAGGGGACGCGCCGCGAGCCCGTCCGCGTTTTTTTGGCCGGCTGACAAACACCGAAACCCGCGCGACGGTGGTATGATCCACGAGCGACTGTTGGACATCCTGGTATGCCCCGAGACGCGGTCCGGATTGCGGTTGGCCGACGAGGCGCTGCTGCAAATGATCAATGCCGCTATCCAGCAAGGCGTTTTGACGAACCGTTGCGGCGAGCCCGTTGAGAAACCGCTCGACGCCGCGTTGATACGCGAGGACAATGCGCTGGCCTACCCCGTGGTCGACGATATCCCGATCATGCTCGTCGACGAAGCGATTCCGCTGGACTCGCTACGAAATACGTCCGAAGCCTAGGCCGTCCCATGGCAGAAAAGACCCTTTTCAAGAAGATCATCGACGGTGAGATCCCCGCCAAGGTTGTCCATGAGGACGACCGATGTCTGGCCTTTCACGATGTCGATCCCCAAGCTCCGGTTCATGTCCTGGTCATTCCCAAGAAGGAGATTGCCGCCGTCGACGCGCTCGAGGACGAGGACGCCGCTCTGATTGGCCATCTATGGATGGTCATTCGCGACGTGGCCCGTCAACTGGATGTCGAGTACGGTTATCGGGTGGTGGTCAACAACGGGGCGATGGCGGGCCAGAGCGTCGATCATTTGCATTATCATTTGCTGGGCGGCCGGCCCATGCACTGGCCGCCGGGTTGATCCGGCGCGGCCGGCTGTTGGCCGGCGCGGGACTGGGGAATCAGAACCGCAAAAATTCCGGCACCAGATTGATGATGCGGCGCGACAGCCCCGGTTTCTCATCGGGCTTGCGGGCGTGTTCTTCTTCGACCGGCGGTTTCGTATCGCGATGGGCCACGGGCAACTCGACCGACGTTACATGGTCTTCCAGGAATCGGGGCCAGTATCCTTCCAGAATGCGAAGGCAGTCGGACAAATCGCCGCTGTTTAGTTTCTCGTCCGCGGACGCGATGATTTTGACCAGGCCCACGCGTTCTTTTTCACTGAAGCTGAGGTGATTCAACTCGATATCGTCTAACCAGATCGTGCCCGGACCCACCAGATCGACACGGACACGCAACTGCGTTGTCCTGGTTGGCAAGAGATCGTCGAAACGCGTGTAGTACTCGGCCCATCCCGCCTTGAAAGGGGCGACATCGGGCCGGTTTCCTCCGACCCAGGCTACGCGGCGAAACGACACGGTGCCGTCGGCCGCGACGCCTTCCACGCCCAGCGCGACCAGCGGGGCCTGACGGGGATCTTCGGGTCGCAACCAGACGCGCATGGCCAACCGGCCCGTGGGCGGGGGGTCGAACGGCAGACTCTGAAAGGACGCCCCGGGCTGGCGGCTCTCCAGACGTACGGATTGGCGGCCGCCATAACCGCGCCGCGCGTCGGCGTGAAACTGCTCGGTGTCCGCGCCCGCGGCAAGCGACTCCGGGGCGCCGGCAATCCGCCATCCGGGAATCGTTCCTTCCGCGTCGGACTGTTCGAAGTCTGCGTTTGTCAGGCCGTCAAAGGGCGGCTGTCTCCGCAGGCTGGTCGCGCGGGATTGCAGATCGTAGATTTTCTCTTTCAATCCCTCCGTGATTGCGGCATCGACGTCAATTTCCGGCAACGACGCGCCCAACCGCGCACCAGTGACCTTGGCCGCGGATAGTCCGTAGGGGCCCAGCGCCAGCGACCAGGCCGCCCCCTGGGCATCGCGGGCTACGGTTTCGGAGATCGGATGCTTGCCCAAAGTCCTTATCCTGGCGGGCCCAGACGCGTCCAGGGGAATGCGAACCCGCACGTTCCACGGGGAATCGTTGGCGGCGTAGATCCACGTCGTGCCACCCTGGTCCAGCGCGCGAATGGTAACCGGTTGTCGGTACACCGTCTGCTTTCGAAAGTCATCGGCCGGCAACTGGCGGTAAATGTCAATCCACTCCCGCAGCGCAGGCTCCTGGCCCAGCGGCAGCATGAACCCACCGTCGAAAATGGCTTGAGCGTCCAGCGCGGCCAGGCTGTGCACGAATCGGCGGCGGTTTTCGTCCGCGGGAGGCAGGGGCTGGGCATAGAGCAGTGTGTAGGTCTTGTCCTTGCCAAAGGGACTCTTCTCATCGAACGACGGCAGGCGCAAACGTTGCGGCCGATGAAACAGCAGACTACCCGGAATCTTCGATGCGGCCAGTTGCTGATCGAGCGGCACATCGTGATTGATTTGGATGTCGCGTCCGCGCGCGAGCAACGGTTTGGGGGGCGCGAACAGATGGGGGCGCAACAGCACGATGGCTTCGTTGTCGTCGTAAAGGTCCGGATGGATTCCCAGGTGCAGCAGAGCCGGAAGGACCTTGGATTGTCTCGGCAGCGTCGGCCGCAGGCGCTGCTCCAAGTCCGGGTGATCGAACAGCGTGGTCGCCGCCAGGTACAGCCTCGCGCCGCGGTGCGAAGCCGCCACCACCTGCTGGATCCGTTCATAAAAGAGCGCCAATTGCCGCGCCCGCCAAGCCAGCCACGCTTCGCGGTGTTTCCCCGTCAAGATATCGTACCGCCGCGCGAACCGGTCGTCTCCCGCGTGCGGCAAACGGATGCGTGTGTCCTTTTCGAACCGTGCGATGGTCGCATCGTCCAGACCCCACTCGGGGCCCATCAGTTGCGCGTAGCCGTGGCTGCCCAATTGCAGTCCCAGGCCGTGAAACGAGCGATGGTGGCCGTAGCGCTCCGCCACTTCACGGACGATGCGCAGCATCTCTTCCTGGACGCGTTCGTTGAGAGGATTGTAGTACGGCGCCAAACCGCGCCGCGGCGTGTGGGACTGCCGCCACGTTCGACCGTCGCGGCCCACCCATTCGATTCCGTCCCGTGCGGCCACGCTTTGCCGACGTGCGCGTTCCAGATCGCGTAACGGCGCCGCGAACTGGAGTGTCGGCACAAGCTGAAATCCTTCGCGGTCGAACAGACGGAGTACCAGCTCCAACACGTCCTTTCGAAACGGATCCTGACCTTCCGACGATAGAATGCCCGTGTCGTACAGGGGCGTCGAATCCATGACCTGCGTCGGATAAATCGCGCTGCCGTCCGCCAGCACAGTCAGCATCAAGGAATTCATGCCGGCATAATGCATGTATTGCACCAGCCGCGACGCGCCGTCGTAAAATGTCACCCAGTCATTGACGTTCTGCTCGATGTCCTTGTCCAACGCATCGGTGGCGGAGAAGTTTTCGGGAAACACCGGACGATCGAAATATCCACCCACGAGCCGGCCTCCGGTCGGTCCCTCCGCCGGAAAGCTGCGGGGCAATTGTTGACCGGTACTCATCACGCGGATTTTGCCGAAGGCGGCATCCTTCCGCGGGCTGCGGTTGACAAGCAGCAGATACGGAGTCCGCGTCTTGGGCCAGAAGACAATCCGGTGCCGGGCAAGTCCTGCGGCACGGTCGCGCGACGCGGAGGCATACACGCCCGAGTCGACACCCAGCGGCCATACCCGGCCGGCCGAATTGGGCTCAATCAGGCTGAAGTCCAGCCGTTGTTCGACACCCCGCGGATAGTCCACTTCGACCAGGTGCGGTTGGCCCGGAGAACGAACCGGCAGCGGATACGCCTGCCAGCTTGGCTGCCCCGCGGAAGCCCGCAGCCGAATGAACCCATCCTGCGACGCGCTGAAGGCTGACGTGCTTCCGCTGCCCAGCGGACCTCGGGACCAGTTGGGAATGCGACTGAACGAACGCCATGGTATCGAACGTTTCCACCACCCGGGCTTCGTCGGGTCGATCTGGTCGACCAGCGTCCACAGGCCAGGGGCGTCCAGTGGTGCGGGATCCTGTTCGGGCTGGACAACCACCACTTGAATGGTGCGCTCGGCGACGGGCTTGGCCGGAACGAGGCGGTTGAAGCGCAAACGGCTGGCGACCAGCCGCAGGTCGTAGGCGCCTTCGTCGGCAGGAAGCGGTACGACCCATTCCACGGGAGTCGGGTCCCGGCCGGACATTTGAATCGACTGCGTGGCTGTCCAAAATGTCTCTTCGCCGCGCGCTTTTCGAAGCTGGGCTTCAATCTGCAGTTCGGTCCCCGCCGCCAATCCCGGTATTCGCGGCACGATCTGCACCGCCCATTCTTCTCCCGCCGCGAACACCAACGCCCTGCGATTCAGGACGACGGCCAACAGGTCGCCGGGCGCTCTGCCCAGCGAGAGAGAATTGCCGTTGGCGTCCAGGGACCGGCGCGTGAGTTCTTGCGAAAGGGACGCCAGCGCAACCCGTACGGGTTCGACCTGCGACGTGGTGTCCGCGGGCTGCAGGTCAATGGTCAGTTGCGCGTCGGCGGGCGCTTCGACCGCCAGATCGAGTCCGTCGTACACACGCGCGCCGGCCTGGCGAATGACGACATCGCCGTCCTCAATCCATGCCGTGCCGGCCGCGTCGGCCTCCAGTCCAAGAGGGCGTACTTCGAGCACGGCTCCGCGGTCGATCGAGATCCGCCCTCGCCAGCTTCGCGCGGACCCGCCTCCCCACGCCAGCCGATAATGCAACGCCGGGCGATCCGGTACCTCGACCGTTGCCGCCCAAGCAGATGCCATCGGCCAGATGACGACCAGCAGGACGAACAAGCGGCATATCGATTTGCGTTGCCCGGCGCAAGACGGCGGTCGGCGCCCGAGCATCGGACATCCTTGTCCGACCATCGCGGTCAGGGGCCCCAAAGGAGATAAGCTACGTCCGTGTAATGATTTCCCGCAGAAAGGAGGCGGAATTGTAGTGGGATTCCGCGAGTCGAGCTACCCCGGATTCCGAGGCCAAAAAACCACGCAATTCCGCGACAATCGGACCCTCCATCCGACCACGGCCTAAGGCAGCGCCAGGCGGAGCCGCGCGGCTTCCGTTTCAAGCACGCGGTCGAGCGCGTCGACGACATCGCGACAGCGGTCCGATACGTCATTGACTTCCCAGCGGTCATCGGGTTTCACGAACAAGCGCGCTTGCTTGCTAGCTGCTCTTACGTAGTACCAGTCGGATGTCCGCAGCCCAAGGCGGCCGGCCGCGTCGGCCACGCACAGATGATCGCGTCCTGGGTCGAGCGGATCGGACGCGCGGATACGCAGGCTCCGGCCGTCGCTCGTGCCGAACGGCGCGTCCCAATGCAACACCTGGGCCAGCGTCGCGGGAAGGTCGGCCAGGTGCGCGAGGGCCGGTGTGCGACCGAGCGTTTCGGCGCGACTCGGAACGCGGATCAACCAGGGAACGTGTAGCGATTCGGAATACAGGCACGGTGCGGCCGCCCCCACGACAGCATGTTCCCCGAGTGGAAAACCCGCGGTGCCGACGAGCGTCAGCACCGTCGCCTCGCTCGCATCGCATTCGTCAAGGTACCGGCACAGCGCGCCGACCGACGCGTCGAGCGCCATGACCTGGGCCGCATAGCCGCAGGCCAGGGAAAACAACCAATCGGGATCATGGTCGGATTCGAGCACCAGGCACGGCACGTCGGCATCCTCGCCGGGCGAGGGGTCTTCCGCGTCGGCCAGTTGTTGTCGCAGATACAGGGGCGCGTCCCAGGGAGCGGTCATTCCCTGGCTGTGAACCCACAACACGAACGGCTCTTGACTCGCTGCCAGATCCTCCATTCGCGCGGCCGCCTCGCCCATGATGCGTGCCACCTGAGTCTGCTCGATGCGTTTGGCGGTCGACGGGGATCGCGCCGGTTTCACATGCACGATTTCATGAAACGCAGTGGCCAGAGGCAGCTCGACGAGCGCCGGTTCGTCCGTCACCAGGCAGGTGCGGTAGCCGCGGTCCACGCAGAGCTGGATCAGAGCGGGACGGGTCGGTGAGACGGTGTCGGGTCTCAGGCAGTGCGCGGCCTGCCACAACACCCGGTAGGCGGATCCCATACCCCGTGCATCGCTCAACGTGAAGTCGACCGTCAGTGCCCGGGAAGCGAATCGGTCCAGTTCGGGCGTATCGAACCACGTGTTGCCGTAAGCGCCCAAAGCACTGGCCCGCAAGCCATCGATGGCCAGGCATACAATGTTCAGAACTGGCGTTGTCATGAGCCGCGCCGCCGCGAGGTGAATCGTTTAAACAGTTCATCGACGATGACACCTCCTAGAATAACGATGCCGATAATGGCAAACTCCAGCTGGGTCGGAATCCCCAAGACGTTGATGGAATTGTAGAGCACGCGCATGACCGCGGCGCCGACGACAACTCCCACAATGGATCCTTCTCCACCCCGCAGGCTGCAGCCTCCCAGAACGGCGGCTGCAATGGCGTAGAGTTCGTAGAATTCGCCATGTCCGGCCGGCTGTATGGAATTGATGTCTAGCGCGAAAAGGATGCCTCCGATACCGGCCGTCAGCGAACAGAGCACGTAGGCCATTACCACCATGCGGTCCGTGGGAATGCCGCTGTACCGCGCGGCGGTTTCGTTGCGTCCGACGGCCAACAGGTACCGTCCGTACACGGTCTTGTTCAGTAGCAGTGCCGACGCCGCGGCGATGGCGATCATGATCAGGAAGGGAATCGGCAGTTCGAAGCCGCCCAGCCAGGGAAGTTCCAGCCGCCCGATCGCCAACTGCCTCAGCACGCGATGTTCCGTGCCGAATCCGAGTGTGCGATCGCTGCTGAACCACCGGGCGATGCCACGGTAAAGAAGCAAGCCGCACAGCGTCACGACAAACGGCTGCAGTTTGAGTTTGGTGACCAGCAAACCGTGCCACAAACCGATGCCCAGTGATACGAGCAGCACAACGGCCAGGGCGGCCGGCGCGGGGACGTGCTGATCGACGAGCAGGAAAGGCAGCAGGCAGCCCACCAGACCAATCACGGAGCCGATCGACAGGTCGATGCCTCCGGTGATGATCACGAACGCCACGCCGATGCTGATGATGGCGAACAGGGATGTCCAATTAATGATGTTTTCGATATTGTAGGCCGTGAGAAACTTGGGATTGATGGCCGCCGTCACCACGCAGACGGTGATTAGCAATACCACGATTCCCAGAATCTTGCTCATGGCCGCGTGGCATCCGTGGCATGGGAAGGTTGGCCGCCGGTCGCCAGGTGCATCACGGCTTCCTCGGACAGTTCGCTGCGGGAAAGCTCCCCGGTAATCCGGCCTTCATGCATGACGAGGGCACGGTCGGACATGTGCAGGATCTCTTCCATCTCACTGCTCACGAACAGGACGGCAACACCGTCGGCCGCCAGCTCCTCCATGAGGCGATAGATCTCCTGTTTCGCGCCTACGTCGATGCCCCGGGTCGGCTCATCGAGAAGCAGAACACGCGGCTTGAGAATCAGCCATTTGGCGAGGACGACCTTTTGCTGGTTGCCGCCGGACAACAGTCTGACGACTTGCCGATCGCTGGGCGTCTTGATGTTCATTGCCTGC
>CAZNKT010000164.1:0-8994 GCA_964573605.1 uncultured Pirellulales bacterium
GTGGATGCCGACGACGTCATGAAAATGATCGACGGCCTCGTCGCCACGTTGGCGCGGAAATTTCTGGAACTCGATGTGTCCCTGCCGCTTCCGCGCATGACATACGATGAGGCCATGGAACGGTATGGATGCGACGCCCCGGACCTTCGGTTCGATCTATCCCTGGTCGACTGCACCGATCTGGCGGCCGCGTGCGAGTTTCGCGTGTTCCAATCCAATAGCGGTGAGGGCCGCCGCGTCCGCGGCATCAATGCCCGCAGTGCCGCGGATCGCTATTCGCGCAAGGGAATTGACGAGCTGACGGAATTCGTCCGCCAGGATTTCGGCGCGCAAGGATTGGCGTGGTTCAAGGTGGATGCCGACCACCAGCTCGTATCGCCGATCGCCAAGAATTTCACGGCGTCGATGCTGGGTCAATTCGCGGAACGATTTCAGGCCCGGGCCGGCGACCTGCTGCTGCTGGTGGCCGATACGGTTGATGTCACCAGCCGGGCGCTGGCCGCCTTGCGACGACGGCTGGGCGCGGAACTCCAACTGGTCGAACCCGGGCAGATGCACTTCTCCTGGGTCGTCGAATTTCCCATGTTCGAGTACGACGAAGCGGAAAAACGATGGACGGCCATGCACCATCCATTTACGGCGCCGCGCGCGGCGGATCTGCCGCGTCTGCAGTCGGACCCGGGGGCATGCCGCGCTCAGGCGTACGATTTGGTGATCAATGGATCCGAGGCCGGCGGCGGCACCGTGCGAAACCACGATTCAGATTTGCAGAGGCAAGTCTTTCAGGTCTTGGGCATCAATGAAATCATGGCCCAGCAACGCTTCGGTTTTCTGCTCGATGCACTGCAATACGGTGCACCGCCCCACGCCGGCATCGCGCTGGGCATCGACCGGTTGGTCATGCTGTTCGGCATGCTCGACAATATTCGGGACTGCATCGCTTTCCCCAAGACCCAGCGGGCCGCCGATCTGATGACCCAGGCCCCCGGACCCGTCGACGCTCAGCAGCTTCGGGAGTTGAGGATTCGCATCCAGCAGGGATGATCCGGTAGATCGACATGCCGAGGTTGACGCCGAGGATGGACTGGTTGCCCGGGACGGTGGCGTCAGAAAGAATGAGACATATGGAGATTGCGATGCGGCAAAGCATGGTCCTGTTCGCAACTGTCGGATGCCTCGTAGTGGCGGGTTGCCGCGATGAGACGGAACCGCCCGCCGAGGGCAGGGCGGGTGATGTGCCTGCAGTCGAGGCTTCGCCGCGCAATACGCTGTCGAAGCCCGAAGGTGGCCGTGCCTTATCGGACACAGATTCGGCCGGCAACCGAACCACTGACGGTCCAGCGGCGGAGGCGAACACGGATGCCTCCGCGGAGCAAACGGTAATTCCAAGAGTGTTGTTGACGCAGAGCCACGCCGCCATGTGTCGGGTTCTGGTGGGGGACGTGCTGCCGCCGCTGCGCCTGGCTGATCTGGATGGTACCGAACATGACGTTTCGAGCCTGTTTGGCGAGAAGCTGACGGTTGTTTTCTTTTGGACCGGCGAACGTTCTTCCGCACGGACTGGGCTGGCGGACCTCGACCCCGATGTGGCCACGCCCTACAAGGACAAGGGAGTCCGTGTGGTTGGTATTGCCGTGCAGGAAAGTGCCCCGGAAGTCGAACGGCATATCGACGAGGCCGATGCGACGTTCGTCAACTTGTTGGATCCGGACGGTTCGGCGTTCGCGCAGGTGGGTACCGGAATGTTGCCGCGGATATTCGTGGTGGATTCTCACGGAGAAATCTTGTGGTTCGATGTGGAGTATTCACGCAGCACTCGCCGTGAACTGCGTCAAGCCATCTGTTCTGTTGTCGGAGAGCCCGAAGCATGACCACAGTCGTGGGGCGCCTGTCAAGCCAATCTGCAAATGCGTCTTGAGCAGATCGGCGCTTACTTCAAGCACGTGCCTGAAGCTCCGTGGTTACGGCGAGCCGAAAAATGCGCGCGTCTGCGCATGACGATCCCGTACGACCGGAGTGTTGCCATCGAAGGTCTCATACCGGGAACGAGCAACAGAAGCGAATTGCTGCTGGAGACGGTGACTTTGTCTGCGCTCACGATTGCTCAGCGCAGGTGATTGGCCATGCCGCGAGGAGGCCGTGCGAGGTCCTGTCCAATAGGAAGGCCCGGTTCCCTGGACCGGGAACCGGGCCCCAAACCTCGTAATGGTTGGATCAAACTTTGGTGATCCTTACGAGACGGTGGCTGCCCTACCGGCAGCCCGCCGGCTGTCGCTAGCCGCAACCACCTCGCTGGCTCGTACAGTCATATTCCACAGGACCACCTCCTTTCGCACGGGTTTCCCTCGCGACGGTCGCGAACGCCATCGACCATCTTGAGGCGATTGTCCGTTGTGCCGCGTATGCACAACCCATTGTTCGCATTGTATGCCCGTGCTTCCGATCGGCAAAGTCGATCGGTTCCGCCTGGTGTGGCGGCCGGGGGTGTACCGGGCGACGGCGGTCCGGGCCGTCAGAACTGCTCTGGGAAAAGGGAATTGGCGGCACCCTGCGGGGAGCGGCGCGGGCGGCGACCCACCGGGCCGCGGACCAACGGCGCCCGAGATGGATGGGAGGGCCCGTGTTGGCCGAACGCGCCTGCAATGAGGCTGGCGGGGCCCGAACCCACGACCCACCGATTAAGAGTCGAGCCTAAGAACTACCCACCACTACGCCAACCGTTATTCTCCCGAGGAAAACGGCACTCTTACGTTTCGACAGGTAGCCGAAAATAGGCTTCTGTAGGCACCGCGTTGCAGGAGAATTGCAGGAAGATTAAAGGACACGAACAACCGGGTAGCGGATTGATTGCCGCATAGGCTGGCGGCGATCTGTGGAAGCACCATCGCCAAAAAGATGCAAGCGGAAACGGACCGAGAGACGCTGCGTCGCCGGGTGATGGATACCTGTCGGCGGATCAAGGAAAGCCTGCAGCCGGCTGGAGCGGTTCCGAGAACTGGGTTTCAGTGAGCGACCCAAGGGTAAACGCGGCGGAGAATGGATAACCGCGAAGTGGCTTACATTCCTCAAAGCCAATTCTGGAAGCTAGAGCTAAGGGACATTTTCGTGTCCCGAAACTTCCCCTTGACTTCCCACTAGCAGAAGCTGAACGAGTACGTGATGACCGCCGACGTCACCCGCCGCAACAAGGCCGGCGAGTTCTACACCCCCCGCGGCGTGGTGCGGATGAAGGTCGAGATTCTTGCCCGCACAGTAGGCGAGTCGATCTACGATCCCCGTGGCAGCGGCAGAATGTTGCATTGGTTGGTGGCCCATTTGCGGCCGAAAAACAAGGAGTCGCGGACGCCCAAGCTGTTTGGACTCCACGCTTGCTTTCCGTATCCTGGTCACCTCGGTCGAATTTTTCGCTGCAAGAGACTATGGTAGGTATTGGCCCTTCGGGAGATCGATGCGCCCCTCTCGCTGCTCACAGATTGCAACGAACAATTACGCATTGAAAGATGATGAAGCGAACTCATAGCACGCAGAGGTTTCTCGGCTGGCGCCTGGCCAGGTTCGGCGCTTTCTCAACTGCTCGGCGTACGTCATCTGGTTCAGTGTTTTCACGTCGCATCGCAAACATCCGCCGACGTCACGTGTCGGTCGAGCCGCTAGAGGCACGCGTAGTTCTGGACAGCAGTCTGGTGATCAGCGAGCTGGTCGCGAGCAACCAGAACGGCTTGCTGGACTACGACGACGATCGTCCGGACTGGCTGGAGATCGAGAACCGCTCGACCGCGTCGATCGACCTGGGAGGCTACTACCTGACGGACGATGTCGGGAATCTGGACAAGTGGCCGTTGCCTGCCGGTACGGTGTTGGAAGCAGGCGAGCAGTTGGTGGTGTTTGCTTCGGACAAGAACCGGGTGATGCCCAACGGCGAGCTTCATGCCAACTTCAAGTTGTCCAGCGGCGGAGACTACGCTGCGTTGGTCGACCCGGACGGTTCGACAGTGGTGTTTGAGTATGCCGGCATCCTGACCGGCGGCAACGGTTTTCCGAGTCAGTTTGAAGATGTGTCTTATGGTCTGGCCCAGACAGCCAGCCCGGTGACGCTGGTAGGCAGCGACGCCGACATCTCGTACCTGGTACCGGTTTCTGCCGGGGAGCTGGACGCCGACTGGAACACGGCAGGTTTTTCTGATCCGTCGCAGGTATGGACAGAGGTAGCCGTCGGCAAGGGAGTGGGTTTCGATACAGGAGGCGAAGAAGCGGGTACGTCGAACGAAGACTATACGAGCCTGATCACGACGGATGTCGAAAGTTCGATGCACGGCCAGAACAGCTCGCTGTTTTTGCGGAGCGAGTTTCGGGTAACGGCCCCGGAGAGGCTTGAAGAGCTGCGACTGCGTGTGCGTTACGACGACGGATTCGTGGCCTATATCAACGGGCAGGAAGTCGCTCGACGAGAGGCGCCCGAGACGTTGTCCTGGGATTCGGCAGCGACCGGTTTGCACGCAGACAGCGAAGCGAAGGTGTATGTCGAGATTCCTTTGACGGTAGGGAGCCTGTTGCGGGACTACAACGGTATCGATGACGGAACGTTCGTGTTGGATGTGCCCAACGGCACCTACCAGGTGCAGCTGACGCAAGGGGATGCGAACCGTTCTCGAGATGAGATGGCGGTATACCTGGAAGGGGTAGAAGTAGGTGTATTTACGAGCGGCGTGGGCGAGTTTCTGGTCCACACGCACGAAGTGTCGGTGAGCGACGGGCAGTTGATGGTGCGGATCGAAGACCGAGGCGGTACGACGGGCAATTCGGTACTCAATGCGTTGGAGATCGTAGAGGTAGGAGGCACGGGAGCGAGGTGGTCGTTTGATTTTGGTTCAGAGTCTTCGCCGGTTCGCGGAGACCACGAGCAAGTGAGCGAGGCGAATGCCTACAGTCCGGGCCTGGGCTACGGCTGGGTAAGTGGGACGATCCGGGGCACCGATCGCGGGGCATCGTCCGAGGGCCCGCAATTGCTTTCGGCCGGTTCGAACGTCCTGGCGATCCAGGGACTGAACGTAGCGGCCGACAACCCGGACTTTCTGCTGGAGGCCGAGTTGTGGGCCGTCGAGGTCGACGTCGACCTCGAGCAGGCGGTCTATATGGCCGTGCCGACGCCAGGCGAGCTGAACCAACACGGCCAACCACTCGTGGATTCGGGTCCGCAATTCTCGCGTGCGGGCGGGACCTATGTCGATCCGTTCCTGCTGGAGCTGACCACTTCGCTTCCGGGCGCGGCGATCCATTACACGCTCGACCAGTCGCTGCCGACACTCGCTTCGCCCGTCTACGACCCTGCCCAGCCGCTGCAAATCGACGGCTTGGCGCAAGTACGAGCCATCGTGGTGGCCGAGGACCATCTGATCAGCCCGGCCATTACGGAAACCTACATTCGGCTGGCTGCCGAAATTGCCGACTTTCATTCGGCCATTCCCATCATGGTGCTCGACAACCTGGGAAACAACGACAATCCGGTCTTCCCGTTCGGCCAGATCCGTTTTGAGAACGCTTATTGGGCAATCTTTGAACCGGGTGGCGCGGACGACCGAGCGTCCCTGGCCAACAGTCCCGATCTACAGACACGTGCGGGCGCTCGGATTCGCGGCAACTCGTCGAACTCCTTCCCCAAGAAATCGTTCCGTTTGAAAGCCTGGGATCAATACGATCAGGACAAAGCAATTTCGCCTTTGAGCTTGCCGGTTGACGCCGACTGGATCCTGAATGCTCGCTCCGAGTTCGACCAGTCGTTAATGAACAACGCATTCATGTTCGCGCTCAGCAACGAAACCGGTTTGTACGCGGTGAGGACTCGATTTGTAGAACTATTCGTCAATACGGGCGGCGCGGAGTTGTCGGAGAGTGATTATTTGGGCGTGTATGCGTTTATGGAAAAGATCAAGCGTGATCCCAATCGCGTGGATATCGAAAAGCTCTCCAGGAACCACCTAAACGAACCAGAGATCACCGGCGGTTATATGTTGAATCTTGAATCGGCTCTCGCCAACTCGGGAGAATTATCTTTCGAAGCCGGTGGCAGGGGTCGATTCACATGGGAAGAACCCAACGCACAAGAGATGCTGGATCCCGCACGCCAGGCGCAAGTTGAATATATCACGAACTACCTGGATGATGTCGCAGCGTCCCTGACTGACCGGGATCCAGACACAGGCTATGCGTCTCTTATCGATGTCGACAACTGGATCGACTATCACTTGCTTTCCACGCTCACCAAGAATTCCGATTCGCTCACTGACAGCACATACATGACCAAGTCGATTGGAGGCAAACTCAAGCACGGGCCCATGTGGGACTACGATCGCGCCTTGGGTACGTTGCCCGGTGCGCGGACAGATCGCAGTGGGCCGCAAGGCTGGCATAGTCGTGATTTCACGATGGACTGGTGGGTCACGTTATTCGAGGACCCGGACTTCCGACAGAAGTACGCCGATCGGTACCAGCAATTGCGCGAAGGCGTCTGGGCAGACGCAAATATCAATCGAATCGTAGACAATCTGGCTGATGAACTCACGTTCGAAGCCGGTGACCGCAATTACGAGCGATGGCCCACTTTCCTTGCCGGCGACCCCCCGAGCTGGATAGGTGAAGTCGATCAGCTACGCAGGTGGGTGATCGACCGTTACGATTGGTGGGACGACGAATTCATTCCCAAGCCCGTGGCCATGTTCGGCACGGCAGTGGCCGGTTCGGATGAAGGCACCGATCCGTTGACCACCGTCGCTTTGCACCTTCCGGACCGTGCCCCGGCCGGCGCGAAGATGTACTACACGCTCGACGGCATGGATCCGCGTGTCACGGTGTTCGCAACAGGTGCAGACGATCCTGCCGGAGGAGTCGCTCCCACCGCCATGGAATATATGGGGCAGCCGATCGTGGTTCCGGAAGGGATGACGTTGCGTGCCCGGACGTTCTTGCCCGATTCCAACAAGCATTTTGCACTCGGCTCGCAGACGGTCCACTGGAGCGGGCTGTTGGAAGGGGGCAAGCTGGCATTGACCGAGTTGCACTACAACCCTGTGGAACCGACTGCCGCCGAACTGGCGGTGGACAGTGGTCTTTCGGCGAGCGACTTTGAGTTCGTGGAGATCCAGAACGTCGGTATGTCGGAATTGGATTTGACAGGCTACCGACTCTCCGGCGGGGTGAACTTTACGTTTCCTGCATTGACACTGGACGTCGGCGAGTACGCGGTCGTGGCGAACGACCCAGCGGCATTCGCCATCCGCTACGGTGCCGTGGATACGGTAGGCAGCGGTTTTGCGGGCAACCTGTCCAACGGCGGCGAAGACCTGGTGTTGCGCGACGCGACAGGCGAGACGCTGCTGGATTTCCGCTACGGGGATGGCGACCCGTGGCCGGATCGTAGCGACGGAGCCGGCGCGAGTTTACAGCTGATCGACGCCGTAGGTACGCCGTCGACGGAGTATGGAGAATACTACCGCTGGCGTGGTAGCACGGAGCCGGGCGGCAGCCCGGGCCGCGAGGGGGAAGGCCCCGTGGGGATCGTGATCAACGAGGTGGTCGCCCGCGGCGAAAGCATAGGTGACGGAACCGACGCCGTCGAACTGCTGAATCGGACAGATGCGACAATCGACGTGGGTGGCTGGACATTGACGAACGACCTTTCCGCATTGTCGAAGTACACGCTTCCGGGCGGCACGTCGCTTGGTGCGGGTCAGTACCTGGTGGTCGACTCCGATATGCTGGGCTATACGCTCAACGGTCTGCAGGGCGACGCGGTGTGGCTGCTGGACGTGGCCGGCAACGGAGCCATCGCGCGTTTTGTGGACGACGTTCGCTTTAGCGGTTCTCACGCGGGCGAGTCGTTTGGCCTGACTCCGGTCTCTTCGCGTCGCGGTCCGCTGGCTGCGATCACGCTGGGCGTGTCGAACGGGGCAGCGCGTGTCGGTCCGGTGTTGCTAAGCGAGATCCAGTACAACTCGAGCGGCCCGTCGGATGCAGCGACGTCGGTGGCGCCGAGCCTGACGTCGGGAGACCTGGAGTACGTGGAGCTGTATAACCCGACGTCGGCCCCGGTAGAGCTGCAGGGCTGGCATTTGGAAGGGGGCGTGTCGTACACGTTTGCGACCGGTACGACGCTGGCAGAGGCCGGCACGTTGTTGGTTTTGTCGTTCGACCCGATGCTGGCAGAGAACGTGGAGCGGCTGCTGGGCTTCCGGACGCACTACGGGATCGACGCGAGCGTGGCGTTGTTCGGCGCGTATACCGGGAGTCTGAGTAACGGGGGCGAGCGGGTATCGCTGGTCGAACAGGTATCGGTGACCGAGCGAGTGCTGGCCGACGAGACGGTGTACGACGACTTGCCGCCGTGGCCCGATTCGGCCGACGGGCGAGGCCTGACGCTCACGCGAGCCGGTGTAGACCGTTATGGACCGTCAGCCCCGAGCTGGCACGCCGCCGGCCGCAGTCCAGGTACAGCGAATCTGGTGGCAGCAGGGGATGTGAACCTGGACGGTCGATTGGACTTCGACGACATCGCGGACATGGTCGAGGCACTCGCCGACCGCGACGCGTACGAGCAGCGCTACGGTGTGTCGGCGTTGGTGGCCGCGGACGTCAACCACGATGGGGTCGTTGACCCGGACGATATCGAGGATTTCGTGGCCTTGCTGAAGCAGCCGAAGTAGCTCCGTTTCGCTGGCGGAATCGTGAGAGCATTTGTGGCTCGATGATTGTCCTCTTCAAGGACATGAACAACAGTCCAGCGACAACGTCTTTCGAGTAGGGCACGCCGTCTCTGGCGTGCCGGGCGTCACGAGACCGCGCTTGTCTGCGGGATCGCGGTCGAGGCAGTTCGATGCCTGCGGCGGACGGAGGCGTCACAAAGGTATCGTCGACGCCTGGTGTTTCGGCAACGGGTTGATACCTGGACTTGGCTATCCGCGATCACGCGGGCAACCGTGGACCGGTTCAAGTCGCGTCGTG
>CAZNKT010000165.1:0-8865 GCA_964573605.1 uncultured Pirellulales bacterium
CTAAGAAGTTGCTCAAGAGGCCTGCCAAGTCTAGCATCATGTTGGCGGTAGATAGCGGGCAGCAGCTCGTAAATTTTTTCCTTTGTATATCCATGGATTGTGATCTTTTCTTCCTCAGTCATATTATTTGGGACATCTCCTCTAGCTCTATCCCGTTAGGATCAATAAGTAATAGCGTAGGAACGGGGATGCCATTTTCATCACGCTCGGGCTCGGCAGGAATATTTGCATTTACTTGATTTCCTGTATTGTTCATGTCCGCACGGAAAAGAGATAGTCTGCTAATGTTTTCTAAATAAGAAATATCTATTCTCTCCAAAATATCAATTTTTACCGCCTGAACTCCTTCAACTTTCTGAATGATCGACACAACCTCTGAAAGAGTTACCTCCTGGCCAAAGTCACGCATTTTAAACGAAAATGCATCATGAAGTCTTGATTTCACTATTTTCATAATGTCTTTGAATTCTCTATCCTCTGACACCAATATCTTTGCCTTCACCCTGAACTGTCTCGGCTTAAAGGATCTGACAATAAATCGTGAGGATGGATCCTTATGAGATTCAATGGCAGTTACAAGGTTTACGTACACCTCTGAGAAATCATTGACTTTATCCCCTATCGAAGATGCAATAGCTATCAGAACTGTATCAGAACCTCCTATGCTAATGATGTAAGATGTTGCCTTACCAATGCCGGCAAATCCTTGTGCAAAATTTTGAAAATCGCTGAGCGAAACTATTCTATCCATTGTCAGAACCGTTCGAGGTGCGTTTCGTCGTGCATCGTCAAGTGACTCTGGGTCAGACCCGCCATCGGCCTTTAAAGGATTAGTTACGTTTTTGATACCCAATGGGCGCTTTGGTAATATTGTGAACTTGTTTGCATTCAAATTCCCTGCGGTACCAATCCCAACTCTATAGCGGGCCTTAATATTATCTAGACCTTCAGGTGGACGCCTACCAGAAACACCATCACCAAATATGACAGTCGTCTTTCCTAGTTCATTTATGCGTACTAGGTAGACTTTATCAGCATGCGATGATTCTTCAAAGGATGATCCCTCTTCCCATTTGACTCCGTTAATTCTTATTTGTAGAGTACTCTCAGCGCCTGTGGGAGTAGACGCACTAATATAAGTCAGCGGATTATTCTTCAGGTCAAATTGCGTGAACTGCTGAGATGGATCACCGTTTCCAACAGATTCTTCTTTTGTTTCGCCATGTGTAGCTTCTATGAGGTTTGCGTTTATCTTGACAGTGTCAATCTTGTAAGTATAGACAAGATTATTTGCTAGCTCTAATATTGTATAATAATTGTCAAAGTCGTGTGTTATCCTTTCAATGATGGCAATCTCATCTCGGTTAATGCCCGACGATCCATCAAGCTCGCCTGAAACTACCAGTAGTTGACCTGTCTTCAACCAACCGACAACACGGTCCAGTATTATTATTTTTTTGTTCACATCGTCTCCCGATAGGGGAACCGTTGTCGATTCTACGGGAACTTTTGAAAGTGCCAACTTTTCTGGATGTGCATATACACCGGTTCTACGGAAAGAAAAATTTTTAAAGTCTGGATTCATCCCTTCCTTAGGTTCTGGGCTTGAAATATCTTTCCACTCTATGTGTAGTACTAATCCAGTAACCTTAGAGGTTATCGAAAAGCCGGCCATAGATCTATCGATTGCAGAGGCAACCTCAAATGCCGATAGAATGCCGGCATATTGCTCTGGTGTCGCTTGTGGGAGTGACCCCGGGTCATGTAATACCACCCAGCGATCGTCCAAGATTGGATATGTATTGTCAAGATAAATTGCTTGACTTGGAGGCCGATAGGGGTTCTCCGTATAATCTGTATTTACATCAAAAGGCTTCCAGTCTTGGGGGGGCTTGGGCGGATCTTGGGGATCCCATTCTTTGTCATCCCAGTTTTTGGGATAGACAGGATCTATTTTTCTGAAAAAATGTCCGGGGACAGGGTTCCCATCACTATCTAAATTCAAGATGCGCCGCACGAAACGTTGCTCAGGAGGCAGGCTTTCCCAAAGCGGTGCGCTACTACCAAAAATGCTGCATTTGATGCGAAAAGCATAAACTTCAACCATTTCAATTTTCTTTTCTTTGGCTTTAGAATTCATAGCGTCAATAATCACATCCAAAGGCCACCCTTCTGACTTTGCTATACTCTCTAGATTTTCCTCAGACCATGGAGCGCCTCTTATTATTTTATCAAGGTCTGCCTCTGTGAAGTTGATACCAGAATCTGCTATAACCTTCTGTACATCATCTTTTGATGTTATCGTTATTGTTGTTGTTGTCTCAGCCTTGCCAGACTGTTGGATGCTGTCATTTCTTATCATCGTAATGGTCTCCTCACTTAACTCAATTGGTTTAACTTGGACAATTGTACGATCACTCTTTGCGTCTGTTATTACTTGCTCTACAATCCTGAATACAATTGGTTCTCTTTTTGTTTTTGCGACAAACAAAAGACCGTCACCAGCCTTCAGCTTTGTTGCCAGCCCTTCAAAATAAATCACGCCTTTTTTAAGCTGCTTGAAAATATCTTGCTCTTCCTCTTTTTGAGGAGTCATGTTCCACTCCCGTCGGACTACCTTTTCGTTTATCGTTTCAAATATTTGAGGTAGTTCATTTTGGCCTGGAATGCTTTGCACCTTTGTGCCAGCCTCAACTACGACTTTTTGGGGAGATGTGGGCGTGTCTTCTACTGTAAAGGCCAAAGAGGTACTCGAAGCGACCCCGGGTCTTAACTCATAACTTATACTCCTTGCAAGCTCCATAACGGATTTTCTTTCAGTTGCGGTTCGAAGAAAACCCTCATTTGCTATTCGCTCCTGGTAAAAGGATAATACATCTGCAATGGTGGCCCAAGAATCAAGTAAGGCAATAGAAAGATCACGATCAGTCCTTGTACTAAGATCAGAGAGAGGTTTTTTTGAGGAGGAGATGTCTGCAAGCATCTGGGCTTTGAATCTGCCATGGTTACCGACCCGGTATATGAATGCGGATAAGCCTGCAGGATTATAGATAGCAACAGGTGTGTAACGATCTACTCCTTTGCATTCGCAATCGCAACTGTTCTTGCTCTTTTCTATCAAGATTTATTTACACAGACCTGGATTTCTATCATACCATTTTCGGGCTGGTTTAAGTCATTGTCTAGTCGGATTATTTCGAGTAACGCTGTTCTAATTACACCTTCTTTCAACTCATTTTCCTTTACCGATCTCCATCGTTCAAAAGTTTTCACATATACTGATGCCACGCCTGTAACTGACATGGCGACTCCGTATATCTCACTCAGATAGAGAGATTGGCCAAAAGAGAAGTTGTCCGGATGAAAGAAACCTCTCCTGCCATTTTCAACTATGCCATTACTGAATGTTTCATATAGCAATTCCTTGACTTCATTGGCAAAGTATCCCTCCTTGATACACACCTCCATTACAATCTTTAACGGCACATACGTAGGCCCGTTGACATCGATATCATAACCAGCCATACGGTATTTCTCAATAAAATTGATTATCTTGATCTTGAACTCATGATCTACTTCTAGCCCTCCTGTTCTATCTATTGCAATAAACATTGTATACCAACTCCCAGTCCACCTTTTCATGGCTACTGCTTGCTGTACCTGCGGGTGCCGCTTTAAAACTTCAGAGTAATCAGATTCAGTCACTGCTCGTTCTTGTCTATGAAATGACTGAGGTGCGTGCTGACGCACACTTGTGAGGGATTCTGGCTCTCTGCCACCTTTAGCAGACAGTGGATTAAAGATAGCCTGTATGTTGCTGCTAAACCTTCCCATTACGCTAGAGAAAATTCTTTTTATCGAGTTGGGCCCTACATTTCCCCTTTCTCCATTGCCTATTCTATAACTCACAATAAAGCGTTTGAAGCATCCAGATTCGATATCATCAACCCAATTCCTCCTGTTGCTGTTGGAAAAGCGTAGATGAGCCGCGGCATCACTTTCGGTTTCCACCTTAAACTCTCTGGCAGACTCATCGCCTAATAGCAAGTCCCTTACAGGCTCCCATATTTCATAATCCGTGCCTTCTTCTTCCCTCTTTAATGTGATTGCTGGTTTGATCTGGTCAGCTCGGTAATCAAATGCTGTTGCTGCTGCTGCTGCTGCTGCCTCTATAGTGACAGATACATTAGAGTTAATATTCCTATTCGATTTGAAGGGTGGTGAACCAGCATAGGTGAGGGGACCTCTCTCTAATGCGGGATGATAGTACCTGCCTGCACTAATAGCAACTTCTAATTTTTCGCTGTCTATTGTGTAGCCGTGATCCGCAAGAACTACATTTCCAAATGCTTGGCTCATTTCTATTCCATCTTTTACTAAACAAAGTGCAGACGGCAATGCATCTTCCATCCTCCATTCTATATTCAAAATGTCTTCTCCTAGAAGATTATCAGCTCCTGTAATTACGGAAGTTAAGCGTACAGGATGAGGACAGGATGGATCTGAGTCTCTTGCTTCTGAGGTTGAATCACTTTTGCTAAATATTAACACGTCGCCTACTTTGAGACACGATGATAGTAGCAGACGATGCAGACCTTTTCCAAATTTATCATTTTTGATATTGACCTTGAAATCATAAATTTTATTATCATTTACAATAAGCGTAGCGCTCTTGTTATCAGCATTCATCAATATCATGATTGATCTATCCTTTGAAGATATCATAATCTTATCAGATGACTTGG
Organism: uncultured Pirellulales bacterium; assembly: GCA_964573605.1. Classification (GTDB taxonomy): domain Bacteria; phylum Planctomycetota; class Planctomycetia; order Pirellulales; family JBBDJB01; genus CAZNKT01. The sequence continues at coordinate 4,746 of CAZNKT010000165.1, forward strand.
ATACAGTGAGGACATTATCCAGCCAACCAAATCCAAAACTGTCTCTGAGGCAATTTATGACCGCTTCTATTTTCTGCCCTGAAACGTCCTCGCCCTCAGGAACTTCTTCCCATATGAACGCATCAATATCCTCAAATTCATCCCTTATGGTAGCTGAAGTACAGCCTTTTGGCAGCCAACATGTTGTCTCGCCCCACGTGTAAAAACGAATCCTATTCTTACTCTTGTAGAGCGTAGTGTCATACATTGTTTCAAAGACTTCAGCACCTTCATTGATCTCGTCCTCGAGATCCTTTCCGTATACTTCGATGCTATTATTTGCGTAATTATTAGCCTTACGAGGATCCGTAAGCAGGATGCTCTTTTCACCTAGCATTGTGGTGGAGTTCACTTGAAAACATACCCAGACCCGCGCATTACAACCATCATCAACAAAATAATCTAGTAGTCGAGCATGCCTTCTAGCGGAGACGCGTTTTCTTGCAGTTCCAAGATAAGCCTCTGTTCCTACTGCGTCTTGATAGTAGCTGAGATGGTCTCCCAAATACGCCAAAAGCTCAACAAGCATAATCCCCATATCTGCGGAGTTACGTTCCTTCCAATTGGGACTAATGAGCGACAGTCTATTAAGCAACAGTCGGCGAAAACTCGAGTAGTCTTTTGCCAGATAGTCCGTGGCTGGCTCGAAAAAGTCTTGCTGAGTACTTTGCTTACAGGCACAATCAAAATCACTTGGGTGATTATCCTTGAAAGAAAAAGGTACTTTGAAGAGGATAGGATCGTGGTTATTAGGAGCAAGTTCTGGATTGTCTGGAGTTGGCAGTATTGGTAGGTGATATGTTGAAGAGTCACCCTGAATATTTAGCCGTATTATCAATGTGTCATTATCATGACCTTTTACATATTGCAATGAATCGAGCTCTTCTTTGGAGATCATTTTATGTGCATACAGGTCATCTAACTCTCTTCCAGTGGCCGCCCACTCAGCTCTGACATTTCTGGTGATCACCCCTCCTCTGATAACAATGTTATCTTTGCTGATTACATTTTGGTTGTTGATTTCCCCGGTCCCCTTAGTTTTGATACCAGAAATATCTTTGAAGCAGCGCACCATCAGAAGTGGCCCATAATGGTTTATCGATGCAGAGGGACTAATGACCTCGAGGTAATCAATGCCATTGATTCTTGTACGGTTCTTTACTGCTGAGCGCCTTTCATCGCTTCCGCACCTGATCATAGCATTTCAGACCTCTTTCTTAAACTCAGTGCTGACCCTTTGTTGATTCTTTTTTACCACGTATTGTACGGTAATGTATAGGGCAGACTCCTTGTTTGTCACCGCTACTGATTCAACTGAAATGATATCTGCGAGCCAATGTTGAAGTGCACCTTGGACCATAACCTGAGTTGCTGTAGCAAGCTCGGCGCTATTTGGCGCAAATACCAATTGATTAATGCTGCTGCCAAAAGTAGGCCTGTTAACTCTTTCTCCCAAGGCTGTAAATAGAACCTGTTCAATCAGCTCAGTAATATGCTGGCGCTCACTAAAAGACGAGGCAGTTCTGCCGTGACTGTCAATTGAATAAGGATATTTGACTTGCATTGCCTATATTTATTCCCATTAGATTCCTGCTACTCTTAATTGCGGAGCGATTACGATTGGTGGACCCTGTGGAATCTGCTCAGCGCTTTGGCATAAACCGATACTATTTTGTAATATCGCAGGCCGGCCCTGGATCAGAATTCGAGTCGACGGTACTAGCCATCTAACAACGACGCATGGTTGTGGCTTGGCAGGTGGTACTGTGAAGGCACATCCGGCAATTGGGAATAAATCGCTAATAGTTGATGCAGGCTGTCCGCCTAACAGTATTCGCATATTTGTCGGAATTATAGAGATCTGCCCTCCGTGTGGACAAATGGCTGTTGCACCTACTTGAATCAAGAAGCCTGGCATAAGTAATGTTCTCCCAAATAAGGCCTCATGCATAACTTCGTGAATTTAGCACTCTCAAGGGCCATTTATAAAACTCGTACATGGACGTAGTTCTTAAAACTTCTCGTACTGCATCACAAAATTTTTCGCCACCGAAAAACTTCTCCTGATTGCTTAGACCACCATTGTTACTGTCGAAAAGTGTAGAGTCTGCTTGTGGATTAATTTGTTTTTAATACTAAAAGATGTTGACTCATGTTACCTACATTGCGACTTTTAAGCAATATGAATAGGTAATACAAATCCATATCTTAGGAAGAATCTATGAATATATGAGAATTAACGATGTCGCTTTGGATTATAAGGCCGCTAATATTTCAGCATATTTACAACTAGAATTTTTTGTCCTTGTTAAGGGATAAAGGCTAAACAAATTCTAAAAATTGCGAGTAAATGCAGGAATGAATGTTAAAAATGATTGCTTCGATGCATGGTAAACTTCCTAGCCCCATATACATACACACATTATATAAAGAGCATTTGCGACTTGGGATAAATTTGAGCAAATATCCCTCGATAAACGATTCTGACTATTCTGACAAGGCTAATCACCTATGGGACATATTATGGAATAAGCGAATTATGTTCTTTTATATACAAGTATTTGAAATTCATAAGGGGGGGGTAGTGGGCATTTCTCCAGCGATGATGACAAAAGTCAATGATATACAACATGATTCTTTCTGTAGCCCAATATTTCCAGCGATTCTAGAGGATATATCAATCACTAGGATTAAGGAAGCTACAAATCAGCTTCGCTCGGGTTTTGATTCAAATACTGACCTCGTTCTTTCTATACGGCAGAAGGGACTTTTGCAGCCTATTTTAATAAGAACCATTAATGATAGGCATTTTGAGGTAGTTGCAGGCAACAGAAGACTTAAAGCCTGCAGAATCTTGGGTTGGAAGAAGATAGCCTGCAACGTCGTCCAGTTAAATGACCAAGAAGCGTTTGAACTCTCATTAATAGAAAATATCCAGAGGAGATCGCTTAACCCAATCGAAGAGGGACAAGCATTCAAGAAATATGTATCAGAATTTGGTTGGGGAGGAGTATCAGATTTGGCAGAAAAGATAGGCAAAAGTGTAAGCTATGTAACTAAACGAACAAAGTTACTTGAACTTCCTTTGGATATTCTTGACTCTGTTAAGGATCTGACAATAAATGCCAGCGCAGCGGAAGAGCTATTATCTACAAGTGATAAAGAGAAACAGTCAGAACTTGCAGAATTGATAAGAATGAGACACCTTTCAACGAAGAATATACGTGCAATCTTGAAAGACATTGATAATAATCCAAATAATGGTAATAATAGGGATGCTGATTACATATCATTTAGCGGTATTGCCTGTTCAGACTTACACTGTTCTAGGACATCCGATGATATTGAAAAAGCAAGAAAATCAATTGAAAAGTCAATAGTGATACTAAAGATAGCTATGAACAGAATGGCCACAGTTATTGAGAACGCAGAGAGCGACTGGATAGTTCATGAGATACTAATGCAACACAAGAATGCAATCCATGCAGAAATCAATACTCTTATAAAGCAAAAAATGAAATATCATCGATTAAAACCGGGACGTTACCAATAAAGAGAGATTCAAGGTTGTTGGCAACCATCAATGTATTTTTGGCACCTGCGAATTGTCAAAATAATCTATGGTAAGCTATACATCAATATCAACAATAAATTCAACGATCGTGCTTCGGCTGGAGAATAATACGGAGGTAAAATATTATCGCTATCATCATTCTAAGAAGCTTTAGATTAGTTTCCTTCGCATCAACATATTGGCTAATCTAAGTAAAATGCAATTACGTCCTGTAATTTGAAACTCTAAAAAATTGGTCGTGTATCCATGTATATATCTCAAGATGAAAAAGGTGTGCGGCCCTTCAGGGGCGCTAAAAACGCTATTATGTTTTTGATTATGATCTATTTACATTAAGAACGATTATGGCATATAGCCTATTAGCTTAGAGATAATCGAATCTTGGTATCAATCAGTCAATGAGACCTTAAAAGCGGGGTTAACAATGCTAGTGTGTAGTATTGGAGAGGTAGAGGAGAGTCCATGGTCGAAGCATATCATGATCCTGCAGAATATCTATCAGATGAA
>CAZNKT010000166.1:0-8773 GCA_964573605.1 uncultured Pirellulales bacterium
GTAGAGCGAAGGGCAGCCACGAAATCCAGAACCAACCCTTTGGCAAGGGTCAACGATCGCCCCCTGCTGACCTCAGTCGTTAGACCACGTCAAGCGTGTTCTGGAACCGCAGGTGACGCTGCTGAGGACAATTCCCCGCTGCAACTTGGCGAACTCTCCAGATGAGCGAAGTTGGACCAGCCTCGCGGAGTTATGCCCTGTCACAACTCGCAGAGGTCGCCCTCCCGCGGATACACCTCTGTCAGTTCGCTTGGATCCTTCGATGCAGTGGGCGATGCATCTTCAGCGTCGAAGCCGGTTGCCTTCGTGCGGTCGGTCGTGCACCCCGACGGCAGATAATGGGCTGGGTCAGCGTTGTCGAGCGGTGCGAGATGTGGCAGCGTCGGACAAACAGCGGTTGCGCGTGGAGCACTTCCACCGGTGCTGAACGGTAGTCGGTCCTTTCGACATCAGCAGCGTAACGTGCGAGACCAGGTCGCGCCCTCTTGTTTGATTTTTGATTTGCGAGATGGCGATTTGGGACCGCTGCGGCTATGCGACTGCCAATTCAAGGGATACGGCGATGCGGTCGCGAGAACCAAACCCTTCTCGAAATGCTCCGATTCAGGAGGTGTGCCTCACGCGTCGGGGGATGAATTCCCGGCTTGCGAGCGACAGTTTTTCGGCTTTTTTTGTCACATGTGTGGATTCTTGGGCGGTATCATTAGGATTTTGAGTGGGTTGTCGCGCGAGGTACTCATGGACTCGTCAGAAACGCGGCGGTTACTTGCGCTTGCCGAGGCGGGAGAGGCCGATTCTTTTGAGGCCCTTCTTGCGCAGCACCGCGAGCAATTGACACAGTTCATTGCCGTTCGGCTCGACGCCGGCTTGCGGCGGAGAGTTGACGCCTCCGACGTGGTGCAAGAAGCACAGCTCGACGCGTTCAACCGCCTCCCCGACTACTTGGCACGACGACCAATGCCCTTTCGGTTGTGGCTGTTCAAAACGGCCTACGAGAGGCTGATTAAGATCCGGCGGCAACATTTTGACGCGGCTCGCAGAGACGCGAGGCGTGAGCAACCGCTTCCCGACCGGTCGTCAATGCTGTTGGCCAAACGTTTGCTGGCCGGCACGGTCACACCCAGTCAGCAGGTTTCTAGAAGAGAATCGACGCAAAAAGTTGCGGAATGTTTGGGACAGCTGCCGGAAATAGATAGGGAGATCCTGATCATGCGTTGCCATGAAAACCTTAGCTATAAGGAGATCGGCGTGTTGCTGGAGATTGAGTCGCCCGCCGCGCGACAACGATATGGGCGCGCCTTACTACGACTCCGAAAGCAGCTAATTCGCGCTGGCGTGGTGGAGTCCAAATCATGAACAACGAAGTGTCGGATGCGGATACATCTCTGGAAGTGCTTGTCGTTGACATCGCCGACGACTTCGCGGAGCGAGTTGCCCGTGGTGAGAAAGTCAGCATTGAAGACTACACGTCGCGTCACCCTCAATTTGCCGATGTAATACGCGAAGTTTTGACGTCGCTTGAGTTGATACGCGAATACAGTCGCCCTAGCGCCGAATTGAACATCCAACCGGACGCACAGTCAAATTCAGGGATTCACGGTCAGCTCGGCGATTTTCGACTCCTGCGCGAGATCGGTCGAGGTGGTATGGGCGTCGTGTACGAAGCAGAGCAAGTGTCTCTCAGTCGTCGCGTGGCGTTGAAAATCCTGCCCTACGCGGCTTTGGTCGATCACCGCAACCGGCAACGATTCAAAAATGAAGCACAGGCAGCCGCGCGCTTGCATCACGGTAATATCGTGCCCGTGCACGCCGTAGGGTGTGAACGTGGCGTTCATTACTACGCGATGCAATACATCGAGGGAGAACCTCTATCGAACGTCATTGATCAACTTCGTGACTTCGATCCGCCTGAAATCGCTCGACCGTCACGGGCTTCGTCCCGCCTGCTCGAAGATCGCCATGAGCGTCGTACCAAGGATGCCGACGGCTCCCAGTCGGTCATTGTGCCGATTGACCATTCTTCCACAGACGACGTCGGAGACGGGTCCGCGGAAACGATCACCGCTGCCGGCGCGGAGACACGCCGCTCGGTTCACCCTCATGTGGTGACACCTCGCTCCACGCGCAGCGATTCTTACTGCCGGTCCATCGCCGATTTGGGAGTGCAAATCGCTGGCGCGTTGGACTACGCCCACGAGGAGGGCGTCATCCACCGCGACATCAAGCCCTCCAACTTGATCCTGGACGAACAGGGAAAGGTCTGGGTCACCGATTTCGGTCTGGCGCATATCGAGAGCGGGGTCACCGTGACCATGACGGGAGATCTGATTGGGACATTGCGTTACATGAGCCCCGAGCAAGCTCTCGCCAAGCGAATTGTCGTGGATCATCGGACCGATGTTTATTCTCTGGGTGTGACGCTGTATGAACTGCTGACGCTGCAGCCGGCCTTTCCCGGAGAGGACCGAAACGAGCTGCTACGACGGATCGCTTTTGAGGAGCCGGTGTCGATCCGCAAACTGAACAAGTCGGTCAGCACGGAGCTGGAAACAATACTCCTCAAGGCGATGGCCAAAAATCCATCCGAGCGATACGACACGGCAAGCGAATTGGCCGACGATCTCAAGCGTTACCTCAATGACGATCCAATTCGTGCCCGCCGGCCGTCATTGCCCCAGCGAATCGCGCGTTGGTCTAGGCGTCACCACACACTTGTGAAGACCGCGGTGGTCACTGCCGCACTGTTCCTGACCGTGCTAATGGTGGGATTGGCGGTCACCAACCAGATGATCGCCGAGGAACGTGACGCCAAGGAAACGGCCCTGGAGGATTCGGAGCAGGCACGGGGCGAGGAGGCGAAACAGCGCGCAGCGGCCCAACTCGCTGAACGTCGCGCCCGGGAAGCGGCGGAACAGGCCAAAACAGAACGCGACCGCGCGGAACACAACCTCCGCAAGGCGCGTGAAGCGGTCGACCAAATGCTCACGCGTGCTGCCGGCCAACTAAAAGGCCGCCCGCATATGGAGACCATCCGACGGGTCTTGTTGGACGATGCGCTCGAGTTTTACAAGGGATTTCTCGAACAGAAGAGCGACGATCCAGATATTCGCTACGAGACAGCATTGGCTCAATATCGCGTCGGCACGATCCACAATGAATTGGGCCAGTTTGATTCCAGCGTGGAGGCGCTGCAGGCGGCGGTTCAATTGTTAGAAAAACTAATCCGAGAGTTCCCATCCGTTCCGGAATATCGGCACACTTTGGCCAATACCCACAATGTGCTGCGAGCCTCCTTCAGCGACGTAGCCAAATCCAATCCTGAAAGAGCGCTTGCACACGCGCTGGCCGCGTTTGAAACCCAATCCAAGCTCGCCAAAGAGTTCCCCAATCGTCGCAGGTATCGATACGATCGGGCCTTTTATCTGTCTATGCTCGGCATGACGTACAAAGCGCGCGGTATCCGCCAAATGGACAAGGCCGAAGAATCCCTACGCGGGGCGGTACAGACCTGGCGGTCATTCGAGGGAGAAGAGATTGATCCTCAATACATGAAAGGCATGCTTGCCTTTTCGCAGTTTTGGCTTGGCAGCGTGATGCAGGATACGCGCCGCTACGAAGATGCGGAAAGACTGTATCGCGAGGCGTTGGCCATGCGTGAACAAGTGATCGCGGAGTTTCCAGACAACCTTTCCCTGTTGGATAATGTGGCCCATAACAAGGCTTATCTGGGCGAACTGTTGCTCACATTGGGCAAGCCAGACGAAGCTGAGGTGTTCTATCGTGAGGCAATCGAGATCCGCCAAAGATTCGTGGACGACTTTCCCGGCATACACGATTATTGGCGACGACTGCTCGTACTGAACACAGGTCTTAGCAACGTCTTTCGCGCGAAAGGCAACTTGATTGAAGCGCTGACCTATCAACGAAAGGCGGTGGCGACCAAGGATTACATTAATGCACATTTCTCAGAATTTGGGACGCGCGACATTGGCTGGCAGAACTTCAACTTGGGCCTCCTGTTATATGCCGTGGACGATCAGCAAGAGGCAGTTGATGCGTTTCGCCGCGCGCTCAAGGCCTTCGAGACGCACGCCGAGGAGTTCCCCAAGCGGCTTGACGCACTGGACCCGCTGGGATGGTTCTTGATCACTTGCCCCGCGGAACAATTTCGTGACGCGGAACAAGCAATCGGCGTCATCAATCGGCATTTGCAGCATTTGCCAAACGACGGATCGGCCTGGGCCAATCTTGGTTTGGCCCGTTATCGCACGGGCGATTCCACGGGAGCGATCGCGGCACTCGAGAAAGCGATGGCCCTGCGCGATGGCGGAACATTACTCGAATGGATCTGTCTTGCCATGGCGAATGCCCGCCTGGGACGTGTCGACGAAGCGCGCAAGTGGTATGACCAGGCCGTCAAGGCTGCCGGGCCGCAAAGCCTGGCAGGGACTGAGGGCGGTTACCTGCGCGCCGAAGCCGACGCGTTGTTGGGAATCACACCCGCTGCCGATCCCATCAAAGCCGATTGATTCGGGATCGGTTCCAATTGTGATGGCCTCGACAGCGGATCCCGTGCCGTCATCATAATTCCCCAAATTTGGCCCGCCTCGCTCGCATCTCTGCGCATCGACGCCAAGAGACTTTGTCGTGGCAAGCCGCAACGCTGACAATTTTCCGTGATTTCTCGTCACACATAATCCCATGTCCGGCGGTAGGAAGGTGGCGAATCGGACGCCGAGCCCGACAATTCCGGCTGTGGAAACATCACCACTTACAAAACCACTCAACGGAGACTTATTCAGCATGTCGATTTCATCATTATTTCGACGCAGCGGAAGTGGGTGCAAGAAACAACTGCGCCGGCCACCATCGAGGCCGATAGGGCGGTCGCACGGTTTCACGCCATCGCTGTCATTCGAATCGCTCGAGGACCGGCGACTGCTGGCTGCCGGATTGACTCCCAACGACACTCGCTTTCATCAGCAATGGGGGCTGGAGAGCACCGAAGCGCCCCAGGCGTGGGAACTGACCACGGGCAGCACCAAGGTGACCGTGGCGGTCAACGATTCCGGCGTCGACTATACACATCCAGATCTCTACCTCAACATTTGGATCAATCAAGACGAGATCCCGATTGCCATTGGCAATCAGCTTCAGGATGTGGACGCCGACGGCTTGATCACGTTTTGGGATCTGAATGATCCCACGGGAATCAACATTGGCGCTGGCAAGATCACCGACGTCAACGGGACAGGCTTTATCGACGGTGGCGACCTGATCCAACCGGTCTCTTCGGGAGGATGGGCCGACGGCCAGGATGACGGCGACAACGGTTTTATCGACGATCTGATCGGCTGGGACTTCGTGGCCAACGACAACAATCCCATGGACGAGGACGGTCACGGCACCGCCGTCGCTGGGATCATTGGGTCAGTCGCGAACAACAGCATCGGCGTAGCGGGAATCAACTGGAAAACCCGGATCATGCCAGTGCGTCGCGAGGGCATCCAGCCGTCGATCAACGCGTTCTATTACGCAGTAGACAACGGGGCCCAAGTCTCCAACCACAGCTATGGCGCCCCGCCCACCTTTTTCACGGAAGCCGAACGGGCCGCAACGGAAGCCGCCATCGGATATGCCGAGCAGCATGATCATCTCGCCGTCGTTTCCTCCGGCAATCAGAAGCAGAACGCCGATCTCTTTCCGCACCTCCCCGCCGCCTTCGACCATCCAAACATTGTTTCCGTGGCCGCCACCACGAAGAACGACAAATTGGCTGAGTTCTCCAACTTTGGGATCGTCACTGTGGACCTTGGTGCACCAGGAAAAAACACTTGGAGTACTTGGCTCTCGGGTACGTACTCCAACTTTGGCGGCACTTCCGCGGCCGCTCCACACGTTGCCGGTACAGCTGCCTTGATCCTAGCACAAAATCAGGACCTCAGCTTCGCCGAAGTCAAGTCGCTGATTCTCGATAATGTTGATCCGCTTCCGGATCTGCAGGGCATGACGGTAACTGGTGGCCGTCTCAATGTATTCAAGGCGGTGAATGCGACTCGCGTCTCTGTAGCAGTCATAGCACGCGGCGCCGGCAACAACGTGGAATATCAACCGCTCGCCAGGGCAATTATCGAAACGCCCGTCATCGACGCCATGTTTCGCCAGGAAGCCGATCGAGCAAGTATTTCTCGACTCGGCAACGATGCGTTCACATTTCACATTTCGTCGGGCCGCCGCGACGTGGGTACGCGTGTGAGCATGGTCACGGACGGACTCGTTCCTTTCCAACTCGGAAACGCGGTTGTCCGCAACGAGCGCGCCCACCGCTTTGGGTTCGCCCAATCGTCGAAGGCAGGTGACTATCGCACATCGACGCAAGAAGCAACCGACGAGTTCTTCGGAAACTTGGAGGAATCATGACGTTCACAATCAGCAGGTACGTAATGTCCATGGGCGTGATGGCCGTCGTGAGTCTCATGATGCTGACCGTCGCACCACTTGCGCAGGCTGGGTTCTTACTAAATTGACGGCCGCCGAGTTCGAGCGGATTTTGGAAGTGGTGGGTAACGACTCATTTCGTGATTTGCTGGTTGTCACCTGGGAAACCGGCTGCCGACCGCAGGAGTCGCTCCGGGTCCAGGCAAGCAACGTCGATGTGGCCAATCAGCGTTGGGTGTTCCGGGAGATACCCGGAAAAAAACCGATGAGCCTCGGATTGTATACCTCACGGACGAGGCCCTGGCGATTACCAAGCGGCTGGTCCAACGCTATCCCAGCGGCGCGACGCGTCATTAGATTAGCCCAACGGTTTGGGCATTTTCCGCCGGGATTGATTGCTTTTTGGTCACTGGGGGACTCAAATCTAATATCCCGAGCACAGCTCTGTGACGGCATTTTTTCCGGTTTAGCTTTGGTTTCGAGAGGAGCATCACAATGTTGACAGCGAGAAAGTACCTAACTGCCGTACGCTTTGCGGTGGCTGTCTGCCCGTTTACTCTGCACATTGTCCGTCCGGCGTACGCCGGATTGTTTGATGTTGAAATCAAATTGACCGCCGCTGATGCCAGGACGGACGACCACTTCGGACAAGCCGTGGGGATGAGCGGCAATCGAGCCATTGTCGGAGCACCTGGAAACGACGTTTCTGGGATCCTCGTCCTCGGGTCGGCCTACCTGTTCGACGTTACGACTGGCGATCAGCTCTTCAAGCTGACTGCATCTCAGCCCGGCAACCAAATAGCCTCCGATCATTTCGGCTTCTCGACGGCAATAAGTGGGAACACGGCCATTGTGGGGGCGTTCAGCGACGACGAAGGCACCGGCGCGGCCTACCTATTTGACGTGACCACCGGCGATCAGCTGTTCAAGCTCACTGCCTCCGATGCCGAAACGGGCGGGGGATTCGGCTTTTCCGTAGATATCAGTGGCAACGTGGCCATCGTCGGAGCACCTTTTGACCCTCTCGAGGGCTTTGGCTCTGGCTCGGCGTACCTGTTTGACGTGAGCACTGGCAACCAGCTATTCAAGATCACATCCTCAGACGCTGTGACGGGCACAACTAGGTTCGGAACGAGCGTCGGAATCAGCGGCACTGCAGCTATTGTCGGGACGCCCAGTGACTTCGCGGCGGGCGACAGTTCGGGCGCGGCCTATTTATTTGACGTCAACACGGGCGATCAGCTTTACAAGCTCACCGCCTCAGACGCCGCGGCCTTCGACCAGTTTGGCACTTCCGTCGGGATCAACGACAATACGGCCATTGTCGGGGCCAACCTTGACGAGAACGAAGGCATTCGCTCCGGCTCGGCATATTTGTTCGACGTGAGCACTGGTGACCAACTTTTCAAGCTCACCGCCTCCGATGCCGGACCGGACCTCCAGCAGATCGGCAGTTCGGTCGCGATCAGTGGCAATTTGGCCATTGTCGGGGCGCAAAGCGACAATGATGGGGGAATTCGCTCCGGTTCGGTCTACGTCTTCGACGTGAGCACTGGCGACCAACTTTTCAAGCTCACCGCCTCCGACGCCGCAGCGGAGGACTCCTTCGGCCACCGCGTGGGGATCAGCGGCAACCGAGTCATTGTAGGGGCGTTCCGCGACGACGACGCGGGGAGCGGCTCCGGCTCGGCGTATCTGTTTGTTCCAGAGCCGTCCAGTTGTGCTCTTGTCGTTGTCGGCCTAATCTGTTCGATCACCATCAGCAGGAGAGAACGCTCCGAAAACGAATAGTTCTGGTCGACCATCTACTCTCGGCCTGGCAAGCATTGTCGAATTGCCAAAAAAGTCTCTTTTGAAACCCGGTTGTCGGGGGTATTTTCCGCCACAAAACTGCGCCGCTCGGCCCCGTTTCTAAACGCGAATCGCTACGGTGCAGCGGTGTAACTAGCCTCGGCTAGAAACTGCACGTTGCTAAAATCAGTGGGCACATTGACTCCGTCGAGAAGGGACTGAGGCCACGACGCATCGGAGTGAAACTCGAATGTTGCTAACTTAAGCATCAGCCGCAACGTGCTAGCTGTCGTTTTTCGGGTGAATCGCGTGCTAGCGGCGGCCCGCCCATTAGGTCTAGACGTCTTAAGTTAGTGCCATTCGAGTGAAACTGACGCAGGTTGGGGCGTGTAGGCACTCTGATCTCTAACGCCACCAGACACAGTCACATCGCGCAGTCGGCGCGATGACAACCGCAATTCGGCCAGCGCGCTCATGAGGGCGTGTCCTGTTGAGAGCGATCACGGTAATCGATGCTGATTGAGTCGCGATAATCGATGGAGTT
>CAZNKT010000167.1:0-8640 GCA_964573605.1 uncultured Pirellulales bacterium
TGACGCTGGATATTGCGGTTGTACTTGGCTGGACGCAGTCAACGGGTTTGGCCACTGTTTTCGGCGGCACACCGTATTGGTGATTCGATCCCCCGGCGGAGCCGGGGGCTGATCCGGGCCGAACCCATGCCGTGCTCCACGCAATTGCGGGTGTCGGTCATTGCCCGTCAGCCGAAACGGTTGTTCGAGCGCGACTCGGTTGCCCGTAGTGCCGCGTGTAGGTCTTGGACGGTACGCCGCCCAACACCGCTCCAATCGGATTGGCGCCGGCGGAGACGAGCCGCTCCACGGCCAGGCTGACCTGAGGCAACTGGCTGACGTCGCGGAGCACGGACATCAATGTGGCATCGGCCATGCGGCCGAATGCCAACGCGTCGCCGGCGGACAGCACCGGCGGGCTGTCCACTACGATGTACCGGAATTCGGTCCGCAACTGATCCATGGTCGCCGTCAAACGGCCGTTCTTCACCAGGTGGTGCATGGAACCGTTACGCCGGCCGGCAATCATCACGTGCAGATTCGGGTTGTCCGTCAGCTCGATCGCGTCGTCTACGTCGCATTCGGCGCGCAACACGTCCATCAACCCCGCGCGGTCGGGAACCGAAAAGAAAGCCTGGATACTGGCGGCGTGGAAGTCGCCATCGACCAGCAGCACGCGTTCGTCCTGGGTACGGGCCAGCGCGGCGGCGAGTTGCGACGCCAGCGTCGATTTGCCCTCACCCGGGACCGCGCTGGCAATCACCAGCACGTGCACGTGCTTCAGGCTCTCGGCCATCGCCAGGTTGTGCGACAGGATGTCCACACTGTCTTCATAAATCCTGGCTTCGCGTGTGTGCCGGCCCGCGGTTCCGGGCCAGTGCAACAACCCCTGCGAAGGCAGGCACGCCACCTCGCCGAGCACGGGCAGATTGACTGTCGAGCGAATCTGTTCTGCGTCAAACACACGCTTACGCGAAGCCTCCCACAACACGGCGATCCCGAACGGACAGCACAGACCGGCTGCCGCGAACAAGGCCATGCGGCGATACGGCCGCTTCTCGACAGGAATACTCGATACCCGCGCGGGCTCCTGTAGTTCCACCCGCGCGGGCGCACGAATCTCTGTCTTAATCTCCAGCAGCCGATCGGCAATCCGATCATGCACGGCCTGCGCACGGTCCAGTGCTCCGCGGGCCAGTTCCAGTTCCAGCGTGATCGTGCCGGACCGCGGCGCGAATTCACCCTGTTCCGACTGTTGTCGCTCCTCTATCTCCCGGATATTCGTTCGCAGGATCTCTTCGTGCACTTCCAAGTCGCGCAAGCCCGCCGCCAACTTGCTCAGCTCCTCTTGCCGGTTGCGAACGGTCTCTGCCTGCAATTCTTCTTCAACCGAAACTCGGACTTCCTGTTTGATGTCTTCCAGTTCCTGCTCCGCGTCTTTGAGTTCCTGCTGCACTTGCTGGTACCGGCGCGTGCCGGTGGGACGCTGCAGTTTGCTCTCCAATTCGTTCAGACTCGACTGGATAGCCAAGATCACCTTCTGTTGTTGCACGACCGGAGGATATTCGGAAATGTTCTGTTCCACGGTATGGCTCGGTACGTCCACTGGCTGGTCGGCCAGCAGCTGCTGGTAGGCCTGAATCTCCAGTTCCTCTTTGACGCGTTGCCGTAATTTCAATTCGAAGGCCCCGAGCTGCACTTCCAGGGCCTGTCGTTCCTCGTCCGACCGGTCCGCTGCTTGATCGTCCAGTTCCTCGCGAAGCGCGTTCACTTGTGAATTCATATTCACTTCGGCTTCAATCGCTTCGTCCGAAACCACCAGCGGCTGGACAGCAATCGACCGTTTTGCCGCATCGAGCTGTTCCCGCAAGCGCTGCTGTTCGATTTCCACGGTCCACAACCGACTCTTCAGGTCGCCCAGGGGCGACTGCAGTGCCGATGCGTTGCGGCTTCCAATGCCTAGCGTGTCGTCGGGAACGCTGTAAGGATCGTTGCCGGTGGCCTGCATCGTGAACTCGCGCACGTTTTCGCGCAGCCGTTTGATCTCTACTGACTGGCGGTTCTGCTCTTCGGTCAGATATCGAATCATCTTCTGCAATGCTTGAGAGGACTCCTCGTTGTAGACCTTCAGGTATTCCTCCGATGCCGCCGCGACAATGCTCCGTATGTCCTCCCTGTCGTGTCCCTCCAGGGAGATCTTCAGGAATTCGGAATCGCCCACCGGGTCGACTTGGATCTTGCTGGAGAGGTAGTCGAGCGGCGATTCTTCCTCGCGTAGTTCGCGCAGTGCGGCAATCTCCGGAATCTGCAGGACCGGTCCCAGCACAACCGGGCTCTGGACCAGTGCCACCTGTGTCTGCAGGAAACGGTCGGTTCCTTGCCGTCCCGGTTCTGCAATCAGCCGCTCGTTGGGACGTACGTGGAACCAGGCAGAAGCGACATAGACCGGTTCGTAGAGCCACCATGTGACGCCCACGGCCAATGCCGCCAGCGCGATGCCGATCGGCGCCGCGATCTTCCACCACCGCCGGACCGCGTTGACGATCAGCGTCAGCGCGTTCGGACCGGAGCCCGCGGCGGGCTCGTCGTACGCTTCGTACTCCACCGGCGGCGCACTGGCCGCGACCAGCGCACGAACCGGCTGCACGGGCGGGGTCAAACTAGCCGGTTGTTCTTCGGAGTGCGAAGTCATTCCTTACAGAGAGGGCAGGTTGAAAAAGGGGTCTGGAACTCTATTGCCCATGAAAGGTCAGCATCTGTGAAACGTGTCCCAAAGTTCCTGACCCCTTTTTCAACCGGAACAGCTCACTTGGAATTGCGTCGTCCTTATTGCCCATCTTGACGTCATGCCTTCGGTCTCGTGCCGTCCGATAGCTGTCAGATTGGTGTGAGGAAGGGGTCCGTCCCCATTTTTTGGAAAAAATGGCGACAGACCCCGGCGCTTCCAAATCGTCTGGCCCTGTTTTCAACCGGCCATCCTTACCGGTGTGCGAGTTTCGACCGGCACGCGGATCGTCGCGTGATCCAGGAACCACAGCACCAGGAAGAACAGTCCCGCGGCCACGGGAATCGTGACCCAGCCCGCGGCGTCGTGCGAGAACGCGCGGGCCGTTTCCCCCGATGCGTACTGGTACAACAAGCCCGTGGCGGTGATCCGCAGGCAGTTGGCCAGCGTCGCCACGGCCGGCGCGCAGATGGCCAGCACCACCTTTTGCCAGATGGGACGCTGACTCAGCAGGACGTACGCATAGGCCAGGGCCACGATGCCCATGCCCATGCGCAGGCCCGCACACGCCTGGGCCACGCCCAGCTGGTGCTCGCCCAACAAGATCGTCGTGCCTTCCGGAAACGCCGGTTGTCCCAGGCTCTGCAGCACCAGGCAGCTCGATTCGGTGGCGATCTTTCTCAACGGCCGGCTCAACAGCGTTTCGGCGCGGAAAGGCAGTTTCATCATGAAGAATAGAAACGTGACGGACGGCAGTGTCCACACGAAAAACCGCCAACCGCCGAACAGCCAGCACACGCCGGCGATCCACGGAATGATCGACCAACTCGCCAGTTCCACGACATAGAAGCGTTCGCTGAGCACACGCATCACCAAGGCAAAGGCGATCATTGCCAGACCGGGCCAGCCTGGCCCGCGCGAGTCGACCGGGAATTTGTCGCGCCGCGCCCACAGGAAATAGATCGCGATCGGCAGCACAAAGAATCCGTGCGAATAGTCCGGTTCGTCCATCCACGTGCGAACCAGCTCGACGATGTTGGGCCAGTAGGACCACAGAAAAACAGCGGCCAGCAACACGCTGCAAATCATCGCGGGCAGTCGCGGCGTGGGCAGGGCAGGGGCGGCGGTTGCAGCCGCCGGGGGCGATGCCGCGGAGGGATGCGCGCGGCGTTTTCGTGGTTTAGCCATGCGTTGGGTTAGTTGAAAGAGAGTTCCGGTTGAAAAAGGGGTCAGGAACTGGGTTGCCTTGCTCCAGGTTCGTTCCTGCTTGGTGTCTGAAAGTTCCAGACCCCTTTTTCAACCGCTGCGCGGACTCCGTCCGGGTCGGTCTTCCGTACCGACTTCGCTCGTTGCTCAGATCCGTCTTCGGCGACACCCCGTAAATCCTTCCGGGTATCTGCTTTTGGGTTGGTTGAAAAAGGGGTCAGGAACTGGGTTGCCTTGCTCCGGGTTCGTTCCTGCCTGTTTTCCTGAGAGTTCCAGACCGCTTTTTCAATCTTGTTGTTTCAGGCGGCGGTTCTTTGGAACCGTGCGAGGACGCGCACTTCTCGCGCCGTCATCGACCGCCCGAAAATCGTCAGCTCATCCACAATGCCGTCGAAGCCTGTCGCAAAGCCGCCAGTCATGTCGTCTTCGCCGATATTGCCCACGATAAGTGCGGAGTTCTGCTTTCCAGAGCGCTGTTCAACACCCCATGCGTACTCTCCGATCAAGGACCCGTTCACATACAGCGCGAGGCTCGCCTCATCGGGATCGTAGACCAGCGCCATCTGGTGCCACTCCGGTCCGCTCCCTTGAAGGCCGCCGGCAGCAAACGCCGCATCCAGGGAGTAACCGTTGGGAGCACGCGTGATCCGCACTTGGCCATGGCCACCCCGCGCCGGCGGACCGAACGCCGACCACTGCCAGCTCGCGAACTCGCTGTACGCCGACCGATGGGTGAGCATCGGCCCGCCGTTCTGCAGGCAGACGGATACAAGCACACTCATCGGCGCGCTGACGCCCAGCGGCGATCCCAGGTCGATGCGCACCTGTTGACGCTGACTCGACGAAAAACGCAGTCCCTGCTTGCCGGGCCAGCGTCCTTGGGCCCATGTGGGGCGCGTCGCGGCGTGGCGATGATCGCCGAGCCTGCCGTCGTAGCGCCCGGCCGTAGACGTAGCCCGGTTCCGCAGTTCGCCCGGAGATTCGCGCTGGTTGTCGAACGGATAATACGCGACAACGTCGGGATCCCGGCGGATCTTTTGACTGAACACGTACCACCGCCGCCGCATTTGGTCGGCCAGCGACCGGGAACGCGCGGTACGGAAGTCCGAGATAAAGCGCCGGGCGTCGGCGCTGGCCAGGTGCATGGTGCCCGTCGCGCCGTTGAAGCTCGCCGCGCGGCCCTTGGCGAGCCGTATGCGCTTGCCATACGGCTGCTCCCCGCGAACCAGGCGGGCTTCCACGCGGCCGGACAACACATGCACTTCGGCATTGCCGTTGTGATGCACGGCCACGCCGAATTCGGTGCCGAGGTCGACGACTTGCGCACTGGGGGTCCGCACGGTAAAGCCCTGCGCCTGGCGGGGCACCTGGGCGGTTATTATCCCCAGGTGCAGGTAATTGTCGCGCGTATTGCCCACCTGAAACGTCGTGGGCCCCTTGAGAATGAGCTTCGCGCCGTGATCGAACGTAACCTGCGCCACCCCATCTTTCAGGTCCAGGTACTGGCCTTTGTACAGTTGCGAGCCGTCAAACAAAGGATCGGGCGACGGACCCCACGTGCATTGGGCCGTGGCCGTCAACATGGCCACGTACTGGCGGTCCGCTTCGTCGATCGCGACCGGGTCGAACCGGTCGGTCGGCCACCGCAGGATCGCCAGCACCGTCAGCCCCGCGATCATGACCAGCGCTGCGCAGGTGAGCGAGAATGCGGCGGGTTGCCTGACGATCCAGTCGCTCGTGGCCCGCGCCACCCGCCGGATCCGGCGTCGGGGTTCGGTGGGCGATACCGTTTGCCGCGCCGGACGTGGCTGGGATGCCGGTCCGTCGGTCGCCGCGCAGGACTCGGCTGCCGGTCCGCACCAGTGCAGATTGCTGTGCAGGTGGATGTATTCGATATATAACCGGCGGGCTTCCGCGCTGTGTTCGAGCAGCTCGTCGAGGCGCCGGGCGTCCGCGGCCGATACGTTACCGTCGCAGACGGCCGCACACAGGGCTTCCAGGTCGGCCCGCGTTGTCCCGTGAAGATGGTCCATTCTTCCTCGCCCCAACCGGCCGGGGTCGTCTACTGCTTCGCCCGGCAGCAAAATCTGTTGCGGGCGGGCATCGGTTTGAGTTTCGTGCCCCGGAACAGATCCGTTACGGCTTGTACTCCCGCGCCAGGGTGCGGCGTACGCATCCGAGCAACGCGTGCCGCACGCGTCGCAGCGACTTGTAGACCGCATCGACCGACCGGCCGAGCTGATCGGCCACGCCCCGCGGCGTGGCGTCCTGTCCGTAGCGGAGGCGGATCAGGTGGCGGTCCTTTTCGGGTAGTTTCTGAATGCAGCGGACCAGCGCGTCGCGCTGGTCGTCGAGCGAACCGTCCATCTCCGCGCTGTCGCGGGCCAGTTTTTCCAGAACGGCTCGCCGGAACCGGAGACTTTCCGTCTTCTTGCGTTTGCGGAATTTCAGCACTTCGTAGTACGCCACCTGGTTGGCCCAGCGGACAAAGTCGCTGCCCGGTTCGAACCGGTCGAACTTGCGCCACAGCACCGCGCTGGTTTCCTGCATGATTTCTTCCGCATCGTTCCAGTGGGGCACCAGCGTCATGATGAAGGAAAAAATACGCCGCTGGTTCCGGATCAGAAGCTGCACAAAATCTTCCGTGCGCGCTGCTTCGGAATCCGTTGACCGTACTGTGATCGCCGATGCCGTCATTCCAGGAGTTTCCTCTCATCCAGCTCGGCTCGTTGGGGAACCGCCGCCCCACGCGCGGTTTGGAACCGAAAAAATTCAGAAAAGCACACTTCGCGAACCGGTCGTTGACCAGAATCGCACGCTTCCGCGGGCGGCGCGACTCCAGAAGCGCGTCGCGAGCCGAAGGAGCTGCTCCGCAGAAGGCGACATCCGCCGCCGCGGAGGGCGCTGTACGGTTTCAAAATGCTGCGCTGCGTTGCCGTGGCGTCAGGGACACGACACCAGCGCGCTGGGGGAGGGGCGAACCGCGGTATCTGGCTGGCGCAAATCATCACAGGTGTATGTCTGGCGGGGCATAACGACGGATTCTGACCGCAAAGCGCAAGCCGACTCCGTCCGGAGAGGATCACATCCTGGGTTGTTCCATCGGCAATTCAATAACATCGAACCGCCCTGTTCGACGAGCAATTCTTATCGCACGCCCACTTGGCTCTATGGTGCACGCCTTCCCGGGACAGCCCTACTGTGAGCAGGCACCACACCCCATGGAAGTGTCACATGCTGCAAGGCTTGAAACTAAATGCAGCGTGGTCGAATGTCAATAAGCTGGTACTTGAAAATGCCCCATGTTGCGATCAGCCTCAGATGGGGGGTTGAAAACGATCGCGCACGAATTTACCGTGGGCGTGTTGCTCGATTGCTTTGAGCAAGCGCAAAACGTTTGTGCAGCGTTGATGCACGAAGGCTGGACCGAGGAAGGTCGAGCGTCATCGCGCCAGGAAGCTGCCTGCAAACTGCCGCCAGGTTGGCAGTAGCTGGACGGCTCGGAGGGCGAAACTTGAACGATGACAGACAGATAGGTCTTGCAAGGCCGGGGATTCCCACACGGACGGAGTCCACCCGGAGCGAGCGGTTTGCGAACCGTCATCGATAGGATCGAAACAACAAAGCCGCGCAGCGGCGACAGCAAATCAAATCTAACAAATCTAATCATTCCCCGATCGTTAAGCCTGCCTCGCTGTCCTGCCTTCCGACCCTCCGAATTGGCGAGCTTCCGCACATTTTCACGTGTTTCACTGCCGCCGCTGGGCGGCTGTTGCCGACCGTTCCGGCCTCGATGAAGCTGCTGGGTTCGCGAGAGTTGCTTTCGACTTCCCATTGAGAACTTGAAGAAACAGAATCACACCAGCCACAACGGCAACGGCGAGTGGCACAAGCAATTGCGGGCCGATTTGCCTCGAGAGCCCGCCGCGGACGTGTCGGCCGTCGACGACCCGAGTCTGGTGAGGCACTGCATGGAAGGACACGAGCGGGCATGGGTGGAATTGCACCGCCGCTGTCAGCCGCGCATGTTGGCCAGCATCCGATCGACGCTCGGCAGACGGGCTGCGGACCGCAGCTTGATCGAAGAAATAGCGGCTCGGGTCTGGTATTCGCTGGTAAACGGCAAATTCCGTTTGCTCGAGCGGTACCGAGCCGACGTGTCGAGCAATGGTCTGGCCAGCTACGTGGCCGGGATTGCCCGTGTCGAGGGTCTGCGTTACCTGCGATCCGAACATGTTCGCCGGCAGCGCGAGGCCGACGCCGAGGCCGGCAGGCGTCGCCGCGCGGAGGACGGGGATGCGATGCTGTCACTGGACATGGACAAATTCTTGGCGACGCTCAGCCCGCGTGAACGCTACTTCTACGAGAACTTCCTGGCTGCATTGCCGCAAGATGTTGACAAGAATGATCTTACGCAAAGCAATCGGTGGCAGTTGGGGCACCGTGTGCGGCGGAAACTGACCGATTTTCTCAAAGAATAAAACGTGTCATGTCGGCTTGCTGCTGTCGACGGCAAACCCGAATTCGGCAAAAAATGATCAACCTTGTGATTTTTTCTGGAATCCGGTGTCAGGAGCGACAGCTTGCCGGCGGAAAGACACATAGAGGCAAGGGCGGCTCTTTCTTGTTTGGGGCTGCGTTGGCTTTTACGCAATTCGGCGTTTGAAAACAACAACAGCGGGTTTTTTGCTCTCTGAGAGGTAAGGAGTTCAAGGATGTTTCGCAT
Organism: uncultured Pirellulales bacterium; assembly: GCA_964573605.1. Classification (GTDB taxonomy): domain Bacteria; phylum Planctomycetota; class Planctomycetia; order Pirellulales; family JBBDJB01; genus CAZNKT01. Next base: position 8,637 of record CAZNKT010000167.1, read on the forward strand.
CGGA
>CAZNKT010000168.1:0-8544 GCA_964573605.1 uncultured Pirellulales bacterium
CGCTGTCGTTCTGAGCCCAGGCGTAAAAGTAGACGTCGTTTTCCACGGCCTGACGGGCTGTCTCGTCGGGCGTGCGGAACAGGGAACCGATATCGACATCAAATCCCAGATCGGCGAACGCGCTGGCAACCACTTTCTGACCCCGATCGTGTCCATCCTGTCCCATCTTGGCGATCATGATGCGCGGTCGCCGCCCTTCGGCGCTCTCGAACTGCTCGACCATCCGCCGGACTTTCGCGACATGCCCATGACTGCCCAGTTCGGCGGCGTACACTCCCTTCACCGACTGAACGGGAGCCTCGTATCGCCCGAAGACCTTTTCCAATGCCTGGCTGATTTCGCCGACGGTGGCCTTGGCTCGCGCGGCGTGCACGGCGAGCTCCAGAAGATTACCGGTTTTGTCTTCCGCGGCACGCCTCAATGCGTGCAACGCCTCCTCGACCTGCTGCGTGCTTCGCTCCTCACGTAGCTTTTTCAAGCCGGCAATCTGGGATTCGCGCACCGCCGTATTGTCGACATGCAGCACGGAGACTTTGTCGTCGTGCGAGGGCTTGAACTTGTTGACTCCGATAACGATCTGCTGGCCTGAATCGATGCGGGCTTGTGTGCGTGCCGCCGCCTCCTCGATGCGCAGCTTGGGCACGCCATCCTGAATGGCCGCGGTCATGCCGCCCAGCTCTTCAATTTCGCGAATGTGCTGCCAGGCTCGCTCTGCCAGATCGTGCGTCAGCCGCTCCACGAAGTAACTCCCTCCCCACGGGTCGACCACGTTGCACGTATCCGTTTCCTGCTGGATGAACAATTGCGTATTGCGGGCAATGCGGGCCGAAAAGTCGGTCGGCAGTGCCAGCGCCTCGTCCAACGCGTTCGTGTGCAGCGATTGCGTATGGCCGTGCGTAGCGGCCATGGCTTCCAGGCACGTGCGAATAACATTGTTGTACACATCCTGCGCGGTCAGACTCCAACCGCTGGTCTGGCTGTGCGTTCTGAGCGACAGGCTTTTGGTATTTTGTGGCTGAAAGGTCCAGATCAGTTTGGCCCAAATCATTCGCGCTGCCCGCAGCTTCGCGACCTCCATGAAGTAGTTCATGCCGATCCCCCAAAAGAACGACAAACGCGGGCAGAAGTCATCGACAGCGAGCCCCGCACGTTGGCCGGTGCGCACGTATTCCAGGCCGTCGGCCAGCGTGTAGGCCAGTTCCAGGTCCGCCGTGGCCCCTGCTTCCTGCATGTGGTATCCGCTGATACTTATGCTGTTGAATTTCGGCATGTGCCGGCTGGTGTATGCAAAGATGTCGGCAATGATGCGGATACTGGGCTCAGGAGGATAAATGTACGTGTTGCGTACCATGAACTCTTTCAAAATGTCGTTCTGGATCGTTCCGCTAAGCTGTTCGGGAGGCACCCCTTGTTCTTCGGCGGCGACAATGTACAGCGCCATCACGGGCAGAACCGCGCCGTTCATGGTCATCGAGACGCTCATCCGATCCAACGGAATGCCTTCGAAGAGCGTCCGCATGTCGGCGATACTGTCGATGGCGACGCCTGCCATGCCCACGTCGCCCACCACGCGGGGGTGGTCGGAATCGTAGCCGCGGTGCGTTGCCAGGTCGAAGGCAATGCTCAGACCCATCTGGCCGGCCGCCAGATTCCGGCGGTAAAACGCGTTGGATTCCTTGGCCGTGGAGAAACCCGCATACTGTCGGACCGTCCACGGCCTGAGGACATACATCGTTGCATAGGGACCGCGGAGGAAGGGCGGCAGTCCGGGCATCGTATCCAGGTGATCGACCTCTTCCAGGTCGGCCGCGCTGTAGAGGGCGTGCACCGGAATGTGCTCGGGGGTCAGCCACGTGAGCGCGTCATCGGTCTGCCCATGAGTCCGAAGCCAGTCGTCGCGCGTGACGTCTCCCGAGGGTTCGGCCCGCAGCGAAACGTCGGCAAAGTTGGGGATTTCGGTCACCGTGCCAGTACTCCTTCGTCGCGAAGCAGACCGCGCAGCGTATCCAGCACATCGCAGCCGATGTAAATGAAGCCGTCCACGCCGGCGTTGCGGTAAATCTCTTCCTTGGTGCCGGGGTGCCCGGCAAGAATTACCGTCCGGGCGCCCGCTGCTTTGAGCTTCGGTGCAGCTTCTTTCACGATATCGGGATAGAGTTGGTCCGAAGAGCAAATCACGGCGATGCCCGATCCGCTGGCGGCCAGCTCGCCGCCGGCGGCGTCCGCCTCCCGTGGTCCGTCCGGCGCGATCACTTCGAAGCCCCCAGCCTCGAAGAAGTTCTTGGCGTACGAGGCGCGCGCCGTGTGATGCGAGACGGGACCCATTTTGGCGAGAAACACGCGGGGCCGGGCGCCGTGCTCAGCGTGCCAGGCGTCCGCAGCGTCCCGGAGCTGTTCAAACGGTTCGGCGAATGGGCGGATGGGAAGGGGAGTCACCGATGTCGCGGGACTCGCCTGCCAACCCAGAGCCTGGGCGAGCTGCCCGACCGACGCGCCCTCGCTCGCGGCATCCACGGCAGCAGGCATTGCGTCGGCGCCCGCCGACACGGCAGCCAGCGCATCGGACTCTCGGCGCCGCGATGCCATCCGGTCGGCGGCTGACTTGCGTAGCGTTTCCAACGTCGGTGCCGACTGGGCGAGCGGCTGCTCGGATGCGTCCGGAAATTCGCTCACACCAGTAATGCCCGCTTTGCGGCGCGCTATGTCCTTGGCCCGGGGAGCAAATGCCGAATCTATTTGAGCCGCCACCCAGCCGCTCTCGATCGCTTGGGTCATGCCGCCCTGGCGTTCGATTTGTTGCAGGATCGCCCAGGCCTTGTCCGCGACCTCGTCGGTTAGCGTCTCCAGAAACCAGCTGCCGCCGGCCGGATCCACGACCTGGCACAGATGGGCTTCCTCTTGCAGAATCCACAGCGTGTTTCGGGCCACACGCCGGCTGAAATCGTCGGGAAGACCGGCCATCGCGTCGAACGGTACCGATGTGATGGCGTCGGCTCCGCCCACGCCGGCGGCGAAAACCGCTGCGCAGTTTCGTAACAAGTTCACGTACGGATCGCGGCGGGTGAGGACGCGCTGCCCGGTCCTGGCGTGAACTCCCATCGCTCCAGCAGTTGACGAACCGCCGCACGCCTCTATCATTCGGGACCACAGCCTGCGGGCGGCTCGGAGCTTGGCGATGGCCAGGAAATGATGGGTTCCGACATTGATCCGAAACAGGATCTGACGGGCCGCCGTGTCGACACTCATCCCGGCCTTGGACATGACCCGCAAATACTCGGCGGCGGTTGCCATGCCGAAGGCGACATCTTGTGCGGCCGTCGCGCCGGCATTGTGGTAGACGGCCGTATTCACCCCGACGGCCGTCACGCGCGGATAGGTTTCTGTGGTCCAATGTGCCAGATCCGCCATGGCCGCCATCATGTTCGGAACGTTGTCGGGCAAGCGCCCTTCACCGGACAGCACGGCCAGTGGATCGGCGTTAAACGCTCCGCGTGCTTTTTCGGCCGGTATGCCACGACCGCGCCACACAGCGACCAGCATGGCGGCGGCGGGCACGAATCCGGCACCCGCGTCGAGAGTGACCGCGATGTCTTCCAGCGGCACTTCCGCCAGCAGCGTGTCCAAGTCATGCAGGCAGTAAATCGTCAGGCCGTCGCGGGCGGCCAGCGACGCCGCGGCGGGATGATCGGGATCGAACCCCTGTCGGGCGGCCCGGTCGAACCGCAACAGCAGGGAGGTCACGCCGCCTTGGACATCATCGAGCACCGCTCGGTTGGAAACTCCGATATCCGGGTGGGCGTGTTCCTGTCGCAGATCCCAGCCGGTCACTGCAGCGCCGACCGGCGTCGCACCGCGCACGAACGGTGGTAATCCAGGAAAACCCTCCGCATCGACCGCATTCGGCCGGTCTTGCCGCGCATACACCGGCTGGATATCGATTCCTTCGTAGGTGTGCGTGACAAGTTTCTTTTCAAACGGGGCTCCGCGCAGATCCTTTTCGACCAGTGCGCGCCACTCGTCATAGCTGCCGGGTGGAAAGTCTTCGTGGATGGAAAAATGGGCGTCCAACATCGCAGAGTCCTTGCTCGTCACCGCGTTGCGGCGGGCCTGGAGGTTCATTCTGGCTGTCCCGCGCGGTGTTCACCGGGCTCGCAGAGTTCCGTCAGCACACCGCAAGTGCTCTTGGGATGAATAAAGGCGATTTGCATGTTGTGGGAACCCGACCGCGGAGCATCGTCGATCATTCGCAGTCCAGCCCGTTTAATTTCTTCGATCCGCTGTTGAATATCTTCTACCGTGAATGCCAGATGGTGCAGGCCCTCACCTCGCTTCTCCAGGAATGTCTGCACCGTACTGGACGGATCGGCTGGTTCCAGGAGTTCCAGGCGCACGTCTTTAACTCGGAAAAACGCCACCCGGACCTTTTGTTCAGGAACGTCCTCAATGCCTTCAAACTCAGCGCCCAGCACGTTCTCGTAATAGGGCCTCTGCGCATCGATGGAGCGAACGGCAATTCCGATATGGTTCAGTGCTTGAACAGCCATGGTCGATGTCCCTCATTCCAACTCCACAAGTATCTGTCCCCCCTGCACGGAGTCTCCAAGCTGCGCGTGGATAGCGGCGATTTTGCCGGCGATGGGCGCCGTGATCACGGTTTCCATCTTCATGGCTTCCAGCACCAGCAGCACATCGTTGGCGTGAATGGACTGTCCCACTTGAGCGTCAACACGGACCACCACTCCTGATACCGGGCTGCGGCAGACCTTGCTCTCGTCCGCGGCAACCCCGGGGGCCGGCCGCCTGATTGGCGCGGTGCTCGGCGCGCTCGCCTGCGACGAAGTCGGCGGCACATAGCCGGGATGTGGCGGTTCCGGATCGGCGACTTCGACATCCACTTCATACTCTTTTCCGTCAACGGTAAGCTTGAGCTTCAACGTCGTCTCCTAATGATGAATGATCGGTGGCAGCTGATGGGACGCCTGGATCGTGGCCCGGCCCTGCTGCGCCCATGAAGGGCTGCCGAGCAGCCGGATCTGGCGAATGTGCGGCTTCACTCCCAGAAAGGCCGCGACCGCGGCGCTGATCGCCAGCACGGTGTCCGCGCCGATCGGTTCCGGAACGCCGGCCGCGGGACCGGTGGCGGGGGGCTGGCCGGCAACGCACGACTCCAGAGCGGCGACGCGCCGGTCCAATTGCGCCACGTCCTCACGAAGCTGCGACAACGCTTCCACAATCCGTGCCGCGTCGGCGTGTTTGGTTTCCATACGTCCAGCTCCCGGTCAACTCAAGACGTGGCGGCCCGCGGCATTGCGCGAAAATGCCTCCGCGGCGTGGTTCTTACAAAGCCGATCATAGGGGAATCAGTCCGTGCTTTTTGGGAGGGCGTTGATCGCGTTTATTCTGCAAATATTCCAGCGCCTGTGCCAAATGCCGGCGGGTGTTTGCCGGCTCAATAATATCGTCCAGCAAACGACGCCCAGCGGCTACGTACGGAGTGGCAAACGTGGAACGATACTTCTCGATCAATTCCGCGCGGCGGGACGCCTTGTCGGCCGCGTCCTGCATCTCGCGGCGAAACACGATCTCCACGGCGCCCTCGGCACCCATCACGGCGACCTCGGCGGTTGGCCAGGCAAAAACGCAGTCGGCGCCCAGATCACGCGAACTCATGGCCACGTGCGCTCCGCCGTACGACTTTCGCAGAATGACCTGGATCAGCGGTACGCTGGCGGCCGAATAGGCAAACAACAGCTTCGCTCCGTTGCGGATAATGCCGCCGTATTCCTGTTCGACGCCCGGCAGGTAACCGGGCACATCGACGAAGGTGATGATCGGGATATTGAAGGCATTGCAGAAGCGGATGAATCGCGCGGCCTTACTGGCGGCGTTGATGTCGATCGCCCCCGACAGAACCAGAGGCTGATTTGCCACGATGCCTGTCGTTCGGCCCAGAATCCGTCCGAAACCGATGACCATGTTCATGGCGTAGCCGGCCTGGACTTCCAGCAGATCGCCCTGGTCCAGCACACCGCAAATGACCGAGCGGACATCGTAGCCCCGCTTGGGGTCGACCGGTACGATGTCGTTCAACGCCAGGTTGGGATCCACGTTGCCGTCGGAAGGAAGGCGGGGCGGATCTTCAAGATTATTGGCCGGCAGGAAACTCAGCAGACGCTGGCAGATGTGGATGGCCTCCTGATCGTCGTCCGCAACGAAGTGCACTACGCCCGAATGCCCCATGTGGGCATCGGCTCCACCGAGGTCCTCCGCGGTGATCGACTCTCCCGTGACTTGCTTGATCACCTGTGGTCCGGTGATGAACATGTGGGCCTTGCGCGTCTGGACAACGAAGTCCGTCAAGGCGGGCGAGTACGCCGCGCCCCCCGCGCAAGGTCCACAGATCAGGGATATCTGGGGCACGGCCCCCGAAAGCATCACGTTGGCATGGAACACTCTGCCGTATCCCGACAGCGAGTCGATTCCTTCTTGCACCCGCGCGCCGCCGGAGTCGTTAATAAACACGAAAGGGCTGCCGGTTCTCAGGGAACGCAGCATAGCATCGGCGACTTTCTGCGAGTGGACTTCTCCGGCCGATCCGCCAAGCACCGTGAAGTCCTGGCTGGCCAGGTGGATCAGGCGCCCACCGGCCGACGCCGCTCCCGTCACGACACCGTCCGCGGGAGTCTCGCGATCGGCCATGCCGAAGTTCACCTGCCGATGCTGGGCAAACAGCCCGAACTCTTCGAAGCTGTCGTCGTCCACCAGCGCGTCGATGCGTTCACGCGCCGTGAGTTTCCCCTGCTCCTTCTGCTTCCGAAGACGGTCGGCGCCGCCGCCTTGCTCGAGGTGCGCACGCCTCTCGCGCAAGTTTTTGATCAACTCTTGCATCGACTTGGCACGGTCCGCACACATCAATGGCAATTCCTTTCTTGCATCAGGCACGCTCGACGGTAACCTGGTGGCTCTGGCCGTCAAATTCTACATTGTAGGTGACGCGCTTCGATACCGGGCTGGCTTGGCCCGCCGGCGCGGAGGCCGGCTGAGTCCGATCTTCCGCCGCGGGCGCGCCGACGTTTCTGGGTCCCTGGGAACGCTCCGAGAAGAACTTGGGCGCGACCTTGGGGAACATGGCGAATGTCAACACGTCTTCATCGGAACCGTTGCATCCCTTGACCGCAAGCGCTTTGGCCCGGAGGGCCTCCCATTCGGGTTTGAGAAGATCGGCCGGCCGCACGTCAATGGGCTTTTTCTTGCCGTGTTCCTCGGCTGCCTTGACAATCTTCGGGTCCCGCGGACCCATCGTGGCGCCGTAGTAGCCGAGCATCAGGTCGGCGAACTCGGCTGTCAGCACTTTGAACGGACCCATCAATACATTGAATACGGCTTGCGTGCCGACGATCTGACTGGACGGGGTAACCAACGGTGGAAATCCGGCCACCTTGCGGACTTTGGGCACCTCTGCCAATACTTCCTTGACGCGATCGCCCGCACCTTGTTGCTTGAGCTGGCTTTCCATGTTCGAGATCATGCCGCCCGGAATCTGGCTCTCGAATATCTGTGCTTCCACGCCCACGAATTTCGATTCAAACTCGGCATAGCGTGGACGTACTCGGGCAAAGTGCTCCTTGATTTTCAGCAGCCGGTCCTTGTCCAGGCGGGTCGAGAAGCCCGTATCCGTCAACATCTCCACCAGCGCTTCCGTCGGATTGTGTCCAGGTCCAAGACTGAGTGACGAAATGGACGTATCGACGATATCGGCGCCGGCCTCGATCGCCTTCATCAGGCTAACCAGCGTAACTCCCGTCGTGGAATGGACGTGGACATGGACCAGCGTGTCGTCGCCGCACGTCTCCTTGATGCCACGCACCAGGTCATGGGCCGCCTGGGGCTTGAGCAGAGCGGCCATGTCTTTAATGCAGATCGAGTCGCATCCAGACTCGCGCAGCTGCACCGCCAGGTCCAGGAAATGCTTGGTCGAGTGCAGCGGCGACAGGGTGTAGCATAGGGTGCCCTGAGCATGTTTGCCGGTCCGGCGGACGGCTTCCAGCGCACGGCGTAAGTTCCGGATGTCGTTCAGCGCGTCGAAGACGCGGAAAACATCGATCCCGTTATCCGCGGCCTTCTCCACAAACCGGTCGACCACGGTATCTTCGTAGTGCCGATAGCCGAGCAGGTTCTGACCGCGGAGGAGCATCTGGAGGCGGGTGTTGGGCATGAGTTTCCGGAACGTCCGCAGGCGCTCCCAGGGATCCTCATTCAGCATCCGTATGCAGGCGTCGTAGGTTGCCCCGCCCCAGCATTCTGCGCTCCAATAGCCGGCCTGGTCGATCTCATTGCACGCCGGCACCATGTCTTCCAGGGCCATGCGTGTTGCCAGCAGGCTTTGGTGACCATCCCGCAGCGCCAGCTCCGTAACCTCAATGATACGCGACATGATCCAAGGCTCCCTGGTTTTCCACTATCTCGTCGGCCGTGCCGCCGCACGCCTGGAGGGCATCCAGACCGCAGCCCAGCCAGAACCTGGCGGCCGTCGACGGGCCATTC
>CAZNKT010000169.1:0-8503 GCA_964573605.1 uncultured Pirellulales bacterium
GGTCCGGGATGTTGATCCGTGATTTGGGCCGCGTCATTGGTCTCTCCTTTCGATCGATGTCGCCAGCGTGTGGCCCGACGTCGAAAAAAAGAGGCCCGTCAGATGCGCCAGTGTGGCGAACATCTACGAGCTATTGCGAAGTATTTTAATGTCGACATGGCCACCGCCAAGCGGTGGGTCGGCGAAAATTAGCTGAAAATTAGCCGTCCGACTCGTCATTCCAGTCCGCGATCCCTAGCCAGGCACGGACATGATCGACGACGGCCCGCAAACGCTCGTCACTAATGCGTTCCCGGTAGCGCGTCGCCATCGTGTTGTCGACGTGACCCATGATGGCGTTGACCGCAACTTGGTCGCGACACTCGCCACCGATCGTCTCGAAGACATGCCGCAGCGTGTAGAATCCCAAGCCGCGCCGATGAACGCCCAGATCACGGACGATCTTGCCGAACCGTTGGGAAATAGGACTGGACGGCGTGCCGTTCGCCCACGCGTTGCCGTACTTGGTGATGAAGGTCTTGTCTTTGTGTAACTCATCCTTTGGCATTGGTCGCACCGCGATTGCCGCCTTGATCGCATCGACAGTTTCTGGCCACAGCGGAATGCGCCGGTATACTGCAGTCTTAGTCCGCGGGAAAATCAGCCACCCTCGCCTAAGGTCTAGGGCCCGCATGGGGAGCCGCCCGCAATCCTCGTTGCTCAGGCCGCCGTTCAGCCCCAACAAGATCATTGCAGTAAGTTGCGGGCACGCCTCGCGCAAGATCGCCTTCAGCTCATCCGGCTCAAACATCTTTTCGCCATTGGCATACCGCTGGCGTCGAATGATGGCCTGCCGGGGGCGTTTGAAGCTTGGGCCGTATCGAACCGGCTTATCGATCAGAGCGGCGTCGTACCCGTACTTGAAAACCGTCCGCACGCGCTGGACCTCATTGCCCAGACGGACCGGTCCCCATTGCTTGGCCATCGACGCCCGCAGCCGTGTAAAATCGTCGGCAGCCAAGTCATCCACCAGCTTGTCCTTGCCGAACGTGTTGCACAGTCGTGAACAGGTGTCGTGATAATCCTGGCACGTGCGGGGCCTAATTTCCCCACCCTCGACTTCGTGCTCCTTCGACGTCAAAAAGTGGTTGCACAAATCGCGGACGGTGAGCCCCTCTCGATCGGCCTTCGGTGTCCGCCCGGCGTGCAGGGCGTCCTTCGTGTCCAGGTATCGCTGGAGGGCGTCACGGGGCTCTGCCCAGGAGCCGAAGTAATGTAGTTTTCCTCGGATCTTCTTGGCCCACTGGCCGTTGCTGTGGGCGAACAGGGCGAAGTCGCGGCGAGGCTTCTCGGGCTTGCCGGGCTGACGTTTTCTGGTAGTTTTATTCATCTTGATGCTTCTGATTGGCACGGGTGTCGTAACAGGTGTCGCCCGTTATAATATCCACGGCCGCGGAAGTGTCAATCATCCTATAAGAAAGGTAAAAGCACCCCTAGCTCAATTGGATAGAGCATCGGTCTACGGAACCGAAGGTTGCAGGTTCGAATCCTGCGGGGTGTACTTCAGTTTTGCTACCCTCACGACCGGTGCAAAGAGATGCAGACCGGTCGCGTTCGGTGCGAAACGTCGCATCGCTGTAAGGACTTGCGGCGATCGTCGGATCGCCGTTTTCTGTTCCATCAGAGGCCTGCTCGCTGCAAATTTGTGCGAACGGTAACGTATCCGATGTAGCCCGTTCGGCACCATTTTCGGCACCTCTCGGCACCATAGTGGGCACCTCTTGGGGCGACTCTTCGTTGCTAGCGCCGTGCCCTTCCGCTCCGTTTGTGCCCGTCGCAGCCAGCGCCTTTGCTTCCTTGCCCTGGGAGGTTCTTTCGCCGGGAGGAGCCGGTAGCGAACCGATCGCCGCCGTCTGGTCATGGACGCCCACGTGCGTGTAGACGCCAAGCGTTAACCGGATATCACTGTGCCGCGCGAGCGTCTGCGCCATCTTGGGGGAGAGGCCAGCCTGCTCCAGGCTGGTGATAAACAAGTGACGGTTGCTATGGAAGTCGGCGTATCGGCCGTCACTATTTACGTACTGCAGGAAATCCGACTCTTGCCGCCTTTGTAATTCCTTCGCGTCATTTTCCGCCTCCTTGATCCACGCCTCCCGCGCTCGCTCCAGGTCTTTCTTCATCATCAAATGAGTCTTGCGCTCCTTACCCCCTGGTACCTTTCCTGAGACCGGGAAGAGTAAATCGCCCGGCTGGGGCTCCTTCATCGCCAGCCAATCCTTGAGCATCCGGGCGACCTCGGGATGTAGAATCTGCATGTCTTCGCGCCGTCGCTTGCTGTAGGCGGCCGCGACCGTGGCGGTCGGCGGTTCCACCTCGAGAGCGAATGAGTCGGTCGTCAGGCTTCCAATCTCCCCCTTGCGGAAACCGGTCCACGCCGCAAGGACGTACATCGTTGCGCGATCTGCTCCAGGTATGCTCTCAACCGATGGTCCCGCATTAGCGGCGCTCACCAGCCGGCTGAACTCGTCAGGCGTCAGCGCCCGACGCTCATGTCGACGATCCAGCTTGGGATTCTGCATCGCTAGGTGGGCAAGAGGATCCTCATTTGTGCGTCGATCGCGAACCAGCCAGCGTCCAAATTGCTTAACCGCGCGAAGATAATGGTTGCTTGTCTGAATACTCAAACCCGCGGCACGAAGGTCAGCCAGACATTGAACGACGCCACCTGCCGAAACGTCACCGATCATTTTCCAATTGCACGCGCTACTTATTCGCTCTACTTTGAAGACCAGCTCGCTAACGTGCTTCTCGGTATTGCCTTTGTTGAGAAGATAGTTCCTCCAATCAGTAATGTGCTCCTTCAAAGGCCGTTTACGCTGCTCCTCGTAGGGGTCGGCGATCCCCGCGCGCTGGCGTTCCGCCTGCCGCACCTTCTCATTGAGCATTGCCAGCGCAGCTGTTTTGTCGCCGGCCAGTGGCACACGCCGTTCACGCCCCAGAGCGTCACGATATCGGCCCCACCATTTCTTCGACCGGCACATGACCTTTTCGCCCGTGGCAGGGTCGACCCGTACGATCGACTTCTTGAATAAGTTAGCCATCGCTTTTCGTTCTCCTAATCAATCTCGGCCTGGCCGAACGGCCACGGCAACATTGGATTTTCTTTGGTTGCCAAAGAATCTCAAGTGCAGGCGTGTTTATTCGGGACACTTGACCGGCCGGTACCCCACAAAATGGCCGCATCTACCGCAGACCGTGCGGATCCGGCCGTCCCGAGGCGGCAGATCAATCCAGTCATTCATGACACAAGTGACGCACTTGGCGGTTCTCGGTGGCTTCCTGTCGTGGTCATCTTGCCGTAGAAGCTCGATAATGGCGGGACGGTGCTGGGCGATTGTGTCTCGCAGTTCGGGCGTCAGTGCCTCGGGAGAAGCCTGGTAGCGCAGCCGGTCACCTACGAGGAACAGTGCGACGCCACGGCAAGCCAGGTCTGCGAGTAACCTGTCGACATTCAAAGGTCACCCACCTCACAGTTGTCATCAGCTTGTCCCCCCTCGGTGTAGAAAGGTCCTGCATTTGCGTCATTTGCGTCATTTGCGTCATCGTGGCATGATTGGCACGGTTCTGCATCGTTCTGCATGACGCTCTGCGTCTCATCGGCATCCGTTTGCGTCACATCATCGGGGGTGGTTTGCGTCATTGGTCGGATGGACCATGTCCGCCGCGACGTGTGGCGCGAGTATTCGACGTCCCAACCCGCCGCCCGGAGGTTTGGTGCGATCCGCTTCAAGTGGGTGGCCATCGACCGACCGTTCTTGGGCCACGATTTCTGGCGCTTGGTTTGTTCGGTGACGGTCTCTTCAAGGGCTGCCAGCAGATCGGTTGCCGTGCCCTCCCAGTCGCCGCTACCCTGCAAGAGTTCAAGTAGAGGCGGTCCGATGGGCGAGGCCTCCAGTGCCAGGTCATTGGCCGACTCTCGGTTGGCCGTGTAGGTTTTGAGGAAAGTGCCGGCAGGCCAGCCAAGGCCCTTTTCGGCCGTGGTGACCCAGTGTGCAAAATCTGCCATGCGCGGCAGTTTATTTAGCTGCGTGTTGGGCAGTTCTTGCAGCGCGCCCGAAAGTATATCGAGCAATGCCCCGAGGACTGTCGGCCAGACCTTTGTAAAGTCGATTTCCAACTCTTCTTCGCGCCGCCGTCGGTTCTCGGGGATCGTCGGAAGGGATACCAGCAGGCAGCGGTCCAATAGATCGGAGCGCGTGGCCACGTCGTCGATGCTTGTCAACAGGACCGGCCGCTGCGACTCGAAGATGATCTCTTCTTGATCGGTGTAAAGCTCACGGGTAGCGAAGCCGCCGCCGGTCGACAGACGGCAAATCGCATCAGACAGCCAGGGGGGCAAATACGAAACATTGTCAAGAGTTACACACCGGGAATTGCTGGCGGTAATCACTAGATCGCGCTGGCTGCGCGGTTCGGCGCGGAGGGGCGCAGAGTTGGGGTCCACGAGCGATCGTAAGAGACGGGCCGCGGTGCTCTTGCCGCTGCCCTGTTCGGCGATGAGCGCCAAGATGGGGTAGGGACCACGAGGCCGCAGCGCCGCAAGGAGCCACGCGACGATCATTTTCCACGATACGTCGTCAACGTTGAGGAATCTGCGTAGCAGGTCGATTGACCCTCCCGTTGTTGGCGTGGGCAGCGCAAGCATGCCGCGCGACCTGCGAAACCTAACGGGCGAGTGGTCGAGGATCCGCCAACCCGGAGGTGTGATTTCCACTACCTGCCACTGCGGATTGCAGAGATCCAATATGATTGTGCCCTGGTACTCAGCGATCCGAACGTGCCCATCATGCTCATCGCCCTCGAAAAGGGCCTTAGCCTCCATAAGATTGATAGCGGCGGACAATGACTCTGACTTGATAACCTTTTGTTCTTTGTCAAAGAATTGCTTGGCCAAATATCGCCTGAAGATCTGGGATTTAACCGGCCAATTTTCGTGGTGTGAATCCACCGGGACCGTAGCGTAAGCGTCACGGGCAGGCGTATTCCAGAGGTCCCAGCCGGCCGCCATGTTTGCGGCCGTCGTAGCCTGACTGTCGTGATTGTTGCCAGGTTCGTCCGAGCGTTGGGGCTGTGTGTCAATCGGAGCTGCCAGGCTCATGATTGCCTGGTCTATTGCCGGTCCGATCGTATCCGGCGGAACCCGAATTTTTTGGCAGCCTTCTTCGCGAACCGGTCGCGCGAAACGCTACTGTTAGGATTGATTTGGTCGCGGTGCATCGCGCCGTTACGCTCGGCGACGACCACCCGTTGGTGCTTCATCTGGGCACGAAAGACTGTAAGCCCAATCGGTTCGCCGTCTGGCACCTCAATCTTGGCGGATACACAGTCGTCAGAAGGATCTTCGGTAAATGTCACATTTGCACCTTGCATACCAATTGGAGCATCGTGCCGAAATTGCTGCGTTCGCTCATCGTGAAGGCTGCTTTCGCGCCTCCCACTCGGCTCGCGGTGGGCAGCCGGCCGCAACCCATTCTTCGAGTTCGGCAACTCGCCAGAGAGTGGAGTGCCCTCCGATCCTCACCGGCCGCGGGATCAATCCGCGGGCGTCCCATGCACGCCAGGTCCGGAGCGATTTGCTGCACATTTCGGCGGCTCGTTTCGCGTCGACCAATAGTGCTGGCGGGACTGTTTGTGCGTCGTGGTAGGCCACTTCGGCCGAGCACGACTTCCTCGTCAGTTTCATCGTTATTCAGCTCCATACCATCGAACCGCACTCGTTCGCATCAGGTTGTGCTCTTCGGTATCGCCTTCAGAATCCGCGCGAACAAGCCAGCGGTCCGCTGTGCTTTTGCTTCAATTTGCCCCTCGATCTTCGATCAGGAGCAGGCTATCCGTCGTGCGATTTGATCTTGGATGCCAGCTTCTTGAGGGTCCTGACAACCTCTTGTCGGAACCCATCTGAGCCGTGTTTGACGACGTGATCGACGAATTCGTGGGTGATACCTTGCCAAAGGAATAATTTGGCGGTGTCGTCGGCACATTGGCTCAAGGCGTGGCCGAACATCGCCTTCATGTCGTGATCGCACTCATCGGAGCGGGGTACGGCTGCCTCACGTTGAGGCTGCTCACAGATTGCCACGCCAGTGTCCGGTTCCACATCGGCTTCGGACGAGGTCGACAACGCCGGGTCAGTTTGATCGGCAGGCACGGAATCACGACGTTGCTCGGCAGTGTTGCGATCACCGCCTGGAGAAACGGAGGCATCTGCCCGTGGACGTGAGTCCGCCTGATGGCCGGCCTTTTCACCGTTTTCCCCCTTGGCCGATTCTGGCTGTTGCTCGACGCGTTCCGGCGCGTCGCTGGCATGCCGCGGAAGGACATCCTTCAGGGAACTGACCTTGGGGTCGACGATCTTTGCGGCGACATCTTTAAGTTCTGCATCGTGTAGTTCAGATAGACGTATTACATCGGCATGCGTCGATTTCACTCGTCCAGAAAGGATCGCATTCTTGGCGTCCTGCCCGCCGATCTTAGCCACCCTGTCGATCGCAGTCGCGTATTTGGCGGCTCGGCGCACAGTCGCTTCGTCAACACTTTCGCGATCGGCGATCGCCGTTGCCGTCGTCTTATTCAAGTGGGCATTTTGCCCATTTGATTTCCGGCGATTTCCCCCGCGGCTTTGCTTCTGCGTCAGATACAATCGCCCAAGCAGGTACGTCCGTAATTGGGGAGTAGCGTTGCGCCGACTCAGCTGGCATTCGACGATGAAACGGATGGCATCGTCTCGGGATTCGAGCTCGACCTCCCGAACGAGAACGTCGTCTATGCCCAGTTCTTTGGCGATTCTATGCCGATTGTGCCCGTCCAGAATGGTCTGCCGATCCTTCCACACCACGATCGGATGGCTTATGCCGTTGGCTTCTATATCCGTCTTCAGGCGGCGGTGCTCGTCCTCCGTCAGCGGCGTCAGGAAATCCTGAAATTCCGGGTCAACCTTTAGGTCTTGAAGTTGCATATCGTGAACTCCGATTTCTGAAAATCGAAAGGGATCTTGTTTGTATCGTTGGAGCGTGGCAGACTCTTGCGTGATCATCGCGGCGGCCGTGCCGGACAACTTCTTCGTCGGCTTCGCACTACCACACACCGGAATCGAGTGGTCTGCCAGCCCCGCTTACTTCAGCGAATCGGCAACAGTCTGGGTCATCGTTCGAGATTCGAGCCACTGGTCGAGGTCTCGCCGACGATAGCGGACAGATCGGCCGACCTTCACAAACGGCAGCTTGTGCCGGCCGCTGGTGGCCCAGACGGAGAGGGTTTGAGGCTGGATCCCGAGATACTCGGCCGCCTCCTGGCGAGTCATCAGATCAGACGCTGCAGCATTCATATGAATCAAACCTCCGTAGCGAGAATAAAAACTCGTCACTGGCGAAGTGATTCTATAAATCGCTGTTCTCACACATTACCGCCACTCTTAGACTTGGCGGTCGCGTAGTCCACGTATCGCCGGGCTGTAGACTCTGGCATTCCCGTCAATTCGTGCACTTTTCTGACCAGGGCCGGCCGGTCTAAATCAGGATGATTGGACACTATGAGGCCGACCGCGTCACGGCGCTCACGTACGCGCAATTGCCGGGCCAGACCATCCCGTCGCTTCCCTTCTCTAGTCATTGTCGGTAGCACGTCTCCACCGATCACTCCAATACCTCCCAAGACAAACGCTAATGATGCAGCGCCGATCGCGTCCCCGGAATCAACCCGATTGTAAAGTTCGTTGATCATGATCAACGCTCGGATATGGCGGGACAGCTTCTCCGACGGATTCTCCGGCATCTTGTACGGGGGGCCGGCCAGCCCGTGCTCCTCGTGCAGTCTCCAGTGCAAGAGAGACTCTGCCCAGACGATTATCGAGAACCGCTCGAATTCTCTCTGCTCATCGGGACCCATTTCCTGCGCAAGGTTTTCTATTTGGGCCTCCCACTCTTTAGTGTCAAGCGGCAGTCCGCCGTGAATATCTCCGATTCGTTGGATTAGCCGGAACCACTCCTGCCGGTCGAACTTCTGCGTCATTAGTACGGTCTCCCTTGGAGCGTTCCGCCAATTCCACTCGTAGGATGGACGTTTGGTCTATGCGTGCCAAATCGTGAGGCAAGGACCTGACGCGCGTTACTTGCGGCGGTTCTCCAGCCCCAACAAACAGGTGCGCAGATTGGGACACTCCGAGGCGTCATTCTATTGCTGTCACAGAACCGCCTCAATGCTTCGACTAACTGCGTCCCGCGACGGTGATTGCAGACAAAAAAATGAATGTACATGGAACGGTCAGTCCAGCAGACGTAGACGTTTACTCTGGGCTGCAGAATAATTGACTCTCGTTCAGTATTTGTTATGCACGAGAAAACAAAACCTCACATGTGGCCTTCTTAGCGCAATACAGAGCATTTGCTTTCAAGTGCACACGCGTCGGCGAAGGCGAGTTAATTGAATAGATCAAAGGGGGTACCCCCTGGGGTTAGATCCCGGATCT
>CAZNKT010000170.1:0-8068 GCA_964573605.1 uncultured Pirellulales bacterium
TGGTGATCGATCTGACCAGCGACGACGCAGTCGAATGGCTGCGGCTGGAGGAGCCGGTGCGCGAGCTCTGCGACGTGCTGACCCTGCCGGGCGTGCGCCGGCCGAGGCTGGTGGGCTTCAAGACCGACGAGATCCGGACGCGGGTGCGGGCGGATCCGGAGAAGCTTGAGCGGTTGCGGTGCAGTTCCGTTCTGCCGATGGCGGGCTCAACACAACAATGCCAGCAATTAGAAGTGCAGATCCAGCCGGCTCGGATACGGTTCGAACGACGCGAGTGAGCAGACCGAAACAA
The DNA here is from genome assembly GCA_964573605.1 of uncultured Pirellulales bacterium. Taxonomy (GTDB): domain Bacteria; phylum Planctomycetota; class Planctomycetia; order Pirellulales; family JBBDJB01; genus CAZNKT01. Next base: position 293 of record CAZNKT010000170.1, read on the forward strand.
GGAGCTACGCAAGATCCAACGACTGTCATATCCGGTCCGCTGCTACCGCAGCGCTCCCGCATGCAATGGATCCACTCCATGTGTGCCAAATTGGCCCACTCAATTGCAGGGTGCGTGCCCAGCGACGCTTCGCCGCTTTCACAACGATGATGACCATTCTCGACGACGGTGCCGCCGCGTCGCTCGCGGACGGTGCCTGCGAGCCCTATGTTTGATCGCAACCTCGCATGTGTGGCGCGTCATAAAGTGGCGCCGTCCATCCTCGTCTGGCCAGGACGTGCCACATGCCGCGAACATTTCTCGGGCCTCCGCTGGCTATGTCCGACGGCCCGTACGGCAACCTCGGCTTCCCGAGCGAACCGGCCGGCATCGATCACTTTCTGGCGACGTTCAATTCCACCAAGCAGCGCGTCGGCGAGCAGGAGCTGGTCACGCTGCGGGAGGCGCTCGAGTCTCCATGACGCGAGGCGGCCCGGGCAAGTCGCTCATGCCGACGAGCATGCCGGGACTTGCCATCATCTGTCGCATTGAGCATGGAGTACGTTGCGGTTTTCGTAGTGCCGGCAGCCAGCATAGCGCCTAAAGACCCCGGAAATACGCGCTTGCGGCTCCGTGCGACTCGCTGCAACGAAGGCGTCGAGGGGAAGTCCGAGACTCTGTACGGATGACGATCTAGTCCGGAGTATAGAGGTAAATCAGTTCGTCACGTCGGCAATCGTTGGCTCCCTGTGGCGATTTAGTGTACCTTCGAATCGCGGCGGCCCGACACGTCAGCACACAAATCTACGGCAGACCTAATGCGGCCCTTCTTTGCGCCTCCTTCCGCCGCGCGGTGAGTCTCTCCGCGTTGGCGTTCTGCTCTCGGCGCATTTTTTAACAGCGCCTCCTGCGAATCCCGGTTCGCCCATGCGCTCGGACTCCAGTACAGCACATAGGGAATTTAATTATGCGCTCTTCAATTATTTCAGCGGCCATCTTTTTTGCATTCGTCACACCAAGCAGTGCGACGAACATTTGGCTTTCGGCGTCCGAGACAAGTTCTACGCCGCCGACGGATCCTAGCCAGATTCCGAAGCTCCGTTCGTCGGGAACCGCCTACGTGTGGGCGCAAGTCAATCTCGAGAAAACCTTGGTGAACTGGGAGTTGAACATCCACACCAACGCGCCCGGAGTCATCGAGTTTTCGGGCGTCGAGGTACCCAACCCAAAGCTAGGAGAGTCAGGTGATCCTCCCAAGGACATTCGCCGTTACGAATTCGTCGCAGAGCCGCCACCGGCCCTTGACGGTCAGTCCATTGACAGCTTCCAAGGTTTTACCGTCGCCAATACAGACACTATTGGTTTAGGGCTAGGTCCGATGGCAGCCGAGTTAGATCCATTGTACGACGCGGCCAACGACTCCTGGCTTATCGCCGAAATCGACTATGTATCTGCCGGAAAAGGCCGGACCGACCTGTTTCTTCAGCACGTCGGCTTGAATAACGACGGAGAAGGCGCCGGTGACATCGATGTGATTTTTGGAGCCCTCACGGACCCGCCACTCAACGGGCTTGCGGGTCGTGACCAGAATAGCGCGACGCCAGAAGCGCATATTGTGCCCGAGCCATCGACCGGAACGCTCATCGTTGTCGGTTTCTTGGGCTTGATCGCCTTCAGGTGCGGGCGGTGTCGCAATATTCACAACACAAGCAGTCGAACGTATTGGTCCGCCGATCGGTCCACTGGTGTGGTAGCCTTGATGGATGAAGTCGGGACGCCGGCGTGAGTGTTACATGCTCATGCGCCGCCGTGTGACTCCCTGCAACGAAGGCATCTCAGCGTTGATTTAACGCCCGGTTCTGCTTTGACGATCAAGAGTTGTCGGCGAGAATGACTGCGGCCCGTCACGGGCGACCCTATGCGATCAGTGTGCCAGTGTGGCGAATGACCTCTGAGTGCTGCCGCTCCGTCTGGAAAGCGCCCGCATTTGGCATCAGCGGACCGGGTTACCGGCTGTGTTGTCTACCCGGTATGAGCCGTCGGTGGAAAACACCGTCGCGGCAAACGAGAATTCCTATCTGCGCAGTCGATGCAACCTCGCTCACGAAAATAGTAGCGAAACTCGTATCGGTGGCGACACCGCTGAACTTAGCTGCCGCGGTAGATTTGTTTTCCACCACGGCCGAGCGCCTCACGCGTCGATCAACAGGCAGCAATCAACGCCACGTTTGGCCGCGCGAATCGACGCCTCGAGCATTTCGTCTGTCAATCTGCCGGCGTGTCAAATGTAGAACTCCACCAGCACGCTGGATTGGATCACTGCGTCGCTCCAGCCTGCCGGGGCTGCCAGCGAGCTGGCATAGGCTCGATCATCAGATTGGCACAAGCAATGGCAAAGTAATTCCGCCCACTCACAGGTTGTCTTTAACGAGCAACTTGAGATGCAAAACATTTGCGATAATCAGCAAATGGACATCGCTTCGGCACGCGCTTCCGGCACGTCGAAGCGGTCAAGCATCATGACCTTGTGCCAGGCGTTGATAAAGTCACGCACCAACCGCTCGTGACCGTCGTCCGCCGCGTACACCTCGGCGACCTGTCGAAGCTGCGCGTTGGACCCAAACACGAGGTCGCAGCGTGTGGCCGTAAATTTGGTCTCGCCCGTCTCGCGGTCGTCGATGTTGAACAGTAACTCCTGATCGTCCTGCGGCGTCCACTCGTAATCCATCGAGGTGAGCACGCGGAAAAAGTCGTTCGTCAACGCACCGGGCCGGTCGGTGAAAAGGCCATGCTGGGAACCGTCAAAGTTGACGCCCAGCACCTTGAGTCCACCGGCCAACGCGGTCCATTCGGGAGCCGTCAAAGCCAGCAAGTGGGCTTTGTCGAGGAAGAGGTGTTCCGGAGTGACCTTGTACTTCACCTCTTCGTTGCGGTAGTTTCGGAACCCGTCAACAACGGTGTTAAGCCACTCAAAGCTTTCTTCGTCCGTCCACTCGTGCGTTGTGTCCATGCGGCCGGCGACAAAAGGAACGGTCACATCGACGCCGGCATCCCTCGCGGCTTTCTCGACCGCTGCACAGCCACCGAGCACGATGAGGTCGGCCATGGAAATCTTCTTGCCACCGGACTGACTTTCGTTGAAACCGGTTTGAATTCCTTCCAGCGTGCTGAGCGTGTTTGCGAGTTGTTCGGGGTTGTTCACCTCCCAGCTTTTTTGAGGTTCAAGGCGAACGCGTGCCCCGTTCGCACCGCCACGTTTGTCGCTGTCGCGGTAAGTTGAGGCGGAGGCCCAGGCCGCCGAAACCAGGGCGGAAACCGACAAACCACTTTCGAGAATCTTTTTTTTAAGGCTCGCCACGTCCGCGTCGTCAACGATCTCGTGATCGAGAGTGGGAACCGGATCCTGCCAAAGCAAGGTCGTTTTCGGAACTTCCGGTCCGATGTAACGGTCCACGGGACCCATATCCCGATGCGTGAGCTTGTACCAGGCTCGGGCAAAGGCGTCGGCGAAGTAATCAAAGTCATCGAGAAATTTTTCGCAGATCTCCCGGTAGGCCGGGTCGGTCTTCAGCGCCAGATCCGACGTCATCATCATGACCGGCTCTTCCTTGCCGTCGATATGGGCATCGGAGGTCTTGGGTGCACTCTCTGAGTCGATCGGGGTCCACTGGAGCGCGCCCGCAGGGCTTTTGGTCTTCTTCCATTCGTACTTGAACAGGTTGGTGAGATAGTCATTGTCCCAACGTGTCGGGTTGGACGTCCACGAGCCTTCGATTCCGTTGGTCATCGTGTACTGGGCAAAGCCGGTGCCTTCGGGGTTTTGCCAACCGAGGCCCATCGCCTGAATCGGCGCACCTTCGGGTGCGGGCCCAATTCTTTCGGCGTCAACCATACCGTGGGATTTTCCGAACGCGTGCCCGCCGGCGATCAGCGCGACGGTTTCCTCGTCATTCATGGCCATTCGCGCGAAACTTTCACGGATCTCCCGTGCGCTGTCCATCGGGTCGCCATTGCCGCCCGGACCTTCCGGATTGACGTAGATGAGGGCCTGGTGAGTAGCGCCCACAGGGTTTTCCAGGTCCCAGTAGTCCTGCTTGGGATTGCCCTCCCACCGCTTGTCAGGATTGACCATTTCGCCAGGGTGGCCGACGCGTTCCTCGCCTTGCCAGCTTTCCGGACCCCAGTAGGTGGCTCGGTCGGACTCCCACGCATCGGTTCGCCCGCCGCCAAAGCCAAAGGTCTTGAAGCCCATCGATTCCAGTGCCACGTTCCCTGTGAGTACGATCAGATCGGCCCAACTCAGCGCGGCTCCGTACTTTTGCTTGATCGGCCAAAGCAGACGTCGTGACTTGTCGATGTTGCCGTTGTCCCACCACGAGTTAAGCGGCGCGAACCGCATCATGCCTTGCCCGGCGCCGCCGCGACCGTCGGCGATCCGATACGTTCCGGCCGAGTGCCAGGCCATACGGATCATCTGCGGTCCGTAATGGCCGTAGTCGGAAGGCCACCAGTCGACCGACGACGACAGTAGTTCCTTGATATCGGCCTTAAGTTGGTCGTAGTCGATCCTGGTAAAAGCCTCCGCGTAATCGACGTCGCGGAGCGGATTGGCCTGAACCGGATTCTGGTGGAGCAGTTCCAACTTCAAGCGGTTGGGCCACCAAGCATCGAGTTGAGGCTCCGAGCCGATGGCGCCACCAATGCGAGTACCGCGAAACGGGCAGGCACCCTGGGTTGCCGCACGACCCGTAACCTTGGTCGTCGTGTCGTGGCCACCGTTGTTGATGTCGACTTGAAGTTGGCCATGTCCATTATTGTCGGTATGAGTCACGGTTTTTCTCTCCTAAAGACTGGTTGAATTCTGCCACTCGTTATAACAACTCGGTTCGTTTGCGCCGGTAGCCTCAAGCTAGTGCCAAAAAACCGTGTCTTCCTTTGTCTGATATCTTCGCGATTTATTCGAGCAATTTCCATCTTCCATCGTCCAGGTCCGATTTTACGTTTTCCACCTGTTTCTTCACAGGCAGCAAGCCTTCCCGGACTGGAATCTGCATCGGTGTCGGAACCCCTGTCACGAAGACGGGTGCCGAATCTGCAGGAGTTTGACAACCCGACGCAGCTTTGCGTTTCCTTCGACTGCAGGCGGTGCAGGAGAGCTCCGGAGTGGCGCGATCACATCGACGGCAACCTACTCATGGCCGTCGAAGCCCCGTTCCGACTTCAGCCTGGCGACAACTCGTGTCCGTCGCATTGGCCGACACGTCCGTGCGTACCCCCAATGCGCGACGGTTCACGCCACCCGGCGCAAAGGGTTGGCAGAACGTGCATCGGTAGCCAGGCGGAGCCTCCGCCCTGGGCACGTTAGGTATCATGCCTACGCATTGCCAGCCCACGCCCGAGGCAATCGCTCCGTGGCAGACGACCTTTTCACCGTCGCTGGCAATTGTACGTTACACGCCCGCTCCGCGCATCGCAGCATGCATGGCGTGAACGACGGACCCGGTGGGGCGGTCGGGCCGACAACACCCCCACCACCGCGGCGCTCCACGCCCGCAATCTGGGGTGTCGCGACGAGATTCGGGCACCCGCCCGGTAAGCACGAGCTCCAAGCAGTCGGCGGAGGGATGTCGCCAATTTGGCAGCGCGCCGACGGCTTCTCCTGCGAGCCCACAGGCGAGGCCTGGGAGATTCGGTTGTCACGGCGTCTGGTTTGCCGATCGGTAGAGAGCCGGGATCCCAGGCCTCACAGCGCGGCAGGGCCAGGCGGCGATGATGCGTTGGATGTCGTGAGCGATGGACTGGATCGGGGTATCACGAGGAAGCTGCCCGGAAGAAAGTGCGTAGCGCGTCGAAAACTCTCCTCGGCCGCGGACTCCGGCCTCAAATTTGAGAATATTGAGAGCGCTTTCCACGCCACTCACTTCGCGCCGCGGGCCCCGCGGGTCATCGCCAGGATGTCCGCCTTGACCGCGTCAGGCAGTGCTGGCCAAGCTTGCACGAGTTCATCCAGGGATTAGTCCAACTGCGGTTGCTGCGCCCCGATTGCGCCGGATACTGCGACACTCCGATTGGGAATCGTGTTTTTCCCGCAGTTTCCGGCGTGTGTTCGATTCCCATGCACTTCCGCCATGTTTCCCGGCATGTCATCGCACCGCGCCGCAACGTTTTGCGTAACGTCTTTGACCGTTGGAGTTTGGTGCTCGTCGACTCGTGGGCTTTGCGAGTTCTTGCGACTTGACGCGTGCGCCTGCTGCGCCGCATTTTGCGCCGCCTGCGCGCCGGATTCTTTGCCGCCTCTTACAGCGCGTTTAAAATGTTCATCGGTCACCTGCAGATAATGTTTGCGGGCCACTTGTGGGCTGTTGCCAATCCACTTGCAGACAATGTGGGAGGGGATGATTTCGACTGTGTGAGGCGTCTTGACATGATTTAAGTCTTTTTGTAATAATATCTTCCGTAGAACAGGCAACGACAATGCTTCACGGAACGAGCATGCTTCACGGAAGGAGCGAACGCATGGACGCGAATTAAGAAGTACCCGCCAGACGGCGGAAAGAAATGGACGCCTGCGATTACCGTGCAGCAAATCCGCGAGGGCATTTCCGACATCCTTCGCCGGGAGCGCGGATGCAATACACCCTCTCAAGTCCGACACGAACGCCAACAACAACGACTGGTACGCAACGAACGGGCGCGACTGTGCCATTGGAAACGGCGTAACCTGTTAGCACCTCCAAACATAAACAAGCGGCAAATCCAAGACAGTCGAACTAATGATGCGCACTTTTAGACTGGCATGCTTTACATCTGCGATCGTATTTGCTTTTAGCTGTGCGATCCAGGCAGGAACTACCGTTCACTTTGCCACCAACCTCGGCGATTTCAACGTTTCGCTGTTCGACGAGACAGCACCTAACACCGTTGCTAACTTTCTAAACTATGTCGCCGATGGAGACTATGTCGACTCCATTGTTCACCGATCGGTTCCAGATTTCGTCATCCAAGGCGGCGGTTTCTATTCCGACTTCTCCGCCATTCCGGCAGATCCTGCCATCGCTAACGAATTTGGCGCGTCGAACCTTCGCGGTACGATGGCGATGGCGAGGACCAGTGATCCGAACAGCGCTACAAGTCAGTGGTTCATCAACCTTGTTGACAACCTGTTTCTTGACACTCAATTCGGGGGATTCACGGTCTTTGGGGAAGTCGTTGCGCCCGGCATGACCACCGTGGATCAGATTGCTGCCCTCGACATAATCGCTGAAGCACCCCCATTTGGCGAATTACCTGTGCTGGATCCGTCCATGGGTACTGATGCGAACAACCTGGTGACTATTCAGAGCGTTACTATTATCCCGGAGCTTGGCGACATGGACTGTGACGGGGACGTGGACTTCGATGACATAGACGACTTCATTCTGGGGCTGAACGACCCACCCAGCTATGAAGCCATATACGGCGTCCCGCCGGAGTTGAAGGGCGATACGGACGGGGATGGGGACGTGGACTTCGATGACATAGACGACTTCATTGCTATCCTCAACGCTCCGCCCGTTCATTCAGGGCACATGGTGCCCGAGCCATCATCCATCCTACTGGCAGTCACCGGCCTGGCCGGGCTGGCGTTGTGCATCGACCGCTCGGGCTGCGCTATTTCGCGGCGATGGCTCGGGTAGGCACTGCCTGGGCGCCCCTGACGATGGGCCGGCTAGCGGAATGAATGCCGTGCCATGGGCCAACCCGGATTCTTAATGAATTGGGTATTTCAAGGGCCCCCGAAAGCATCTAATAGCGTGT
>CAZNKT010000171.1:0-7709 GCA_964573605.1 uncultured Pirellulales bacterium
TCTAAAGAAGAAGGTGGTCGGCACACGCCGTTCTTCAGCGGGTACCGGCCCCAATTCTACTTCCGCACCACGGACGTCACCGGGTCGGCCAACCTGGTGGGCGAGGCGGAAATGTGTATGCCGGGTGACAACGCACGGCTGTCCGTAGAACTGCAGAAACCGATCGCCATGGATGACGGGGTGCGGTTCGCGATTCGCGAAGGCGGCAAGACCGTCGGATCGGGGGTCGTGACCAAGATCGTCGAATAAGGCCAGCGAACCAACACGCATGCTTAGGGGTGTAGCTCAATTGGCAGAGCACCGGTCTCCAAAACCGGGGGTTGCGAGTTCGAGTCCCGCCGCCCCTGCCACACGGCTTCGGGGCCGGGAGGCGGACATCCCAGCGCACCGGCTTCCGGCCCCGGGACCTCCGCCGGGACCGCGTGGACGCCGCGTAGGCTTCCACGGGTCGGCGCACCGGCCCTGGAAAGCATGGCCGAGAGACCTCGGCAGACAGGAACGTTACCGGTGAGTGCGTTTGTTCAAGAGCTGTTTCATGTCGGTGTCTACAAGCGCAACCAAGGCCGCATCGCCCGGCAGGTGACGTTCGTCGCGCTGGCCCTGCTGGTCGTGGTCGGCGCGTGGCGGCTGAGCCAGCTGGCAGGCCCCGGCGTGCACCCGCTGTACTGGTTCTGGATACCGGCCATCGTGGCCGCGAGCGGTTTGTGGATCTGTTTTCGCTTGGTCAACCTGCCCATGTTTGCCGATTTTTTGATCTCCGTGGAAGCGGAAATGAACAAGGTTTCCTGGCCCAGCCGCCCGGAGCTGATTCGTAGTTCGCTGGTCGTGATCTTCACCATCTTCTTTCTGGCTGCTGTCCTGCTGGCATACGACCTGTTCTGGAAACAACTGCTCCGCCTGCTGGGCGTATTGGCCTGACCGGACAGCGAACCGCGAAGAACAACGAGAACCGCGAAGAACGAAGAACAACTAGCAACAGTTTGGAAGGCCGCGTCCGAAACGGTCGCGGCGAACAACGGACGGGAGTGATTCCGTGAACGGCGATCCCAAGTCCCTGGCCCAGGAATCGGAGAAACCGGGCCGCATGGCGGAGACCATACGCGAGCCGTTGGCGGCGTCGTCTCCCCCCCCACCGGGCGATGAGCCGCGCGACGAGCTGCGCGACGACCCCGATGACGGGGTGCAGCCGGACGGCGCCGCGCCGCATCGTGCCGCGGAGGCCGACGCGGGCGGGCCCGCCGATGCCCCGGCGGTCGAGCAGCCGGCGACGGAAGGGCCAGTCGAGCAGACATCCGTCGAGCAGACATCCGTCGAGCTGCCCGAAGAAGAGCCCGTGTCGATGGAATGGTACATCCTCAAGGTGCAAAGCAATCGGGAAAACTCGATTGCCGAGGCGTTGCGGCGGCGGGTCTCGATCGAAGGTATGGAACCGTACTTCGGCGATATCATCGTGCCCACCGAAAAAGTCACCGAATTCAAAGGCGGCAAAAAGCGGGTGGTGCGCCGCAAGCTCTACCCCGGATACATCCTGGTGCACATGGCGATCAACGACGACAGCTGGTTTCTGGTCCGTGAGACTCCGGGCATCGGAGATTTCACTGGGGCGGGCGGCAAGCCGACGCCGATGCTCGCGCACGAGGTGCAGCGGATCGTCACCAAGCAGGAAGAGAAGACCGACGAGGCGCCCAAGCTGCGGATCGGCTTCAAGGTGGACGATCGCGTGAAAATCAATGAGGGTACGTTTCAGAATTTTGAAGGCGAAGTCTCGGCGCTGGATGAAGCCAGCGGCCGCGTGACGGTGATGATCAATATTTTTGGCCGCAGCACGCCCGTAGAGCTGGAATACTGGCAGGTCGAACTGGTTTAATAGAGGGTTTCCCTCCGCTTGCAGCGGGCATGGCGCGGGACAGCAGAGGTTCGGGACGATGGCAAAGAAACTGGCGGGCACGGCGAAGTTTCAAATCCCGGGCGGGCAGGCAACCCCGGCGCCGCCCGTGGGAACTTCGCTCGGCAAATACGGCATCAACCTGGGCCAATTCGTCCAGCAGTTCAACGAACAGACGAAGGACGCCGGCGGCATGCCGATTCCGGTGGTGGTCAACGTGTATAACGACCGCTCGTTCGACTTCGTCACCAAGAGCCCGCCGGCCGCCGCGTTGTTGAAGCGGGCGGCCAGTATCGCCAAAGGATCCGGCACGCCGAACCGCGAGAAGGTGGGGGCCGTAACGCAGGCCCAGGTCGAAGAAATCGTTAACATGAAGATGGCCGATCTCAATGCGAGCGACGTCCAACACGCCCGGCGAATGATCGAAGGCACCGCGCGCAGCATGGGCATCGAGTTGGAAGGGTAACAGGTGGGTTCCATGCCGCGCACGACCAAACGCCGCAAGGCGATGCTGGAAAATCGCCAGAACACTCATCCGCGCGACCTGGATGAGGCGATCGGGCTGTTAAAACAGTTCCCGTCGACAAAATTTGAGCAGACGGTGGAAATCGCCGTCCGGCTGGGGATCGATCCCAAACAGGCCGACCAGATGATCCGTGGTTCGATCGTTCTGCCGCACGGAATCGGCCGGACGCAGCGCGTCGTGGTGTTTGCCAAGGGCGATCTGGCGGACGCGGCGGCCGAGGCCGGCGCGGACGTGGTGGGGCAGGATGACCTGGCCGACCGCATCAAGGGAGGGTGGACCGAATTCGATGCCTGCGTCGCCGCGCCCGACATGATGAAAATCGTGGGACCGCTGGGCAAGATCCTGGGACCGCGGGGGCTGATGCCGTCGCCCCGTGCGGGAACCGTGACGCCCGACGTTGCCAATACCGTGCGCGAGTACCGGGCCGGCAAGGTGGAATTCCGCAACGACGCCGGCGGGAACGTCCATGCCGTCGTGGGACGTTTGAGTTTCGACGCCGACAAACTCCGCGACAACATCCGGGCCTTTCTGGATCGCATCCTCAGCATGAAACCGGCCAATGTCAAAGGGACGTACGTCAAAACCGCGCACATTTGCGCTGCGATGAGCCCCAGTATCCGTCTGGCGGTGTGACCAGCAATCCGTTCCGGAGAGGCCGCAGGCCGCCGGGGAAACCTCAACGATGAGCAAATACGTTAAAGACCTGATCTCCACTGAACTGCGTCAACGCCTGGAAGGTGTCGCCAACGCCGTCGTGGTCGACGTGATTGGAATCGACGCCAATCAGAATATGGTGCTGCGCCGCACGCTGCGCGAAAAGGGCATCCACCTGATGGTGGTCAAGAACAGCCTGGCGCGGCGCGCCACCGAAGGCACGCCCCTCGCGCCGGCACTGCACGAGGCCGAAGGGACGCTCGCTGTGGCATGGGGCGGTGAAGACATCGTGACGCTGGCCAAGGAAGTGGCGCGGATCGCCGCGGACAGCCGCTTTTCTCCGTTCGCCGCGCGGGGCGGTGTGATGGACGGCGTGGCAATGACCGCCGAGGATGTCGAGGCGGTGAGCAAGTGGCCGTCCCGCGAGGAGCAACTCAGCCTGCTCGTGGGACAGATCCTCGGCCCAGGAAGCCAACTCGGCGCGCAGCTGCTTCATCCCAGCGGATTGCTGGCCAGTCAGATCGAGAAGAAGGGAAAGGAGCCGGATACCTGATGCACCGCGGGCCGCGATCGGCACGGCGGGCCGCGATCGGCACGGCGGGCGGCCCAAACCACCTGCCGGACGACGCGCTGCGGACCGTGTCCCCAACCCTGTGCTCGTTGTTCACCCCATCAATAGATACCTGTCATGAATCAGAAAAGCAGGGAGACTGACCGAGATGGCGACTGATACCGAAACAACACGCGAATTCTCCGACGCGACCGTAAAGCTGGGCGACAAGATCGTCGCCCTGTCGCTGAAAGATGCCAAAGAACTGAGCGATTACCTCAAGGACGTACACGGCATCGAGCCGGCGGCCGGCGGCGGCGCCGTGGTGATGCAGGCCGGCGGCGACGCGGGCGGCGGAGCGGCCGCCGAGGAACAAACCGAGTTCGACGTGGTGCTGGAGAACTTCGGGGACAAGAAGATCGGCGTGATTAAAGTCGTCCGCGCCGCCACGGGATTGGGGCTCAAGGAAGCCAAGGAAGCCGTGGAAGGCGTGCCCAGCAAGATCAAGGAAGGCATCGCAAAGGAAGAAGCGGAAAAGTTGAAGGCGGAGCTGGAAGAGGCAGGCGCAACCGTCTCCATCAAGTAACCGTGGGGGCCGCTGCGCCGGGAGCCTGCCGCGATGCGCGCCGGGGCTGCCCGCGCATCCGGCAAACATACCTCCCCGGTGCCGGTGGGAGACCGCCTGCTGCCTACCCCATGCCGCCCCGGCGGAACACAAGACACCTTTTCGAGGAGTCGAAATCCAGATGGCGACCACCGCACAACGAAGGTTTTATGCCGAAGAGGTTCGTCGCTTCGGGAGCGGCCAGAATCCGTATCCGATGCCCGATCTGACCGAGATCCAAACGGTGAGCTACGAAGCCTTCCTGCAAACGGATGTCGCCCCCCAGCGCCGCAAAAACCAGGGCCTGGAAGGCGTGCTGCGGGAAATCTTTCCGGTGGAAAGCTACGACAAGACGCTACGCTTGGAGTATCTCCGCTACGAACTGGGCAAACCTCGCTACGAACCGGACGAATGCCGCCAACTGCGGCTGACGTACGGCCGACCCTTTCGCGTATGGTTGCGGCTGACCAAGGACGAACCGGTCGAAGAAGAAGTCTTCCTGGGCGATCTGCCGATCATGCTCGGCGGCGGCGAGTTCATCATCAACGGGGCGGAGCGCGTGGTGGTCAGCCAGTTGCATCGCAGCCCCGGAGTCGATTTCGTCAGCGAAATGGAGACGGGCGAACGCCGTCTGCACAGCTGCCGCATCATCCCCGAACGGGGCAGCTGGATCGAAATCAACACCACCAAGAAAGACAGCATTACCGTCCGCATCGATCAGAGCGGAAAGTTTTCCGTGATGACGCTGCTGCGGGCCATGGATCCCAAATATAGTCAGAACAGCGATATCCTGAAGACGTTCTATCCGTCCACGGTCCACAAGGTTCCCGACGGTCGCAGCGCGACGAAGATCGAGGGCAAGATTGCCGTCGAAGACGTCGTGTATCCGCCGCAGAGCGAGCGGGCCGGAGAGGTGCTCGTCGAATGTGGCCAACGCATCAGCAAGAACGTGGCCGAGCAGATCTGCACGTCGGACGTCAAGCAGGTGGAGGTCATGGAACCGGCCCGGTCGCCGCTGCTGCTCAACGCGCTGGCCGACGACAACACGTCCAGCCACGAGGAAGCGCTGCTCCGCATTTACCAGCGGCTGCGCCCCGGAAATCCGCCCCAGCTGGAGAAGGCGCGGGCGCTGTTCCACGAGAAGTTCTTCGACACCAACCGCTACCGGCTCGGTCGCGTCGGGCGCTTTCGCATCAGCCGCAAGTTGAAGCTGGACGTCCCGGAAGACGAAATGGTGCTCCGCCACGAGGACCTGGTCAGCGCCATCAAGTACCTGGTGGGGCTGTCGGTCGACAGTCCGGAGACGGAAGTCGACGACATCGATCATCTGGGCAACCGCCGCTTGCGGACAATCGACGAACTGGCGTGCGACGAAATGCGGAAAGGGTTCCTCAAACTGCGCCGCACGGTGCAGGAGCGGATGAGTCTGAAAGACGTCGAGGACATGACGCCTCGCAGCCTGATCAATCCCAAGAGTATTTCGGCCGCCATCGAGTACTTTTTCGGCCGGGGGGAATTGTCGCAGGTCGTCGATCAGACCAACCCACTGTCCATGCTGACCCATGAACGGCGGTTGTCGGCCCTGGGCCCCGGCGGCCTGAACCGCAAACGGGCCGGGTTTGAAGTGCGGGACGTCCATATTTCGCACTACGGGCGGATCTGTCCGATCGAGACTCCCGAAGGGACCAACATCGGCCTCATTTCCAGTCTGGCCATGTATGCCACCGTCGACAGCTACGGTTTTCTTGTCACCCCGTACCGACAAGTAAACAACGGCCGCGTCAGCGACGACGTCGTCTGGCTCCGCGCCGATGAAGAATACCAGGCCTACGTCGCGCCGGCCGACGCGCGGATCGAAAACGGCAAACTGGTCGGCGACACCATCATCGCCCGCTATCAGGCCGACTTCGAACTGGTCCCGGCGGATCGCGTGCAATACATCGACGTGGCGCCGAGCCAGATGATCGGCGTGTCGGCCGGGTTGATCCCGTTCTTGGAACACGACGACGCCAACCGCGCCTTGATGGGCTCCAACATGCAGCGTCAGGCGGTACCGCTGCTGGTGACCGATCCGCCCATGGTGGCCACCGGCCTGGAGCAGGATGTGGCGCGCCATTCGGGCATGCTGGTCCGCGCCCGCCGCAAGGGCACCGTATCCCAAGTGGACGCGTCCCGGATTCAGATCGGCAACGATTCCTACCGGCTCCGCAAGTTCGTGGGACTCAATGAACGGACCTGCCAGAACCAGAAACCGATCGTACGCCCGGGTCAGAAGGTGGAAAAAGGGGATGTGATCGCCGACGGAGCCGGGACCTTCGAGGGCGAACTGGCGCTGGGCCGCAATGTGCTCGTCGCCTTCATGGCCTGGGAGGGATACAACTTCGAGGACGCCATCATCATCAGCGAAGAGCTGGTCAAGAACGACACGTACACGTCGATCCATATCGAAGAGTTCGATGTCGAAATCCGCGAAACCAAGCTCGGGCGCGAAGAGTTCACGCGGGACATTCCCAACGTCAGCGAGAAGGCCCTCCGCAATCTCGATGAGAACGGCATCGTGCAGATCGGTACGTACGTGCGGCCGGGCGATATCCTCGTCGGCAAGGTATCGCCCAAATCGAAGACGGAACTGACTCCCGAGGAAAAACTGCTCCATGCGATCTTCGGACGCGCGGGCGAGGACGTGAAGAACGACAGCCTGGAGGTGCCTTCGGGCGTCGAGGGCATCGTGATCGATACCCAGAAGTTCTCGCGGCGAATGAGTCTTTCCGAAGAAGAACGCAAGGCCTTCGAAAAGTCGCTCAAGGCGGTAGAGTCCGAGGGGAACAAGAAGGTCGCGGCGGTGTTCTCCGACATGGTCGAGCAGATCGAAAAGGTGCTCCAGCGTCCCTTGACCGACGAAGACGGGACCCCGCTGGTCCGCGACCAGGATCCTAAGTTCATTGCCGAGCAGGCCCAGCGTTTCAAGCTGGAGACCATCGATGTCCGCAGCCCGCAGCGGAAGTCGGCCGTCGAGAAAATCGTCAAGAGCAGCTGGCCGGACGTGGAACTCGCCCTGGACGAACGCGATCGGCAGCTCAACTCCATGAAGCGCGGCGATGAACTGCGCAGCGGCGTGCTCCAGATGGTGAAGGTCTACGTGGCGACCAAACGAGTGATTTCCGTGGGGGACAAGATGGCCGGCCGCCACGGCAACAAGGGCGTGATCGCCAAAATTCTGCCCCAGGAGGACATGCCGTTTCTGGAGGACGGCACGGCGGTGCAGATCCTGCTCAACCCGCTGGGCGTGCCCAGCCGCATGAACGTGGGGCAGATCCTGGAAACCCATCTGGGCTGGGCCGCCGAAAGTCTGGGCTTCCGCGCCATCACGCCGGTCTTTGACGGCGCGACCGAAGAAGACATCAATGCCTGCCTCGACGAAGCCGGGCTTCCCAAACACGGCAAGGCGTTGTTGTACGACGGACGCACCGGCGAGCCCTTCGAACAGGAG
>CAZNKT010000172.1:0-7670 GCA_964573605.1 uncultured Pirellulales bacterium
TCGCTGTCGCCGTTGATCAGCTGGAACAGCAAGAGGCCCTCGGTCTCGCTGGCCAGCGAGGTCAGGTCGACCGTCACCGTCGTACCGTTGTAGGCGACCAACCCCGGGAGAAAGTTCGCACCGGTTTCGCTCAGCGAAAAGAGTGCGCCGCCCTCTCGGCCACGGTCCAGCAGCGTCGTGCCCGGGTTCGTCGGGTCGACAAGGTATACCTGCAACAGGTCACCTACCAACACGTCGGTGTCGGTTGTGTCGAACGTGGTAGCGACGTCGAACGTCAATCGGCGATTGCCTTCCGTCTGGCCTAGATCGATCAGAAAGGCATGTTCAGCAAGCCAGTTGCTGCCTTCGGCCAGATCGAGCGTACCACCGTTCTCGAAATCCGGTGGCGGCATCACCTTGGTGATCGAGAGCGTGAAGCTCGTCGGGTTGCCGGCAACGTCTTCAATCGTCGTGGTAAACGGGTTGAGGCCGCCGACAACCGACAGACTGCCGAAGCTGAAGCTGCCGTCTCCGGCAGCTGTCGTCATCGCGCCGCCAGGTTCGAGCGTGACCAACTGATCTGGATCGGTTTGACCGGCGATGGAGACATCGCTGAGCGTAGTGAGAGCAGGATTGGCAGGGTCCAGCCGTGCGGCAGCTTCCAGGCCGAATACAGCCGGCGCCGGCCCCAACGTATCGAGCGTAAATGGAATGTCAACGACTGTCGCGGTGTTATCGAGCGTGTCGGTAACGACAAACCGCGCCGTATGCGGCCCGTCTGCTGAGCCATCTAGTGCCAATGCAGGATCGAACGAGAAGTCACCGAACTGGTCAATGGCAAGTTCGACGAAGTTGCCCGTATCCACGCGTGCTTCTAGCAATTGAACGTTTTCGAGCCCTTCCGTGATGGTTCCAACGAACGTCGGATCGAATGTGATGCTGTCGTTGTTCGTCGCACCACCGGGAGCCGTATCGTTGGCCAGGCTCGCCACGAGCGTGACAGGCAGCGAAGGCAACAGTCCGATGAAGTCGTCGATGTCGTCAAAATCGAGGTCCCCGTCTCCATCTACGTCCCCTCGCACTGCTGGTGCCTCGCCATATTGCACCTCGTATCCAGCTGGATCGTTGAGCCCCAGGATTAGGTCGTCGATGTCGTCGAAGTCGACGTCTTCATCGATGTCCATATCTCCGATGACTGCCAGCATCCGCCGGTCTTCGAGCGACTCCAGGGTCATCACCCGTTTTGGTCGGTCGCGTCCCGTGAGTTTGGTCAATCTGCGATCCGTGCGACGATGTCCGACGAGGCGAGCGAGCGGTGCCTTCATGTGGGTTTCCTATCCGGGCTGATTCTGGATAGCCAAATGTCCTGGCAGAGAATGCAGAGGCAGGCGTGATGAAAGGTGGAAGCGGCCGGACAACCCTGCGAATGGGGGTGATGATTGGCACCAGTTTACGGGGTCGTGGGAGAATGTCAAGAAAATCCCTTGACCCCTCGTGCCTTGGTGCGCTGGTCTGGTTTACCCCGGCTGGGCTGCCCTGCGACGAACGGGATCGGCTTGGATCGGGCACTAATCAGGCAGGCACGGGATAGGCCAACGATGAGAGTTGTAACGTGGAGGCGACGGCCCTGGGTGAGAGCGCCGAGCTGCCGGGTGCGAATTCACCTACGGCGTGCCGCCCGAACTGATAGGGGACCTGGAGGGAGACGGAGGCGTGGACTTCGACGATATCGATGAGTTCGTCGGTATGCTGAACGCGCCGCAGGTTGATGCGGGGCACGAACTGCTCAGGCTGGTTCCGGAACCGACATCGGCATCGTACGGGCTTATTGCGTTTGGCTTGCGTCGGCGAATCACGTTGTAAGCAAGCCATCCACCCCGCCCGTAGCCTACGCGCACGAGGTAATACGCCACAAGGCACGCCTCGGCTCCCGGAAGGCGTCGCGGCATCGATCGACAAAACGGCGATCCGGACGCACAGGATCGGCCGAGACGGCGCGCCGTTGTCGTCGGCGACCTTTGGCCGTCGAATCAAAACTGGCCGTTAAATCGGCTCTCAGGTGCCTTCGTCGCACGGACTCGCACGGAGTTGCAAAGCAGGATAACGTTGCGGTGAGCGTTCGGATTGGACCACAGGCGCAACCGATGCCGGGGCTCCAGGCAGACCAGATCGGGCGGATGGTTGGGAAAGAGACCGAAAACAGAAGCGGTCGACGGCGCGCCGCCAAATTGGCAACAGATCGGTTGCGAGTCGAACGGTCTATCGTGACCCGATCCGGCGGACCGGCCCGCGAGCAACCATTCAGCGCGCGATCGGGGGCAAATTCCCGCTGGGCCGCTCGTAAGCAATCGGAGTAGCCTCGCTGCCCGCCAACAGCTCGTTCTCCGTTACCGAAAGAATCGGAATCCGATCCTCCGGAAGCCCCATCCCGGGAATGAAATCCAACACCGAAGCAATCCCTCGGCGATGTTTGCGTAAAACCAGCGTATGGTCCTCGATGCGCCACGTGGCCGAAGCGTTCATCAGAGTCTCCCCTGATTCGCGAGTAACATCGAGGGTCGTCATCGTTCCGTCGGGCGAAAACGGCAGCACGCGTGGCTATCACCGGAGTGGCAGCGCCTGCCCTGTGCCAACATTGGCACAGTTTGCTGCGGCAACTGCCAGTGAAGCCCCTCCGTAGAGGTAAGGTGCTTCCATTCACACATAGCCGGGGGATCTCGATGCAGCGTATGGTCGGGGAACTAAGCCGGTACCTCCGCGGATGGACTGGCTATTTCGCGTTGGCATGCACGAAGAACGTATTTGCGCGCTTGGACGAATGGATTCGTCGCCGGGTGCGTATGTGTTACTGGAAGCAGTGGCTATACGCACGCACTCGCATCCGGAAGCTCATGCAGCTTGGCGTGGATCGCGACGCGGCATTCAGCCACGGAGCCAGCCGCAAAGGCTACTGGCGTTTAGCCAAAACGCTGGGTGGCCACACCGGCATGACGAAACAGTGGCTCCGGGATCAGGGACTTGTCTTCGTCAGATATCTCTGGAGCGAGCTTGCTCCACTTCGTCGAACCGCCTAGTGCGGAGCCGCTTGCTAGGTGGTGTGGGAGAGGGATAGCCGCAAGGCTACCCCCTATCCCGATTTAGCGGCTGGGGCGAGCCAACATGATGCGACCGATTCGGATGAGAGCAATCCCAAAGCATCCGCACGCCCAAATCAGAAAACCGATTCTGTAGGCGTTTGGAATCGCAACACCAACCGCAGCCAGCGTCATGACCAAGAACAATAATGGCAAACCAAATTGGAGCGGCGTGCTTCTCTTCGTCGCTCGATGCTTGCGATCGGCGTTCTCCATTTGCTGTTTCCAGGCCGTCTAGCGGAAGCCGCAGCCGTCGCCGCTGCTTCCATGTTGAGGATGTTGGAATTATCGGCCAATCTGCCAAACGTGTATGCGTTGAACCACTAAGGCGGCGACCGCCGGAGGCGGCACTGCGGCTGCGGCGTGTTTAGCGGAGCTACTTCTGGCCGAAGAGTAGCATCCGCCCACAGGAATCGCACATGACCGCAGCCACGTTGCCCTCAACGGGAAACCGCGAACTCCAGAAGCTCCGCTTCGCCTCAGGGACGGTGTACTCCACGTCGCGGTGCGTACCCAGTTCTTTATCGATCAGCCTGACTGGTTTCATGGTCCCGTCACAGTCTGGGCAGGGCCTGTCCTCGCCTTGGCTCATTACCGCATTTCTCCCCAGCTCGCTCAACGGGATTTCAGGCGACGTGATGTCGCAAAGTCTGGAACTTTGCGCAGCTTAACACAGTCAAGGGGCGGATTCCAGAACATTAGAAGCGGGCGGACGATAGCCCCGTTTGCAGCCCGCCAGCAGCCCGGAGGCGAGCGCGCGGCCGAGTCGATGGAGGACTCTATCCGCCCCAACACGAAAGCGGCCATTTTGGAGGCTCTGAGCATGCCCTACGATCACCCGAATCAACTGATTGTCCGGCCACCGACGCCAAGGGAATTCCGAGAGCGTGCCGCCGCGATCCGGCCCAGCACAGCAATGGCAAGCAAGGCTAGAGCGAAAAGCCAAATCGATGAAGGTTCGGGAACAACACGAATGATCGCGTCCGGCGTGGCGCTGTCGACCTCCCGCTCCGTGTTCGCATTCAGTGGCGGATCATTAGGATCACCGAACACAATCGGTGTTTCGTTAGAGCTCTTTGAAAGTAGGTTTGCACCATTCGGGCCAATCTGCAGAAAGAGCTCGGTCGTGATTCCTCGGTTACCAACGACATTGAAATTCACGGTCGCGATTCGGAATGCGTCCGCGACAGCGTCATACAGCGGGTCAAAGTCCGTCGCCACGGGCCCCATTCCTGCGGTTGGCCGAATGCTCAGGAAAATGACACCCTGGAAATTAACCAAACTGTCCGGGTCCACGTTCGGTGTTACTGATCCTTGCGGCGTGTCCACGACAACGGTGAAGCGAGATACCTCAAGCCCCACCGGGTTGGTTGTTAAGAACGGGTTGTCCATGATCACTTCCGTGAAATCCAAAACCACGTCGTTCGTGGAACGGATATTCAGCGAAAGGTTTTGTAGAGTCTCGTCCTCCTGCGGTCGCCCCCAAATGTAGATCGTATTGGCACCGTCGCGAAGCTTCAGGTTAGGCACACCCTGGGCAACTCCGCTTCCGACCGTTCCAACATCAGAAAGCCAGATTTCGCTGGCCACTTCGCTCGCGTGGGTGCTCACGGCAGACGCGGCGACCAAGAAGCCGGAAAGCAAATACACACGCACCAAAACACCCCTCTGGAATTGAAATTGGGTATAGAGATGGCGAGCCCGATGTGCGGAGCAGCTAGTCCTACAATCGGACCTAGGCTGCGGAATACAATGCCCAGGCAAAGCCAAATCAGAATTGCGTGGTCGATGAGGCAGCACGTGGGTCTCAGAAGACATGCACTAGCACAGCCGTCGATAGGAGTCAGAGCCCCACTCCAATGAGGCTACCGGCTCAGGAGCCTCGACGCAAACAATTGCGAATTGATGGAGCCCGGCCTCAGAGGGTGTCACTGGCGCCTGCCGCGTGTCACTTGGGCGATTCTGGTGGCTGCTGACATGAAGAGAACCCCCGCTGGTTCAGGGGGGGTGTCGACGGCAATTGGAGAACCGTTGTTCTATCAACTAAGCTACTGCCGCAATTGATTGTGATCTTGCTCCGGCCGCTTTATTGGGTCTGAAGCAAGTTCGTCGCACCCCGACCTGCGGACTGTCCCGGCAATCGAGAACAAACCGACCACCAAGAGCAACAACGTCGATGGTTCGGGAATGGCCAACCCTTGAGTTTCGACTTCCAACGGTACAATCTCGGCGCGGTTAAACAGCAACTGCCGCTCAACCCCATCGAATTGGCCGTCAAACGCCAAGTCATGCCAAACTGGCTTCGCCGCCCCTGGCAGCAGAACCTCTTTCCACAAATCAGTTGGTTGGTCAGGGCTGAGAATGAACGGCCGATCGACGATGGGCAAAAAGCGGATCAGCTCTGCGGTTTCACCGGTGGTGAAAATCGGCACATCACTCCCGGAGTGATCGACTCCGTCAACGGGCACGTCGGCGACCTCTCGATCGGGCTCAATTGGATCGTCGCCGACCGCCTCATCGATTGACCCTTCCGCAACATTGCCGGCATCGCCCGAATGCGTGCCGTTGTCCGGAGGAAGGACGGTGACCGGATCGGGAGCGGGTGCGTCGATCACCGGCGCCTCGTACCATGCTTCGGGACGCAGATAATCTCCGTTGAGCGTGATGGAGCCGTCGGGCGTCACGCTGTTGACCATGCGGTCCGTCTTACCGTTGAGCGCCTGGTCCGCGCCGCCACCAAACACGATATCGACCTCCGACGATCTGCCACCTTTATATAACAGGCCATTATTGCCAATCTGCAAGAACAGGTCGGTCGAGCCCGATCCAATCACGTCATAGGTGACCGTGCCCAGCAGCCAGGCATCTGCTTCGGTGTCATAGAGCGGATCCGTCGCCGTGGAGCCTGGCCCGATGCCGGCACCGATGGATGCCTCGTTGGTAACACTGAATCCCCCGATCCGCTCAACTACACTGGACGGATCTGACACGACGGGATTGAGAGCAAACTCGAATCTCCGCATGTCCTTGGACGAGAACTCCGCCTGCCCAATCAGCGGGTTGTGGAACGTGGCCCCTGTGAAGTCAAGTACTTCGCGGTTGGACGAGACGATCCTTAGATCAATCGCCCCGAGTGTCTTTTCTGCATCGGGCCGGCCCCAGATGAACAGTTCCTGGTCATTGACAGGCTCAACAAACTCTCGCTCCAGATTGCCGACCGCCACGCCCTGTCCAGGCATGCCGACATCGGAAAGCCAGATCTGAAGTGCGAAGGCTCGACCGGCGGAGGCGACGAGAAGCCCCCAGCCAAGGGCAACCAAAGAAAGGCGTGCTGCACGGCACATGAAATTGCCTAGCCGAAATCGAAAAAAGCCCCTGTGAGACCTAATATCTTCCTTCCGGCACATTTGCACAAGCCCGCCGACCACTATAAAGAAAACGGCGCTGCGACCAGACGAACGCGCGTGGGTGCTCTTCCTAATATGCTCACGTAGCGGAAAGGCGTGTCACCCTGGCATCTGAAAGACGATTTGGTCGGGACGCCGCAGCTCTCCGGAAGCAACGGCACATCGATCGGCAAAACGGCGAGGCGAACGCACAGAATTGACCGAGACGGCCTGCGGCGGCGGTCGACGGGGATTGTGTCGTCGAAGCGGAAGTGGACGTTAACCGGGCTCTGAGGTGCCTTCGTTGCACGGACTCGCACGGAGTCGCAAGAGGGCATGGCGTCGCGCGAGAAGTTCGACGAAGCGGGCGGGTGGCGCAGGCCGTCATTGGCGCGCTGCCAATTTGGCGACAGATACTCTGGGGTCGATGCGCACCCACGATGGATCGGGGGACGCCTTGATCCCCGCCATTGCGAGCTTTCTCATCTTCACAGAACCGCTTGGTGCGGACGCCGCCGAAGGTGGCCGGGGGCACAGGCCACAATGGCCGTGACTACCCGCTATCGGCCCGTCCGATCAATTTCGCGATTCGGCAGTCCAGCAGCCAACCGCGACCGCCCATTTCACTCTCTGGACTCTTCGCGGCGCGGCTTGATCTGGGCGGAGATATCGCCCGGCTTGACCGGCTTCCATTCCACACTGAAGGTGCCGCGGTAGCCGAGCAGCGGGCCCCAGAACCGGTTGGTCAACCGACGTGTGAAACTTCCCTCGGGCGAAGTTCCTTCACGCTGCGCGCTTGGTGGGCCAATACGGCGCCGATTGCCATCATTGTCTGCGGAAGGCCTCGAAACTGCCCCCCGATCGGCCTCCACGTGCTATCCCTGTAGGCCCTCGCTACCGAATCGCGGATCTCCAATTGCTTCGTTCGCTTCTGAATCCCCGAAGCAATCCCCTGAAGAGAAGAGCCCGACTGCTTGCATCGGGCTTCTTGAACAAAGGATTGCAGGTTCGGCTGCGCGAACTGCAATCCTTAACTGGTTACCCGCCGCGAGCGAGTCCCCAAGCCGACTACCGAGAACGGCGATAGCCGCCAATTCTGAACAGAAAGTTGGATACGCACGCGAGCGCAATCACGCCGACTGCGGCGGTCACCGAGTGATCTCTACCGAGA
>CAZNKT010000173.1:0-7654 GCA_964573605.1 uncultured Pirellulales bacterium
CCGAGCAGCGGACGTGCACCTATAAAGTGTGCCGCATGGTCCCCGAGACCTGTGTCAAGCAGTGCACCTACAAGGTGTGCAAGATGGTGCCCGAGCAGCGGACGTGCACCTATAAAGTGTGCCGCATGGTCCCCGAGACCTGTGTGAAAAAGGTGCCCTACACGATCTGCAAGCCGGTCCACGCAACAAAGACGGTCCAATGCGTCCGTTGCGTCCCGAAGAAGGTCGCGTGCACGGTCACCCGTTGCGTCCCGAAGGTCGTGTGCAAGCAGGTTCCGGTGTGCGTATGTTGCCCGGCGCCTTGTTGCCCGCCATCGTGCGGCTGCGGAGGCTGATTCGCGGTTGATGAGCCTCCTTCCTGTGGAGGAAGAAGGCCTGGTCTAAACACGAAGACGGTTCGGTTCCTCGCGGGGCCGAACCGTCTTTTTTTTCAACAAGTCCATCAAAACCGAACCGCCCCGTGATCCAAAGCATCCCGGGAGACGGGCGGTTAATCGGGATCCCGGGCCGGACGGGTCGGCCGACGAAGCAGGTACAACAGGGCCAGGAAGTCGTACACGGCGTGGGCGAGAATCGGCACGAGCAGGTTGTGGTCGGCGGCGATCCAAATGCCGCCCAGATAGACGCCGACGAGGCCCGCCAGCAACACGTAGGTGCTTGAAATGGGATGCGCCAATCCGAACAGGACGCCCCCGACAATCAGGCCGGCGGTCACGCCAAAATGATCCGCCACACTCGACTGCAAAAGACCTCGAAACAGTAATTCCTCGCCGAAACCGGCCGCCAGCGAAATCATCAACAGTTCGGCCGTCGAAGCTCCGGAAAAGATCTGCCGTACCAGTTGCCGCGCCGTCTGCGTCAGACGTTGCACGGGCGGGAAGGAGAGCCGTGCGAGCATCCACAGGGCGACCAGCATGGGCAGCGCGGCCGCGGTACCTGCCAGGGCGGCCGTCGGCTCCCAGCGCACAAATCGCGCGGGGTAACGGTCAAACAGCCAACCCACAAGCGCCGCCACGACGCCGATGCCACATTCGAACAGAAACGCGGAAATCAAAACGTGGGGTTGACGCACGTCGACGGCTTTCGCGCGAAGGTATGAGATGAGCGGGGCACCGCGAGGCCGGGCAACATTCCCGCGGTAGCCGAACTCGCCACGAGTTTGGCCAACGTGGTTGCGGCCAAACTCTGGCGACTTGGGCGACACACATTCTGCACGGCGTTGGGGGCGTGGCCGAGCCCTGTCGGCTTGACGGTCTCCCGCGCCACCGATAGACTCTCACATTCTGCATCCCAGCTCGGCGTCCCCGCGCCGGTTCGGAAACAAAGTGTACTGCCCTGCAGCCGAACCCGACAACGAGTGCCAGTAGGCGGCGGGGCCCCGCAGCCAGCCGTGGCTGCTGTGTCTTCGGGCTTGAGGCGGGCGAATTCGGCCCTCCGTGCTCCAAATCGTGCTCCAAATCGCAGTCCCCGATTTCCTGATAGGAACCACCCGATCATGGCAACCTCCACGAAGGCCCGCGTTGCCCAGCGCCGCCGCGGCAAGACGAGCCGCAACCATCGACCTGCCCACGAACAACTGCTGTATTACTTCGGCCAGACCCGGACCGACGGCGGCGGAGATCAGAAACCGCTGTTGGGAGGCAAGGGGGCCAATCTGGCGGAAATGACCAGCATCGGGCTGCCGGTGCCGCCCGGTTTCACCATCACGACCCAAGTGTGCGGTCTCTATTACGAGCATCACGAAAAACTGCCCGCCGGATTAATGGACGAAGTCCACAGCAGCATCGGGTTGCTGGAAAAAGAAACGGGCAAGCGATTTGGCGATCAGAAAAATCCGTTACTCGTTTCCGTCCGCAGCGGTGCCGCCGTCTCCATGCCGGGCATGATGAACACGATTCTGAACCTGGGGCTCAACGATGAGTCCGTCGAAGCGCTCGCCCGCGAGACGCAGAACCCGCGCTTCGCGTACGACGCCTATCGGCGCCTGATCAACATGTTCGGCGACGTCGTGGTGGACGTGGACCACGCGTACTTCGAAGCAGCCTTCGACAAGGTAAAGCACAAGCACCACGCCGAACAGGACACCGACGTCCCGGCCGACGGAATGAGGGAGTTGTGCACGTCGTATCAGAACGTGTATCGCAAACATCACGGCAACGACTTTCCCCAGGATCCGTTCAAGCAGTTGGAATTGGCCATCATCGCGGTGTTCCGCAGTTGGATGCAGCCGCGGGCGGTTAAGTACCGCCAGGTGGAGCAAATCACCGGCCTGTTGGGTACCGCCGTCAATGTCCAGTCGATGGTGTTCGGAAACATGGGCGACGATTCCGGGACCGGCGTCGCGTTCACACGCAATCCCTCGACAGGCAAGAACGAATTTTACGGCGAGTTTCTCGTGAACGCCCAGGGCGAGGACGTCGTGGCCGGCATCCGAACACCGCAGCCGGTCTCCGAGATGCCGAAATGGAATCGGGCCACGTATCGGGAACTGCTGGCCATCAAACAGAAGCTGGAAAAGCACTACCGGGACGTACAGGACATCGAGTTCACCATCGAGCGGGGGAAGCTGTACATGTTGCAGACGCGCACCGGCAAGCGGACCGGCGCGGCTGCTGTGAGGATCGCTTGCGATATGGTGAAGGAGAAGCTCATTTCGGAAAAGACGGCCGTGCAACGGGTCCCCGCCGGAGACCTCACGCAACTGCTGCTGCCCAGTTTCAGTCCCGCGGCCAAAAAATCGGCCCAGGTTCTGACGGTGGGACTGCCCGCCTCGCCCGGCGCGGCCGTTGGCCGGCCCGCCTTCACGGCCGCCGAAGCTGTGGAGCGCGCCAATGCCGGCGAGTCGGTGTTGCTGGTCCGCAAAGAGACGAATCCAGAAGACATCGACGGGATGCATTTGGCGGCGGGTATCCTTACCAGCACCGGAGGAATGACCAGCCACGCGGCCGTCGTCGCGCGGGGATGGGGCCGTTGCTGTGTGGCGGGTGCCGGACGCATCCAGATCAACGAACGGACGCGCAAGCTGTCCGTAAATGGACGTACGTTTTCCCACAAGGACGTCCTGTCGATCGACGGATCCACCGGTGAGGTGATCGCCGGAGCCGTGGCCACGCAAACTCCCAAACTGTCGGGCGATTTCTCACGGCTGATGAAGTGGGCCGACCGATACCGGACGCTCGACGTGCGGACCAATGCCGACACGCCCGAGGACGCCCGCCGCGCGCGTCAGTTCGGAGCCGAAGGCATCGGCCTGTGCCGCACCGAACACATGTTCTTCGAAGGCGATCGGATCCGGGCCATGCGGGAGATGATTCTGGCCGACGAGCCGAAGACGCGGAAAGCCGCGTTGAAGAAACTGCTGCCGTTGCAGCGGTCCGATTTTATCGGCATTTTCCGCGCCATGAAGGGACTGCCGGTCACCATCCGGTTGCTCGATCCACCCCTGCACGAATTCCTTCCGCAGGACAACGAGAGCCAGTCGGAGATGGCCAAGCGGTTGGGCCTTCCGGTGTCGCGCATCAAGGCCCGCGTCCAGCAATTGCACGAAACCAACCCCATGCTGGGCCATCGCGGATGCCGGTTGGCGGTGACGTACCCCGAAATCCTCGAGATGCAAGTGACCGCCATCGTGGAGGCCGTGATCACGTGCCGCCGCAAGCAGGTCAATGCCCGCGCGGAGATCATGATTCCGCTGGTGGGCCTGGAAGGCGAGCTGGAGATGTTGGGCCGACGCGTGCGCGAGACGATCAAGGAGGTGGCCGCCGCCAAGAAGTTTACCGGCAATCTGGGAATCCTCGTCGGCACCATGATTGAAGTGCCGCGGGCGGCTTTGACCGCGGATGAAATCGGCAAGCACGCTGAATTCTTCAGCTTCGGCACCAACGACCTTACGCAGATGACCTTCGGTTACAGCCGCGACGACGTGAACACGTTTCTTCCCGATTATCTGCGCCAAGAGATTCTTGCGAGGGACCCGTTCCAGTCACTTGATGTCACGGGCGTCGGCCAGCTTGTGGCGATGGGCGTGGAAAAGGGACGGAACGTCCGCAAGAATCTCAAATGCGGCGTCTGCGGGGAACACGGCGGGGACCCGGCTTCGATCCGGTTTTTCCAGAAAGTCGGATTGGACTATGTGTCGTGCAGTCCCTTCCGAGTGCCGATCGCCAGGCTGGCCGCAGCCCAGGCGGCCCTGGTCAAATCGACCGCGTGACCGGCGGCCCCGATCCCCGGCCTACCCGACCGCCTTCTTGGCCACCTGCTGCGACGCGGACGTGTTCTTATCGCCGTGCAGCTTGATCGTGGCCGTATCGGGGACGCGTCGTTCTTGCACGAATCCGCGCCGGCCCCCGGCGAAGAATGTTCGGTACAGCGCGGCCGGTCCGTCCGCAAAGCGGCGTTGCAGCGTTTCCTGCACCTCCTGCCACCGCAGACCCTGCCGGTAGATCACGCGGTACGCTTCCTTCAGCGCGCGGATCTCCTCGGGCGCGAATCCGTTGCGTCGCAAACCAACCAGGTTCAAGCCCACCACCAGACCAGTCGCACCGTCGACGGTCACAAACGGGGGCACGTCCTTCAGGATCCGCGCCATGCCGCCAATCATGGCGGTGCGTCCAATGCGGCAAAACTGGTGCACCGCCACGGCGCCTGCCAGGTACGCCTGCTGGTCGATCTCCACATGTCCCGCCAGCAGAACATGATTGGTCAGGATCACCGAATCGGCGAGCCGGCAGTCGTGCGCCACGTGGCAGCCGACCATCAGCAGGTTGTGGTTGCCGATGCGCGTCTCCGAACCGGCGTCCAGGGACCGGTGGACGGTCACCATTTCCCGGATCACATTGTGCTGGCCCAGCACCAGCTTCCCCGGTTTCTCGGGCGGGGAAGTGTGCTGCGGAAGACCCCCCAGCACGGCGCCTTCGGCGACGAAATTGTTCCGGCCGAGGTGCGTGCCCTGCTTGATGACCGCGTGCGCCGCAATGTGGCACCCGGCATCGATCGTGACATCCGGTTCCACGACGGCGAACGGCCCAATCTCAACGTTATGGTCCACGTCGGCGTCGGGGCTGACCAGCGCGAGCGGGTGGATGGGCACGGGCGGGGTCTCCGGGGTGGGCAGCGGGTCATATATTTCTATCGGATTTTCCCCCCGTAGCGGCTTAGCCTGAAATAACGGTTCTGCCGCCAGGCTCCCCGGAATGGGCCACGGTCCCGATGCTGGCAGACCGTTTCCAGGGGGCCCGCAATCCACTATCGTAATATCTGTTAGCATCGTGCTTCGGACCGCGAACCCGCGCTGTTCGACAACCTCGCGGAGGACCCAACCATGGCCACTGTGGACGCCCTGTATGACGAAGCCGAGCAACTCAAGGACGCGGGCCAGCTGCAAGAGGCCATCGACAAGCTCAGCGAATTGCTGGCCATCGACGCCAATTACGCATTGGCCCACTCGGCGCTGGCGGTACTGTTGGGCAAGGTTGGCAAGCACGAAGAGGCCATTGAACACGCGCAGCGCGTATGCGCATTGGAGCCTCAAGATCCGTTCAGCTTCACGGCACTGAGTGTCACCTATCAGCGAGCTTTTGCCGGAACGACCCAGCAGGAGTATATCCGGCTTGCCGAAGACGCCATGGCGCGTTCCCAGATGCTTCAGGGCAGATGACCGGCCGTAGCGCCCGGGCGGATCGGAAGGGACGGACGCCGGCGAGCGGGTCGCTCGACCGACGGCGGGGTCGCGGGCCGCACGGTCAGACCGGATGGCGGCGCGGCTGGCGGGGCGGTCAGGCGGTCAGTTCGTTCCAGGCCGCGACCAGACGCTCAGCCGCCTCGTCCACTTCCTCGTCGGATGTGAATCTGCCGACGCTCAGCCGCACCGTTCCTCGTGCCGTTGCCGCCGGCAGACCGATGGCGGCCTGCGTCGCCGAGACGGAATCCCCTCCGCTGTGGCACGCCGCGCCGGTCGACGCGCATAGCGGAGCGGCCCGGGCGAGCAATTCGTGTCCCGCCACGCCCGCGAAATTGACGCTCAGCGTATTAGGCAGACGCGGCGCGCGCTCGCCGTTGACCGACACTCGACCGCCGGTGCCGGCGGCCAACCGTTGCCACAGCCGATCGCGGTGCCGCCGCATTCCGGACGCGGCGCCATCCCGTACGCGGCCGGCCAGCGTGGCGGCCACACCCAACCCGACGATCGCCGCCACGTTTTCCGTGCCGGGACGCAAGCCTCTCTCCTGTCCGGCTCCGTGGATCACCGGTCGCAACGCGGTACCACGCTTCACATACAACGCGCCAATGCCCTTGGGCGCATAAAACTTGTGACCGGCGACCGAAAGCAAATCAACGCCCAGTTCGTCCACGCGCGTCGCTATCTTACCGACACTCTGCGCGGCATCGGTGTGCACGGCGATGGACCGCTGGCGGCATACGCGGGCAATCTCGGCGATCGGCTGAATCGTTCCGATTTCGTTGTTGGCATGCATGATGCTGACCAGCGCCGTATCGTCGGCCAGTGCGGCGGCGACGGCTTCGGGGGCCACGACGCCGTCGGAGCACGGCGCTACGCGGCTCACGCGGAAGCCCCGCAACTCGAGGACACGGGCCGGCATCTCCACGGCGGGATGTTCGAAGGACGAGATCACGACATGGCGCTTGGCCCGGTCTTCCCAGGCGTCCAACCGGCCGAAGATCGCCAGATTATTGCTTTCCGTGCCGCCGGACGTAAAAACGATCTCCTCGTCCGTGTCCGCGCCCAACAGCTTCGCTAGCCGTTGACGCGCTTCTGCTACGGCGCGCCGAGCCGGCACGCCCATCTCATGGCTGCTCGAAGGATTGCCGAACTTTTCCCGCAAGAACGGCAGCATGGCATCGCAGACCTCGGGAGCGACCGGAGTCGTGCCGTTGTAATCGAGGTAGATTGCGGGCATGATCAGATCCCTCGCGGAAAAACACACCATCCGGTTTCCCCCCGGCTGCCACGATTTGCCCGCTTCAATCGGGCGGCCTCAATCGGGCGGCCTCAATCGGGACGACGCGATCAGGCCGAAGCCGGGTCGTCTCCGAACCCCATGCTCTTGACCGCGTTCGGATCGAGGGGATCGGTGACCTTCACCGCGACAATCTGGGAGTACGGAACGATCAACATCCGCGCTCCCATCGGATCGGGCGTCGCGCGTTCCACCAGCAGTTGCTCGGCTCCCGTCCGAAAACCCGAGAACGGAACCTGTTCATCGAATCGCATGACGATGACTCCCCTGCGGCGTACGTTTTGGGGCCATCGGCTGAAACAGCTCCTCCATGATTGCGCTTCGTCCACACTTCTCCTCCCGTGTCGTCAATCAGATTGGATAAGGACAGATTGGAAAAAGGACTCGCGAAACCGCCGCGGAGCTTTGCGCACCGCCGTGCGCCACCGCCGCGAAGCGGCTCCATTTGTACCGGAACATCTTAGCCGGGCGTATCCGAGGCAATCCGCAGCACGACGTTCTCGGCCTGGGTCTGCGGCGTGCGGTAGGATGTCATCGTGTCGAGTCGCAGGCCGGCAAGCAACCCCAACTCAACGGCTTGCCGGCACTCTTCCTTCCATCGCGACCCCTTAATCACCAGCAACTGATGGAACCGGGATCGGTGAGGGGCCACCCAGCGGAGCAGTTTCGGGAGGGGG
>CAZNKT010000174.1:0-7150 GCA_964573605.1 uncultured Pirellulales bacterium
CCGTGCCGCTTTCGCCGGTGATCAGCACGGTTTCGGACGTCTGGGCCACCTGGGCAATGCGGTTGCGCAGTGCCTGCATGGGGCGGCTGTCGCCGATCATCACCGGCACTGTCCCGCAAGGAGTCGCGTTGAGTTTGCTCTGGGACGTCATCAAGGCCCCGTGAGCGGCTGCCCGGGAAACGAGCTGCTCGATCTGATCGACATCGAATGGTTTTTCAATGTAATCGAACGCACCGTAGCGCATGGCCTCGACGGCCGATGCAATGGACGCGTGCGCCGTAATCATCACCACTTGCACACCGAGCTGCCGCTGATGGATCGTCCGGATGAATTCCAGGCCTGACATGCCGGGCATGCGCAGGTCGGTGACGACGACGTCGTAGCTGTCCGCATCGAGCAATCGCAGAGATTCCACGGCGCTGGCCGAGCAGGTGACGTCGTGCCCGGCATGGCGAAGGACGGCCGCGATCGACTCCCTCGCCTTGCGGTGGTCGTCGACAACCAGGACGCGTCCCGGGGTGTCGTGGGAACGTATCATGCGGCCGCCTCCATAACGCAGTGGGGAAAGCGGAGCGTAAATGCGGCGCCGCCTTCGGGGCAGTTGGCCGCGGTCACATCGCCGCCGTGGGATTCCGCGACGCGGTATACGATGGCCAGGCCCAGTCCGGTGCCTCCGCTCTTGGTCGTGAAGAAGGGTTCAAATGCGCGCCGCCGGGCGTCGTCCGATAAACCGGGTCCACTGTCGGCGACTTCCAGTTCGAAACCTCCGGGCCCGTCGTACGAGGTGATGACCAGTTCCCCGCCGTCGGCCATGACGTCCACGGCGTTCAGTGCCAGGTTGAACACGGCCCGGCGCAGCATGTCATGATCGGCCCACAGCATGGCGGTGGCCGGGACGTCGATGTCCGTGCGAATGGCCTGCGCGCTCATCTGGGGAGCCAGCGCGCCGAGTACGTCTTCGACGAGTTGCCGGACGCGGACAGGGCTTCGTCGCGGATCCCGGTCGGAGGTAAAATGCAGTAGGTCGTTGACGGTCACGTCCATCGCGGACACCGCCGATTCAATCTCGGCCAGGATTTCCATGCTGTCTGCGTCATCGCTTAAGCGCCGCTTCAGCAGGCTCATGTAGAGTGCGAGGGGAACCAGGTTGTTGCGTACTTCGTGCGCCACGTGAGATGCCATCTGTCCCAGATCGGCGAGGCGTTCTTTCCTGGCCAACTCGCGATTCTTGCTTTCCAATTCGGCCGTCAGCCGGCTCACCTCTTCACGCAGCGATTCGTGCGTCCGTTCCAGCCGGACGGTAGCGTCGTGCCAGGCCGCCAGCACCGTTTCCATCGTGGCCCCTCGCGCAAGCGGCGCGTGGCGTTCTGCCATCGGAGCCGCGTCGGTGGAACGTGAGGATTGCGTCATGGTCGAGTCCTTGTGAAGGCTTGTCCGGCGGCCCCAAGAGGCCGGCATCGTCCTCATGTCTCCGAAGCCACATCCAGCATTCCCGTCGTCGATCCGGTATCGTTCTGATAGGCGCCTCGGGCGCGGGCCGCGGTGTGCGTCGCGTGTAGTCGGCGCGCGATCTCGTCTCGTCTGGTCGCCAGCCGGGTCTCACTTGCCTTTTCTGCCTCCACGATTTCCGCCAGCAGCGCCTTGCACGCGGTGGCCTGCTCGGCGCATGCCGCCCGTTCTTCGGGCGAACGCCAGCGGCGGCTTTCCGGGTCCTGTTGCTGGAAGGGCGCCAGCGATTTTTCCAGCGCCCGCAGCTTGCCGATCAACTGTTGTTTGGCGGAAAGGACCTTCAGCAACTGCGTGATTTCTCCGTCCGCGATCAAGGCGAGTTGCCTCTTGACGAGATCGCGCAGATGCACGAGGCATTTTTCTTTTTGGGCGATCAGGCCGCCCAGTTGGTTCGTATCGAGCGCTTCCATATGAAGTAAAACGCCTCTGTCGAGTATTGAGTTCATCGCGAGCTGAGCTGGTTCAGAAGACTCGCCCATTCGCTACGTGGATAATTAGTCGTCGCTTCCAGCGGTTCACTTATCGGCAGCCGCTGCAACGCGACCTTGGCCTGTTCGATCGCCCCGCGCGCCTGCACGGGCTCGTTGTTGTGCCGGTGGCAATGGGACAGTTTGAGGTATGCTTCGAGGACCGCCGGCTGGTTCTGATACTGTGTCGAGGCGCGCGTGTAGACTTCCGCGGCATCGTCATACTGTCCCAGGTCGAACAGGACGGAACCTTGGGCGAAGTAGCAGTTGCGGAGGATCGCCCGCTGATGATGCGTCAGTTCGGCGTGCTGCTCGCGGCGCAGCAGAATTTCCCGTGCCGCCGAATAATGTTTGGTTGCTTTGCGCAACAAGATGTTGATCTGCCGCCGCAGGGCGAGCCGTTCGCTGGGAATCTGGGACTGGCGGAGCCGCTGTTGTGGCTCGCGGGCCCGCTGGCGGTAGGTTTCGGCCAGCAGGTACGACGCGGTAATGGCCTGCTGCGTATCGGGATAGCGCTGGATCGC
This sequence comes from uncultured Pirellulales bacterium, assembly GCA_964573605.1. GTDB lineage: Bacteria > Planctomycetota > Planctomycetia > Pirellulales > JBBDJB01 > CAZNKT01. The sequence continues at coordinate 2,501 of CAZNKT010000174.1, forward strand.
TTCATCCAGCCGGTCCGCGGCTTCCTGAAATCGGCCCGTGTTGTAGAGAAGTTCGCCCAGGGCATACAGCGAATCTCTCCACTCGACACTCGACGGTGTGAGGTCATCCCCGGACAAGTTATCGCGGAGCAATTGTTCCGCTTGTGTCGGTTTGTTCTGTTCCATGTAGGCCTTGCTGCACCACAGGCGGGCCAGATACGCGACTGGATCGCGGCCGTGATCCCGAATGCACTCGGTCAGCGTATCCACCGCGTCTTCGGCATCGCCCAAGGCCAGATAAGCCATACCGATTCCCAGCAATGCTTCGCTGCGGTGACGACGGGATTCGGTCGTCAAGTATTCCTTCAACACCGGGACGACCGCGCGATAGGCCTGACCCGCCAGCAGGTTTTGCGCGCTGAGCCACAGGTCTTCGGGGTACTGCCGAGTGGCGTAGCGGAGCCGGGCCAGTCTGAGATAAGCCCGTCCGGCCTGGCGATAGTGCCGGCGCGATTCGCGGGCGTCGATCGTGGCATCGCGGAGCAGCGGCCGGCGCGCCCCTTCGGCCATCCACGTTCCCCACTGGCTGGCGGCCCGCGCGACCAGTTCCAGGGCCCGCGGCCGGGAAAACACGGGTGGAAATCGGGAGGCTAGTTCGATCGCGCGATCGAATTTCCTGGCGTGTGCAAAGCCTTGATAGGCGACCATCAGTCGGGCTCGATAATGGTCCAGCGGCACCCATTGATTCGAATACCGTTCGGGTTCGCCCGCCGTGGACAGGGTCATGTGGTAGGCGGCCACCGCATCGGCGTCGCGTTCCGTTTCGCGGAGGATATCCGCTTCCATGAGCGACGCCGCGAAGCCTTCCGGGGTTTCGAAGAACAGCTTGCGAACTCGGGTGAATTGAACAAGCGCATCGGCGGTGTGGGCGTCGCCCATCGCCTTCAGGACTACGCCCGAAAGGTACATGGCCACGCGCATGGCCTGGCGATCGATGGCGGCATCGCGTTGCTGGATGCCGCGCAAGACCTGAAGTGCCTCGCGGTATTTCGCCAGCGCCCGGTGACGCCCATCCCCCGCGTCCTGGCCGGGCTCGCGGCGGTCAAGTTCCTGCGCTTCGGTCAACAGGGCCTGACCGCGAATCACCGTGCCCCGTCTACTGGTCCGGAATTCGTCGGGCAGTGCCTCAAGCAATTGCCGGCACGCGTCGGTACGGCCCAGCGCGAGCAGCGCCTGGCATTGTCGGATGCGGCCTTCGGTCCGCTGTTGCTCGGTCAGTTTGCCGCCGTCCAAATAGGACGACAGATGTTCCAGCGCCCGCGCGTAGTCCGGGTTGGGAGCCAGCATGTAGGAATCGGCCAGCAGGCGATGGATCACGATCTTTCCGTGCCAACCGGCTTTCATCGCTTCCAGGAGCGGCCGCCGGCACGCGACGACCCGCCCGCCCGCCAGCAGGCTCTTTCCCAGGAGGAAGAGACCTTCGGCAGTGCGGCCCGGGGGAAACCCGCGTTGTTCGGCTTCCAAGAGATACCGGGAGGCCAGCAACGCCTTGCCCTCGTGCGCCTGCCCCCACATCTGGTCGGCTTCGCGCAGTCGCGACGCGCCGATGACAAACGGCCCGCCGCCGAATTCATCGGGAGCCAATTCTGGCGACTCGAGAATCTCCTTGGCCAGCTTGCGAGCCAGGACGAACGATCCGCGATCCAGCGCGTCCAGCGCGCGCCTCAGTTTGGCACTGTCGCGCTGCGCGCTGGTTACCGGGCGGCTGACGACAACAAGTGTTGTGGCGACGCCTGCCAGCATGGCCAGCAGAGCGCCGCCGACGAGCAGCATGCTGCGACGCGCGGGACGCCATCGCATCCACTCCGGTACCCTATTCATGACACGGCGAGCCAAAGACATGCGCCGTTTTGCCTCCGCTGTATTCGGCACCGCGTACGCAGTACGGCGAATGTGCTGTTACAACACTAAGTTCCGCGCTGCCGGAACCGGGGTTCCGGCGCGCCAGACGAGAGATAGATGAGCGGCGGGGTTTTAGCGGAACACCCCGCGAGTGTCAATCCGGCTTGCGGACGGCATCGCGGCAGATGGCGGCCGTCGCCGAGATGTGGTCCATGATCCAGCGGTCCAGATCCGACAGCATGCAGGTGGTCAGTTCGTCGCCGCACGGATACTGACGCACCATGACGCCCATACCTGCTGTATGCAGCAAGCGCAGGTCACGTGCGACGTGCGCGACGGGATAGTGCGTGCTGTCGCGGCTGGTAGCCAACAGCAGCGCAAGACGGCGGACGTCCTGCAATCGCTTCAGCGGCCGACCGCCCCGCGGCAGCGGACCGCCAATCGAACACGCCCCGGCAAATACGTGGGGATTTTCCAGCGCAATTCGTAGCGCCATGGTGCCTCCCGTGCCGGGCCCGGCGAGAAAAACGCGCTGGCTGGCAAGGTGAAAGCGATTTCGGGCCCATGCTATGGCATCCAGAACGCGTTGCTCGGCCAACGCGATATCTTCTTCGGATTGCCGCCAATCGAACGCGTGGTGATGGCTCGCAGCCCGCGCGGTGCCTCGAGGAGCAGCACCCACATAGTTGCGCATGCTGACCAGCGGCATGATGCGTTTGAGCTGGCGCTCATTGCCTTCCGGCCCATGCAGCCACACGATCAACGGGTAGGCATATGTCGATTCATAGTGCAACGGCGCGAACATCGCGCAGGCGTCGGCAAAAGGCGTCGGCACACGAGACAGCGTCTCGAATGTCTCCAACAGCGCCGCGGTGTCCTGGGGGGGGGGTGCATCCTTGTCGGACCAAGTCTGTAGACGATTCATAGCTTCCAATCCGCTCAACGTCCGTGTTTGCTACTCGGGCAGTGACAACGTTGGGCCTTATTTAGTCGACTGTTTTAGGGCTGTCAAGCGGACGTCCGCCGCGGCTGCCGCGCGCACGGCACGGCCAACCAAGCGTCACCCATTGAACCAACGTTACGGCCCCGCACCGTCAGCCTTCCAGCCGGGCCATGGAGGCGACCAACTCTTTGACGGAGTCCACGCTCTTCTGGAAAGCCGTCCGTTCCTGGTCGCTCAGCGGCAGCTCGATGACCTTCTCCACGCCGCCCGCACCCAGTATCACGGGTACGCCGACGTAGTAGCCGCCCACGCCGTACTCTTTGTCACAGTACGCCGCGCACGGCAGGAGCCGCTTCTTGTCGCGAACAATGGCTTCGACCATCTGAGCCGAAGCGGCGGCCGGGGCGTAATAGGCGCTGCCATGTTTGAGAAGGCCGACGATTTCGCCGCCTCCCTTGCGGGTTCGTTCCACGATCTGTTCCAGCCGGTCCGCATCCAGAAGCTGCTGGACCGGAATGCCACCGACCGTCGTGCAGCTGGGCAAAGGCACCATCGTATCGCCGTGCCCGCCCATGAGCAGCGCCGAGATATCCTCGACGCTCACCCCCAACTCCATGGCCAGAAACGTCCGGTAGCGGGCCGTATCCAGCACGCCGGCCTGTCCCACGACCCGCTGGTGTGGAAAAGCCGTAATTTGTTGCGTTTTTTGTACCATCGCATCCAGCGGATTGCTGACGACGATGATCGCCGCCCGGGGACAGAAACGTTTGATCTCGCCGGCGACGCTGCCCACGATGGATGCATTCGTCGCCAGCAGATCGTCGCGGCTCATGCCGGGCTTTCTCGGTACTCCGGCCGTAACCACGACGACATCGCTTTCCGCCGTGTCCGCGTAGTTCGTCGTGCCCGTGATGAGGGAATCGAACCCGAAGATAGGCGACGCCTGCATGAGATCCAGCGCTTTGCCGGCGGGCATTCCTTCTGTCTGGGGAATATCCACCAAGACGATATCGCCGAGTTCTCTGGCCGCACACCAGTGTGCGGTCGTAGCGCCGACGTTGCCCGCTCCGATGATGGAAATCTTCGCACGATTCATGTTTGTGTTCTCCTGCGACCGGTGATGGGCGTCTCACGGGCGTACCATCCTGTAGGAGTATCTCGCCGATGGATGCTTCCCGCAAGTGGCCGCGGTGCTGGCGTGCTGCTGCCGTAGGATCCGGGCTGGACATCGGGCAACGGATTCAGTAGGTTCCGCCGCTCTTCTCGTCTTGCTTGTCCATCCTCCATGGCTGCACGTTGGTTGGAGCCTCTTATGGCAAACGGGGCCACCGCCGGCACCGACGTCCGAACCCTCATCCGTCGCGGCCAGGAGTTCATCCTGCCGGTCGCCATCATTACCAGTGTTCTGGTCATCATGGTGCCCTTGCCGCCCACGCTGATGGACGTGCTGCTGGCCGCCAACATCACCATGTCCGTCATCGTGTTGCTGACGACCATCTATGTCCAGACGCCGTTGGAATTCAACATCTTTCCTTCGTTGCTGTTGGCCAGCACGCTGGGCCGCCTTGTTCTGAACGTGGCCACGACGCGATTGATACTCACGCGTGCGCACAATTACGGACTGGAAGCAGCGGGCAACGTGATCCAGGCCTTCGGCAATTTCGTGGCGGGCGACCGGATTGTTGTCGGCATCATCATCTTTGTGATCATCGTCGTTATCCAGTTCGTCGTGATTACCAAGGGAGCGACGCGCATTTCGGAGGTTGCCGCCCGATTTGCCCTGGATGGCATGCCGGGCCGGCAGATGGCCATCGACGCCGACCTGA
>CAZNKT010000175.1:0-7066 GCA_964573605.1 uncultured Pirellulales bacterium
CAACCGATGCCGTCATCGGAGCGTTTCAGTCGGTTTCCTCGCCGGGCAGCGCCTACGTGCTGCTCCATCACGTCATGGGTCAAGCCGGTGGCAAACGCGGCGGGTGGGGTTACGTGCAAGGTGGCATGGGCGGACTGGCCACCGCGTTGGCCGAAGCGTGCATCGATCTGGGCGTGACCATTCGGCGTGAAGCCGACGTGCGCAGGATTCTCACCTCTCGGGGCCGCGTGGCCGGCGTCGCGCTGGCCGATGGATCGCAGGTGGAAGCCCGCTGCGTCGCTTCCAGCGTGGACGCTCACATGACATTTCGCCGCCTGCTCAGCGACGACGAGATACCAAATTCCTTCCGCCGCGCCGTCGACCGCATCGACTATGCTTCTGCTTCCGCCAAAATCAACGTCGCCCTGGCCGAACTGCCCCAATTCTCATGTCTGCCTTCTACGGGCGTCGCCCCACACCATCACGGAACGATCCATATTTGTCCCTCGTTGGATTACCTGGAACGGGCCTATGACGACGCCAGATCGGGCAGACCCAGCCGCGAACCGATCCTGGAAATCACGCTGCCGACCAGCGTGGACAAGACCATCGCGCCCCCCGGCAAACATCTGATGTCCATCTTCGTGCAGTACGCGCCCTATCGGCTGGCCGAGGGGAATTGGGACGACATCAAGGAGGACTTCGCCGATCGCTGCCTAAACGTCCTGGCGCGGTACGCCCCCAACGTGCCGCAGGCCATCCTGCATCGTCAAATGCTCAGCCCGCTCGACTTGGAACGGACCTTCGGCCTGACCGGAGGCCATATCATGCAGGGCGCAATGTCATTGCATCAGCTTTTCTGCTTCCGACCCGTCGCAGGATGGGCCGATCACCGCACGCCGGTCGGTGGCTTGTATCTGTGCGGCGCTGCGAGCCATCCAGGGGGTGGCGTCATGGGCGCGTGCGGCCGCAACGCCGCTCGCGAAATCCTACGCGACACGTAACCGCGTCCGCGCTTGCCCATGCCCGGGTTGCCTCGTAGACTGCAGAAACGGGACGATTTCCGCTTGCCTATAATGTAGGCGAAGGCCAAACACGACTTGCCCGGCAGAAGAAAACCCTTCAGTAACGACGCTTCCGTAATGATTGACGACCGGGACGAAATCTACCAGGAGCACATCCTCGACCATTACGAGGACCCGTACCACCGGGGACAATGCGCCCACGCGACGCACGCGCATCAGGAAAAGAATCCGTTATGCGGTGACATCATACGCGTTGAAATGGCCTTGGGGGACGGCGGTCGGATTGACGAAATCTATTTTAATGGCGAAGGGTGTTGCATCAGCCAGGCAGCCGCCTCGATGCTGGTCGAGCACATGGACGGCAAGACGACGGAAGACGTCAAGCAATTCACCGCCCGCGACATGCTCGAACTGTTTCGCGCCCCATTGACGCCCAATCGTCAGAAATGCTGTTTGCTGTCATGGCGTGCGCTGCAGTCCGCCGTGCACGCGCCGACGGAACCGACGGGAGATTCCTCGGATCACGAGGACGCCACGGTCTCCGGTCCGGACCCCGGCGAAGAGGCATGACCATGGTCACCACCGTCACGCAGTTTGATCCTGCCCGGGTGCGGGCGGATTTCCCAGTGCTGGATGTTGTCACGCCCCGCAACAAGCCCCTGGTCTATCTGGACAACGCCGCCAGCACGCATCGGCCTCGCCAGGTTCTGCAAGCCATGGTGGACGTTGAGCAAAAATATTACGCCAACGTCAATCGAGGCATCCACTGGCTGAGTGAACAATCTACCGATCGTTACGAACAAGCCCGGGAAACCGTGCGGGCGTTCATCAATGCTTCCGATCCGGCGGAAGTGATTTTTACGGCCGGTACGACCGCCAGTATCAATACCGTTGCGCGGAGTTGGGGCGACGCCAACTTGCAGCCGGGCGATGAAGTGCTGCTATCGATCATGGAACATCACTCCAATCTTGTTCCCTGGCAACAGCTCGCACAGCGAACCGGCGCGGTGCTGCGGCATCTTCCGATCACGGACGACGGGCTGCTGATGTGCGACAGGCTCGACGACCTGCTGACGGGCCGCACCAAACTTGTCTCCATTACGGCCGTGTCCAACGTGCTGGGCACCATCAATCCGGTCCGCGAGATCGCCACGCGGGCGCACGGTGCCGGGGCGCTGGTCCTGGTCGACGGCGCCCAGCAAGTCCCGCATGCGCCGGTCGACGTCCAGGCGATGGGCATCGATTTTCTGGCATTCAGCGGACACAAGATGTTGGGTCCCACGGGCGTCGGCGTGTTGTACGGACGCCGCGAACTGCTGGAGGCCATGCCGCCGTTTCTGGGCGGAGGCGGCATGATACATGAGGTCCGTGCCGACGCGTTCACACCGGGCGAATTGCCTGCGAAATTCGAGGCCGGGACCCCACCGATCGTTCCGGCCATCGGGCTGGCGTCGGCCATCGACTATTTGCGTGGCGTGGGGCTGGAAAACATCCAGCAGCACGAACGGCGGCTCACCCAGTACGCCCACGAAGTCCTGGCGGACATCCCGGACCTGCGAGTGCTGGGACCCGAACCGGCCCGCAAAGCGGGCATCATCAGCTTTGTGCTGAAAGGCACCCATGCGCATGATGTCGCTCAGGTACTGAACGACCACCAGGGCGTCGCCGTGCGCGCGGGCCATCACTGCACTCAGCCATTGCACGAACGCCTGGGGATCTCGGCAAGTACGCGTGCGAGTTTCTACCTCTACAACACGCTGGCCGAAGTCGATACGCTGGCCGAAGCGCTCCGCCACGTGGTGCATTTCTTCCGGCGGCGGTGAGCGGAGTCGACGCCGCGCGCGGCGGCCAAACGCGGTCGCTAATCGTCTTCCGCGTCCTGGGCACCATCGATGATGCGCACATCCACGATGCGGTCGTTCCCGTGCGGCGGCGCTTCCGTGGACGGCCGCGCGTCGGACGAGGAACGTACGACTGCATGGCGCCGGACATACCGGGTCATAAACCGCCGTATCCTACGCCGGCAGAAGGGTACCAGTAGCAAGAAGCCGGCCACGTCGGTCAGCAGCCCGGGAGTGATCAAGACCGCTCCGGCGAGCAGGATCAGAATGCCATCCAGGACGGCTTGGGCCGGCACGTCGCCGCGGCTCCAATCCTCCTGAATACGCCGCAACGTCTGCAGTCCCTGCCAGCGGGCCAGCGCGGCCCCCACCACGCCGGTAACCAGGACCAGCGCCAGGGCGAACTGCCACGACGTGTAATCGGCAACCCACAACAGCAGCACCAATTCCACAAACGGCAGCGCCGTAAAGAGCAGGATCAACCGAAACAATTCAGCACCGACGTGCGGGCGACCCGCGGCAGAACTCGGTGGAGTAACGCGGGCCGCCAGGCGAGCGTCCCGGTGACGTTTCCCCCGTCCATTTGAAACGACGTGAAGGTGTCGCGGGGCGCCGCAAACGCGGGCAACCGGCCCAGCGCTCGCCGGCCGACCGCCCGCGAGCCCTGCGCACAGGCCGTCGTTCCTGCGCCACCGCTCGAATTGCATTGTGGCAAATCGGCGGTGGAGGCGAAACCGTTGGCCTGGCGATGCGCAGAACCGGAACCAGGACACCACGCACCAAGCCGACTCGCAACGCGCCGGAAAACGTATCGGTGATAGAGGCGTTGCGATGCGATTGGGGTATACTAACGGGGGTTTTGCGTTCGTCGTGTCGGACCGCCTGGGCCGCGAGGCAATCATGTACCGCCGATCCGCCTTCACGCTGGTTGAACTACTCGTCGTCATCGCCATCATTGGTGTGCTGATCGCGCTGCTTCTGCCGGCCGTGCAATCGGCGCGCGAGGCGGCTCGGCGCGCCCAATGCTCCAACAACCTGAAGCAGATCGGGCTGGCGATGCAGATGTACCACGAGACGCATCAGCAGTTGCCCATGGGTTCGCATGAACAAGGCGCCATCTGGTCGGCGTTTATCCTTCCACAGATGGAGCAGAAACCGCTGTTCGATTCCCTCATTTTCCGCGAAACCGGATTATCTCCCTGCGAAGGAAACTGGGCGGCACCCGCCCCTGGCATTCGCAATCCTCAGAACAATCCTGTCTGCCAAAACGTCGTCGCCTGCGAAACGATTTTGGACGCCTACCGGTGTCCGTCAGCAGGGATCGCCCGTCATGTGTACAATATTTCCGCTGATAACTGGGCGGTTGTGCGGCGCGTTCCCTGCACGTATCTGGGATGTGCCTCGGGGCTGCTGATCGATCAGAATCGGCCCAGCGGGTTACGGGATCTTGATGGCGTGATCTTCGCCGAGAGCAAAATCAATTTTCGCCATGTCACCGATGGATTGAGTCACACGATCGTTGTCGGGGAAGCGTTGCCCGACGACATGCCGTCCGACGGACCGGAAGAAGACAACGGCAGCCAGAAGGATCACTGGTACATCGGCAGCGATGATATCGACACGCTCACGCACTCGGGACATCCGTTCGGGATCGATCTGTCGGAAGCCCATGGTTCGACGGGTGTGAAAATGAATCTGCAAAACGTGCCGGGATCCCGCAAATGGCAGGGCCCGGAACTGCAGGCCCTGCAACTCTGTTTCGGCAGCGCGCATCCCGGTGGCTGCCAGGTCGTCATGTGCGACGGCTCCGCGCGATTCATCGCGGAGAGCATCGATGACGCCACGTGGAGCTACCTCGGCCGACGCGCCGACGGCCGGGCGACGGGCGACTTCTAGAGCATTTTCGAAAACCGCGTAGCGGATGGTTGGCCCCGGGCTGTGCCCGAATCACCGAACGATTCAACGGGGCAATCCCCCGGCTGCGCCGGGGGCCCGCCGCGACACGGATCGTAGAAACGCTCTAGCGACCGGCCCGCGTCCGCCGTCACGGTCGGCGTCCCCGGCTCATCGCCGGCCTACGCAATACAGAAAACGATCGTCGCGGATCAGCAACTGGCCGTCATCCACCGCGGGCGAAGCGTTGGTCCGACTGTTGTCGTCACCGAAGCTGTTGCGTGCCAGCAATTCGAATTCAGGACGGGCAGCCACGACGTAGGTCCCGCGATCCTGCGACACGTAGTACAGCTTGCCGTCGGCCAGAACGGGCGACGCGTACATGAAGTGCGGCCGCGGCTTGAGACGCTCCTGATAGACAATCCGACCGTCCGCCGCGTCGAAACAGTACGCGATCCCCCGGCTGTCATTCACGCAGTAGACGTAGCCGTCGTGGTACACCGGAGAGGAAACGTTGGATCCTCTTTCCGCACGCCATAATTGATGCGTCCGCGTCACGTCGCCCCGCCCCCCCGCGCGGACGGCGATCACAAACTGCTTGCCGCGTCCGCCGGTGGCAAATACGATCCCGTCGTGCGCGACGGCGCTGGGGCAGACATACGTGGGAATCCCCTCGCATTGCCACAGTTGTTCACCCGTGGCCGGGTCCAAACCGAGCAGGTATCCCTGGATGCTGACCACCAGTTCGGTGCGCCCGTCGCGAACAGGCACCAGCAACGGCGTGTTCCATGACCGCTCGATGCCATCGGCCCGCCAGATTTCGGTCCCGGTCGCCTTGTCGAAGGCGATCACTGATTCGCTTTCCACGCTGGCATTGATAATGACCAGGTTTTCAAACACGACGGGCGAGGCCGCCGATCCCCAACCGTGCGTGTCGTCTCCCGCTTCGGCGTGCCACAACGTGTTGCCGTCCAGATCGAGGCCATACAGGCCCGACTTGCCAAAAAACACGTACAGCCGCCGGCCGTCGCTGGCCACGGTACTCGAACTGTATCCATGCTTGGAATTGTTTCCGCCGGAATATTCCGATTCGGGCAGCGCGGGCTGGAAATCCTTCGTCCATGCGACGCGCCCACCATCGCGGTCCAGGCATACGACGTGCCGCACCAGATCGTGCATGTTCCCCTCGCTGGGTTGCACGCCATACCCGGAATAGCACGTCACATAGACGCGGCCGTCGACGACGATGGGACTGGAACTGCCCAGCCCGGGAAGGTGTGTCTTCCAAGCGATGTTCTGCTCCGCGGACCAATGGACCGGAACGCCCTGTTGGCGGCTGGTCCCCAGCCCCCCCGGTCCTCGAAACTGGCTCCAGTCCGCCACCGACGACGACACCCAGACGCTCCACAACAGCAGCACTGCAAACGTGCGTCGCATAAGAATTCCTCGTGTATGGTATCTCCAAACAAAGACGTCCACCGCGGCATGACACGCCCGGCGCGGGACCCGCCTTCAGCCTTTGATTACACCGGGCTCGCGCGGCCAAAGCAACCGCCGGCAACGGCGGGAAGGTGCCCCGACCCCGGCTGCCGCATGCCAAAAACCACTCGCGGATCGCCGCCGACTCGAGCGATCGCTGCCGGGGCCGGCCGGTGGTTGGCCCGAAGCGGACCCCACCGCCGGTGGCCGATCCACGACGGGAGCCCGTCGTGTGCGGTGGTCGTGCGGCAGACTACCAGGCGCCGACCAGTCCGATGCTCGGTCCGTGCCACGCGATGCGGCCGCGATCGTTGATCAGCACCGGGCCGAGCGTGAGACGATCCGCGTTGGAAGAAAAATTATCTGATCCCAACGCCATGCCCGACATCCAGAGGGCCGTGTAGCCCACGCGGAAGGTCAACCCGGGCGTGAACTGATAATTGACCAGCACGGAGGTCTCCAGAAGATAGGTTGTACTCGTCTTCTGGTCGCTGTCGACAAACTGGGTTACCGCGCCGTTTTCGTCCGTGTTCGTGTAGCGTGTTCGAAGCGACGCCGAATTGCTGAAGATGGCTCCCTTGACCTCCACGTCGATCCAGGACCGTTCGCACAGCATCCATTGGCTCTGGAGCCCGATCTGCGCCCCCGTCATGTCGTTGTCGGTCGTCAAGACGGCGTCGTTGATCGCGCCGCCCGGCAACGGAACATTCGCCTCGCTGTGGTACGTCAGATCTTCATCGATGCGCAGATACCGAACTCCCACCAAAAACGAGGCCTCCACCGGTCCGGACGACACTGCCATTCGTCGGCGCAGGTTCAATTCGATCGTGTCGAGCTGCCCCCCCAGGT
>CAZNKT010000176.1:0-6948 GCA_964573605.1 uncultured Pirellulales bacterium
CTGCGCGTCGGTCTGCAGGGCCGTGGCGGCGTCGAGCTCGGCCCCCATGAGCGTGGCCCCCCCCGACGACCCCCCCCCCGGGGTGTGGGGGGGGGGCCTGTGTCCGCCGCCGCACTCCTCACCGGCGCCTCCTTGCCGCGCTTTCCAACGGCAGACTGACGGCACGCGTTGGGTGGGCGGGCCCGTTGGAAGCCAGACATCATGCTCCGATGCGCGCCACGACGACGGCCAGGCCGACGATAAGAAAACAGATGACGAAGCAAGTGACGAATCCCACGGCGTCCAACATCGAAGGGCGGTAGATCTCCAGGTCGCTGCCCGGAAACCACTTGGTTTGCTCGTGCTTGTCCCGTTTCTGGTACGCCTGCTCGATCGCCTTGCGGTCCGCCGCATGATCCGGCACGACCGGAGTTCGCATTTTGGCATAGTACCGATCGAGCGCCTCCTGGCTGTTGCGCGGCGTGATGAGACTGAACAGAATCATCACGATGAAAGGCGAGAAGGTTTTGGGCAAAAGTTCCAGCGTTTTCAGCATGGCATCGGACTGGGCCGTCAGGTCGAGCCCGATCCACTGGTAGGGAAGCAGGTCCAGTTTCAGATTTCCGTCGCCGCGAAAACGGACTTCGTCGGGATAGCGAAACATGCGGACCGATGTCTGGCCGTCCTGTGTCGACGACTCTCCGGTAGGCTGGGGCTGAGGCGCCGTCGTAGCTTGGCCGTCGGCATCAATGGCAGTGCAGCCCTGGCTCCAGAATACCGCTTTGCCGCCCGTAACGACCTGTTCCTCAATCAGGTCGCCCACCTGGATGGCTTCGGGCCGGGGGCCGAGCGATTCGATACGGGCTTTGGCCACCGACAGCCGCTGGAGGGCTGCGGCTTGGCGCGCCAGCCGTGCCGCGGGCGGAAGCCCCAGTGCAGAAGCGCTGGGAGCCTCACCAATGTCCCCGTTGGCCCGCGGGGTCGCGACGTCCCGGTCGCCGAACGCTTCGAACACTTCCTGGTCGGCCTCCTGCAACTCGGTGAGGGCCCGCTGCCACACGCCGATCATGGCCTGCCGGCGACTGACGTCGCTCGGCGACGCGTCCCGGCGGACATTTGTCATGACCATGTCGTTGTTGCGGGTCAATGCCGGATGGGTCCGCAGTTGGGGCCACACGCGGGGTACCAGCCAGGGCAAAACCAGGACCAGCAACGCGGAATAGGCCACCGTGATCCAGGCGGCTGCCGTGGTGGCGCGGCGCCAGGCAATGCCGATCCAGAACGGAGCGGCGAACAGCATGGCGACGATCCAGGTCAACTGCAATTGCTCGAACACGTCCATGATGGACAACGACACCACGACCGAACCCCCCACGACGATCATGCCCGTGATGCGTCCCAATTTGACGTACTGCTGTTCCGTGGCCTTGGGATTGACGTAGGCCGCGTAGATATTGCGTACGACCAGCCCGGATCCGACGACCATGTAGGCGTCGATCGAACTCATCAATGCCGCCAGCAGGCAGGCCAGCATCAGGCCGGTGAGGCCCGGTCCCAGCAACTCGCGGGAGGCAATGCCCCAAGTTTTGTCGGGATCCTCGGCAAGCTCAGGGTGATCGGCGAACAGCGCCAGGGCAATCAGCGCGGTCAGAGCCCACCCCACGGTGCAGATACGTTTGAGAAAGTTGCCCATCACCAGGCCGCTGCGGGCATTGAGCTCTGTTTTGGCGGAACCGCCGCCCGTGGCGATAAAATGCGGCTGGACAACGACGCCTACGAGGTTGATTGCCACGACGGCCACGATAAAGTACCAGGGGAACTCGCTGGCACTGGTGGCCCCCACGATTGCGAACTGCGACTCGGGGAGCTGCTCGTGCATGATCTGGAATCCGGTCCACATGCCTTGGGTTGCGGGATCTCCAAACCGCGACACGAGGGCGCGAAGGCCGAACGGGATCAGTAGGATCGACAGCAGGATGACGCAAATACCTTGGAGCACGTCGGTGGCGTAGGCCGCACGGAGCCCGCCCATCGCGCCGTAGATCAGGACCACGGCGCCGATGATAGGTACCAGGAGATACTCGATGCCGAGCGTCGTGCCCGCTATCGTCAACTCTCCCTGACCGATCAGCGGAGCGGCGACCTTGCCGATCGCGGAGAATAGCATGGATCCGTAAACAATGAAGAACAGCAGTCCGAACACCGTGTACGCCACTCCCATTGGTCGCGATTCGTACCGCTCGACGAACCAGTCGCCCAGCGTCAGGTGCCGCATCCTCCGATACCAGACGCCGGTGATCCAGTAGAAGGGTGTCACGAACAGCCAATACATGACGCTCCACATCCCACTCATGCCGCTGGTGAACGTCGTACGGGCCGCGTTGACGGGATCGCTGGAGCCGGTTCCCGCTCCGAAAGCGGCAAAGGTCTGCATGAATTTTCCGAACGACCGCCCCCCCATGAAAAAGTCTTCCTGCACCTTCACGCGACGCATCGACCACACGCCGATCCCGGCCATCGTGAGTAAGTAAACGGCGATTACCAGGTAGTCCCAGACCGTCATGCAAGGCAGTCCTCTGTCGGCGGGCGGCCGCTGCCGACACGCCCGTCGGGCTGAAATCGTGTGCCGGGCGGCCGTCCCAATTCACAATGTTCAAGTGTTGTCGTCAAAACGTGTTACGCTGTCGCGGGGCTTCGGATAGGATCGGACTTCACAAAATCTTAACGCCCATCGCATACATTTGCGCATTTCCTGGTGCGGTCTGCCCGGATAGCAGCGGGTCGTCTGCGTCACCCCTATAGGAGCAGCGAGCAATGTACGATCGGAGGATCTTTTTGACCAGCACGTGCGGCTTTTTACTGGCCGGGTGGGGGCTGGCGACCGCCGGTTGCGGATTGGGGGGCCGCGACACAATCATGCGCGTCAGCCGCCAAAATAATTCGGGCACGTACCATTACTTTCGCGAGGCCGTGTTGGGCAAGGAGCGTGAATACAAGCTGGGTTCCGTCGATCAAAGCGGGTCGAAGGACGTCGTGGAACTCGTGTCGGGAACCCCCTCAGCGATCGGCTACAGCGGCATGGGGTACGCCACCGAAAAGGTGAAAATGCTAAAACTCTCGCGTGGCGACGGAAAACCGGCCGTGGCCCCTACCATAGATAATGCCCTCGACGGATCGTATCCACTTGCGCGTCCGCTGTATGTTTACCTGGTGGGCGAACCTACGGGCGCCATCAGGCGGTATCTCGACTGGATACTCTCCGAGGAAGGCCAGGCAATCGTCGCCGAGGTGGGCTACGTCCCCGTGGATCCAGTCCCGTTGGCTGACGACGCCGCATCGGCCGATCAGGCGGCCATTTCGATCCGGGTTGCCGGATCGGACACGATGGTCAATCTGGCCCAGGCCTGGGCCGAACGTTACCACAAAGTGGAGCCTCACGTCAGCGTGCAGGTTTCCGGTGGGGGATCGGGCGTCGGCATCGCCGCGTTGATTGACGGCACGACGGACCTGGCCAACGCCAGCCGCGAGATGAAACCGGAGGAACGGGCTACCGCCGAGGAGCGGACCGGCAAGAAAGTCAAAGAATTCGTGGTGGCGCTCGATGCGCTGGCGGTGTATGTCCACAAGAATAATCCGATCGATGCCATTACCTTGCCGCAACTGGCGGAGATCTATGGCGAGGGTGGGTCGATTACAGGCTGGTCGCAACTCAACGCGGACACGGACGGGCCATAACAACGTTGCGCGAGACGCGGCCGGTGGGCCGCGACGGGTCTTCGAGGCCGATGGTGGCAACGCAATTGCCGGAGGTCGTAGCTGGGGTGTCCACGAACGAACGATCTGATCGGAACAGTCAGTCCCTGCGGGCGATCTTTTCGTCGGGGGTCGATGCGCTGGAGCCAATCATTGAAGGGCTTATCCGCTTGTGCGGGTGGAGTGCCATCCTGTTCGTGGCGGCCATTTTTTTCTTTGTGTTTCGCGAAGCAGCCCCCATTCTGTTCGGCGGACTCAACCTCGTCGAGTTCTTCACGAGCACGGCCTGGAGGCCCGATTCGGTCATCCGCCCGCAGTACGGAATCCTGGCATTGCTCGTCGGAACGATTGCCGTGACGACGCTGGCGATGGCGCTGGCAGTGCCTTTTGGTTTGGGCGCGGCCGTGTACGTTGCTGAATTTTCCCACGGCAGGACGCGAGAGACTCTGAAGATCGTCATCGAGCTACTGGCCGCGATCCCGTCGGTAGTGTGGGGATTTATCGGCTACATGGTACTTAGTCCCATCATCATCTGGGCCACGGGGACCCCGATTGGCATCAACGTTCTCAATGGGGGTGTTATTCTAGCGATGATGAGCGTTCCGATCATCGTTTCGGTGGGCGAAGACGCGCTGAAGGCAGTTCCCGATTCGTATCGCGAAGCGGCCCTGTCGCTGGGCGCCAACCGGTGGGAAATCGTGTACCGCGTCTTGTTTCCGGCGGCCCGCAACGGACTCCTGGCCGCGGTGTTGCTGGGCGTGGGCCGCGCAGTCGGCGAGACGATGGCCGTGCTGATGGCCACGGGCCACGCCGTGCAGATACCGCACAGCCTGCTCGATCCGGTGCGGACGCTTACGGCTACGATTGCTTCGGAGTTGGGCGAAACCGTGCGGGGAGGCGATCACTATCGTGTGCTGTTCGTGGTGGGCCTGGTGTTGTTCGCGATTGCATTCGTGGTGAATTTGTCGGCCGATATTATCGTGAAGGGCATTCGCACACAGCATGACGGTTAAAAGAGTTGGATTTAACACGGCTGTCCGTCGCATATATATCTCGTCGACCGCGGGCGAACCGGCCGACGGAACCCCACGAAAGCCGTTTGGTTCGCTGGACGACGCACTGGGACAGATGCGGGCCAGTCGGGCGTCCGTAACCGACGGCGACGGACGTCCGCACGTGAACGCCGCCTGGGAGATCTCTTATATTCGACAGTCGGGGGCTTCCCCCCGCGGGGTCGGACAGAAGACGTACGAATACTATGTGGACGCGATGCCGACCGGACGAAACGGGGACGGCACGCTCCAGGATCCCTGGCCGGATTGGGAAACGGCCCTGGCACGCATTGGAAAACTGCACAGCACAGGTGGTCAGCCAATGGAAGCGGGCGAACAGATCCGCCTTGTCCCGCGTGACGTGTTCGCGCCTACGCCGTTGGAATTACGCAGGGGGCGGATCGAATCGATCGTCAAGCACGTGTTCATGTTCATGTCGCTGGCGCTGGTGGTCCCCGTTTTGTTGATTCTGACGTACCTGGTCGTTCGAGCGTGGCCGGTGCTGTCGCCCGATTTTCTGCTCACAAATCCGCAAGGTCGCATGACGGCGGGCGGGGTCTGGGCGCCTCTGGTGGGAACGTTCTGCCTGGTGGTGGTCTCGCTGCTTGTGGCGGCGCCGATCGGCATATTGGCCGGTGTCTATTTGAACGAGTACGCCCAGGAAAACTGGTTTACCCGGGTCGTCAATCTGGCCGTCGTGAATTTGGCCGGCGTGCCAAGTATTGTTCATGCATTGTTCGGCGTGGGGGCATTTGTGTTGTTTGCCAAGATGGGCCGTTCGGTGCTGGCCGCCTCGTGCACCCTGGCCGTGATGACGCTGCCGGTGATCATTACCAGTACGCGGGAAGCCCTGGCTTCGGTGCCCATGTCGTTCCGGGAAGCGTGCTGGAACATGGGCGCCAGCCGCTGGCAGACGATCCGCACGATTGTACTGCCCAATTCGATGAGCGGCATTTTGACGGGGGTCATTCTGCAGGTGGCGCGGGCCGCGGGGGAAACGGCCCCTATCCTGTTCACCGGCGCCGTCTTCTTCATGCCCGTGGCCAATACCGGCTGGGACTCGTTTTTCCCCTATCGCCTGGGTGACACCTGTATGGCGTTGTCCATGCACCTGTTCACGCTTTCGACCCAGGTGGCCGGTGTGCCCGATTCGATCATTTATGGCACGGCTGTGGTGCTGATCGGGCTGGTGCTGGCTGTCAACAGCCTGGCGATTGTGTTCCGCGTCTATCTCAGGTCACACAAGAAATGGTGAACGCCGCGCAGCACCGCCAATTTACGACGGCGCATGTCGAGTTCGACAATGTGACAGTCCGGTACGGTCCGAAGGTTGCGGTGGACGGCATTTCTCTGGCCATTCGCGAAAAGGAGATCTTCGGCATCATCGGGCCCGCCAATTCGGGCAAGACCACGCTGCTCAAATGCATCAACCGCACGATCGACTTCACGTCGTCGGCCGTGGTGGAGGGCGCGGTACGTGTCGGTGGGCAGGACGTGAACCGACTGCGCGATGTGTGTGGATTGCGTCGCCGCGTGGGCATGGTGTTTCCGTTGCCGGTGGGACTGCCCCTGTCGGTGTACGAAAATGTGGCCTATGCCCCGCGCCGGGCGGGAATGCACAGCTCGGAGCAGCTTGCGTCGTTGGTCGAAGAATGTCTCCGGCAGGCCATGTTGTGGGACGAAGTCAAGGATCGCCTGCATACACTGGGCACGCGGCTGTCCGGTGGCCAGCAGCAGCGCCTGACGATCGCACGGGCGCTGTCGCACCGGCCGGAAATCCTGTGCCTCGATGAATTCTCGATCGCCATCGATCCGGTCACGACGATGAAGATCGAGGATGTCCTGCTCGAATTGCGAGAAAAAATGACCATTGTGCTGGTCACCAACCTCGTCCAGCAGGCGCATCGCCTGGCGGACCGCACCGCGTTCCTCAACGATTCTCACCTGATCGAAGTGGGCGATTCGGACAAGATTTTCTCCCAGCCCGAGCAGCAGCTCACGGCCGACTACGTATCGGGGGCGTTCGGCTAGATGGAAGCCTCGGCCCCGCAGAATGATGCCGCTGCCCGGTCGGTCCCGGAAAGCATCTGGACACGGGACCTGAATCTCTGGTACGGCGATTTTCAAGCGCTGAAGAACGTCAACCTGCAGGTCAGGCACCGGC
>CAZNKT010000177.1:0-6846 GCA_964573605.1 uncultured Pirellulales bacterium
GTCGTACCGGTAACGAATGCTTCCGCGGTCCTCCCACCTATGGCGACGCTCCATGTCGAATTGCTGCTTCAGGCGTCGCGTGGTCCAAAAACCATTGATACGTACCGCGGATACCTTCTTGCAGGTCAATGCGGTGCTTCCATCCCAGTCCGTGGATGCGGCTCACGTCCAGCATTTTTCGCGGAGTACCGTCGGGCCTGGCGGTATCGAACACGATGCGTGCCTCAGGATAGATGATCCCACGGATGATATCCGCAAGTTCCGCGATGGAAACGTCGCGTCCGACACCCACGTTGATTGTCTGGTTGTCGTCGTAATTCCGCATCAGAAACAGGCACGCGTCGGCCAGATCGTCCACGTGCAGGAACTCTCGGCGTGGCCGCCCCGTCCCCCACACGGTCACGCTGCCGGAAGCCGTGACCTTGGCATCGTGAAATTTACGGATCAGGGCCGCCAGAACATGCGATGTCTCCCGATCAAAATTGTCGCCCGGACCGTAGAGATTCGTCGGCATGGCGGAGATAAAGCGGCACCCGTATTGTGCGCGGTACGCCTGGCACGACTTGACGCCTGCAATCTTGGCGACGGCGTATCCTTCGTTGGTGGCCTCCAACGGGCCGGTCATCAAGTACTGTTCTTTGATGGGCTGCGGTGCGTCTCGCGGGTAAATGCACGAACTCCCCAGATACAAGAGCTTTTCCACTGGGTACTGGCACGCCGCGCGGAGTACCGTGGCATGGATCATCAGGTTATCGTACAGAAAATCCGCCGGCTGCGACGCATTGGCCTGGATCCCGCCTACCTTGCCCGCAACATGAAACACGTACTGGGGCCGGCATGTGGCAAACCAGTCGAGAACGGCTGCCGGCTCTCGCAGGTCCAGTTCGTCGCGCGTGGCCGTAAGCACGTTCGTAAAGCCCAACTCGGCCAACGTGCGCACGAGCGCCGATCCCACAAGACCTCGATGGCCCGACACGAAGATGGGGGCGTCGGCAGGAATCTCGTTGCGATTGGTCTCCCGCATGGCCCTCGCAGTATAGACCATCACCATCTCGGTGGGAAATGTGAGGGTGTGCCTCATTCCGCGGGCCGGTTGGAAACGGGCGACTCGTAACCTAGCCATACCAGGGTCGGTTCGATCCACCGGAGGATTGCTTCGACGTCCGCCGGATCGGCGTCGTCGCGGCGCGGTTTGGTGAGATTTGGATCGAACCGCTCATGAAAGGCGTTCCATATTTGATCGACTGCTTCCAATTCCGCAAACTCCAGCACTCGGCGCAACAGATCCTCGCTCATGTCTTCCAGCCGGCATTCCATGTACCGCTCCGGCGGAAGGGCTCTCCCATATTGACAGGCGGATTCGACGCAGGTGCGCCACTGCAGCGCACAGACCTCCAACAGATCCAGTTCGCGGACGAGCCCGTCGAGCCCCGGGATGCGAGGCCCCCACACGGGCGGGCGGACTAGCCGGGGGAATCGGCGACCCGCACCGCGCCTAACAACTTCCTTGGCGTAGTAGGGCAATTGACGCCAGCGGATCTCCCGCAGCCGCTGCGCGGCCTTGCCGGGCTTGATGCCCGCGGCGTGCTGCCGCCAGAACTCTTGGATCGACAGCGCGGAGTCGCACCCGTGGCGGATGATGTGGATAAATTTGCATCCGGGCAGCACGCGCTCCACAAATCCCATCCGCAGCGAATTGCTGGGGGTCTTCTCCAGCAGGCGTTTGCGACCGGCGTGCCGGACGGCTTCGGCAAACCGATCGCGGATGTATTGGCATACCTCTGGTCGGGCGTCTTCAGGCAACAGCCGGTCGGAGCGCCCATCGTTGCCGTAGCGCCAGGTAATCCGCGGTTCTTCGAGAAACGCCAGCGACGGATGGACTTTCAATACCTGTCCCAGAAAGGTGGTCCCGGAGCGGGGCGTGCCGATGATGATGATGGGCTTGCGCAGCCACGGATCGTGTTCCATGTCGGTCGACCTGGTCCCGAAGCAGGGAAACGCCCTCTCCCATTGACTCCAACGTCGCGACCCGGCCGACGACCGTTGCCCCGGGCCGGCGGGCCGGCCGGATCCGAGGCTCGCCGAGCCACCCTCCGCGAGCGGGGTATTATGGAGGTGGAGTCGGACGTTCGAAAAGGCCATCCCTCAAGTCTTGGCAACCGGTACTCTATATTTTAAATTAGAGGTTGAAGATACCGTTCTATTTCCAGCCTTTTCATTGCTTTCGGCAGCCTCCTGCTAATGCTCCTCACCACGCGGCCTTCTGTTGCCGCGGACGTCGCGACCTGAACACGGCTTGCAGGCCGTGGCAGCGACGTTGTCGAGGCTGATCGGTGGTCCCCTTTTTCTCAATGCGGTCGCGTCTGCGCGCGGCTGCGTGCCGATCTGCCTCCCCGCCGCGACACGGCCCTGGCGAGGAACCGTGCACCGAGGAAGTTCCGAATCGACGAGGAAATCGTATGCGAATGGCAATTTCTGTATGTCTGTTCGCGGCCGCCGCAACCGCTCCGTGCGTGGCGGGACCGGTTCACGTTGTTGTGATGGCGGGTCAATCGAACATGACGTCGGGCGGACACCTGCAGGATCTGCCGACCGAACCAGTGGATCTGACCGCCGCTCAAAACGACATTCTGTACCATTATTCGATCGCTGCTTCCGAGCAGGGGGTCGCCGCTGAATGGCAGTCGCTCTCGCATCTGAAAGGGACCGTCAAGGGATCGACCTATGCGTCGGAGTTGACGTTTGCCCGGAGTGTGGCCAATCGTTGGCCCCAACAGCAGTGGGCCATCGTCAAGGTGGCCGGCAACGGCACCAACTTGCATACGGATTGGCTGCCTGGAGAAACCAACGGACGGTGGTACCAGCGGATGATCGATCACGTTGCCGTCGCCGTCGGGCAACTGGAAGATCAGGGGCATGACGTCAAGATGAGCGGCTTTGTGTGGGTGCAAGGGAGCGGCGATGCGTACAACATCGAAAAAGGATCGGCCTACGAAGAGAACCTGGAATTGTTGATTGCATCGGTCCGCGACCAGTGGCACGTACAAGGGTTGCCCGTTCTGTTTAACCAATTCCACATCAATGCCGATCGTTCGGCGGACGGCATTGCGGCCATCCGCCACAGCCAGGCCCAAGTGGCCGCGAATGACCCTCGAGCCGCAATGGTCAATATCGACGATTTGCCGTTGAAGGCCGACCGCATCCATTTTCCGAGCGAGACACATATGGAGCTGGGCTACCGGTTCGCGGACGCCTTTTCGGCGTTGTCGGTTCCCGAGCCGTCGACCGGATGGCTGGCCGCCGCCGGTGCACTGTTGCTGGCCGCCGGTGCCGTGTTTCGCCGCCGGTGGCGGAATCTCAGGTCGTGGGCGGCTCTCTCTGCTTGATCACCTCCGCCGGATTGCCGCCGACGATGGCTCCGGCGGGCACGGCGTTGGCGACCACGCTGCCGGCCGCCGCCAGCCCGTTCGCCCCGATGGTCACTCCGCCCAACACCAGGCAACCGGCTCCGACCCATCCACCGGACGCGATGTGGATCGGTCGCACGATCAGGTTGAAGCCGCGCCGGCGGTGGTCGTGGCTTCCCGTGCAGAGGTACGCCCGCTGGGAAACGCACACGTGATCGCCCAACGATACATCGGCCAGATTGTCGATCCACACATCTTGGCCGATCCAGCAGTGATCTCCCACGGTCAGACGCCAGGGATACTTGATGCGCACATGTGGTTTGATCACCAGTCCCCGACCGATACGCGCGCCAAATGCTCGCAGCAGCCATTGTTTGGGGCGCGACAGGGGCAACCATCCACTTTCAAACACGATCAGGCTGACAAAGTACCAGCAGGTCCGCGTCAACAGACCGCGGCCCGGATCGTATTCCGGACAGCCGTACGCCGCCAGATCGACCCAGGCCTCGCCAGCACCGCTCGGATCGCCGGGCGGGACGGTCGACGGCTCACGTTTTTCGGTGTGTGACAGATTGGCCATCGCGCAGGTTCCTCATTCGGCCAAGCGGAACGAGACCGTGTCGATCCCGGACCGCGCGGCAACTGCGGGGATCAAGGGTCCGGTACACTTCGGGTCGCGGCATGTTGCTGCAGCGCGCTGCGATAAAGCTGGTCGTACTGTTCTACGACGCGGTGGCGGTCGAGCCACTGGTAGACGAACGCTCGGCCTTGCCGCGCTCGTTCGCGGGCGGCGTCCCGGTCGTCCAGTACTTCGCGAATGGCAGCGGCGATCGACGGCGCCGTCCGATCCACGATGGCGGCGCCGCCGGTTTGCAGTTCCCGCCAGATGTCGGTACCTCGGGTCGTGACGACGGGGGTTTCGCACGCCATGGCTTCCACGAGCACCAGGCCGAAGTTTTCTTGATGGGTGGGGAGCACGAAAACGTCGGCTGCCTGATAGAGCGACAGCTTTTCCGCGCCGCGGACCATGCCTGGAAAATGAACGCGGTCACCCAGGCCGCCACGCGCCGCCTGCTGCTGGAGGTCGGACACGTACGTCGCGTCTCCCGGACCGGCTACAACGAGCTGGAAACGGACGCCGGCCGCGTACATTTGGGCGACCGCGTCGAGCAGCAGTTCCACACCTTTTTTGGGATGAATACGGCTGAGAAACAGCACGGTGGGCTCTCCCGATCGAAGCGCCTCGAACCGTTGCTGGGCCGCGCCGGGCCCCGGCAACTGATCGAACGGCGACAAGTCGATTGTCAACGGCACAACGACCGCCCGGCGGCGCGCGCCGGGAATCCACGCCAGCGCCTGCCGGCATTCCTCTTCGGCCGTGAAGTGCACATGGGCGGCATCATACAGGAATCGCCGTCCCGCCAAAGACAGGAATGCCCGCTTTTTCAGCGGTTTCTGGGCCATGCTCCAGCTGTCCAGCATGCCGTGGATACTGACGATGTACGGAACGTGCTGCCTGCGCAAGGACGCGGCGAACTGAAGGTTGCCCAACGCCCACGGCGTGTGCAGGTGGACGACGTCGGCATGGGCAAGGATCGTGCGGGCCGCGTCGCGAACAGTGTGGCGGCCAAGCATACCACGATAGAACGACGAACGGTCCAATTCGACGATCCGCGCGCCGTTGGCCCCTCGCTGCCACGCATCCGGCACGTCCGATGCGTCGCAGGTCAGCAACACAATTTCGGTCCCACTGCCGGCCAGTCCGGTACACAGGTCCCGTACGGCCTGGACCACCCCTCCGTGTTCCAGCACGAACTCGTGCAGATAGTGTACGCAGCGTAGCGCGCGGTCGGGCGTCGCAGTTGTGGAATCTTGCATCATGAACGAGCCAGACGGAGGCGTGTGCCGACTACCCCCTGGCCGGCAGGAACCCCATCCGTGTAACGTCGAATCGGTCGGTGCGCGGGTACACGAGCCCGGCTCCAAACAACATGCGACCGACAAAACCAACGAGCAACAGCAACAAGAACGAGGAAATGATATTGATCGAGAACGTCCCGATATCGCCGCGCGGCCAGCCGATAATGTGCCCGCTCGCGGCCGTGAACGCACCAAGAATATAGGGATTGCCGGGCTGCCGCATCAGCAGTTCATCGAGCAGCCGCAGGGAAACCGCACACAGTATTGCATAGAAAACGAGCATGTGCAGCCCGCCTTCATGAAAACCGTGTCCAATGATCCCCGGCCCCCAGGTTGCGCGGCTGTGTTTCACCCCGTACACGCGCGGAAGTATCTTGCCGAAGCCCTGAGGTTTATCGCGCCAAAACAAGCGAGGAATAGGGTTCACCAGGACGTAGATGAAGCTGTGAAACGGCTGAGGTTCTTCATCCTTGGTATACAAATGGATGGCCAATAAAGACGCTTCGGCCGCATTCTGCCCCAATAATTGAGTAATATCTTCCATGTCGATGGACAACAGAACATCGCGTGCCTTAAACAATGCTTGAACCGCATTGGCAACGTTTCGTTCTTTCCGTTCGGGTCCCTGTCGGTCAAAATGCCGTGCGCCGCTGTATGCGGCAATAGCCAGAAATACGAAGACGGAGAAGACTCCGACGATCCCCACGTTGAGACTTGTGCTCTTGTACCTCAACGTTAACCAATAGACGCAGACGGGGATGGCTATCACCACGGCCACCATGGTCCTGCGGCCACCCCCGGCCATCACTGCCAGAATGAGTCCAATACCGATGGTGCCGGCCAAGATCATAATCAATAGCGGATTGCCCTTTTGCCGGTACCAGGCCACGAAGGAGATCACCACGGCAAACGCCACGGCCTTGTTGCCGATCTGGCCGAGAATCTGCCCGACAAAGGGAATTCGGCCGATGAGAAACGGCGCCAGAATCAATACGAAGGACGCCGGAATCATCACGAACAGCACCGGTACCGTGACGGGAGGCCATCTTCGGAGGATCCGACCGCCCAGGCGACGGGGATACTTGAAATACCAATACACCAGCGACGCGGTCACATAGAACGTGATGGCGCCCAGCATGAACCACGTGTAGTCGTCGGGCCGGTATTTCATGTAGTGCTCGCCGGTATACGCCGACCCCAGGGCCGAAGCACCCACAAAATTCGCCGACCCCATCAAAAACAGGTTCCAGCCAGTCAAAAGATCGGAACGACCGCGCAGAAACGGTATCAGCACACTGAGAAACATCGCGCCGATGAAACACCAGCTGAAAGTAGCCAGCAACTGATCTTGTTGCATCGCGTCAACCGCTCGACAAAGCCACCACGGCGGCCGCTTCGAGAGTGGCTACCGCGCCGGCGTGCCAGAATAAAGACGGCCGTTTCCGGGGCAGGAATCGGCCCGCAGCGCGGGATCGTGCTCGGAAAAAAACGGTCGTTAGCAGGTACAACTATAGCCTAT
>CAZNKT010000178.1:0-6702 GCA_964573605.1 uncultured Pirellulales bacterium
ATTTGACGTCACGTTGTTATTAACCTGCCCATCCACATTAACGTCGTCCGTCACCCCGCCGGTCAATTCGGTAGCTTTGTCGGATACCATCTGGGCATCCTGTTTCATTTTGTCCGGGTCGGTCGCGAGGTTGACGTTGACCGTGTTGCTGCCCGCCTCGGGGGCTGGGCTCGAAAAGGCGAACCAGCCTCGGTAGAAACCCAGGCCAACTACAAGAATTGCCACCACAGCCAATACCGCACCAAGTTTTCTCATAACTCGCCTCTTTCGTAATATGGGAGTATCTCCGTCGTAAAACAGAATTCGAGGCCGCTGCGGATGACCCCGTGGCCATCGTGCTTGCTCGACCTTGGCTGCCGTACCAATTGGTACGGGGTCATCCATGCAGCGGTGTCTCCGCCTCTTCATTCACCTCGATCCGCATCTTGGATCGGCTCAATTGCTTTCGTAATCAGTCCTTCTTGTTTCTCTGCGAATCACCTCCGGACTTATTTTGTGAAGAACCCTGTTGCTGGCCGCCCGACGCGCCTTGGCGATCGCCGCCGCGGTTTGCACCCTGGGCACCCTGACCTTGTGACTGGCCCGCAGACGCGCCTCGGCGATCGTCTTGGTTCACGCCCTGACTCTGCGGCTGGGCTTGCCCCCGCTTTCTCGGTTGGGGCTGAACCTGAGAGTCCGGCTTGAGAACCTGATGTCGCTGTGGCGGTCTGTTATTCTCGCCAAGCTGTTCGACGGGCGGCGCCACGATGGGAGATCGTGAGAGTTTCCGTCGTGCCGGCCCGGCGGTGGTAGGATCTTCGCCTGGCGTGCGGGCCCGCAGTGGCTTCCAACTGCTGGCGCTGCTGAAGGTACTTGCGGTACTCTTGCCCACGCTGGCCAAACCGTTGTCGTTCTTGTTGGTCTACCGGTTGTAACCGGAACGGACTGTCTTTTCTCCGGGCCAGCCCCTCAAGCGGCGCGGCCACCTCGATGCTTCGTCTGGTGGATGACTCCCCACGCCCGGCGAGTTCTCGTTGTGCCGCCCAGTTGTGCGGCGGCCGAGAGTCGACATTCTTGCGGAAATTGCGGAAATTAGCCTCGACACGTTGCTCCCACCCGCGGTCCTGCCGATGCTGCCAACGCTGGTTGCTGTAGAACGGATCGTAGCCGCGGTGACTGGAGTGGAACGAGAACCATGGTGAAAAGCCGGCACTCCTGTAGTTGGCACCGTAGTAATCACCGAAGTAGTAGTGGCCGTAGGTTGGTCGCAAAAACAGGTGGCTGACGAGCGCGGCCGAATTAATCACCGTCGCCGGTGTGTAGGAGAAACCGCGCTGGGTGCGGAGACCCCCTTGAAAATAGACAGGTGCAAACACGATGCCGCGACGCGGAACCGAGTAGTCGTAGTAGCCGTCGACAAAGACGTAACCGCTGGGGGTCCACACGTAGTGGTCTGGCACCCAGACCCAGTCTTGATGCCCTTTTGGGCCCAGTATCCGGCGCGCCATGCGTAGCGGTTCTGCTGCCAAATCCAACAGCCTGGTAACCATATCTGGTCCGCGGAAGGCGCAGCGATGTTGGGACCAGCTTCGACCGTCGCCGGTGGCTCGGGAAGGTAGTCTATCTCGCTGGCCGCGGCATCGGCCCAGTATCCGGAAGTCCATTGAGAGCCTTGCTGCGACTGGCCCCAATATCCAGGCACCCACTGGCGACCTGGCGGCAGGGCGCGCCAAATGCCGCTAACCCATAAAAAATCGTTCCGCTCGTCATCCCAACTCCAGTAGCCAGGGATCCAGGTCATGTTGGCACCTTCCGGCCTCTGGTCAGGAGCCACTTCTTCGATAGGCTCCGGCGGCGCTTTGGGCGCCACGATGCCCGGTTCCGGATCGAAGGTAATTGTTTCCGCAAATGCTTCGTGCAGCGGCCCGCGCGTGAGGACTTCCACCCCTTCCTGGCCGGCGGGCGGCGGCTGTTGTTGCTGCTGCCGTTGTTGTGCGGAAAGGTGTTGATTTAATCCAATCGTCGTGCCCAGGCCCACCACTGCGGTGACCGTGCACCAGCGAATCATGTGAAAAACATTCATAGCTTTTGTACTCTGCAAAAAGTGATCAATCTGGTCTGTTTCAACCCCATTTTTCTGTATTAACACGCCAGGCGCTGGTTCGTGACCAGCACCCGGCGCTCCAGTAATAGCGTCAAAAACAGGCTATTTCTGGGCCACGGTAAGCTTAATCTCCTTTGTGAAGTCGGCACCGCTGCTCTCCGTGAGACCTGTCACTTCGATCGTAAAGTCGCCCAACGCGGAGTCCGGCGCGGCCTTGAGCATGAGCGCTGCGTCCGTATCGCCCTGTTTGATGACGGGCTTGGCCGTTTCCAAGGTCACGCCCTGGGGCAGATCGGACACTTTAATCGCCACCTCCTCGCGGAAGTTCTCACCCCGGTTGATGCCGATCAGCATCGACTTCTCCTCGCCCTGCGTGAGCGTGACCGATTCGAACGGCACACTGAGGCTGAACGTCTTGTCCGCCTCACCGGCGATCGGCTTGTTGGCGACAACTTTTACGGGATCGTTTAGTTGCTCACTTTCGGGCGGTACGGCCGCTTGCGGTCCATCCGACGAACTCTCCGTACAGCCGACGGCGACAGCCAGCGTCAGTACTGACAGACCAACAGATAACTTCTTCATGGAAATCTCGACTTTCTTAATTGTGGATCTGCCAATCGTGGCAAACCCTTGAACATGCGTTTGGAGCGGCTCGCCAAGTTTGGCGAAACAACCGCTCTAACGATTTTACTTTCTTGCCGAACTTGGCCCGGCGAAATCTCTCAGGCGATGTCTCGCCCAAACTTGCCGCCGAATAGGAAGGACAGCACGGCAAGCACAAGAAAGACAACAAACAAAATCTTCGCTACACCCACAAACGAGCCGGCGATTCCACCAAACCCCAACACCGCCGCAATGAGCGCGATCACAAGACAGGCAATGGCTAACTGTAACATGGTTTGTTCCTCCAAAAAGAACGTATGTTGCCCCGTTTGGCGACGTGCCATCAGGGCGTTTAATTGACAACTCAAGTCGGCTTCACATAGTCGATGCCCTCCTGCAGTTCGCCGCCGCCACCCACGACGACCGTTTCCCCATTCCTTCTCGATAAAACCAACATCCCTATTCTCCAGTTCTATGACGATAGCTATGATTATTGGTCCCCGACGGTACTTGCCGTCCGGGACGATAACGCTGCCCTAGCCGCGCTATCTTTCCCGTTCTCATGTCCCCTCTTGTGCGTCGTGCGGGGTCCCCTTAGGCTCGTTGCTCGGCATCGTCCGCTTGGCGATGGACACAATATGCCCGGCGGTTAATACACCGATCGCAAAACCGATGATCAACGTTCCGAACAGCAGCGCCGCGTTCGGCATCGTCACCGTAAGGAACAGTAAATTCGTCTCGACCGCCTGTGTGTTCTGCAACACCACGATCAAAACCACCAAGCTGATCACGGCAACGGCCACGACTTTCAATTTGTTCATGGTTCCCTTCAACAATGTTGCCTCCAAATTAAAGCTGTTTTTGCATCAACCGGAAGCATCGACTTCAGGCGACGGGTGGAATCCGTCGTCATCGGCGCGCTCGATCGAATCGCGGTCAGTGGCCGAATACGGAACCGCTACTGGGGTCAGCAGAAATAACTGCACCATCGCGCCGGTCGTAAATGCATGTATTACTGCGCCCGTCGCGGTTTCAATTTCCGCGGCTGCTTCGCGCACGTCGCGGCCAGTGATTCGCTTGATCTCGCGCCGCACATCTCATCGGTGCAGCTGGCAAACAGTTGTCGATGAAAATCCTGCACCTGTGCGGCTCCCTCCGGTGTGCGGGACATGGCCTTCTCGGCTGGTGTTAGGGCGTCGTGCAATGTCACGACCAGCGTGTCCTCGCTGAGGACCACGGTCACTGCTTTGGGAGCGCGCCCCGTCCTTTGCTCTTGCAGCGAACTAGCCATCTCGGCGATTCGGTGCGTGATTTGCAAATGAGTGTCGTTCATTTTCGTTCCTTGTTCAGGAGCGTTCAGGCGGGCGACTCTTCGCAGCTAGTTGACACTGTCAAAACGCGCATAAAAAAACCGATGTGGCGGAACATCGAGTGTTCCGCCACATCGGTTTACTATTTAACGAGCCCCCTGGGGTTGCCAGGTTGCCATTCATTCAGTCATCCGAAACGATGGGCAGGCAGGCCTTCGTGCCGCTTGCCTCAACCAATAGTATTTTACCTCGTGCGATTGATAAGACAAGGGCGCGAAGGCGGAATTGTCGGCCGTGAAGGCAAATAAAGAGAGTATCGGTACGAATTATCTCGGTTACTGGCTTCGGCCTCTCTTCAGGAACATCAGGAGCAAGGCACAACCTAAGACTGCGCTGATGGCCGACCCGGCCAGGGTTCCGATTTTGCCTTCGTCGAGCAAGTCCCCCTCGAGCGCCAAACTGCCGATGAAGATGGACATGGTGAAGCCAATGCCGGCAAGGCATCCGCCGCCGAGCATGATCATCCAGTTCACCTCGCGCGGCAGGCTCGCGACGCCAAGCTTGGTGGCGAGCCAACCGAATAGCACGATGCCGATAGGTTTGCCAATCGCCAGACCCGCGGCGACGGCGAGTGCGACCGGACTGGCCAAACTGGCTACTTCAATGCTTACGCCGGCATTGGCGAGAGCAAAGAGAGGCATGATCAGAAATGCGACCCACGGATGAAGTGAGAATTCCAGACGTTCCAACGGCGAGGTTCCTTCCCGGGCGGTCGCACCGAGTTGACTCAATGCGCGATGACGTTGCTTTGGCGAGTTGTCAGCAGAGCCTTTTATGAGCCGCTCTAGTACCTTCGTCAGCACGTTCGGAAGTCCCGTAGTTCCCACCCAAGCCTCGGCGGGCGTCATGAAGCCGAGCACCACGCCGGCCACGGTTGGGTGGACGCCCGATTTCAAGACGGCCAACCAAACGCCGGCTCCAACCACCACGTAGACGCTCACTAGTCGTATGCCGACCCAATTGAAGAAGTAGGTCGTACCAAGGCCTATCGAGGCGAGCCCCAAAGCCAGCCAGGAGATGTCGGTGGAGTAGAAGATCGCAATGAGAAGTATCGCGCCGATGTCATCCACAATCGCCAGCGACATGAGCATGATCTTCAGGCTTGGTGGCACTCGCGAACCGAGCAGCGCTAGAAACCCCGCTACAAACGCGATATCGGTCGCGACGGGGACTCCCCAGCCCGACTGTCCAGGTTGGCCGACCTGAAACAGGAGGTAGATGCCCGCCGGCACGATCATTCCCCCCAGTGCGGCCGCAATCGGCAAAGCCGCCTTGCGCGGATCGCGGAGTTCTCCAGCCACGAGTTCGCGTTTGATCTCCAAGCCGACCACAAAGAAAAAAATGGTCATCAAGCCATCGTTGATGAACAAGAGCAGCGACTTGTTCAGCTCGAGATTTCCAACCGCGATGCGGAGCCGGATCTGCCAGATATCAGCAAACGCGGCCGACCACGGGGAATTGGCCAGCAACAGAACAACGGCCGTACATGCCAGCAGGAGAAAACCGCTGGCCGACTCGATTTGAAAGAACCGCACAAAAGGCTGCGCCCAACGACTAATCTGCGTTTCCGGCATGCCGCTGGTTGGAAACGAATCGATAGGCGGTTCGCCGCCCTTCATTTCGACTTGTTCCAATATGCTGGGCTACCGACAAATGCCTCTGCAGCCGCAGATCGCTGACTGACACTTAACGTTTCGAGATGCTGCTGTGATTGTTCTCGCCCACCATCAATGCGAGATGATCATCCAGATAAATGAATATACGCTTGTCGTAGATTGCTTCGTCTCATATTACTCTGCTTCTTCCAATGCTTGCCTCATCGCCTCCTTGATGTCCGCGGGACGAATGTCAAAGACTTGCAAGGCCGTTGGGTCTCGAACGATGGTGGGGTTCCTCAAGCCTTCGATCAGGTGACGACCGACTTCGTAGGTGGCCGGAGTCACCAGCGCCAGCCGAAGTCCAGAAAGGTACGGTGTCAGGAGTGGAACGGAGATCAACCACCGACGCAGCCCACGTTGCCGAGCGTAATCCTGGATCAGCTGGCCGTAGGTCACCACGTCGCAGCCACCTATCTCGAATATTTGGCTTTCCCCCGGCGCAAGGTCCAAGGCCGCCAGCAAATAGGCCAACACATCTTTGACGCCGATAGATCGCGACCCATTTCAGGAGGGGACCCTCGACGGCCATCGAGCCGAGAACGGCCAATACGAACTGGACCACCCTATTGGTTTCAAAGGCCCGGTGGGTAAACAGTCGGTGGTAGCCGACGGCGATTCCTATTGCCGTCAGTACATACATCCCCACGAGCAGACCACCATCGACCCAATGGAAGCCCCGGCCCCAAAGAAAAACGACGACAGCCACGAAGCCAAGAAACGGCAGGAGGACGACCGTGAGATTCAGCAAGCGCATGGCCTTCGACATCTCCTTCGTGACGTCCGCGCGAAGCGGTAATCCTGCATCACACATTGAGCCGTTCGTTGTTTCACTCATGTTTTCATTCCAATAATTGCCGATCAGATGCGGCCGGTGAGGAACAGAACGACCAGGATGATCGCCACCAAGCCCAGCCCGCCGCTAGGACCATAGCCCCAGTTTTTGCTGTGGCCCCACGTGGGCAACGCACCCAGCAGCATCAGAATCAAG
>CAZNKT010000179.1:0-6511 GCA_964573605.1 uncultured Pirellulales bacterium
CCGCTTGTGCGGCAGCGGCTTGCAGGCCATCATCACGGCGGCCCAGGCCATCATGCTGGGCGACGCGGACGTGGCGGTAGCCGGCGGGGCGGAGAACATGAGTCGCAGCCCGTATCTCGCTCCCGCCATGCGATGGGGAGCGAGGATGAACGACACGAAACTGATCGACGTCATGGTCGGTGCGCTCAGCGATCCTTTTGACGACTGCCACATGGGAGTGACCGCCGAAAACGTGGCCAAGAAATGGGATGTCTCGCGGGAGGATCAAGACAAGCTCGCGGTGCAGAGCCACAAACGGGCCGCCAATGCCGCGGAGAACGGGTACTTTCAGGAGCAGATTCTACCTGTCGACGTCAAGGTCAAGCGCGATACGATCTCGTTCGACAAGGACGAGACGATTCGACCCGATACCACGATGGAGTCCCTGGCGAAGCTGCGACCCGTCTTTGACCGCGAGGGCACGGTTACGGCCGGCAATGCGTCGAGTATCAACGACGCGGCCGCCGCGGTCGTCTTGATGGAACGGCAAATGGCCTCCCAGCAGCGACTTGAACCGCTGGGGCGTCTGGTCGCCTACACGTATTCCGCTGTCGATCCCAAGTACATGGGAATCGGGCCCGTTCCGGCCGTGCGCACCCTTCTGGACACGACGGGAGTGACGCTGAACGACATCGATGTCTTCGAGGTAAATGAAGCGTTCGCGGCCCAGGCGCTGGCTGTCTGTCGCGAATTGGGACTGCCCGACGACCGCACGAATCCAAACGGCAGCGGCATATCCCTCGGGCATCCCATCGGTGCGACGGGGACCATTTTGACCATTAAAGCGCTGTACGAATTGCAGCGAATTGACGGCAAACGCGCGCTGGTTGCGATGTGCATTGGCGGTGGACAGGGAATCGCCGCGCTGTTCGAGCGGGATTAGCGGCTGTTGAATCTCGGGAATGGATTAGTTTCAACGCGATACGCCAAAGGCGTGAGGAGGTACGGATTATGGGTCGATTGGACGGCAAGACGGCTCTTGTCACGGGAGGCTCGAGAGGCATCGGCCGAGCCATCGTGTTGGACCTGGCGCGGGAAGGGGCCAAGGTGGCGGTGAACTTTCAGCGCAACGAAGCCAAAGCCAAGGATGTGGTGGCGGAGGCCGAGAAGCAGGGCGGAACGTGTGTGCTCGCGCAAGCCGACCTGTCCAAGAGCGACGAGGCCCGGGCGATGGTCGCCAACGCCGCCGAGGAGCTCGGTGGCCTCGATATCCTCGTCAATAACGCCGGCATCACTCGCGACCGCTCGCTCCGAAAAATGACGGACGAACAATGGGAAGAAGTGATCCAAACCAATCTGAACGGTTACTTTTACTGCATGTCCGCGGCAATGCCGATTATGATCGAGAAGAACTACGGCCGTATTGTAAACATCAGCTCGATGAACGGTCAGATCGGCGCTTTCGGTCAGGCGAATTACAGCGCCAGCAAGGGAGGAATTATCGCTCTAACCAAGACCGCAGCCCTGGAACTCGCCTCATCAAACATTACCGTAAATACCGTTGCACCGGGATTCACGGAAACCGACATGTTCGCGGACGTTCCGGACAAGATCAAGGATCAAATCAAGGCCCGCATCCCGATGGGACGCTTGGCGCGTCCGGAAGAAATCGCGCGGGCCGTCGTTTTTCTTGTCGCGGACGGAGACTACGTCACGGGACAGCAGATCAATGTCAATGGGGGCGCGTACATGTAAGGGTTTGGCGGAGTCGAAGCGCGGTAGAAGGCACAATGCTTGACAGCAACGCCGCCAACCGGCCCGCGGGAGAGATCAGATGAAGTCGGATCGCCAGCTACAGACCGATGTACTGGATGAACTTGATTGGGAACCCAGCGTCGATGCCGCCCAGGTTGGTGTGACCGCCAAGGAAGGCGTGGTAACACTGACAGGCCACGTGGAAGTGTTTTCCCACAAGCTCGCGGCCGAAGAAGTCGCCAGACGCGTGCACGGGGTCAAGGCGGTGGCCAACGATATCGACGTCCGGCCCGCCGACAGTCCCGAGCACGATGATGCCGATCTGGCTGCCGCGGCCCTGCACGTGCTCCAGTGGGATGTCCGGATACCGGACGAACGGATCTACATCACCGTGCGTGCCGGCGAAGTTATTCTGGAAGGCCAGGTGGAGTGGCAATACCAGAAGGACGCCGTGGACCGGGCCGTGCGGCACTTGAGCGGCGTGCGGGCGGTGACGAACGACCTGCGCGTCGAACCGGGCGACCCAGCCAATGAACTGAAGGCCAGCGTCGATGCGGCGCTGCAGCGCAGCGCGGTGCTGCACGCCAGAAACATTATCGTGGAAGTCGACGATCGCACGGTCATACTGACCGGCGATGTTCATTCCCATCGAGAACTCGATGAAGCCGAGCGGACCGCGTGGGCCGCCCGCGGTGTGCTTCGCGTGGCGAATTGCCTGACCATCACGCCCTGGGGGGTGGGGCCGTCGGATGAATGGGGCTATTAAGGTTAAATTCCTCCACCAGCAAGCGACTGCCGGACACGCAAAATAACCGAAACGTGCCGGCACCGCGAGAGGGCGGGCCAGTGGCCGGTCGTCTACTAGAGCAAGCATCGCACAACGTTACTCAGCGAAAAGGGATCTGTAATGACCCAGCAACAGGAAAGCCAAAGCCCTTTCGATCCGGCCGGCATGTTCAAGGATTTCCGTGACGCGGGCATGGATGCGTGGGCGAAGACCATGGTCCAGCTTGTCAACACGGAAGCGTATGCGGAAGCAACCGGGGCCATGCTGAACGCGTGGCTGACGGGTTCCGGCCCGTTTCGTCAGACCGTCGAAAGCAGTCTGTCCCATGTGTTGAGCAACCTGAACCTGCCGACGCGCGATGAAATCACGCAACTGGCACAGCGGTTGACGCACATCGAGATGCGGCTGGACGATATCGACGCCAAAATCGACGATGCCTTGCGCGCATCGCCCCGGACCGCCCGATCCATAACTCCGCCAGCCAAGAAGAAGAAATGAACTCCGGGTTCATTTGGGAGCACTCGACATGGCCGACAGTCAGAATCCGCAAGCCGACGTTCCATCGTTCACCGATGTTTGCGACGAATGGCACAAGTCCTTGGAGAAGATGCAGAAGTTCAATGAACTTCTGACAACGAATGCGCAGATTGCGCAAACTTCCAAACAGCTGATTTGGACGCTCAACAAAGCTCGGCTGTTCCGTTATGTGCCTGTCAAACCCGAAAAGGAACGGCACAAGATTCCGTTGTTGCTCGTGTTCGCCATCATGAACCGGCCCCACGTGCTCGATCTCCGACCGGGGCACAGTTACGTCGAGTACATGCTCCAACATGGATACGACGTGTACCTGATGGACTGGGGCATCCCGGGACCCGAGGACCGGGACTTGAAGTTCGAGGACTACGCGCTCGAATACTTGCCGCGGGCGATCAGAAAATTAAAAACCGTTGCCGAGAGGGAGCAGTTCAGCATGCTGGGCTGGTGCCTGGGAGCATTGATCAGCACCATCTATGCCTGCCTGCGGCCCGACGACGGCTTGAAAAATCTCGTCCTGTTGACGGCACCACTCGATTTTTCCGACAAGAGCGCCGGCGGATTCAGCCGATGGGCGAGCAATCCGGAGTTCAACGCGGATCTGGTTGTCGACAAGCTGGGCAATGTGCCCGGTGAAATGATCGATACCGGCGCCAAAATGCTAAAACCTGTCGAAAACTTTATCGGCACCTATGTCAACCTCTGGGACAACATCGACAATTCGAGATTCATCCAGGGATGGCACGCGATGAATACGTGGGTGCGAGACATCATTCCCATGGCCGGAGCGGCCTACCAGCAGTTGATCAATGATTTCTACAAGGAAAACCGGCTGATTGAGAATTCCCTGGTGGTCGGTGGCGAACAGGTGAAATTGTGTAATCTGAAGGCGAGCGTGCTGAATGTGATCGCCGAGGCCGACCACATTACGCCACCTTGCCAGTCGGAACGGGTCATGGATCAATTGGGCAGCCAGGACAAGGAGGTGTTCCGGGTTCGGGGCGGTCACATCGGAATCATGGCCGGTAGCGGGGCGGAGAAGAACACGTGGCCCCACATTGAAAAATGGCTGGCCGATCGCTCGGATTGAGGTTGTCATGTCGGACGATCTAACGGCGGGTGCCATTCAGGCGCGCGTCTGCACACAGTGGCTGGGTTCGAACTGCATATACCGGGACCGCGTCGATTCGACGAATGCCCGTCTGCTGGAATGGGCCCGTGGTGATGCACCGCACGGCACCCTGCTGGCCGCAGATACGCAGTCGCACGGCCGCGGGCGGCTGAGCCGCACCTGGCATTCCCCCGCGGGGCTGAATCTCTATTTCTCGGTGCTGCTTCGTCCCCGATGGGATCTTGGGGCGACGCCGACGTTGAGTCTGGCGGCGGGGGTGGCCCTGGCCGAGTCGTGCCGAAAGATGTTGCCGTCGGCACCCGAACTGAAATGGCCCAACGACCTGCTGTGGTCGGGCCGCAAGCTGGCCGGCATCCTCGTCGAGACAGCCGTTGACTCGTCCGGCGTTCTGTATGCCGTGGTCGGGATCGGCATTAATGTCAATCAGCGGCAATTCCCCGCGGAGCTGCAAGAGTCTGCCGGATCGTTGCGGCTCGCGGCCGGCCGATGCTTCGACCGCCTGGAGGTGCTGGCGGCGGTTCTGGAGCAGCTCGAGACGTGGATCGACTGCCTGGGCGAGGAAGGCGGGAGCCGCGTCGTCGCGGCCTGGAAACAGCACGCCCCGTGGCTGGGCAGACAGATCACCGTGCGCCACGGCGACCAGGTACTGTCGGGCACGGCCGTGGGTCTGGAACCGCACGGGGCACTGCGGCTGCGCGACGCGGACGGCCGCGAGCATTCCATGCTCAGCGGCGACGCTTCGCTGACGGACGCTCCGCTGGACGAATCCAAAAGAATCGTGACATAACGCATACCGGGAAGCCCACGGGCAGTTTCTCGCGTTGCTCGGCAACGTGCCACTAAACGCGCTGCGGCTGGTGGGATGAAAAATGCAAACGACGTTCATCACGCGGGCCAAAGCCGCGTGAACTGGCTGACGCCATGTTGACTTGGGAATTTTTGATCGCCGAAGACGCGCTGACGGACGTGCTCCCTGCCGAGTATGCCTGTTTCGCCCGCCCCATCCGGGACGCCTTAACCCTCTTTTTGGAGGGACTCCCGGAACCGCATCAGTCAGCGATTCTGTCGAAACAGAGGGCCCTGCCACCGACGGCCACTCGTGAGCAGCGGTTGGGTGCGCTGGCGGAGTGTTGCCCCGTGCTTCACAAACTGGGCCAAGTCCTGGCCAGGGACCGGCGCTTGTCGCTGGATTTCCGGCGGCATTTGCAATTGCTGGAATCGCTACCGCCGTCGGTTCCGCTGGATACGATCGAGCAGATGCTGGATCAGGAGTTCGGCGATCTGAAACGGATCGGCGTGCACCTTCAGCCGCCGGCAGTCGCCGAAGCGAGCGTCGCGGTTGTGATTCCCTTTTCCGTTCGTCACGCGGCCACCGTCGATGGGCTCCGGGACGGTGTCTTCAAAATCCTTAAACCTGGGATCCAACAGCGACTCGAAGAAGAACTAACGCTCCTGGATCGCGTTGGCCAGTACCTTGACGAGCGGTGCGATTGCCTCAACATCCCCCAAATCGACTATCAGGCGTCCTTTCAGCAAGTTCACGACAAGCTGTTGAACGAGGTCCGCCTGGATCAGGAACAGCGGCACTTGGCCGAGGCCAACGCATTTTATGCGGACACTGCCGACGTACAAATTCCCAGGCTCTTTGACTTCTGCACGCCACGTGTCACGTCGATGCAGCGGATTTCCGGCGGAAAGATCACGGATTGCGTAAATGATTCCACCAAATTGCAGCGCGAACTGGCGAGTCTGGCCGTGCAGGCGCTGGTTGCCAAGCCGATGCTGTCGACGCGCCACAATGCGCTTTTTCACGGAGACCCCCATGCCGGCAATCTGTTCCTGACCGACGCCAGGAAGTTGGGCATTCTGGACTGGAGCCTGGCGGGAACGCTGGGCGAGGCGGAGCGACAGGCGGTCGTCCAGATCCTGCTGGGCGGCGTGACCCTGGACGCGCCGCACCTCGTGCGTGTGATGGCCGGAATGGCCGAGGGGTCGGGCCCGGACGGCCCGGCGCTGCGCGTCGTCGTGGAGGCGGCGCTCAAACGCATCCGGCGCGGGCAGTTTCCCGGGCTGACGTGGCTGACGGAACTGTTCGACGGCGCTGTTCAGACGGCGCGCCTGCGTGTGCCCGCCGATATGATGCTGCTGCGCAAGACCCTGCATACGCTGCGGGGCGTGCTGGCGGAACTGAAAGCCGACGCAGCCCATGTCGACGGAGTCCTGATCATGGAATTCCTGCGTCGATTTTTGGCGGAATGGCCGCACCGATGGTTTGTGTCGCCTGCTTCGCGAAGTTTCGCCACGCGCTTGTCGAACTGGGACCT
>CAZNKT010000180.1:0-6228 GCA_964573605.1 uncultured Pirellulales bacterium
TGCGCTCGGCTTGGCATACGACGCCGAATCCCCGCCGACCGGAGGGAACTCGCCAAAAAAGGGGTTGGACGGCAGAAAAAGAGACCCGTTGGGCTTCACGTGGCCAGAGCAACGCTGCACCGACTGACACCATGGCCGGCGCGGGGACGATAGTGGCCCACCTGTGCATCTGTCAAGGCAGACCCCATCGTCGGAGATCGGCTTAAAGCCCCCAGGTTGGCTGCTCGCCCCCATCGTCGCGCTTCCTCAACCGGCCCCCCAGTGGCCGACCGCCCGGGGCGGCTCCGGGGCCCAGAATTCTGTTGGTGCCGCGACGTGCCGTCGAAGCCCGCTCCGGACGGCGTTGCATCCTTCAATATTGAAGAAGAGAACTTAGGTGCGGGCGCCCAACGTCCGCCCCTGAGATGCCCGAGCTCGCGTAGGAGCAATTGTTACATGGTTAATCGGTTGTAAATTGCTCCTTGAAGAACGCCGCTGCGGCGTCCCAATGCGCGACAGCTTCGCCGAA
Organism: uncultured Pirellulales bacterium; assembly: GCA_964573605.1. GTDB lineage: Bacteria > Planctomycetota > Planctomycetia > Pirellulales > JBBDJB01 > CAZNKT01. The sequence continues at coordinate 509 of CAZNKT010000180.1, forward strand.
ATCGACTGCCATCGGCTTGACGGTCTGCGGCGATTCAACCCGCAGCTCGACGTCGACCTCCGGATTCAGCGGAATCTGACCGCTCGGTCCCCGCGCCAGTCGCGCCTCAATCTGCGGCTGCAACAGCCAGTCGACCAAACGGCGTGCATGCTCCGGATGCGGGCAATCCCGGACGATAGCCAGCGTGTTGGGGATAAACAGCGTGCCCAACTCGCCGGGCTCGCGATCCGGATACATGATCGTGACCGGCGACGCCTGGTCGATCATCACCAGCGCGTCGTCGGTGTCGGTCAAGCCGAATGCGGTCTGGCCCGTGGCGACGCTGATGGCCACCTGCTTGTTGCCGGCTTCTATCCGAATGCCATTCTCTATCAGGCTCAGAAAATACTCCTTGGCTTTTTCGTTCCCGAGCACGGCAAACAGACACGCGGCATGGGTTGCGGTCGTGCCGAAGAGCGGCTTGGCCATGCCGATCCGCCCTCGCCACCGCCGCTCGGCCAAATCGTAGATCGACGTCGGCCACTCGGCCTCGGACACCAACTCCGTGTTGACGATCAGGATCCGCGCGCGGGCCGCAAAGCCGTGCCATTTGCCTTCGGGATCGCGAAACATTTCGGGAAACTTCTTCGCAAATGGAGAACGATAGACGTCGAGCAGTCCCTCGCGCTCCAGGCGCAGCGTGTTGAGAATTTCGTTATTCCAAAACACATCGCACCGCGGTCGGCCAGACTCGGCCATGATTGCATTGGCGAGCCCCACGGTCTTGGTAGCTTCGGTGTCGAACTTCGCGCGCACGGCAACGCCCGTCTCCTCCTGGAAATCGTCAAGGATCTCCTGCGAAAAAACCGAGTCGAGAGCCGTATAGACAACGACTTCCGAATCACTTCTGCCGAGGCAGCCCGCGACTGCTACCGCGGTCAGGGCTACCCACGTGAGTCTGCCCGTCGTTCCGCCAGGCACTTGCCAAACGGACGCGATTCTCTTTGTCATGGCCCAACGCACAGGAAGAGGATTTTGCGGCGTGGCGGGAGCGGGCCCGCAAGTTCGAATCGCTACCGGAGCCTCCACCGTTCGGCCCGTTGCGTCCGGTGGTCACCGGCAGTTGAATGGTTACCCGTCGCGTAAGTTATTGCTCAACTTGCCCCTGAGCTTGACCGGCGGCAGTCGCAAGCTCGCTTATCTGCTTATACCACGGGGAACGGGGCCCTTTCCAGTCGTCGCGTTCGTGCACGATCGGGGAGCTGTCCGTATCGTGGTGTGGCGACTGATTGACGGGGAACGGGGTGTTGGCAAAGACTGGTTCGTGGGGGAATCGAGTTGGCCGCTGCGGTTTATGGATGGCCCTTTACGTTCGAATTGGGACCTGACACGATATCTGTTAGGGGATCCGTGGACAGGGGCCCCGGCCCGGTCCGTCGGACGATCGGCGATGGGCCGCGGGGCCTAACTCGGCACCAGCTCGCGTGCGGACGCGGCGGTGTCACGGGAAAGCAGGCGTGGGCATCGGCCAGTTCGGAACACGAGTTGCGGTCATCGGTGGCGGAATTGCCGGTCTGACGGCCGCTTATCATCTTCAGGCCGACGACGACCCGTACGGCGGAAGGCGTGAAGTCCATCTGTTCGAGGCGGGTCAGAGGCTCGGCGGCGTGCTGCACACGGAACAGGTGGAAGGCTTCCGACTGGAACTCGGCCCGGACAGTATGTTAAGCCGGTTGCCGTGGGGCCTCGACTTGTGCCGACAACTGGGTGTGGCCGACGAGTTGATCGGTACCAGCCCCTCGCAGCGCGGGGTGTATGTCGTCTGCCGCGGGAGGCTGCAACGAGTACCTCAAGGTTTGGCGCTGGTAGCTCCGCAGCGAATCTGGCCGTTCGTGACCACACCCATTCTCAGTTTCGCCGGCAAGCTGCGGCTATTTGCCGAACCGCTTATTGCGCGGCGAACCGCGGAGGAAGACGAAAGCCTGGCCGATTTCGGTCGGCGTCGCTTGGGCCGCGAAGCTTTCGACCGGCTGGTTCAACCCCTGGCCGGCGGCATCTATATGGGAGATCCGGAGCTACTGAGCGTGCGAGCGACGTTTCCGCAATTCGTGGAAATGGAAACGAAACATCGCAGTCTGATGCTGGCCGCGCGCGCCGGCGCCAAGGGCAGTTTCGCGCACAAATCGTCCGGTGGACCGGCGTACAGCATGTTCGTGGCGCCACGCCGCGGTATGCAGCAATTGGTCGACAGCTTGGTAAAGGGCCTCGATCCCAGGCGAGTGCACATCCACTGCCGGAGCCGCGTGGAGAAACTGCTTTCCAAGACGTCTGAAGGGTGGGTCGTTGACATTGTCAATGCCGCCACACGCAACGCGCGGCGGGAAACATTTGCGGGTGTCGTCATCGCCACGCCGGCGCACCAGGCCGCCGGATTGCTTGCCGACGCGGATCCGCATTTGAGCGGTTTGCTGGAGGAAATACCGTACGCCGGGTGTGTGGTCGTCAATCTGGCATTCGAGCGGGACGCCGTGGCACACCCGCTGGACAGCTTCGGCTTCATTGTGCCGCACGTCGAGCGGCGCTCGGTCTTGGCCTGCACCTTCTGCAGCGTCAAGTACGCCCATCGGGCGCCGGATGGCGGTACGCTGCTGCGCTTGTTCCTGGGTGGCGGTTGTCACCCAGAAGTGCTGGACTGGTCGGACGAACGCGTGGTGGGTGTGGTTCGCAGCGAGTTGCAGGATTTGCTGGGCGTCGAGCGTCCGCCTTTGTTCTCGCGGATCAAACGCTGGCGCCGCTCCATGCCGCAGTATCACCTGGGACACCTGCCGCGCGTGCAGCGCATCGAAGAGCGTGTGCGAGGACTTCCTGGTTTGGTGTTGGCGGGCAACGCGTACCACGGGGTGGGGATCCCGCATTGCATTCGTAGCGGAAAGCTGGCGAGCGAGCGGTTGGTAGCTGCGCTGAACGAAACCTGCCAACCCCAGGCATAGAGCCGAGATACATCATGCAACACACCGACGCGCCTTACGACTTCGGAAAAAGCCCTTTGATGTTCTACTATGAAGTGACGCAAGCGTGCGATCTGTTGTGTCAGCACTGCCGAGCATCGGCCCAACCGTACGCCGACGCAAGGGAATTGACGGGCTCGCAGTCGCGGTCTTTGCTGGAACAGATCGCCTCATTTCCGCAACCGCCCGTCACCGTTTTTACGGGCGGTGATCCTCTGAAGCGGCCCGACCTGCTCGATTTGATTCGCCATGCCCGCGACCTTGGGCTTCAGATCGCGCTGACACCTTCGGCTACACCACTGGCGACAAAGGAAGCTTTAGGGCTGGCCAAAGAAGCCGGCATCAGCTGTTTGGGAATCAGCCTGGACGGCGCGGACGCGGCGACGCACGATGCATTTCGCGGGTGGAACGGAAGCTACGAACGGACATGGCACATGCTCGCAGACGCTCGCGAACTGGATCTTCCCGTACAGGTCAATACCACGATCACCCGCCGCAATGTCCGTCAGATCGACGCCATGGCGGAGTTGTTCTCCGGCGAAGAGATTGTGATGTGGTCCCTGTTCTTTCTGGTGCCGGTGGGCCGAGGCGAGTTGGAGGAGCGGATCGACGCCATGGCTTATGAAGAGGTTTTCGAGAAGCTCTGGCACCACTCGCGCAAGCAGCCATACGGCATCAAAACCACCGAGGCTCCCCATTACCGGCGGTTTATTCTGGAGCGTGGTGCCGATCCGTTTGCCCAACCGAAGGCCGGCGCCAGGCGACCAGACCGTCCGCGCCGAGTCCCGCTGGGAGTGGGCGACGGAAAGGGCGTGATGTTCGTCAGCCACATCGGCGAGATATATCCCGCCGGTTTTCTGCCGCTGACGTGCGGACGCTTTCCCGAGGACTCGGTCGTGGATGTCTATCAGAATCACTCCTTGTTTCGGGCTCTCCGCGATCCCTCAGGCTTTAGCGGCAAGTGCGGTGTTTGCGAGTACCGCGACATCTGCGGAGGCAGCCGTTCGCGCGCCTATGCCGTCTACGGCGACCCGCTGGCTGAAGAACCCGATTGCGTCTACACGCCTTCAGCGACGTGAAAAAGGGGGCAGCGGGATGAGTTTGGGCGTGGGGATGCGAGTCCCGTACACTCGGCCGTGGATGCGCGAAAGCGCTTGGTAATCGTACTCCAGAAAGGCGTACCGGCTGCGGGGCGGGCTGCCAGCCAGCCATTTCCTGACGATCCGTTCGGCACATGCATCGAACTGCCTCTGGGACGAACCGTGTGCGAAGTACCGCCCTGAATGTCGTCGCAGGTCACCGTCGCAGCGAGGCCCGATGTGCCACAGTTCATGGGCCACCGTAGCGAGCTTTTCGGATAGTGATCCTTGCAGGTAACGGGGGAGATAGAAGGTAAGGATATACAACCGTTCGCGTCCCGCGGCATCATACAATCGCTGGACGGTGTAGCGAGTGCCGTTTCTGTCCTCGGTCAGCGATCCTCCCTCGAAACGCATGGGCGTCAGCGCCGCCTGCAGGCCATGCTGGACCGGCTTGCGGGTTTGCGAGAAGGCCACGGCCAGGGTGGACGGATCGATGTGGGCCAGGTCCGGAACGCGGCGCGCCATGTCGGCGCAAATGTGGTGCATGCGCACCGTGAAATTGAAACCGTTGCAGCGTGAGGGCCGATCCATGGCCGGGGCTCGTTTCAGGTTTCCTTGACGCCGTCTTCGGCTGCCGATTGCTCGGGGGGCTCCTCATCCATTTCAAACGCCGGTTTCGTCGTTCGTTCGATCACGCGATCGCGAACGCCCACGAATTCGAGAATGGCGCGGGTACCGGCATCGCCGAGACGGGGCGTCGCCAACCGGAGAATGCGGGTGTATCCGCCGGGCCGATCGGCAAATCGGGGTGCGATTTCATCGAATAGAACGCGCACGGCCTGCCGATTGCCGAGGATCCGCAGTGCGCGCCGGCGAGCGGCGACCGCAGGGGAAATGGCCTGGTTCCACTGCTGCCACTGCGGGCTGTGCCGCCACTGCCGCCAAGCGTCCGTGTCGCGGTCCGCCTGCGGCTCGTACTGCACTGCTTCTTCTTCGGCCGGCAGCGAACGGCGTGCGATCGTCACGCATTTTTCGACGAGCGGCCGGACTTCCTTGGCCTTTTGCAGTGTCGTGACGATGCGGCCCTTCACTTTGGGCGGATTCTCGTCATATTCGCTGTCCCGTTCCGTCAGGATCAGGCTGCTTGCCAGGTTGCGCAGCAGGGCGCGCTGATGGTTGGGATTGCGGCCCAGCTTCCGTCCTCGTCGTCGGTGTCGCATGATTTTGTACTCGGTTAGCATCCCGCGGAGCCAAGGCTGCACGAAGCCGCGCGTCCGCTCCGCCTCGCGCCCGCCGGCGACTAAGCGCCCGCCGGGCTCGGCAACCGCATGCCCAGATGAAGGCCCAAATCGGAGAGCTTCTGCCGCACTTCGTTCAGCGTGGTTTCCCCGAAGTTTCGCACTTCGAGCAACTGATCCTCGCTGTGGGAAACAAGGTCTCTGACAGTGTTGATATTTTCCGACTCGAGACAGTTTGTGGCGCGGACGGACAGATTCAGGTCCGCCAACAGCGTGTTCAACTTGACGTCCAGATCGGCGTCCTGACCTCCCACAACTCCACCTTTGGCCGCGGCAAAGACGGCGGGGCCGAGTTCGTCGTACTGGACGAACGGGTTGAGGTGCTTGCGGAGGATTTTGGCGGATTCGACCAT
>CAZNKT010000181.1:0-6011 GCA_964573605.1 uncultured Pirellulales bacterium
GCAAAGGCAGCTTTACGGGCGCCGATGAACACCGCGTCGGTCTGCTGGAAGTGGCCAGCGGCGGGACGCTTTTCCTGGACGAAATCGGTGAATTGCCCACGGCCATGCAGGCCAAGATGCTGCGCGTGCTGGAGAGCGGCGAAATTCGGCGTGTCGGGGAGAACAAGTCCGTCACCGTCAACGTACGGCTGGTATCGGCCACGCACCGGGATCTGGAAGAGATGGTGGCCGAGGGTGATTTTCGCGAAGACCTGATGTTCCGCATCAACACCTTCGAAATCGCCCTTCCTCCACTTCGTGACCGCATCGACGATATTCCCACGCTCGCCAATCATCTGCTGGACCGATTTCGGCGTAGCGCCGACGCGGCGGAAGACGCGCTGAGCGACGACGCGCTGCAGGCGTTGCGGACCCACCCCTGGCCGGGCAACGTTCGCGAGCTGGCCAACGTCATCGAACACGCCACGATCCTCTGCGGGGAGGATCCAATCACGAGCGAGCATCTGCCGCAGAGATTCGGCAGCTCGCGTGGCCGCAGCGCGCCGCTGAAAGGATTCGGCAACGCCACGCTGCGCGAAATCGAATTGCAGGCGATCCACGACGCGCTGGAACGGCATGGAGGAAGCAAACCGAAAGCAGCCCAACAGCTGGGAATCAGCCTGAAGACGCTCTACAACAAGCTCAACCAGTCCGCCGCTCTCGACAAATCCGCCTGATGCGGTGAGGAAACGATCCCGGCGCGGCCCGGGTACCGTGGTATCTCTACAGTTTTCGCACGACGCCCACGGCCACCCCCAGCACCTTCGCATCCTTGACATACAAGGGCTTCATGCGGGCATTGGCCGGTTCGAGTCGAATCCGATGAGCCTCGGGATGCCAGTACTTCAGCGTGGCCTCGCCGTCGTCGGTCTGCGCGACAACGATATCGCCCTTATGGGCGGTCCGCTGACGCCGCAGGATGACGATGTCCCCATCCGCGATCTGAGCGTCGATCATCGAGTCGCCACTGACGCGCAATGCGAACAGGTTGCGTTGGTGGAAGGCGGCATCAAAATCGAATCTCTCGGAATTCTCAATCGCCTCGTGCAAGGATCCTGCGGCAATGCGGCCTACCAGCGGCATGCCCCTCTCTTCCTCCAGCCCCGCGGTAAGTTGAATCGCCCGAGACATGTTCGGCTCGCGTGTAATGAGCCCCTTCTTCTCCAATGCCCGCAGATGGCACATCACGCCATTGGGCGAACTGATGTGAAACCGCTGTCCGATCTCCCGCACCGTGGGGCCGTAACCGCGCGTACGAATCTTGTCTCGGATAAAGTCGTAAACGTCCCGCTGTCTGCGGGTTAACTGTTCCATTGCCTGCGCTCCCCGTCTGGATCGTGCGAATGTCTTCCACCAACCCACAGCCACCAACCCACGGCCACAGGTACTGTATAATATACGCGTGTATACTGTCAATAGCGGATGTATACTGTCAGGTAGCAGATCGCCGATACGCACGGCGGGCCGCGCACGACGCGCCCGGGCCGGCGGGGCGGCCGGCGGCGTGGCCGGCGGACGAGCTGCGATGGTATAACCGGTGCTCCGCGCTGGTCGCCGCCGTATTGGTTCCCCGCGTGCCGCCCAGCGGCCGGGCGGCGATGACATGGGGCCCCCACCACGGGCCGGCCTTGCGCGCCGGGAATCTTCGATGACCGACCTTGTCCGCCAGGAAATCGCTACTTCGGCCGATCCGCTCGTGGTCAAGGTCGGATCGCGCGTGCTGACGCGGCACAACGGGCGACTCGACCAGGAACGCATCGCTTGCTTGTCCAGCCAACTGGCCATGCTCCGCGCGGAGGGTCGCCGCACGGTGATGGTCAGCAGCGGAGCGGTGGCGGCCGGCATGGGACGGCTGGGAATAACGAGCCGTCCCACCGATCTGGCGCATCTCCAGGCCGTCGCCGCCGTGGGCCAGAGTCACCTGATTGAATCGTATGACCGGGCCCTGCGCGGCCACGGTCATCACGCCGCCCAGGTGCTGTTGACGGCCGAAGACCTTAACGACCGGACCCGCTATTTGAACGTTCGAAACACCATATTTTCGCTATTTGACCTCCAGGCCATTCCCATCCTGAATGAGAACGACACGGTCAGCGTGGAGGAACTGCAGATCAGCTTCGGCGATAACGACCGCCTGGCGGCGATGGTCACCAACTTGATCCGTGCGCCGTTGCTGGTTCTCCTGTCCGACGTTGACGGCCTGTACGACGGCGATCCGGCGGATCCTGCGTCACGTCTCATTTCCACGGTAACGCGCCTGGATGACGCCACGCGGGCCTTCGTCCGTGATCACCAATCGAAGCTGGGCAAGGGGGGCATGGCCAGCAAACTGGAGGCGGCCCGCATCGCCACCGCCGCAGGCGAAAATGTGGTCATCGCCAGCGGACGTCGCGACGATGTGTTGTCGGCGATCGTCCGCGGCGAGTCGATCGGGACGCTGATCCTGGCGCGCGGCCAGGCGGTAACCTCTCGGAAGCGTTGGATCGGTTTCGCGGCGCGGCCGGTCGGTGCGGTCGTCCTGGATGAGGGCGCCTGCCGGGCGATTTTGGAGCAAGGCCGAAGCCTGCTGGCCATCGGCGTCGTCGACGTCGTGGGAGATTTTCGCAAGGGAGATGTCGTTTCCCTTCGGCGGACGGACGGGCGCGAACTGGCGCGCGGGTTGTGCAATTATCACGCGGCGGAAGTGCGTCGCATTGGTGGCCTGAGGACCGATCAAATTGCGGAAGTATTGGGCCACCGACCGTACTACGAAGTGATTCATCGCAACAATCTGGGCTTCTCGGCGTGACGCGGCATCCGCTTCTGGCGGCCCCCCCGGCACGCACCGCCCGCCGATGCCTGGCACGAGGCCCGGTTTTCCCGCCCGATGGCAACGCGTTGTAACGGCTGGATCACGTGTCATCCCCGCGAGCGCGCGCTTTTCGGTTCTTTCGCTGCGGCGGCGATTGCCGGCAGGTTACGGCCCAAATAGCCTGTATAAAGGGCCGTTAACGCCCATCCCCTGCTACCTTCCACGTCGCACGCCCGCCATGAACCGCGCCGATCCCCAAACTCAGCTGTCTCCCGCCGAGCGGCTCTTGATGGCCGGCGCCAAGCTGGTCGTGTCCGCGGACGACGTGGAGACAATCCTGCACGTGCTGGACGACGACCGCTTTCAGTGGCAGACGGCTGTGCGCCTCGCTGGACGTCACGGGGCGTTGGGACTGCTGGCCCATGGCATGGAAAGCTCGACGCGACTCCAGGCGGCGGTGCCGCGCAGCATCCGAAGAGAACTCGCCGTCGCCCGACTGGCCATCCGGCTCCGGCACGGCTTGTATGTCCAGCATCTGGCCCCGGTGCTGGCCGAGGTTGCCGCGGCCGGACAACCCGTGACGCTGATGAAAGGAGCGGTTCTGGCCACACGACTCTATCCCCCCGGTGTTCGACCGCTTAACGATGTGGACCTTCTTTCGCCGCGGCGCGATCTGCCACGGCTCGCTTCGGCGTTGCAACGGCACGGCTTCGCGGCCCAACGTCCGCTTGCCGCGGGGCGAACCGGAAGTGACGCGCACCAAATGCTGTTCGTTCGAGACGCCCCGGCCCACGCGCTGTCGGTCGATCTGCATTGGCGGATCTATCCGCGCCAACGCCGTTTCTTCACAGCGACCGAAACGCTGATCGCTCGCTCGCGGACGACGACGTTCGGTTCGGCGCAGGTGAGCACAATGTCGCCCGAAGACACGCTCGTTCACTACGCCACCCAGTTGATCAACGACGGACTTCGCACCGGATGGTTGCGACTGGCCGATATCCACGCGCTGGTCTGCGGAGGAGTACGCTGGGACGTGGCATGCGAGGTGGCTCGATCCATGAATGCCTCCGGCGCGCTGTACCTGGCCTTGCGGGCCGCGGAGATGCTCGGCGCGACGGTTTGTCCATCCGCGCTGCGGCGATTGGAATTCGAATGCCCCGGGTGCGAGGCGGCGACGCAGCTTGTGGGCGAACCGCGGTGGCCGTTTCGGCAGTGGGTCCTGTCGGACGCCGCTCGTTACGCCGTCTACGCGTTGGTGGAGCCGTGCGTACGGTCGAGGATCCGTCGTCTGGTACACGTGCCGAGGCTCTTTTACCGCCAAGCCCGGCGGAGCGGCCGGGACGTGGCGCCGGCCCTCCGGCACGCGACCCGCAGCACCGCCCTGACGATAGGTGCCGCGGCCAGCATCGCCGCCTCTTACGGATTCCACGGTGTGGGAGCCTACCAGGCCGGAAGATGGACACGCCAGCGGCTTTGGAAGCGGCCTGTTTAACAGATCCGTCGCCCGTTCAGCTTCTGCGACGTGCCGGACGACCCACCGGCCGACGGTCCCGCTTGCCCGCCCGATGTGGTGCCGGTGCCCGTCGAGCTGGCCGCGCTCTGGCCCCCGGAGCCTGATCCACCTCCTCCCGCGCCGCCGGCTCCGAAACCTCCGGAGCCGCCCGCGTCCCCTGCCCCGCCTCCGCCCGCACCTCCTCCGGGTGCCGAACCTTCCGCGGACAGGGAGGCCAGCGACTCGGGATCGGGATGGTCCGGTGTCGAACCCGTCGTGCTCGGCCCGCTGGGACCGCTGGATGTGGCCCCGCCGCCGCCCTGAGTCGAAGACGGCACCTGGGCGACCCCACTATCACCGGGACCGCCTGGCGGCTGTTGCGGGCTCCCGTTGCCGGGGCCTTGCGCCGCACTGGGACCTTGCGCACCACTGCTGGTGAATCCGCCCTGCCCGCTCGGTTCGCCATTGGGATAGGTGGGGTCTTTCAGGGTCGGGTCGGGATCGACGTCCCCCTCGCCGGGTCCCGAACCGAAATCGGACGCCTGGGCCTGGGCCGGCGTCGGCGCGATCAGCGACAACAGTGTATAGGACGTGGCAGTCAATCCACCGGCCATCGCGGCTTGCTTGAGCATCGTCCGGCGGTGGCGGAACCTGGGCGACCCGTTCGTGGCGTTCGACGCCAGCAGGTCCGCATCGGTCAGGCATTCCACGGCGCACCCCACCGTGTACTGGGCGTCGTCGCCGCACAAAGTCGCCGGCAGTGCCTCGGCAAGCTCGGCAATGGATGTTCGGCCATCGGATCGCTGGAACACGAAGGCCGCCACGGCGTCCAGCGCGTGCGCTCTGTCGGTCGTTTGGTCATACACCAGTAGTTCGTCGCCCACCGGCTGTGCAACGATGTTTTCGTTGCGCGCCTGAGGATGTTTGCTGCGTGTCACTTTTGGTTAACCTCTCTTGCAAGTTCGATTTAGATGTCATCCGTGCGAAACGCCGATAACGTCCAACACAATACTCCGCTGCTCGAAAAACCGACCTTTTGCACTCGATGCTTTTACGGTGCTCCGTGATTGGTCCATCGGCAACCTGCCTCCGATCGCATCCGATCGTGCGACAGAATACGAGCGGCAACCTCCGCCGCTTCGCCCCTCACTCCCTTCCACGTGTTCGCACGTGCCGTCACGACACTCAACGTGCGAAGCACGCCGGCCGGACGCGCTCGCGAAGCCGCGCAGCACGACAGCAGCTCCAACGCGGCCTGCGCCGGCGACAGCCGTTCGGGACGCCAACTCGATGCGTCGCGATACTGCGCCACGACGATCTGCGCCACCGGCAGCGGATCGCTGCCTACCGGTGCCCGCAGCCGAGACGCCGGCAGCCGATGCCGGCTTCCTTCAAGTCCGCGCACGATCAACGGTCGCGCGTACGGATGCACTTGCCCCTCTGTATCGAAAGCCGCACACTCATCCGAGTAGTACGTCGCGCCAAGCCGCAGCAGCGCTCGCGTCAGCGTCGTCTTGCCCGATCGTGACTGGCCCGGCAAGACAATTGCCTGACCGCGCCATCCCACGACCGCCGCGTGAATGACAACGTGTCGCGGAGCCCGCGTCGCGAGGAATAGTTCCAGGTCCGACTGAAGCAGTTCCAGCAGCCTTGATTCGTGTGAGGCCGTGCCGACCGGCGCGCCATCGG
>CAZNKT010000182.1:0-5949 GCA_964573605.1 uncultured Pirellulales bacterium
CCGTGCCCTCCGCTCCAGCGCGTTGCACTACGTCGCAAGATGACGCAAGCCCCTGTAATACAGGGGTTTTTTCATGCGCGACACTTTGGCTGTGCGAGTCCGTGCGACCGCTTGCTGCACCGGATTTTGCAGCGCGCGGGTGAAGTGATCTTCGGTCACACTCAGATAATGTCGCTGTGCGATCTGCATACTGTTACCGATCCATTCGCACACAACATGTGACGGAAAACTTTCGTTCAGTTCCGTCTCGCGCGAGGCACGCATATTGTGCCACGGACGTGGCCACGGCTCCAGCCCATCGGATGATTCGCAACAGCTGCGTCCGCAGGTTGCTGTTCTGCCAGCCTCTGTCCGTTCTCTCAGCGAGGTGCCTGTAACGCGTGATGGCAAATTCCGCTCCGTCTGGGGCCAGCTCGAACGCTTCTACCAAGTAAGGTCTTAATTCCGAAAATAGCGGGATTACCCGTGACGCCTTGCCGTCGTGGTGGGCAGTCTTGGGAGAAGGAATGCGTATTCGCCCTTTGTTCCAGTCCACATCGGACCAGCGAAGGCTCAGACTTTCGCTGGGGGTGCGCAGACCACCGTATCGGGCGAAGGAAACGAGCAACCGCCACTCTGCGTCTGGGCAGGCGTCAATGACTTTCTGCGTGTCGTCCTGTCTGCACCGAAAAACTTCACCAGATTGCGGCGCGTATTTTCCCACACAACCTTTGTAGTCGGCTTCACGTCGGTTCGCATGGAAAAGTAACGATCCAGGAATGGGCCCAATGTTGCACGTTCCCGCATCGGTACGAGCCCCGTCCGAGCCAGTCGGTCGTATAGATCATCGCTGATCGTCGACAGCCAGCGGGCTGTTTCGCCGTCTACAGCGTGGCCCGTGTTTGCTGCAGTTACGAGCTGCTCGACGCGGAATTTCACCGCTTCGGCGTGTCGCTGACTCATCTTTCCGAGGCGGATGCTGCGCCGCCTACTGCCATCGCCGACAAGCTGAATGGTCCGCCGACCGTTCTTCTCGCCTGCGATGCTCGCCATCGTTTATTTCCTTTTCCTGGTTCGCGGTTCCCCAGGCGGCACAAGCCGCAACCCGAGGCACTTGCAAATCAAATCGATGCTTTCAATTGATATTCCAGACCGGCCGTGGATGAAACGAGACAATGCCGACTGGGGGATACCCGTCCGCTTGCTGATTTCGTAGCGCGTCATGTCGCTCTGCTCTATCGCGTGTCGCAGGTCATCGGAGAATTTTCGTCGACTGGTTCCCATGGATTAAACATTACCGGACAGTTAACACTCTGGCAAGTATCGGGTGCTCGGCAATCACTCTGGTCAGCGTGTAGGCTATGCCACTGTAAGGCCGCCAAGCGTTTTTCGTCGTTCACGATCTCGTCGCCCAACCCAACATCCGTCATCGTGCCCACCTCGTTTCCGTATCAGTCCACTGTATGTATTGCGGCTTGATGCGACTCCGTGCGACGAAGGCATCTAGCAGCCCGTTTAAGGACCTGTTGTTTCGCAACGATCAATCTGTCATCGATTACTGTCCTGGCGCGTCTCGCGCGATTCTGTGTAGTCAGACTGCCTACGTGCCGATCGTCGCCGAATAGCTTCTGCTTGCCTTTGCAGGCGGTCTGACACCTTCGGCGGATCGCAATTCCGGCATCGCCACTTGCCGGGTGTCACATGTGCCCGCGTCCGGTCTGCAAGCTCAAAACGGATGTAGGCAAACGCTACGACAACGCTTTCATTTCGCATTCGGTTTTCTTTCGGACTCGATGCCATGTAATCTTCCCACAAGATGGACACTGAGCCATTTCCCGATTACCTACGCCGGCAGCGAAGAAATGAACGCCACCCGCTTCCCAATAGTCACGAATACACCCACATGGACATTCAGCAACCCAAGTCTTCGTATCCGCTCGAATGGCTTCAAACCAGCGGGCAGGAAGAATCAACTCTAGAAAACGTTGGATTACAGACATCAGGGCCCTATCTGCCCAACATGAGGATGAACTGACCGGGCGAGGCCGTCCGGCTGTGAATGGTGTTGAGCTCCGAAATCATTGTACCTGTCGGATCCTGCCGATGGTGTGTGCATGCCTGAAGGCACTGTCGACGGCCGCGCGATCTATCTCCGGCACCGTCAGCCATACCTTATGTGTCGCCAAAACGACAGCGCGCCGGTGACGGCCTGTGCCACCCGCCACATCGTCGGCACAAGAAGCATCGTGCAGTTCGTGCTACGCGGTAGAAGGCCCGCAGCACGGCCAAACTGGTGACGGCGAGGTCGACAGGCAACGGTACCGATACTCCGGCAACGCATGTCTGGGGATGTACAATCTGCCCGCAATTCCAACCGTGTGGTATTCGGCCACTCCAAGCTTCTCCGAGCATGAAGGGGCCAATTGTCGGGCGGTCACACCGGGCGGCGACGACATCGCAAGCCTCGACAGGCCAGACCGACGCATCCGAACAAAAACAGCATGGCGGTGTCCGGCTCCGGTACAAGATATCTGTTGCCGTGCGGTGGGCCAAAGAATGGGATCCCGCTCGTGTCGCCGCTCCCCGAGGCGATGTTCAGAGGAAACCCTGTTTCCACGCCATCGCGCAGCGCGTCTTCTACCGCCAGCGCAAACTGATCGCGGCTGACGGTATCAGGGAAATCAAATCCGAAGACCAACGAGTAGGCCTCGCCCGGCATCAATGCACGCGGCTGCAGGCCACTGACGCCGAATGCGACAAAGCCGGCCCAGCTTGGTAATCCCAGTGGATCGTGGGACGCGAGTTCAGATGTCGTGTTGGTGTTTGCCACAAAAGGGGGGATGCCGCTGCTCGGAATCAGCGGCTCAATGATCTCGTGGGTCGTGGTGTTGGTAATCGCGAGTCTAGCCCCTGTCACTTGCGGAGCAAAGACTGTGAGTTCGTCTCCGAGTCCCAAACCGGCAGTGCAGTTGGCCGCCTCATCGGCCGCACTTGGAACCACCGCAGTGAGATCCAAGACAAGACTGTAGCCATCGTCACCGCTGGCGCCAATGTTCGAGATTGTCAGACGACCCATGTCGCCACAGCTGTAAGCGTTGCACGGTTCAAGCACTAACAAGACCGTAAGAATCTGAGCGACACGCGTCCACCTTCCCCAAGTTTCCCATCCACGAAGGCGCGAAGAGATCATGAAAGCTCTCCAGTCTTGGAATTGTCGTGTGATCCGACTTGGTTCGACAGTACGCATCGATGCGCTATTGTGCTATGTGCAGTATCTTCATCCACGAAGCGAATTTCAACAAAAACATCCAAGCTTTCCCAAATGGGCTCATGTCGACCGCTGCTTTGTTCATGCCTGCCCCCACCAACGCCCGCCTCCGCATGCCCACCCCGCGTCTAACGTCCATTCCCACCGCGTTGCAGAAATTCTTTAACTTCAGGAAGGCCTTTTTTAAATCTCTCTTAAGTGCGCAAGTCGGTTCTATTGCCAGACTTGTGTTATGATCCAGCCTAGCTGTTGTCCTCCCATTTGCAGATTCTTGGCATTTTATGTGTGACCACCGCGGTCCGTTTGGGAAGACCAGTTTATCGAGGGACAATTATTGCCCACTGCTAATGCATGACCCAAATCCAGATACGGATCAGCTCCTCCAGAGGGCCGCGGCTGGCGAGCAGGCCGCCACTCAGGAGTTGCTGACCCGCTACCGGCCGCGACTGCGTCGCATGGTCGTCGTGCATCAGGACCAGCGCATCTCTGCCACGGTCGATCCGTCGGATGTCGTTCAGGAAACGCTTACCGAAGCGTTCCAGCGGCTCCCGGAGTACATCCGCGAACATCCCGTTTCGTTCTATCCGTGGTTACGGCAGATCGCCTGGCAGCGACTCGTCAAACTGCACCGCGATCATATCACCCGAGCTCGGCGTTCCGTCGAGCGCGAAGACGACGTGCCCCTGCCGCATGCGTCCGCGCTGGAGCTGGCTGACAAGCTGGCGTCCAGCAGAACCGAGCCTGGACAGCGGCTTGTGCGACAAGAACTACGTGATCGAGTGCGGGCGGCATTGGACCGGCTCCGCCCACAGGATCGAACGCTGCTTGTGATGCGATACTTGGAACACATGACCCTGACGGAAATCACCGAAGCACAGGAGATAACTGCCTCGGCCGCGAAAATGCGGCATGCGCGGGCGCTACAGCGACTGGAGCAGTCGCTGACCGATTCTTCCTGACAACGCCAGCCATCATGACCACCAAATTCCACAGCACACAAGACGAGGGCGACCCGTTGTTCGCCGATCTGGTCGAAGAAATCAGCGCGTTGGTCGATGCGGGACAAATGGAGCGCGCTGAAGCGCTCATTAATCAACATTCCAAGTATGCCGACTCGTTGCGTCGGCTGCTTCCAGCCATGGAGGCACTCGTATCGCTCGATGAAGTGCCTGAGAAAGGTGTGGACGCCGCTAAGGAACCGACCGATCGTTTGGGCGACTTCCGCATCATCCGGGAAATCGGCCGTGGTGGGATGGGCGTCGTTTACGAAGCGGAACAATTATCGCTGGGCCGCCGCGTGGCGCTGAAGGTGCTTCCGTTCGCCGCCATGCTCGACAAACAACAACTGCGCCGGTTTAAGAACGAGGCCCGCGCGGCCGCCACGCTGGATCATCCCCACATCGTCGCCGTCCACTCGGTCGGCGAAGATCGCGGCGTGCACCATTACGCCATGCAGTTGGTTGAAGGCCAGAGCCTGGCCGAGGTGATTTCTGCTCGGCGTCGTTCGTCCGAAATCGCGGCAGACGACCCGGTCGGCAGCGACCAGGCACCAACGGTCGAACACCACTCCTCGAATATGGGCCAGCCCGAGCACGTGGTGGTGCGCGGCGTGCCCGCCGGCGATACCGGTCCGATTGCCGCCCTGTCGACGGTTCCCGACTTCGACACGACAAGAAGGAATACTTCCGCGCCATCGCCAAGTTAGGCTTGCAGGCCGCTGGGGCGCTCGACCACGCCCATCAAAACGGTATCGTGCACCGTGACATCAAGCCCGGCAATTTGCTCATCGACGCCGAGGCGAACCTGTTCGTGACCGATTTCGGCCTGGCCCGGTTGGAAGCCGATGCGGGAATGACCATGACCGGTGACCTTCTGGGCACGCTGGCCTACATAAGCCCGGAGCAAGCGCTTGCCAAACGGGTGGTGGTCGACCATCGCTCGGACATCTATTCGCTGGGCGTCACGCTCTATGAACTGCTGACGCTCCGCCCGGCGTACGTTGGCAAAGACCGCCAAGAGCTGCTCAAGCGGATCGCCTTTGACGAGCCGCGCCGTCCGCGTCAGCTCGACGGCAGCATCCCGCGCGATCTGGAGACGATTGTCTTGAAGGCGATGGAGAAGAGCCCCGAGGACCGCTATGCAACGGCCCAGGAGCTGGCCGACGACCTGGGCCGCTTCCTCGCGCACGAGCCGGTTCGGGCACGGCGGCCGTCGCTCGCGCAAATTGCCGCCAAGTGGACGCGGCGGCACGTGGCGGCGGTTTGGTCCGCGGCGGTGTGCCTGGCAGTAGTTGGCGCCGTTGTCGCCTGGCTCGTTACCTCGCATGTTTGCCAGATCCGTGCGGCCCGCGCTGCCGTTGCTGCGAGTCTGTCGCAAGCCAGTGAGGCCATGGCCGCCGACCAGATCGGCCTGGCCCAAAGCGCCGTAAGCCACGCTGAGTTGCAGGCCGAGCCACTCGGCCAAGCCAGCGAGCCGCTACGCGGCCAGATCGAGGCGGTCCAAGGCGAGCTGGCCCGCTACGACCGGTTCGCACCGCTCTACAAAAAGGCACGCCGCCGGCAGAGTACACGCGCCGACTCACGGAGCAGGTGTATGAGCTTCTGGTGTTGTGTGCCCATGACAAACTGCTGTGGGCATGGAGAGCCGTGTGTCGCCAATTTGTCCGCGCGCCAACGGCGCATTGCACCGCCCGACGCACCGTC
>CAZNKT010000183.1:0-5906 GCA_964573605.1 uncultured Pirellulales bacterium
GACGAGTTGTTTCTGTTTCCATGGGCGGAGCTAAGCTTGTGCCAAAACTTCAGGCGCCGTAGCCCGCCACGTGCGTGAAGACATGTGAAGCTGTCGCGTATCGTTGCAAGCGACAAGAAACGGCGCAGGTACGCGCCACGCGTTATACTCCGCTCGCAGGATCGTAGGCTAGCGTGTTGTGCCAGATCGGCATGAGCTGCGTCAGGAAGTCGACGCAGCCGTTCCTCTTTTCTGTTTCCGGCGACCATTCAAAGCGGCTCGATACCTGCAGCCGATACGCGACCGGCGAGCCGCCTATCGCGATCCTCGCAATGTTCGGTGCCTTCCAATCACGGCCTCGGCTCCATGCATAATAGACGTGTAGTGGATCCATACCCTCTGCCTTGGCTTTGAATGTGGCCACCCAAAAGTGGTCGCCTGGCTGGTCGGCATCCCCGCCGGTGGAGCCGCCGATCCGGTAACGCTCCGTCTTCTTCACCGACGCGTACCCCATGTTCGGATAGCAGATGTCCGGGTTGTGCACCGTCATCGGACCGTAGGGCCCGACGATCAACGCCACTGACAGCGTCTCGCCGGTGTCTTCGTTGACATACAACCGCTGGACATACCCGGCGCACTGCAATTGGTTGACCGCGTTCTTGCTCAACGGCTCGGACGCCTGGAGCCGCCACTGGCCGACCCGGTCGGGGAACGCCTCGAGCCGTTTGGCCGCTGCCTCCAGATGGCCCGGCGAGCCCCAGCGGTCCGTAAGCTTGCCGGCCATCACGCCCGAGGCGATGGTCAGGGCGACCGTCGCGAGCGCGGCGATGATCAATGGGAGGGGTTTCATGGCTTCTTATTGGTCGTTCTGGTGACAGGGATTCCTGCCTGGTGCGTTGGGTTGGCCCTGCACTGTCCAGGGAGGAGGGAATTCCAGGCGGCGTGGCGGGACGATCCCCCGGCGGAGCCGGGAATTGACCGTGGATTGATCATGTTTTGTTGGTTGACGCTTTTCCGCGGCGTGATCGTTCCGCCAATTCTGCATCGGTGTTTGACGTCGCCCCGGTTTAGCCCCCGGCTCTGCCGGGGGATGATTGACGTTGGATGTTGCGGTTGTATTTGGCGGGAAGCACTCAACGCGTTTGGCCACTGTTTTCGGCGGCACACCGGATCGGTGTTTCGATCCCCCGGCGGAGCCGGGGGCTGACCATGGCGGGCGTTTCGAAAATGACTTTCATTTAGCTAAGGTGGTATGCAGTTCTTCGAGGAGGTCGCGTTCCATCGGTGTGAGCAGCTGTGTGTCGATCTCGCCGGCCATCGCACGCTGAAATTCTTGCCGGGCTTGTTCTGTTTTGCCGGTCTTCTGGTGCGCCAGCGCCAAGTGAAACCGGAAACGCGGATCGGAATTGGCCTGCGCGACCGCGCGGGACAGGAAATCCACCGCTTCGTCGACATCTCCCCCGAGGAACAGCACCATGCCCTTCGTGTCGTGCAGGCCGGCATTGTGCGGCGCCAGATGCAACGCCCTGTCCACAAGCTGCCGGGCCTCCGATCGGGACTCCGGCCGTTCGGCCAACATCGATGCCAGGTTGTTGATCGTCGTCAAATTATTCGGGTCGATCTTGAGCGCACGATCGTACAGCTGGCGTGCCTCCGCATAACGCTGCTGCATCTGCCGAAGCGTGGCCACGGCCGTCAGCATGCGCACATCCTGGCCATGATCGTCCACGCCCTTTTGCAATACCGGTTCGGCCAGACGATTGGCCTCCTCGGACTCCGGCGCCAGGACCATGATCGTGCTCAAGGCAATCAGGCCACCCGCCGTATCTTCGGCCGTTTGCAGACGCTCGACACACAGCTCTACCGCGTCCCGGGTACGGTCCTGGTACGCAAGACACAGCGCCAGCCGGCCGTAGGCCTCGGGGACCCGTTCGACATATTTGCGATAGTACGGCTCGGCCTGCCGATGCAGATTGAGCGACGCGTACAGATCGGCCACCTGCGACAAGATCGCCGACTTCGCGATGTCGTCCAGATCACTGGCCGAAAGCTTCTCTACAAACGGGTCGACGAGTCCCTGGACCTCTGTTTCGCGGCCCGACGCCTTAAGCCACAACGCACGCAGGGCCACCGCACGAAAACTGCCCGGGGCACGTTGCTCCAACTGCCGCAGGTACACGTCCGCGTCGCGGACATACGGTTCGTGCCGCAACAGAAAACCAATAAGGCTCGCGACGTGGTTCAGGTCCGGCTCGCTAATGCCGACCAGCGCCATGTACTGCGCACGGGCAGCCGGCAGTTGATTTTCCGCCTCGAGCAACCGCGCCAGCCGCAGCCGGTCCATCGGACTGGCCTCGTCGGCACTCTGCACGAGGGCCTCGAGGATTTCCCGCGCCTGCTGCCGGTCGCGCGGATCGGGCCGGCGGGCGAGCAACATGGCCTTCAAACGTTGGTCGCGAACATCAAACCCCTGTGTCGATTCACTGCTCAACAACTGCTGGGCCTCCTGCCAGCTCGCGTCTCCCGGGCGTGTGGCCAGTACCAGGGCCAGCGCCCGGCGCGCGGCGGACGGGGGCGTATCGGGCGCCAGGCTCAGCACGTGACGCAGCACCTTCTCGGCCTCCACAACGTCTTCACGCAACAAGAAAGCCGCCCAGCGCGACTGGACCGTCACACTGCGCGGTTCCAACTCGGCCGCCCGGCGATAATGGCCGCGGGCCGAATCGCGATCGCCGATCAGCTCGAACCCCTGCGCCAACACGAACGCCTGCTGCGCCTCGGGCAGCTCTACATGATCGACCAATTCGTCCAATGTTTTGCGGGCATCCTCCGTCCGGCGTGTGCGGACGTAGAACGAAAACAGTCCGTTCCACACGCGCACGTCCGCGGGCGCGAGTTCGATCGCCTCGCGCAGCGTCGCCTCGGCCTGGTCCTCTTGCCCGCTCAACAGGTAGGTCTGGCCCAACCACACCCGGGCCATCGGGTCATCGGGGAACCGGTCGACACGCTCTCTTGCCCGAGTCACGGCCTCGTCCCAGTCCTGCCGTCCTACCGCCACGGATATGGCCAGCGACGTCAAGCCGCGCGAGAGCGGAAGCGTCTGCTGCAGACGCGTGAGGTACTGGTCGGCTTCCACGAACCGCTGCCGGACGTACAACAATTCGATCAGGCGCTGGAAGTTTCCGATCCGCTGGTCACCCATCTGGATGACCTTGGTCATAGCTTCGATCGCTGCATCCACCCGGCCGTCCCGGCTGGCGAGCATGGCTTTCAGCAGAAACGCTTTGGGCCACGACGGCCGTTGTGCCTCGACGTCGGCCTGCAGCCGCGACGCCCCGGCAAACGCGGCGTCGCGTGTCGAATTGCTTTCGTCCAGCAGCCGGCGCGCTTCGTAGTATTTCCAATACGTACGCCCCGCCACGTCTGCCGCGTCTGCCTCAGCGAGCTCATCCATCAACGGGCCAAGCTCTGCCCACCGCTGCTCGGCAGAAAGCGAACTGGCGTCGAGCGTCAGGTCGAACAACTGCTCGAGCAGGCGTACGTTGCTCTGCTGCGACTGGCAGAGCCGGGCCAGCTCCTGGCGTGCCTCTTTCGTTTGACCGGACTGCAACAGAATGTTGACCAGCTGCAAAACCAGGGGTGCACGCTGCTCGACTGGGGTCGACTCCAGACTCGTGCGGACAGCCGTTTCGGCGGCTTCGAGCTGTTTGCGTTGAACGAGTATCTGCGTGTGGAGCAAGGTATAGGCCTGCAGATCTTTCTGGCCTAACTGCCGCACACGCTCGAGTGTTCGATCCACGTCGGTCGTCTGGCCCAACTGTGCATACGTGCTGGTCAGGGCACGCCAGACGGCCATATTGTCGGCCGCTTGTTGTTCGATGGTACGGAGCCGCTTCAATATCTCGCTGCGGCGTTTCGCATCTAGTTCCATACCTTCCTGATGGTTCTGCCGCAGCACGAATTCGACTTCCAGCAATGCGACTTCCCAACTCTTGTCGCCCGCATCGCGTGCCGCGAGGAGCTGGTCCTTGATCATTTTCAAATTGGCCGGACGTTCGTCGGGCGGCAGCCATCCGTGGATTTGCATGCGGCTGCGGATCAGGGCCCGCCGTGTCGAGGTCAGGCGGGCGAGCACCGCACTCCGCTCGGCCGGCTGTTGGGCCGCGCGGATCTGGGTTTCGTAGTGACGCAGCGCGGTTTCGTAATGGTCGACCGCCGACGCCGGCTGGCCGGCCCGGTCCCACGATTCGGCGGCCGCCAGGTGATAGGCGGACTTGCCGGGCCGCAGCGCGACGGCTTGTTCGTAGGTCATCGCGGCCTGGTCCCATCTGCGAGCCGATGCATAGACGCGCCCCAGCAGATTGAGCGCGCGGGCGTGCCGTGCAATATCTTCGCCGGGCACGCGCGCCACCCGTTCGGCGGCCACAACGCGCTGCAGCACACCCATCGCCTGCAGTGGCTGTTTGCGTGCCAGCAGCAGCCTGGCACGCAGCATTCCCAGCCGCGACGTGTCTCGCAGGCCTTCGCGCTGCGAGAGTCGCGGGCGACGTTCGGCGAGCAGTCCGTCGAGCGTTTCCAATTCTTCATCGGCCTTGTCCAGTTGCTCGTCCGCGATCAGCGCGTCGACCAAGGCAATTCGGAGTTCCCAATCCGAACGGTTGACCCTTTTGAGTCCCTGCTCCAGCGTCGTCACGGTGCGGCTGGGTGTGCCGCGCTCGGCATGCAAACGGCCCAGGGCCAAATAGGCTACGTTCACCCGCGGTTGGACCTGGATGGCGTGTTCGTAGTGCGCGACGGCGTCGTCGAAATACGTCTGTGCCTGTTGCTCGTCGCCGAGATCTCTCGCCGCGCGCCAACGCTCAGCCGCGCGCTCCGCTGCAACCCGACGCGCGGTGGCGTTGTCCGGTTCCGCGCGGACGGCCTCTAACAACAGGGCATCGGAGTCCGGCAGCTCTGACCCGCCTGGATACTGCCTGCGATAGTAGGCGGCTACGAGCAGTGCTTGGGCATCACGTGGTGCTGCGTCCAGCATCTGCCGAACGACCGTGTCTGCCCGATCCGGTTCGTTTCGGTCATGTCGATAGATTTGCGTCAGCACCGCCGCCAGGATGGAGTTGCCCGGATCGCCGGCACGCGCGTCTTCCAACGCTTTGACAGCTTCGTCCTCCGAGACAGAACCGTCTGCCTGGTGGCGGCGATACAAAGCAATCGCGCGGATCCGTTTTCCATCCGGGCTGTCCGGATCGAGCGCTAACAGCCGGTCGGCCTGTTCGCCGGCCACTCGGTACCGGCCCATGTCGAGCGATAGTTCGGCGTGGCGTTTGAGCAACCCGGGCTGGTCCTTTTCCGATGCCAGCCCCAGCGCACGGTCGAACAGGGCCACCGCGCGGGCTTTGGATCGGCCGTCTCTTGCCAGGTGGTCATAAATCGTGGCCATGCGGATGTGGGCCTGCGGATCCTGCGGGTGAAGGCGGCGGTATTGGTCGGCGTATTTCAGCGCGGTCATCCATTTGTTTTGTTGCTCAAACTCCGCGGCACGCGACAGCAGTTCGTCCGACATGCGGCGGACCTGAAAGCGGTTCCAGAAATACGCCGCCGGACAGACCACCACCAGCGCGCCCAGGACGATCAGCAGGAACCGTACGTTGAGCACGGTGACGTATTGCTTCTCGCGCGTGGTTTCGTTGCCCGGACGCGGTCCGGAGTGCCGGGACAGCGTCCTATTGGGTTGGCTAGATATGGTGCTCATGGTGCCGATTGCCTCAACGGCCAGCGTTGCGGGCGCACAATGTGACGTGCCAGAGGCATTTCAATCGTGCGTTGTTCGAAACCCTGGTTTAGCCCCCGGCTCCGCCGGGGGATGATTGACGTTGGATGCTGCGGACGTACTTGGCTGGACGCACTCAACGGGTTTGGCCACTGTTTTC
>CAZNKT010000184.1:0-5779 GCA_964573605.1 uncultured Pirellulales bacterium
AACATCAACAACACACCGGTCACAGTTTCGACCAGGAACAGAAAAAATGTCACGCCGCCCATGCACCAGGTATAGCTCAGCGCAATCCCCTGTTTCTTGATCGAAACCGGGTGCAGGTGCAGGATGAAGTTCGTCAGAACGACGACGACGCGATTGCGGCGATCCACGGGTGCCGGATGCCGGAAGACGCTCTTCCATACCTGGGATTCTCGGATGATTTCGCCTAAGGATGCCATAACGTGTCCATCAATAATCCGTTGGTACGACAACACTGTATTCGGCGGGAGACCGCTGGGAAGGGACCCCTGGCCGGCCCGCAACGACCGGCTACACCGCGACGTAGGACGCCGGGTCCTCCCATTGGCCCATCTCTTCCTGAAACGTGCGGCTCTTGTCGATCTGGACCTGCCCGTCGTCGGCGATGCGTATGGCGTACCGCTCCAGCGGACGGGGGGCCGGACCTTCAAAATTGATGCCCGTCTTGTAAAAGCCGCTACCGTGGCAGGGACACTTGAATTTCTGCTCCGACTCCAGCCAGTTGGGCGTGCAGCCCAGGTGGGTGCACACGGACTTGAGCGCGTAAAGTTGCGGCTCGCCCTTGTAGGCATAGTTCACGACCCACACGCCGAATTGGGCCTTGAATTTGGTTTCCACGGTGCCCGGCGCGAAATCCGTCGGGAATCCGACCTTGAACTGGCTGGGCGGCTCCCGCAACACGTTGGGAAACATGAACCGCGCCAGGCCCAGTGTCCACAAGAATAGGGTTGCCGCCAGCGACGAGAAGCCGATCGCCATCGTCGACCCGACCAGAACGCTGAGCATCGCCGATCGCCGCCCCACCTCCGCCTGCGACACCGGCTTGGCGGCCGGCGCTCTGGCATACGATGGTTTGGCCGGTGGCGGCGGCACTTCTCTTCGGGGACGCGACGCGGGGGACGGTTTGGCCGCGGATCGACTCTGGGCCTCCGCCTTGGAGATGGGGCCCGGTCGGGTCGATTTGCGCGCGGCCAGCAGGATGCTCGCGGTGTCCTTGGGCGCCGGTGCCGCGGGCTTCTCCTTCTGGGCTGGCTTGGGCGCGGACGGCTTCGACGCCGACGCGGCCGGCTTCGGCGAGGCTTTCGGCCGGGGCTTGGCCGCCGCGGCGGGTGCCGCCTTGCTGCCCCGCGCCATCGCCAAAATGTCCGCGACACTCGGCCGTTCGCCCGGCGTTGCCGACTTGGAGACGTCTTGCTTGCCCGCCGGGGAAGCCTTGCCGGACGCGCCGTCCGCCTTGGTCTGGGGCGCCGACTCGTCAGGCGCCGACTGCTCTGGCCCACCCTCCTGCTCCGGCTGCCCTCGCTTGCCGTCGGCCTTGCGGGCCGCAGCCAGGATTTCCTCGACGGACATCTTCTTTGACTGTTCAGCCATGCGATTCATGATCCCCAATGGATGGGGCTTTAGGTTCCTCGTGAGGTGCCCGGCAATACCGACCGGCGGTACGCCCACACGCACGCCTGGCGCGATGGTTTCCCCATCGACGGTCGTCTCAGCGGGTCCCAGTGCCAGGCAACAACGAGGACAACCGCGGCCACGCATCGGACCTTGACGCCACCGCTCTCGGCAAATCTGGCTCCTCGGCATGCCACTGCGGCAACCATATTCCGGTCGCTCGTGGTCCGGCGGCGATTCCGCAAAAAACCACGACACCGTAACAGCCGCCGCCAGGCCTACCCTGGTGGGGGCCACGCAACCTACGCCGCGGAGTTATGTGACGGGCCGCAATCAGCCCATCGTTGCGACGTGTCCGGTAGCAGGCAACCTTTGTGACGTTTTTCACAAGCTCTTTTGTTTTTTATCCCACCAGGTCAAGTAATTGTCAACCGCCGTTGGGTCCGAATCGTCCGGCCCTCCTTCGGTCGCAGCGTCACTGCCGGTAGCGGGTCGATCAACGGCTCCCGTAAACCGGCGCGTCAAGTACCGCGGCGGCGAATGTCCGCTCCTCCGGCGCGCGTCGGTTGCGTCTTCCGGTGGTCGTCTTGAAAGCCGTTGTGCGGTACGCTGATCTAGGACCTGCGCTGGAAAGGGCGGCTTTATATGAAGATTCTGATTGTCGGTGCCGGCGGGCGCGAGCACGTTATTGCATGGAAGATCGCGCAGAGTCCGCGGGCGGCGCGGGTGTTTGTCGCGCCGGGCAACGCGGGCACGGGTCAGGACGCCGAGAATGTGGATATTGCCTCCACCGATATTCCGCGACTTGTGCACTTCGCCGTCCAGAATCAGATCGATCTGACGGTTGTCGGTCCGGAACAACCGCTGGCAGACGGCATCGTTGACGCATTCAGCGAAAGCCGCTTAAGAATTTTCGGTCCCACGGCAGCAGCGGCGCAATTGGAGGCGAGTAAGGTTTTCTGCAAGGGCCTGCTGCGCCATGCCGACGTTCCCACCGCCGAGTACCACACGTTCAAGAATCCAGAGAATGCGATCACCTATCTCAAAGATCGCGAAAACGTTCCGGTGGTTGTCAAGGCCGACGGCCTGGCGGCCGGAAAAGGAGTGATGGTCTGTTCGGGCCGTGACGAGGCCATTCTGGCGGTACAGCGGATCGCCGTCGACCGCGAATTCGGACGGGCGGGCGACGCGCTGGTTATTGAAGAACGTCTCGACGGCGAAGAAGCAAGCGTCCTGGCGATTACCGATGGCCGAACGATCGTTACGCTCCCGGCCGCTCAGGATCACAAACCGGCCTACGATGGCGATCAGGGGCCGAACACGGGAGGCATGGGTGCGTATTGCCCTGCGCCAATCGTCGGCGAAGAAATCCTCCACATGATCGAAGCCCAGGTACTGGTTCCCACCGTGCATCAAATGAAGAGGTTTCGGCATCCTTTCCACGGCGTGCTGTACGCCGGGTTGATGATCACCCGTCAGGGCGCCAAGGTGTTGGAGTTCAATGTACGTTTCGGAGATCCCGAGTGTCAGGTGCTGCTGATGCGTCTGAAGGGCGACTTGTTGGACCTGCTCGAAGCCACCGTCGACGGCAGTTTGGAATCGATCGAACCATTGCAATGGGATCCCCGATCGGCGGTGTGCGTGGTCATGGCCAGCGACGGCTATCCGGGTCCCTATGAAAAGGGGCTCCCCATTCGCGGACTGGCGGATGCCGACGCTTTGCCGGACGTGAAAGTCTTTCACGCCGGTACCGCAACGGCGGACGGGCAGGTCGTCACGGACGGGGGCCGGGTACTGGGGGTCACCGCCCTGGGATCCACGATCTCCGCGGCCAAGTTGCAGACCTACCGCGCGGTCAAATGCATTCGGTGGCCGGGCGCGTGGTGCCGCAAGGACATCTCCGATAAGGCGGCGCTGCTGCCGTGACCAGTTCTGCGACCCGACCGCGGCCGTCCACCGCCGCCGTTCCCCATTGCCGCAGACGGCGCGTCGCAGCGAATCGAGCGTGCTGTTGCCACGCGTCGCGTCCCATCTGCTTCACGTCCGACGCACGCTGTCGCGGGCCGACCCGGCGGCGCGCTGACCGAAAACGCGCCGGACGGAGCCCCACGGTGGTCTCTAAGCATCACCGCGCCGGCGCTCTTGGTCTTTGCCGTCTGCGTCGTCAAGCAGATCCTCCGTGTAGCCTGGCGGGAAAGGATTGTCCACGAGCGGATCGGCGCCGAGTTCGACGTCCTGATCCTGGAGAAACTGGTTCAACCAGAACTGAACTTCTGACTCTGTCAGTGTCGGCGCTGGTTTGCTGATCGCCGGCGCCGCGGCCCGCGACGCGCCGCGCTGCTGAACGATTTGTTCGTACCATTGACGGCTGCCGACCGACGTGGCCTTGCGCCGTCGCGCCGCGCTGCGCAGGCGACGATCGCTGGAAACGACCGTCAAACTCCGAGGCGCGCTGTGCCGGCGAATCAATTCCTCGATCAAGGCGTCCGCGTCTTCATAGCCGGCCGCGAAGACGACCGTTAAACCGCGGAACTGCTGTCTGCGCGGCTCCCCCCGCTGCGCGCTGGCGTCAAACACAAGGACGGTGCGGGATGCCAGTTCAGGTTCCAGCGTTTGAGCCAGGAAGCGGAGCAGCGCGGTGCGCGAGCGCTCGAGGCCTCCGGGGCCCGCCCCGTGGCCGAAGTCGCCGGCGGCGTGCATCAGATTGTACCCGTCGATGATCAAACTCATGATGCACGGTATCGTAACGCCGTGACGTATTCTTGTCGTGGAACTCGCCAGACGTCAGCCGAATCCACGTCAGACAAACTTCGGCTACTGCGGCAATGTGCGTTTGTATCAGCCAGAATTCCTGTATGGCGTCGCCCGTCCCGGACGTGGCTCGCGCGGTTTCCATGCCGCGCGCGATGCTGCCCGATGAGGACGGCCCCGGTGGCTCGGCGACCCGTCGCCGGGGCGACCTTCCGGCGGACAAACGGCTGGCGACATAGATGTGCGTCAGCGACGCCCGCAACGCGACCCACGGTGGAATGCGGGTGGCCAAACGTGTTCACGCCGTCGCCATTTCGCGTCTCAATTTGATGTCGCCCCCGACGATCACACACGTGGCACGTCCAATCAGTTCCTGACCGGTAAACGGCGAGTTGATGCTCTTGGACCGAAAATCGGACTGGCGAACGGTCCACGTCTGTTCCGGGTCGATGATCGTAATGTCTGCATCGGCGCCAACGCGCAGCGTGCCCTTGTTGATCTTCAGGATCCGAGCTGGATTGATCGTCATTTTTTCCAAAGCGCCAGGCCAATCCAGGTGCCCGGGACGGATCAGGTGCGTGACGACCAGCCCCAGCGCGGTTTCCAGACCGATGACGCCAAACGGCGCCTGATCCAGTTCACGTAATTTCTTTTCCGCCGCGTGGGGCGCGTGATCGGTGACGATGGCGTCCAGGGTACCATCCACCAGACCTTCGATGCACGCGTCCACGTGCCGCTGGCCCCGCAACGGCGGCTTCATTTTGAAATGGGAATTGAACGTCCGCAGGCATTCATCCGTGAGCGTGAAGTGGTGCGTGCACACTTCCCCCGTGACACGAACACCACGTTTCTTTGCCCGCCGGATGAGATCGACGCTCCCCGCCGTAGAGACGTGCATCATGTGCAACTTGCCGCCGGTGGCTTCCGCCAGCGAAATGTCGCGACTCGTCATGACATCTTCCGCCTCGGCGGGTATCCCCGGCAGCCCGAGCACCAGCGACACGATGCCTTCGTGCATCACACCGTCGCGGGTCAGTTCCAAGACTTCCGCATGGTTCAGGATGGGCCGGTCGAACATCCGGCAATATTCCAACGCCTGCCGCATGAGTTCCGCGTTATGGACTGGGGAGCCGTCGTCGCTGAACGCAACCGCGCCGGCCTGTACCAGCTGGCCCAACTCGGCAAGGTCCGTGCCTTCGCGGTCCTTGCTGACGCACGCCACGACGAAAACGTGGCAGTTGTTGGCCCGGGCCGCCTGGTGCTGAATGAATTCCACGGCGGCCTGGGAATCGATGGGAGGGACCGTATTCGGCATGCAGGCAATGGACGTAAATCCTCCGGCGACGGCGGCCGCCGTGCCGGTCTGGATGGTCTCGTCCTCTTCGCTGCCTGGTTCGCGGAGGTGCACGTGCATGTCGATCAATCCCGGCGCGACAATCTGGCCCGAGGCGTCGATGACGGTTTCGTCGCCCGTCCGCTCGACATCCCAGGCGGCGATTTTGTCATCTTCGACCAGTAGATTGGTCACACGATCGACACCCTGGCTGGGGTCGATCACGCGTCCGTTGTCAATCAGTATTCTCGCCATGCCGGTACTTCC
>CAZNKT010000185.1:0-5756 GCA_964573605.1 uncultured Pirellulales bacterium
CCTGCGAGTTGGCTCGAACCGGAAAGCTTGGCAAGCTCAAGAAGGTGTTTGCCCACCCGGCGGGGATGCAAGCCATGATGAGTGGCTGGCTGATTCCGGAGCCCGAACCGGATAAGGAGGTCGTCGACTGGGATATGTATCTCGGGCCGGCTGCCTGGCGGCCATTCAATGCGAAACTGCTCGACGGTTTCAATTTCGAAAAGGGGGGCGGACTGGTTGGCGGCGGCGTCCTCGAATGGGGCTCTCATTGCGTCGACCTCTGCCAGTGGGCCGTCGGAGATTGTCCGCCTCCTGTCGAGTACAACGCTCCGAAAGACGGGCAGTTGATCGCGCGCTACGAGAATGGCGTGGAGTTGATCTTCCGGGAGACCGGCTGGATTCCTCTGGGATCGTGCCCCGTGCGATTCGAAGGCGAGACGGGGTGGGTCGAAGCGGGGGACAGCGGCAAACTCGTTTTGAGTTCGCCGGGATTGCTCGCCGGAAGAACGGTCGCCGAAATCGGCGGCTATCCGGCAACGTACCACGTCCGCGATTTCCTCGACTGTGTCAAGTCGCGCAGCCAGCCGAAAGGCAACGCCGACGCGGCTTGCAATGCGCACATCGCCTGCCACGCGGCAAACATCGCGCTCTACTTGGGACGTCAAGTAACGTACGACAATACGCAACACGAGTTCATCAACGACGAACAGGCCAATCGCTTGCGATCCGAGGCGCTGCGTGAACCGTGGAGGCTGTAAGGCTCCCCGCACGGCCCGCGGCCGCAACGCTATGGAACGGAAATACGGACAATCGGACACCCGGTCGGACGGACGCGTCCCTGCATCAGGCTACCGACGTACCCGCCAACTGCGGATGATTATGGCAACCACACCGTCCTTAACGCACGGGACTGACTCCATGCATACGCATCGACCCTTCACTCGCTGTGCCGCCTTTCTCGTAGCATGGATTTTCATTGCCGCCGCGTCGGCCGGGGCTGGGGACGGTCCCGACACATCTCGTGAAAAGGAACTGCTCGCTGTCCTGCGCTCGGATGCACCGGCGGCGGAAAAAGCGATCACTTGCAAACGCTTGGCCATCCACGGATCGAGTGTGGCGGTCCCCGACTTGGCGCGGCTGTTGCCCGACGCGCAGCTGGCCTCGTGGGCGCGGATCGCGCTGGAGGCGATTCCGGGGGCGGCAGCGGACGAAGCGTTGCGGGAAGCGACCGATTCGCTTGAGGGACAACTTCTGGTGGGCGCGATCAATTCCATCGGCGTCCGGCGGGATGCCGACGCCGTCGATGCGTTGACCGCGCACTTGCAGAGCCAGGACCCCGAGGTGGCATCGGCCGCAGCCGTTGCGCTGGGGCGGATCGGAAACGACGACGCCGCAAAATCACTCCGACAATCATTGACCGTCGCACCTGCCAATGTTCGTTCGGCGGTTGCCGAGGGCTGCGTTCTGTGTGCCGAGCGGTTTCTCTCCGAAGGCGGATCCGTCGAAGCGGCGGAGATCTACGACGAAGTCCGTCAAGCAGATGTTCCCCAGCAAAGAGTCTTGGAGGCGACTCGCGGAGCGATCCTCGCTCGGAACCAACAGGGCATTCCGCTTTTGATCGAGCAATTCCGCTCGCCGGACAAGCGACTGTTCCAGCTCGCATTGAGCACGGCCCGTGAGTTTCCCGGCGGCGAAGTCGACAAGGCTCTGGCAGCCGAAATGGTTCGTGCGACACCGCAACGGGCGGCCTTGATCATCCAGGCCATGGCCGACCGCCAGGAAACCGTCGTCCTGGCGGCTGTGTTGAACGCCGCCAGCCACGGTCCCAAACAGGTTCGCATGGCAGCCATCAGAGCACTCGGGCGCCTGGGAGACGCTTCCTGTCTGTCCGAGTTGTTCCAGATCGCGCTTGATGCCGACGCGGATCTGGCGCAAACAACGAAGGCGACGCTGGCCGAGCTTCCCGGTGAGGAAGTGGATGCGCAAATCGTCGCACTCCTCCCCACAGCCCAAGGAAACATGTATCCGCTGCTGATCGAGCTCGTCGGGCAAAGACGCATCGACGCCATGCCGGCCCTCTTGGAGGCGTTGGACCATGCCGATAACGCGGTGCGCAGAGCCGCTTTGGCCGCCTTGGGTGAGACGGTCGCGCTCAACGAGCTGTCAGCGTTAATCTCGCAGGTCGTCGCCCCCAAACATCCCGAGGATGCGCCGGTGGCTCTCGACGCCCTGAAAACGGCGAGTATCCGCATGCCGGACCGTGAGGCGTGTGCCGCGGAACTCGCGGCAGCCATCGAGGACACCTCGTCGGTGCCGACGAAACACTCCCTGCTGCAAATCCTTGGAGCAATGGGTGGGACCAAAGCATTGGCGACCATCGGTGCCGCGGCGAACAGCGCCGATCCCGACCTCCAGGACATCAGCAGCCGTCTGCTCGGCGAGTGGATGACTGCGGACGCGGCACCGGTTCTGCTCGATCTGGCAAATACGGCACCCGATCCCAAGTATCGGGTCCGGGCGCTACGCGGTTACATTCGTATCGCCAGGCAGTTTGTCATACCGGAACAACAGCGAGCCGAGATGTGCCGAAAAGCGTTCGAGGCCTCGCGCCAGACTGCCGAGCAAAAGCTGGTGCTGGAAGTTCTCAAACGCTATCCAAGCACGGAGACGTTGAAACTGGCCATCAACGCTATGCATGTTCTCGAGTTGAAGCAGGAGGCCACTCAAGCCGCGCTCGTCATTGCCCAGAAACTCGGCGGCAAGGGGATCGACGTGACAGACTTGCTCTCCAAGGCAGGTCTCGACAAGGTCAAGCTGGAAATCGTCAAAGCGGAGTACGGAGTCGGGGCAACCCAACAGGACGTGACCGCCGTGCTCCGGAAACAGGCAGGTGACTCGCCCCTGATCACGCTGGCGTCGGCAAGTTACAACACCAGCTTCGGCGGCGACCCGCTGCCGGGACGCGCGAAGCAATTGAGAATCCAGTACCGGATCAATGGCAAGGCCGGCGAGGCATCCTTTCCGGAAGATGCCGTCATCATTCTTCCCATGCCGAAGTAAACGGCATGGGAAGGCGAACGGTTGTCTTCCGTGTATTCAGTGAGGATCCTTGTATTCAGTGAGGATCGCTGACATACGTTTCCAGAAAGCGGGCCAGCCGCTGAAAATCGCTGTTTGGTTCAACATACCGCACGACGGTGACCAGCGTTTCGGGGTTGACCAAGTCCTCAAACGGGACGTAGTCCAGATTTAATTGCCCCGACACGGAAACCATGACCCCATCGAGGTGCTCTTCGACAAGAGCCCGGTAGGCACCAACGCCCAGTTGGCTTCCCAGCAAGACGTCGAACGCGTGCGGTCGAGCGCAGCGGATCTCGTAGCCCAGTTGGATGCCGGTCACTTTGCGCTTCCGGCCAGTTTGCCGGAAAAACTCTTCGGTAGCCAACTTGGCGAACAAGCGGCCCAGTTCTATCTGGCTGACCGCGATGTGCTGATGTTCATCGCGGCCAATCCCTTCCAGGTAACGACTCGGCAAGTATTCCGCGAGTCCTTCCGCGATGACGATCACGCCGAATAGTTTGTGCTCGGCCTCGTCGCGGACGCGCATCGTGGCCACGATGCGGCGCACGACTTCTTGCAAGTTCATGATCGGACGCAGCGTTTCCTTGCCGGTTTCCGGATCCACAACGGCCTCTTCCGACCGGTACTTGCCGATGATATCCTCGACGCTCAAAACCAGGCTCGCTTCGCCCGCGATGGCCGCGCCGTAGGCCAGCCAGCCGGCACTGCGTCCCATGGTTTCGGCAAGGAAGTAACTCCGGTTGGCCTCGGCGTCCGCCAGCAGGTTGCGGATTTCACTGGCCAGTGTTTCTACTGCGGTGAAATAACCGAACGTGAAATCGATACCCATGTAGTCGTTATCGATCGTTTTCGGCAAGTGCACGATGGGTATGTGGCGCTTTCCCGGCGGCAGCGTCTCTTGGTACAGCTTCAATTTATTGGCTGTCTTGAGCGTGTCGTCTCCCCCGATGGAAATCAGGGCATCGACGTCGAGCGAGCATAATGCGTTGTACACGACGCGCAAGGGCCGGCATCGCTCCGCATCCTGCAAGTGGGAAACGTGCGTGACATCTTTTCCCGGATTCGTCCTGGCCGTGCCAATCAGCACGCCCTGGGTGTTTCGCGTGCGGCGCAGCAGATGGCGGTCGATGATCACATAGTCTCGGCCGACGAGCATGGGATGGTCGGGGGCATAGTCGACCAGATTGGAATATCCGTAGAGGATACCCACCATC
This sequence comes from uncultured Pirellulales bacterium, assembly GCA_964573605.1. GTDB lineage: Bacteria > Planctomycetota > Planctomycetia > Pirellulales > JBBDJB01 > CAZNKT01. The sequence continues at coordinate 4,275 of CAZNKT010000185.1, forward strand.
TGGATATCGCTCCTGAGAAACGACGCGGCTGCCGTGGAAATTACGGCGTTGGCGGCCGGAGCGGGGCCGCCGGCGAACAGGATCGCCACTCGGCGGAAGGATGCCGGCCGCGCTGCGGTGCTGACGCGGGTGGCAGGCTGGTCTTGCCCGGACACGTTATTCGCCCCCGAAAGTCCGCTCGATAAACGTCGTGTCGACCCATCCTTCCACGAAGGCCGAATGTCCGAGAATTTCCTGATGCAGGGAGGCCGTGGTCTGGATCCCATCGATTCGCAACTCGGAGAGCGCCCGTTGCATGCCACTGATGGCGTCCTTCCGCGATGGCTGATGGACGATCAATTTACCGATCATCGAATCGTAATGAGGCGACACGAAGTAGCCACTGTGGGCGTGCGAATCGAACCGTACGCCAAAACCGCCCGGCGGCGAAAGGTGGTCGATGCGGCCCGGACAAGGCCGAAATTTGCACTTTGGGTTTTCGGCGTTGATCCGGCATTCAATCGCGGCGCCTCGCGGGACAATGTCCTCCTGTCTGCACGGGAGCGGTTCACCTGCCGCAATTCGGATCTGCGCCTTGATCAAATCGATGCCCGTCACCATTTCCGTCACGGGATGCTCGACCTGGATCCGCGCATTGACCTCAATGAAGTAATAATGCCCGTCCCGATCGACAATGAACTCGACGGTCCCGGCATTGGTGTACTGGGCGGCCCGGACCAGTCGAACCGCGGCCTCGCACATTTCGAGGCGAGTTTCGGGCGGCAGCGTGACACTGGGACTCTCTTCGATCAGCTTCTGGTGCCGGCGCTGCACCGAGCAGTCGCGTTCCCAGAGATGGACGGCGTTGCCTTCCAGGTCGGCCAGCACCTGCACTTCCACGTGGCGGGGGTGTTGGACATATTTTTCCAGGTACACCGCGTCGTTGCCGAAGGCGGCGTCGGCTTCCGCTCGTGCCTGCTGCAGCGATGTCTTCAGGGCCAGGTCGTTCAGCGCGACGCGCATCCCTCGGCCACCGCCGCCGGCCGCGGCTTTGATCAATACGGGAAAGCCGATGTCATGGGCCAGCTCCAGCGCCTCGTCGTCGTTCTTCACTACCCCCTCGCTGCCTGGCACGACCGGCACATCCGCGTCGCGCGCGATGCGCCTCGCTTCGTTCTTGTCGCCCAGTTTGCTCATCGCTTCCGGAGTGGGACCGATGAACGTAATTTTGCAACTGCGGCAGACTTCGTTGAAGTGTGCGTTCTCGGCCAGAAATCCGTACCCGGGATGAATGGCCTGCACATTGCCGACTTCGGCGGCACTGATGACATTGGCGATTTTTAAATAACTGTCCGCTGCCTTAGCTGGCCCCACACAATACGCTTCGTCGGCCAGTTCAAGGTAGCGGGCCCCACGATCGGCCTCGCTGTAGATGGCCACTGTTTCCACGTCGAGTTCGCGGCACGCACGGATAATCCGCAGCGCTATTTCACCTCGGTTCGC
>CAZNKT010000186.1:0-5743 GCA_964573605.1 uncultured Pirellulales bacterium
CCCCCCTTTGTCGGTGATCGTCTTCTGTTCGTCGAGCAGGCAGATGACCGGATGGGGCGTGACCTTGTCGAATTCCGTTGAATTGGCATGCTGCAGTTCGCACACGTTTCGAGCGAATTCGATCACCGCGCACTGCATTCCCAGACAAATGCCTAAAAACGGGATGTTCCGCTCGCGGGCCCAGCGGATGGCCTCGACTTTCCCTTCAATGCCGCGTTCGCCGAATCCGCCGGGCACGAGGATCCCGTCGTAGCTCGACAGCAGGCGCTCGGGACCCTCGCGTTCGACTTCTTCGCTCCGGATGCGGTGCACACGGACCTGGGCATTGTGGGCGATGCCGGCATGGTCGAGCGCTTCGAAAATCGATTTGTACGCATCGCGATGCTCGGCGTACTTGCCCACCACGGCGATGCTGATTTCGTGATCGGGATTGCGGAGTCGCCGGATAAGTTCGCGCCAGTCTTCCAAATCCAGCGCATCGGCGGGCAGTTGCAAGCGGTCGACAATCAGGCTGTCGAGCCCGTGGTCGACAAGGCTGATGGGAACTTCGTAAATGGAGAATTCCTTGTCCTTCTCCTCGATCACCGCTTCGATGGGCACGTTGCAGAACAGCGCGATCTTTTCGCGGTCGTCCCGGCTGATCTGACGTTCCGACCGGCAAATGAGGATGTCGGGCTGAATACCAATCTCCCGCAACTGGCCTACCGAATGTTGTGTGGGCTTGGTCTTGAGTTCCCCCGCGGCTTTCAGGTAGGGCACGAGGGTCAGATGGATGTAGAGGCAATTCTGCTTGCCCACGTCCAGCGCGAATTGGCGGATCGCTTCGAGAAACGGCTGGCTTTCGATGTCGCCCACCGTGCCGCCGATTTCGGTGATCACGACGTCCACGCCGCCGGTGGCGAGTTTATGGATGACGTGCTTGATCTCGTTGGTGATATGCGGGATCACCTGGACTGTTTTGCCCAAGAATTCGCCGCGCCGCTCCTTGTTGATCACCGACTGGTAGATCTGCCCCGTGGTATAGTTGCAGTCCCGCGTCAGGGGGCTTCGGGTGAAGCGTTCGTAGTGTCCCAGGTCCAGGTCCGTTTCGCTGCCGTCGTCAAGTACGTACACTTCGCCGTGCTGGTACGGGCTCATGGTGCCCGGGTCGACGTTGATATAGGGGTCCAGTTTCTGCAGGCGCACGCGGAGGCCTCGTTTTTCCAGCAGCATGCCAATCGACGCGCTGGTCAGGCCTTTGCCGAGAGAACTTACCACGCCGCCGGTTACGAAAATATGCTTGGCCATCAGCGACTTTCCAACCTCCGTGTCCATGGATCACGTGGCGAGAAATCGGGAGTGTCGTTTCCTTTCAACCCCCGTTCTATGACCTATTTTAACCGGTTGATCTGTCCTGGCGAGTGTCGCCTGGGGGCCGGTGCGGTCCGTGGCGCGCGGGGCGTGCTATATTTTCGGGTCGCCCCAATTCCGCGGATGGTGCGATAATTCATTCAGGTGCACGGCTGCGGGTGGACATCCCGCCGGCACGGAGCGTGAGGGACGGCCAAGATGTGCGGAATTGTCGGTTACATCGGGCATCAGCAGGCGGTGGAGATTCTGATCGAAGGGCTGCGTCGGCTGGAATACCGCGGCTACGACAGTTCCGGCGTGGCGACCGTTGATCCCGAGGGCCGCCTGGCGATTATCAAGTCGGCCGGCCGGATCGAAAACCTCGAAGCCTGCCTGGCCGCTTCGCCTCTTCCGGGAACCGTGGGTATTGGCCACACGCGGTGGGCCACGCATGGCGGTCCCACCGATGAAAACGCACATCCGCACCTGGGAGCCAGCGGCGTGGTGGCCGTGGTGCACAACGGCGTCATCGAAAACTTCCGCGCGCTGAAGTCGCAACTGGAACAGTTGGGCTATGCGTTTCGCTCCGGCACCGACACGGAGGTGGTGGCCCATTTGATCGCCGAGGAATTGAATCGCGTGTCGGACGACGACACGCGCGCGGGGGATCAACCGTACGATCATCTTGTACAGACGATGCAGCGGGCCATGGCGCAACTGCGTGGCACCTACGGGCTGGCTGCCGTGTTCCGCGACGAACCCGGGGTAATTATCGCGTGCCGGTTGGGCAGCCCGCTGGTTATCGGCGTCGGGCACGGCGAACATTTCCTGGCCAGCGACGGGGCGGCACTGGCCGGCCGCACGGACAAGATCGTCTACCTGGCCGACCACGAACTGGCGGTCGTCAGCGCGGACAGTCTCCGCGTCCGCCATGCCGACCAGGGGCACGTGCGCCACGCGGTGCACACGGTGGAGGCCCAGCCCAATACGCTGGATCAGGCCGGTTATCCACACTTCATGCTTAAGGAAATCTGCGAGCAACCGGACACCATTCGCAACGCGCTGCGCGGACGGTTGTCGCACCACGAAGCAACGGCGGTGTTCGGCGGCTTGAACCTGTCGGCCCACCAGCTTCGAGCCGTCAACCGCTTCGTCCTCACGGCGTGTGGCACGAGCTGGCATGCGGCGCTGGTGGGAGAATACGTGGTCGAGTCGATCGCCCGCATCCCCGTCGAAGTGGAATACGCCAGCGAATTGCGCTATCGCAACCCGCCGCTTGACCACCGCACGTTGTTGTTCGCCATCACGCAGAGCGGCGAGACGGCCGACACGCTGGCGGCGTTGTCGGAAATGAAGCGCAAGGGCTACCCGACGCTGGCGATCTGCAACGTCGTGGGCAGCTCGATCGCACAACAGGCCGACGGCGGCGTTTATTTGCACGCCGGTCCGGAAGTGGGCGTGGCGTCCACCAAAGCCTATACCTCGCAGTGCGTCGTACTGGCGCTGTTGGCCCTGTACTTCGGTCGCGTGCGGCACCTGAGCTTCGAGGGGGGCCTCCGCGTCATCAAGGAGCTCGAAGCGCTGCCAGACCAGGTGGCGCGCGCCCTGGAAACGAACGATGAAGTTCGCCGCATCGCGGCCAAGTATGTCTCCTGCGACAACTTCCTGTACCTGGGACGGCTGTATAACTTTCCGACGGCTCTGGAAGGAGCGTTGAAGCTCAAAGAGATCAGCTACATTCATGCCGAAGGGTATCCGGCCGCGGAGATGAAACACGGACCGATTGCGCTGGTCGACCAGCGCACACCGAGCGTGGTGATCGTGCCGCAGGGCGCAGTCTACGACAAAGTGATGGCCAACCTGGAAGAGATCAAAGCGCGTGGCGGCCCGGTGGTGGCGGTGGTCAGCGAGGACGACACGGGTGTTGCGGAACGGGCCGACGACGTGATCCGTGTGCCCAACGTCGCCGACTTCCTCCAGCCTGTTGTCACGGTCGTGCCGTTACAGCTGCTGGCCTACCATATGGCCGTGCTGAGGGGATGCGACGTCGACAAACCGCGCAATCTGGCCAAGAGCGTGACCGTCGAATAGCCGTGCCGGCCGCACCGCTTTTGTGTATCCGCCGGCGATACGACTCACGCCTCAACGACCTCGCGCATTTTTTCCAGTCCTTCGCGAGCCGCTTCCAGCGGATCGCGCGCCCACAGGTCTTCGCGGAATAATTCCAGCGACAGATAACCCCGATAACCGGTTTGCCACAACAGGTCGACATAGCGCGGCAGGTCCAGGTGGCCGTCGCCCGGATAGACACGATCCTCGTCGTGTTGCTGTTCGCGCGGGGGAGCGGACGGCGCATCGTTGAAGTGGCTGATGGCGATCTGGTGTTCGTCGAGTTGAGCGATCGATTCCATGCTTCCACCGCCTCGGAAGACGTGGAACGGGTCGAGGATGATTGACGCCTGGGGATGCCCGCATTGACGAACGATCTCGAGCGCGTCTTCGATGGTGTTGAGCTGGTCGACAAAGCCGAGAAACTCCATCGCCGGTTTGGGGCCCAGCGCGATTCCCATTTCGAGGAGCTGCCGGTAGCGCTTCGCGCCCCGCTCATAATCAGCCGGACCCGAGGGCGGCGAGGCAATGACGTGCAGGGCGCCGAGTTCGGCGGCCTGCTCCAGCCGACGGCGGCATTCCTGCATCGCTTGGGTGTGTACTTCGCCTGTGGTATCGAACCAGTCGCGCAAATAAATGGTGGTCGGCACCGCCAGACCGTGGTCATCCAGGGCTTGCCGGATGTCCCGCAAGGTTCCCTGCGCGCGTAGATGCGCGTTGATATCCCGATGCCACAGTTCGATGGCTTCATAGCCTGCCGCGGCCGCGACCTCGATCTGCCGCAGCAACGGAGTCGTCTGGATGGTACTGGCGTTGAGACAATAGGGGAAACGAGCCACGGCAGCTGCTCCTGGGAGGCGGGCAACGTGTGTTGCTGTGAATAGCGGCACCGGGCTCGGCTCCCCGTGCCGGGGGTGCACGTTACGCGACCAGTGAGGGGGCGTCAAGCGCTCGGGCTCGGCCCTTGACCGGGAACACGATCCGCGGGTTGAGTTGGGCGCGACGCAAGGCCCGATTATGGAAAGACCGTTGCGCGATCAGAATTCTTGAATCTGTGCACAACAAAGTGTAGCCGCAAGGTCTGCCTGCAGTGGATCGCCTTCGTCTCTTGGTCGGCGCGCGTCCCGTTGGTAGAATAATCCTTGTTTCACCGTCGCCCGCTTCGGTAACGGCGGCGACGGCCACGCACTCCGTTATCTGCTCCAGTTGTTGCCTCGGCTGCCTCGGCAGCGGATACTTCATCAATGGAGATTCGCTTCTACTTCGATCCTGACACCGGGTTGCCGCACATTCACGGACACGGTGTCAGCGAAGACGAGGTGGAAGACGTCTTCAGGCGTCCTGGCGAGGACCGTCCCGGATCCGAAGGTTCACGTGTGGCACTCGGCCAGACCCGTGGTGGGCGCACTACCTGCGAATTATTCATGTACTAAATCCAGAACCCAATAGCGTTTTCGTGATCACGGCTTATGAACTCAAGGGCAAGGCGCTAGCCGCATATCGGCGCCGGAGACGTAGGAGACCACAATGATGGACACTCCTTTTCCACACGAATGGGACGAAGAACGCGTTCGGAAAGTTCTTGAGCACTACGACCGCCAAACCGACGAACAAGCCGTAGCGGAGGATGAAGCTGTATTCGCCAACCAACCAGAGACGGTCATCAGTGTCCCCGTTGATCTGGTTCCTGCTGTACGCGAACTCATCGGAAAACAGCAATCAACGAAAGGCTGACAGATAACACAGCATGGCCGCAAGGCCGCTGCGCGGACGCCTTCGGTCGTCGTGCAACGGACGACGGCGTAACAGAATTGTTTGATTGTTTCCGGTCGTCTCCTTCGGAAGCGGGGCGAGGGCCATGCCTCTCGTATACGAGTTTCGACACTTCTTGTCTTCCAGAATGAAAGGAGTCTGGTTCAGCAATTTCCCGTTTATCGGAGGCTCGCTGGCGATCTCTTAGAACGTCTGGGACTATACAGTCTGGGTCACGTTCGTGCTTCTTACCGCTGATACCCTGCATTGGGAAAGCCGTCGGAGAGCCGTACCGGGGAAAACCCGACGTCCGGTTCGACGAGGGGGACTTGAGAACTTCGGCATGGCAAGGCTGGTGTGGGTTCAAATGTCGACCACGCACATCTATGGCGACCCGCCTGAAGCAATCTGCGATGAAAACTCAGCGTTCGGATATGGCCTTGCGCCGTTTGTAGGACGCGCTTGGGAGGAGGCGTTCAAGGCTGCCGTGCTTCCTCAGCCCTCCGTGCCAAGATAGACGAGACAGCTGCCTCCTCATTTATTAATGTAGAGG
>CAZNKT010000187.1:0-5617 GCA_964573605.1 uncultured Pirellulales bacterium
ACCAACCTGTTCATCCGTGATGCTGGCGCAACCAACGGGTCGCTCAATCCGCTGGTACCCGCCACGAATGTTGACGAGCAACTGAGAGCCACCGAGGAAACGTTTACGTTTCTGGCCGAACTGGGCGTATTTGCGCATTACCATTTGTTTCCAAATGTCACGCTCCGCACGGCCTACGAAGCCATGTGGCTGACCTCCGTCGCCACGGCCATCGACCAGATCAACTTGAATACCGGGTCGGAGCCGGTGGTCAAGACGGGAGGTTCACAAATGTACATGGGTCTATCGTTCGGCATCGACTTCTACTGGTAACGGATCGAGGGGGACCGGCTCGCCGCCACAAGTCAAGGTTGTCATTAATCTTGAGCCGAAAAGGAGGCGTACCTGTCACCCGTTGTTTGGCTTTTGTTTGGTGGAAAGGGGACAGGGACCGAGCCATGCTGGATTTCAAGAGGCGAGGCCGAAATGCACTCGTGGCCAGGCCCCTTGCTGAGACTGCCAACCTAGCGCTGTGGTATTAGCAACCTGCAAGATCGGCAGGCTCACACTGCCGGACGAGTCAGCGGTGGCACTCCGTGTGGGTTCGACACCGAGGCGCGGCCGACTCGGATAGACTTCGCTGCCAAAGATCGGTAGGTTAGGTGCATTGTGTCGTGAGGTGAGGGCTTTCATGCACGGCGTCCTGCCCCCCTCCGGCTGGACGGTTGTCAGTAATGGCTGCCCGCCTCATCAGCACGCACGCACACAGGAGCGGGCATCACTCCTACGGGCTGGGATGGCAGTTGCGGATCTGCCGGAGCCGCACGCCGGTGGGCGAGTGCACGAGAGTCTCAGGCGGCAACTTGCGCGCGCCCTCGTGGCTTGTTCGAGCTTGATTTTCCGGTTGCCGTGAAGAACGGGGTCACGTGAAAACGGGGTCAGGCCTCAATCGCCGGAACGGCCCTCCGGGCGCTTTGCACGATTGAGGCCTGACCCCTTTTTTCTCCGCTTGAATTGACCGCGCTTGGCGAGCGCATCCGCTCCAGGCCGCACGACCATGAAGAAGTCGTTTTTTGCCCGACGTTATCGCTGGATCTTCGTGTTGGTAGCGTTTGTACTGCCATTCATCAGCCGGGGGGCCCGGCTGGCGATCCAGAGCAATGTGAACGACGTCCGCGACTGGTTGCCGCCGGGTTACCCCGAATCGAAGGAGTTGACGTGGTTCCAGCAGCATTTCGCCGGTGAACAGTTCGCGCTGGTCAGTTGGGACGGATGCACGCTGGGCAACACGGAGAAACTGAAGCTGCTGGCCGCCAAGCTCGTTCCGGGCGATTCCGATGCGCCCCGAACCGGGCGGATGCGGTTGTTTGCCGACGTCGTGACGGGCCCGGAAACGATCGAGGAGATGACAGGTCCGCCGCTCTATTTGAGCTACGACGAAGCCGTGCGGCGGCTGGAAGGCGCGTTGGTGGGCCCGGAAGTCGAGGGCCAGGGCCATGCCAGCCGCACCACCTGCCTGGTGGTCACGCTGTCGTCCGAAGGACGCAGCACGAACCGTCAGAAACGCGCGGCCATCGAACAGATCAAAGCGGCCGCGGCCGAGTGTGCCATTCCGGCCGAGCACCTCCACATGGGAGGCCCGCCCGTGGACAACGTGGCGATCGACGTGGAGGGAGAAAGGACGCTGTTTCGCCTGGCGGTGCTGAGCTTTGTGGTCGGGCTGGGGCTTTCCTATTGGTGTTTCCGCAGTGTCCGGCTGACGGCCATGGTGTTTTGTATCGGCGTCGTCAGCGCGGGACTCAGCCTGGCGACGGTGTTCTACTTTGGATTGGGCGAAGTGTTTATTTTGGGGCGTGAGGCGGCGCGCTTCGGAACGGTGGACGCCATCCTGATGTCCATGCCGGCCGTGGTGTATGTGCTGGGACTGTCGGGCGCGATCCATATTGTCAATTACTACCGCGACGCCCGCACGGAACACGGTATCGACGGCGCAGCGGAACGCGCGGTCGGGCATGGATGGGTCCCGTGCACGCTGGCTGCGGTCACCACCGCGCTGGGGCTGGCGTCGCTCTATACGAGCGACATTCTGCCGATCCGCAAATTCGGCGCGTTTTCGGCGGTGGCCGTCGTGGCAACTCTGGCGCTGCTGTTCACGCTGCTGCCGGCCTTTCTATACCGGTTTCCGCCTCCCATCATCGGCGCGCCGATGCGGACGAGGGGGCGGCCAGAAGACCCCGAGGCGATGCCTCCCTTACTGCGGCGCGTCGCCGAATTCATCATCGGCCACAACCGTCTGGTGTGTCTTGGCTGGGGAGCCGTGCTGGTCGTGTTCGCGGTGGGCTTGACGCATATCGGCTCGACGGTCCAGCTTCTCAAGCTGTTTCACAAAGACGCGGACATTATTCACGATTACCGGTGGCTCGAAACGCATCTGGGCAATCTCGTCCCCATGGAAGTTGTGGTCCGGGTCGCGCCGCCGGCGTTTCGTTCCGGAAGGGATTCTGCCGAGGCGGGCGGCGATCGTTACCGGCTGACGCTGTTGGAACGCATGGAACTGGCCCGACGCGTCCAACACGCCGTGGAGAATTTGGACGATGTGGGACGGGCGTTGACGGCAAGTACGTTTGCCCCGGAAGGCAGTGATTCGGGATTCCGTTTCGGTACGGTCGGCCAGCGGTTTGCGCTGAACAACAAACTGGAAGAGCACTACCAATCACACCTACTGGACAGCGACTACCTCTGCGAAGAGACCGTCGACAAGACCGGGCGGCCCATCGACGAAACCACACCTCGAGCACAACTGTGGCGGATCAGCGCGCGGGTCCGCGCGTTGGGCGACGCAGAGCATCCCGACATGGATTACGGGCACTTCGTGCACGATCTTCGCGCCGCCGTCGAACCGATCTTGGCGGCCTACCGGCAGCGAGACCGTATTCTGCGGAAACTGCACGCGCACGGCCGCGAATTGTTGCGCAGCGACATCTGTTTCGTGGTCGACCAACAGGCCACCCTGAGCGGAAAGGCGGTCGGCGGACCGGCCGCCGCCGGAGGCGATGCGGACGCCGCGGACTCCGACCGATCGCGGGCCGCAGCGAAGACCGAACGCGTCTTGGCAGAGCTGCTGGCCGAAGCGGGGGCGAAGGTGCGTGCGGTCGACTGGTCGCGTTTGCCCAAGGACGCCGATGGCGACACGGTGGTGTCTCAAGCGTTGCTCGAGCGACTGGCCACGCAAGACTGCCTGGTGGTGACCGTGCCGGAAGGCCGTCTTGGCGCGGCAGATCTGGGCGAACAACCACCCGTGGTGTTCCGCCCCGGCGAGGCGGATCTGGCCGACAAGGACGCCGCCATCAGTATCACGTACACGGGGATCGTTCCGCTGGTCTACAAGACGCAGCGGCAGTTGCTGGTGAGTCTTCGCGAGAGCATTGCCTGGGCGTTTGGGCTGATTGCCATCGTGATGATGTGCGTGCTGAAGAGCTTTTCGGCCGGATTGTTTTCCATGATTCCGAATCTATTCCCCATCATCATTGTGTTCGGAGGCATGGGATGGTCCGGGATCAAGGTCGACATAGGCATGATGCTCACCGCGAGCGTCGCACTGGGAGTGGCCGTGGACGATACGGTGCATTTTCTGTTCTGGTTCCAGCGCGGCCTGCGCAAGGGACTCAATCGTCAAGAAGCCACCATGCTGGCGTACCGTCGCTGCGCGCAGGCTATGTTTCAGACAACGGTCATCGCGGGCCTCGGGCTGTCCATGTTCATCTTCAGCACCTTCACGCCTACCCGGCAATTCGGCTTCATGATGGTCGCCCTGTTGACGATGGCGCTGGTCGGCGATTTGCTGTTGCTGCCTGCGATGCTGGCCGGGCCCGTGGGGAAATTCTTCTGCAGACGGCTGCAGAATGCCTCTACCGAGCCGCACGACGAGACGCCCGCCGCGGACCGCGTTCACGGCCCGCAGGTCCATATGCGGACCGACGGGCCGCACCGATCGATCGGAGTGTCGTTCGGCGCACCCGACCAACGGACATAAATACGCGAGAACGTCGAAAACACATCAGCCGCGCAGCGGCGACATCGTGCAGCCTTGGGCGCACGCCCAGGCGAGCGTTTTCGGGGCGTGTTTCGCGCGTGATTCGATCCGCCGGCGGAGCCGGGGGCGGTCCAAAAAAAGGTTGCGTTGCTTGATCCGGGCCGTGCCGAACGGTGCCCGGCGAGTCAGCTTCGGCCGTCGAGTACCACGGCGGCAATCTGTCCCGTCGTCGATTGGTTGCAGACCAGCGCGGTGGCTTGTGCGGCGGTGTGTGGCCGGTCGCACACGACCGGCACCGGGCAATCCGGATCGGGGTGTTCATAATTGAGCGTCGGGGGAACACGGCCGGTCCGCAACGCCAACAGGCTCGCGACCATTTCCACCGCGCCGGTTCCCGCGCCAAGGTTGCCGAAGTAGCTCTTGGGAGCCGTGACCGGCACGTCGGGTAGCACGGCCGCGATGGCGGCCGCTTCGGCACAGTCGTGGGCAACCGTGCTGAGGCCGTTGGCATTGACATGCCCGACATGCTGGGGTTCGAGGCCCGCCGTCTTCAGGGCCGCGGCCAACGATCGTTGTGTCGCATCCTCGCACAGCGGTTGGCGATCGCTAACAGGCCCAAACGTGCTGGCGTCACCCGCCACGCGGCACCAGGGCGTGGCGTGTCGGCGGGCGGCGTGGTCGTCGCTTTCCAAAACGAATGCCGCGGCACCTTCACCCAGGACCATGCCGTCGCGCTGCGCGTCGAAGGGGCGGCACGCCCGCGAGGGGGCATCGCGCCGGTGCGACAACCGGCAATCGCCACGAAATGTCAAGGCCGTGGGCTGCAAACGAGATCCCATGCCTCCCACGATCATCACGTCGGCCGCTCCACGCTCGATAATCCTCGCCCCTTCGATCAGTGCCAGCAGGCTCGAGGCTTCGCCCAACGATATCGAATTGCATGGTCCACGGGCGTCGTGCGCGATGGCGATGTGACAGGCGGCCATATTGGGCAAATACTTCAGCATCCACAGCGGAAACAATTGCTGCATGGCTCGCGAGCCCCACATGCTGAAATCGAACCCGCCGTTCGTCATGCACGCGCGGTAGGCATCTTGCAGCTCGGACAGGTCGCCATACATCATTTCGGCCGCGAAGACGACACCCAGGCGATCCGGTTCCACGCTGCCGGGTGGCAGACCGGCGTCCCGCGTGGCCAGGTCGGCGGCGGCGAAGGCCAGCTGAATCTCGCGCGACATGACCTTGAGACTCTTGCGGGGCCGCACATATTGTTTGCCGTCGAAGTCCAGGATTTGACCGCCGAACGGGGCGGGCAACGCGCGAGCGTCGAACAGGCGGATCTTACCAACCCCGCTGCGCCGGGCCTGCATCGACTGCCAGTAGGCGTCGTGCCCGATGCCGATGGGACTCACAACGCCGGTGCCGGTGATGACAATGCCGCTCATAAGAATCGCAATACGCCGGCCGTCGCGCACGGCGCACTCATTCGACAAGCCGGCATCTTCTGTACGACCAACACTTGAAAGCTATAGCGTTTTCGAAGTTGGCGCAGCGTCTGGCTAGCCCCGGGCTCTGCCCGGGGATAAACAACCGGGCGGTTCGACG
>CAZNKT010000188.1:0-5441 GCA_964573605.1 uncultured Pirellulales bacterium
AATTGTCATAAGTCCAATATCTGTGATATCTCAAACCAAAAGGGAGTATGGAATGGCACCGGCAGGTGCTGATGTGGTGACGTTATCTATATACGGCGCGCTGGCGACAGGGCACCTGCCGCGGCACCAATCGCCACCGAAACGCCCCGCCCGTTCGACGACTGTGCTTTCTATGACGGCCCCCAACGGGATAGCGCAAGCCGACGACGCAAGGCAAAAAGTGCTGATGCTGGATTACTTGAACCGCCACCCGTCGGCATCCCGGGCCTTGCGTTTCATCTTGGCGTGCCGATCACATGTGTCCACACCTGGTTGTGTTTACCTGCGCCGAGTCACCGGTATAAAGTCGGCACAGACAGCGGAAGAGAATCTCATTTCAGGATGACATCGAAGACGTTCCCGGTCGGCATGGTCTGACACGCTAACTTGATTCGGTGATTGGCGTAAGGCCACACGAACGCCAGCCGAAATAAGGGCGAATCGACCTGTCTCTACTTCGTCCCACGATGCTAGTTGCGCATCGGCTGAATAATTTAGCCATACGCGCCATTTCCCAAACGGATTGACGCACACTATCATGACGCCAGACGTTCCGCCAGAAAGACTAACTGGATCATGACGACAATCGCTCTGTTTGGCGGCTCAGGGAAGATCGGGCGTCGAGCAATTGAGTTGCTCGGAGACCGTGGGCATCAGGTACGCGCACTGGTGCACCAGAGCCCGGTTCCAGGAGATCACATAACTCGCGTCAAGAGTAGCGTCGTCCAGGCGAGAGACTGTAAAGAGGTCGTGCAAGGCGCGGAGATCGTTATTCAGTTGGCGACAACGAAGGAGGACGCAGATACGTTCTTCGACGTGAGTATCCGCGGTACGTTTAATATTCTCGAAGCCTGTCGCTTTGCAGATGGCGTCCGCCAGTTCATCCTTATGAGCGGGGACGCCGCTCAGGGAATCTGGTTCTACCCGCATCCCCGGCCCATCAATGAAGAGACCCCGCTCGCTGCATATCCCGGTTATTACGCCTTCTCCAAAGTCATGGAAGAGACCATGACCCGGCAATATCAGATCCAGTACGGCCTCCGCTCGACCATTCTTCGCTCGTCATGGGTGTTCGAAGGCGACGACCTACTGGACCACTTTTCACTTCTCAAGAACGTGAACCCGGCCGAGCCCGGACACGGATTCGGGGAAGTAACCGGCGAAGTGCAGGAGTTGGTCCGGAGCGGACAGGATCGCATCCCTGTTTTGGTTGACGGATCGGGCGATCCGCTCACCAGACATATCGTCCACATCGACGATGTAATCCACGGCCTCGATCAGGTGCTCGGGAATGAGAAAGCCATCGGGCGGGACTACAATATTGCCGCACCTGATTCCTTCCAATACCGCGACGCGGCAACCTACATTTCGACGAGGCTCGGGATACCGACGATCGACATCCCAAATCCACATTACCACTCGTTTTCAATCGACATCTCCCGTGCTCGGCTGGAGATCGGCTATGCGCCTGTGAATGACTTTCGCCGCATGGCCGACCGCGCCATCGCAGCCCGCCGCGATGCCGAATGACCTTGAGAGCAGCCAGGAAACCGTAAAGTCATGTCAATCCAAGGGAAAACCATCATCGTCACCGGAGGCACCTCCGGTATCGGAGAAGCTTGTGCGCGGGAGTTTGTTTCGCGTGGGGCCAAGGTCGTCATGGCTTCGATTCAGCAAGTCGAGGGCGAGGCGCTGGAAGCCGAATTTTTAACGACAGCACAGGCGAAATTCATCTATTGCGATGTGACCCAGGAGGATCAGGTCCGAACGCTCCTCGAAGCCACGCAAGCCACGTTCGGCCGCGTGGATGCCATCCATTGCAACGCTGGTGCATGGGACAAGGGGACAGCCGAGCAGTTCGACGAGGCGATCTGGAACAAGGTGATGGGCGTCAATGTCAAAGGGACGCTTCTAACGGCGAAGTATGGAATCCCCGCGCTGCGCGCTTCCGGCGGGGGTGCGCTACTGGTGACGACCTCCGTGGCGGCGCAGATCGGCTTTCCCCAACACGCAGTCTACTGCGCCTCCAAAGCAGCATTGGAGGCGCTGGTCCGTTGCCTCGCCACGGACTACGCGGGAATCGTTCGCGTCGTTGGAATCAGCCCGGGCACCGTAAAAACTCCAATGCTGGCGGCTTCGTGCCAGGGCTGGGACGAACCTATCGAGCAGCTTTATGCAGAGGTTGCGAAGAAGATTCCCGTGCGGCGGTTGGGGACACCCAACGACGTGGCCAAGGCCGCGGCCTTCCTGCTCAGCGACGAAGCCGGTTACATCAACGGGACAGTTCTGACACTGGACGGCGGCACTTTGGCGCTTCCGCCCTGGTAAATCAACTTATGCCATCATCTCTTCAAGTGTCGAAAGTCTACGAAGCAAAGCGCCTGGAACGACGGCAGTCGATTGCGAACGATGGCCGCGGGGGCGATCCGGGCTGGCAGTTGGCTCATATCTTGACTGACTTTTCCTTTCCGTGGACCAAGCGTACGCTTCCCGCGACCGAGTTTCGCGCTTTGTGGAATGACCAGCACCTGTATTTCCGTTTTGACGTAACCGACATGGATGTGGTGTTGCGCGAGGGAGCCCATGCGATGGAAAAAGTAATCGGCTCCGATCGCGTGGAAATCTTTTTCAGCACAGGGCCGACTCTGAATCCTTATTACGCGATTGAAGTGGATCCGCGCGGCGAGGTGCTGGACTATCAAGCGACGTATCACCGGCAAATGGACTGGGCGTGGTCGTGCGATGGATTGGTGGTGAAAACTTCGCTGATGGACTTTGGCTACATCGTTGAAGGGCTCATTCCGGGGTCTACGTTCAGAAAGCTGGGCTGCCTGCATCAAGACGAGATGGGAGACTACCTGATTGCGGGCCTGTACCGCGCGGAGTTCAGCCATGACCCGGCCGGCGGACGGGTCATCGAGGACTGGATAACTTGGGTGGATCCCGAGGTTGCAACTCCGGATTTTCACATGCCGTCATCCTTCGGCATCATTCGATGGGGCAGATGACCGATGCGTTACCGCCCGCCAATCACTTCAGATGGGCGAACTCTGTGGCGTCGCCCTCGAACTCCATGAATTCGATGACGGCGCCGTCCTCTTTGACGAAAGCGACGCTCAGACCGGGCATCGGTGTAAAGGGCTCCAAAATAATCTCTTTGTCTTCGATCGTAGCGCTTATGTTATCGACCCGATAGGCGACGTGAGGCATGTTGCGGAGCAGACCCGTCACGGGCGATTCGTCCGCGAATCGAAGAAACTCGACACGGTAAGGATGATCCGCCGGATCGGTCACCCAGACCTTGGTATCTTCAACGTAGGATTCATTCGGCTGTGGCTCGTGGGTTGGAAGGCCGATGTGGTGGAATGTCCTTGCCATGCTGTTCCTCGGTTTGTAAATACCTTGTCTGTTCAGCTGAGCATTCGATTCGTGTCTTGGGACTTTTGTCCCGAGCTAATTGGATGGAACGATGATTCCATACTACAAGTGAATTGCAGTAGTTGGCGTTTCTCTTGCAATATGACGCACACATGTGATTGACGATGGCTCGACTTTCAAGAAGAATTATTAACTGTTCGTGCCCGCACCGGCAATGGGTCGCATGGTTGAGCCACTGTGGGACAGTAGGATGGATTGTCAATAGGTCCAGACGGAATGGCATTCCGTCTTACCTTGGTTGGCAAAAATTATCAGATGAGTGAATCGAGAAATGTCCGCTGGGGAGTCATCGGCTTGGGCTGGTTCGGCGAGGTGCATGCCGACAACCTAGCCGAGATGCCGGATATCGAACTGACGGCCCTGTGTACTCGGCGGCCCGAGCGGCTCACTGACGTGGCCGATCGCCTCGACGTCGAAAATCGCTATACCAACTATCGCGATCTGCTGGCCGATCCCAGCGTCGACGTGGTCAGCATCACCACGCACATCTACGACCATCGCGATATCGCGATCGACGCCCTGCGCAGCGGCAAACACGTGCTGTTGGAGAAGCCCATGGCGCCGACCGTCGCTGACTGCAATCACATCATTCAAGCTGCCGAAAAGGGAGGCGGGTTGTTCATGGTGGGTCATATTTGCCGTTTTGATCCGCGCGCGGCGCTGGCCAAGGAAGCGATCGAGGAGGGACGAATCGGCAAGATCATCTCCATGCATGCCCGGCGAAACCTCTCCAGAGCAATCGGCCGCATGGTGCTCGACGACATCTCGGCTCTGATGGGCGACGGAATTCACGATGCCGACCTGATGCTCTGGTTCAGCCAGGCCAAAGTGTCGAGCGTCTACGCCCAGGAGGTTCATCCCGGCCAAAACAAATACCCCGACGCCGGTTGGTCGATCGCCCGGCTCGACAACGGTGCCGTGGCGGTTGTTGAATGCGTGTGGCATCTGCCGGAAAACACGCCTTACGCGATTGACGCCCGGCTGGAGGTGATCGGCACCGAAGGCGCTTTGTATATCAACTGCGGAGAGGCCGGCCTGGCAATCCACGACGCTGCGGGCGTCAAGATGCCCGACACCATGTACTGGCCGCGTCCCTTCGGCAGGTACTGCGGCGTGCTGCAGGAGGAGTTGCGTTACTTCGCCAACTGCGTGCGTGCCGGCCAGGCTCCACAGCGAATCACGCCGGCCGAGTCACGGGCTACGGTGGCGTGGATGGCCGCCGCGACCGAGTCGGCACAAACGGGATCCGTCATCAACTTTTGAAGTTGTAGGACGGATTGGCAATCCGCGTAGGGTCAAAAAACTCCGTCGAACCGGAACAGCTTGCTGCTTCAAAGCATGTGACATGGCCAGAAATCACATTTGGGTCGACGTCGGTCCTTGACGACCAGTGGCCAAGGCAACATGTTGAAACTTCGGGTTTCATCCATGGAGCGAACGATGGCCTTTATTCTGCAACCCTGGCACTTGCTTCTCGTCATCCTCGCCAATGGGGTCAGCCGCTGGCAGCAGATGGTCATCCAGTTTCAAAACGAACAGATTCGCTCGCTCCTTGAGCTTAAGGGCAGAAAGCGAATGCTCCTGACCAACGTTCAGCGACGCCGCCTGGCTGTAAAAGGCAAGGCATTGGGTTGTAGGGCCTTACGCGAGTTGACGATCGTGGTCAGTTGCATCAAGGTCTTTCGGCCGAGCGCCTTGCCCTTGACTGCCAGCAGTCGGCACTGGTCGTCGTTGAGCAAAAGCCGCTTTTTGCGGAGTTTCTCCAGTAGAGCCGAGATCTGCGCGTTCTGAAACTCGATGATCTCGATTTGTCGCTGGTTCACCCAGCCACAAAACGCGACGAACAGAATCTCCCAGGGTTAAAGAACAAAGTGCATGGGCGGCCAGCCGAGGTGAAAGGGAAGTCCTTCGGAGCGTGTCAACGACTTTGAGACACCTACCATTGGAATTTAGTGTAGCGCTCC
>CAZNKT010000189.1:0-5125 GCA_964573605.1 uncultured Pirellulales bacterium
GAAACGCGCGACGTCGATTTTGCGGACAGTTCCATCACGGAAAACACACGCGCCGCGTACCCTATTGAGTTCCTCCCCACCGCCAAAATACCGTGCGTCGGTGGCCATCCCCAGAATATCATCTTCCTGACCTGCGATGCATTCGGAGTCCTGCCGCCGGTCAGCAGGCTAACCCCCGAGCAGGCGATGTACCATTTCATCAGCGGGTATACCGCGAAGGTCGCGGGCACGGAAGTCGGTGTCACGGAGCCGCAGGCGACATTTTCGGCGTGTTTTGGAGCCGCTTTTCTCGTGTGGCATCCGGCCAAGTATGCAGAATTGCTCGCGGGAAAAATTCGCCAGTTCAAAGCCCAGGCGTGGCTGGTCAACACCGGCTGGTCGGGCGGGGCCTATGGCACGGGCGAGCGAATGAAGTTGAGCTACACCCGCGCGATCATCGACGCCATCCATAGCGGCGCGCTCAAGGACGTGCCTCACGACGAGGATCCCACATTTGGTCTGGCGGTTCCCACCCGATGTCCGGGCGTTCCCGAAGCGATACTGATCCCTCGCAATACGTGGTCCGATCAACGAGCGTACACCAAGGCGGCACGCGAACTGGCCCGGCGGTTCCATCAGAACTTTTCGCAATTCACCGACGGGGCTGGCGACGACGTGGCCGCGGCCGGACCAAGGACCGCCGCACCTGCTGAAAGCTGAACGCGACCATGACGAAGGACGACGCAACGCACAGCTGCTACAGCACATCGCGCAGCGCGAATTGGAACTTGCCCAACTTGCCTCCGTAATTGCCGGCGCTGATCGCGATCACTTGATCGCCCGCGGCGGCGTGCACGGCCGCACGCATGGCGCCGGCCACCTCCGAAGGCGTCACGCCGTCGATGACGATTTCATAGACGCAGTTGACGCCCGCACGCAATTGCGAATCCACGCGTCCTCGCAGCGTGGGACAAAAAGCGTCGGCGGTCGACGCTTTTAACTTTTTGTAGACGCTGCCAACCTTGCTGCCGCTTCGCGCCACGCCACCTGGAAAGGGTGTTATGGTCCCGGGTACGTCGACAATGGCCGAAGTGGCTCGCCGCACCGCCGCCAGTCCACTGGCCAGGCAGTCGGACTGGACAATGATGTTGCCTCCCGCCACGCCCTTTGCCGTGCCCGCCGTGTCCTGCACCAGAAATTCCCCGTCCATGACGGGTATCCGCCAGAGACGCCGGTTGTCCAACAGTTTGCTTTTCTGAAAACCGTCGCCGAAAAAGCGAATATGCTTACCCAGCGGCACGCGCTCCGCGCTCTGCTGCAGCCCGTCGAAGACCGCCGTCGTGGGGCAGGTCATCAGGCATTGCCCCGTTCGATTGGCCGCGGCCGGGGCCAGCGCGTCTCGCGAAAAAGCGAATGCCAGCACCACGGCGCCGGGTCGACCATCGGGCGTTTGCTGTTCCGCGAGGTCAACGTCCTTGCCCACTTCGGCATCGCAGGAAATGACCGAACTGGCGTAACCGCAGAACTCCGACAGCGCTGCGTCCAGCCAGTACCGGTCGTGTGCGGTCACGATCAGGCGGCAGTAACGCGCGGGAAACGCTTCGGCAAATGTATCCTCAATTATCGTATTACCGATCTTCACGCGCCGCGGGCCATGCTTTACGTGCCTACCTACCGGCCGCTGCGGCCGGTTCACCAAGCCACCAGAAAAAGCTCCCCCAATTTATCGCAATCGTTTCGCGCAGGCAAAGCCGCGGGACTCCGCTTCGTGCGAGGCTCAAACATCGCTCGTGGCCAGGGGAATCTCCAGGTCGATCCAATTGCCAAACGACCGCCGCACGGCCGGCCCGTGGTGCGGCATGCAGATCAGGATCAATATCAGGCGCGTATCCAGCACGGATCCCACGTGAGCCAGTTGGAGCAGATCATCCATACCTGATGGGTCCTCGTCGCCCACGCCGTGCGCGATCACCACGGTCGTTGGGCCGCAGCTGAAATTCTGCGCCAGATGTTGGTGGAGGGCCTGCCAGGCCCGCCACGCAGGTTGCGATTCGTCCGCTGCGAGCCGAAATCCTTCTGCCAGGGCATCGATGAGCCCCCCGCGGCCCGCGCTCGCCGCCGAAACGCACACGACCTCGTGTCCTCGAGACGCAAACGTATCGGCGGCCCACAGCGCGAGCATGGGGCCGTCGTCCGCGGTTCCCCCAGACACCAGGCCGAGACCGCGCTGACGGTCGACCAGGTAGGCCAGCCTGGCCTGTGCTTCGCGCAGCCAAGACGCGGTCGCACGTGGAGAAGCTTGGGAGCGACAGGTGGTCGAAACGAGTCTCTGCTGCGACATGGCAGGCTCCTGGGAGGACGCGTGGGTCGCCTGTATCAGAATCGGTACAATCATTACCGCTGCCTGAATCGATTTCGCCCAGCGGCGAAAGGGCCGACAGGGATCCTTGCGACGCGGCACTATGGGGCACCGCTATTTTTCCGAAGAGTCGATCACCGGGGATCGCGTCGAACTGACGGGGCCCGAGGCGCATCATCTGCTTCACGTTATGCGGGCGAACGTGGCCGCGGAGGTCCAGGTGTTTGACGGCTCAGGTCAGGAATTCCACTGTCGTGTGGCAGCGGTGGCACGCGACCAGGCCACGCTGGCGGTGCTTTCTCGATCCAGCATCTGCCGCGAGTTGCCCCATCGTGTGGTGCTGGCAGTGGCGCTGCCCAAGGCCGACCGGGCGCGATGGATTGTGGAGAAGGCCACGGAGCTCGGTGTCACGGAGCTGGTGCCGCTGGTCACCGAACACAGCGCGCCGCCGCCGACGGCTCGCCAGTCCCGCCGTTGGAAACGTGCCGTGGTGGAGGCTTCCAAGCAATGCGGCCGGAATCGCCTCATGGCAGTAGAAGATCCCTGTCACTGGCCCCGCTTCCTCGCAGAAAACAACACAACCCAACGGGGCGTGTGCCGCGTTGTGGCGGATCCTGGCGGGACGTGCCGCTGGAACACATTGCCGGACCCGGCCGCGGAAAACATTACGCACGGCTACATTATCGCCGTAGGTCCCGAAGGCGGTTTTACCGGATCAGAACGCGCCTTGGCCGCCGAGCGCGGCTGGCAGATCGTGCGGATGGGCAGCCGCATCTTGCGCGTGGAAACCGCGGCACTGGCGTTAGCCGCATGGGCCTGCCGAGAGACCGCAAGATGAGCGAGTCGGTCACGAGTCTATCGGCGTTCCGTTCGAAGGCCCCATCCGTCTGGCGGACTCCATGGCTTGCATGGCCTACTGACCGCCGTAATAGTGCGACAAATTCATGAACATCGTCTGGTGACCGGTGGGCCGCAGTGTCTGGGATCCCGAAGGATTGATGATTCGCCGGTCCAACTGCTGCACCTGCCGATTCAATTGCTGCACCTCGCGATTCTGTTGTTGATTGACTCGCTGCTGCTCCTGTTGCGGCCGCACGAAAGCGAAATAAGCCGGAAGATCCGCATCGTTGGTATCATTGTCGCGGAGCAATCCCAGGTACGGACTCAGCGTGGGGCGTCGCTGAACTCCCGAGAACGGCTTTTTCTGGCTGGAGGCCACCGAACCTACCGAGCGGCCTCGACCACCGATCATGGAATTTGTAATCCGGCTGACCGAAGGCGCTCGCGGCGCGCTCGTGCTGTTTCGCACGCGCTGAAGAGCACGATTCCTGGCATAGGGACTGCCTGTGCTGATCGGAACGCTCGGGCGCGTCGATGGATCGCTACTCCGCGTTCCCGATTGCGCCGAACACACGTTGCTCATCGGCATCGCAACAACGCAAAGCACGCCGACGATGAGCCTCAGGTTGCATCGCATCGTGTTCTCCCGCGCTTGGCTGCCGCAACAGTGATTGAAGTGAAAACGGGGTCGGGCCTCAAGCGTGCAAACCACCCGGAGGGCCACTCCGGCGATTCAGGCCTGCCCTCCTGTTCACGCCGCCTACGCCAACGCGTTACTGACTCACCATAGATTTTAGAATTTATGTCCATCTGAGGCAAACATCGCCCGACAAACGGTCCGCCCGCCCGGGTCGCCAGGTTTTGGTCCGGATCATTCACGAACCAGCCAGCATTCTTCAGAACGTGGGTCCCGAAAGGAAGTACCGTCTATCCTGCCCAAAACACCGCGCGGAATCAGCCAAAACGCGCTAGCGTCGGGTTTGTGCGGCGCTTCCAGCAACCGTGGGCTAGCGCCCTTCGGCTGATGAATCATCCGGGCTAGCGCTCGCAAATCAATGCCGTCACCACGGGTAACTGGACAAGTTCTTAAAATCCTGTATTCCGGTTGGCCGCCTGCACGTTCCGGATACGGTTGATTGTCTGGGAACCCAGAATCGTGAACCCGAAGATCCGTTCGAACGGTCGGGTGACCTTGCCCACGAACGCATCGAAGGCCACCAGCTTGTCTTCGGCGATGAAGAGTCGGTCGTTCGGGAGCAACTGGTAGTTGGTGGCCGTCGACGCTCCCCGCGTAATTCCGGCCCAGTCGACCGGAAGAATCTGTTCGCACCCCACGCCGTTGGGTGCCGGCCGCGAAATCCAGATCCGCGTGGAGGACTGTTGTGAGATACCGCCTATGCTGGCAATGGCGTCCAGCACGGTTTCGTTGCCCGTTACCGGTATCCGCTGCACGCTGTCGCCCAGTCCCCCGCCCTCGGTGATGATGTAATACACTTTGCTGTTGAATGACAGCATGTCCACCACGACTTCGGGATCGTCGAGCTGTTCAGAAAGCTTGTCTTCGATAGTTTGTTCGGCTTCGGGCAGGGTCATGCCCGCCACGTACACCGTGCCGTAGGTGCCCAGATTGACCGTCCCGTCAGGGCCCACGATGTGTTCGCCGGTCACCGGCTGCGCGCCCAACGACGAGGCCAGCGTCACCGAGACCTGCGGTTGATTGAGCACTTGGCTTAGATAACGCGTGATCGCCGTTCGAGCTTCGTCGATGGTCAGCCCTTTGACCATCACTTTGCCGTAATCGGGACCGAGGTCGATGCGGCCTTCCGGGTCCACGGTAAATGCGCCCAAGATCGGCGCGTCGGGCGGTGTACCCTCAACGCGGATCCCCAAGGCGCGCAGGACGGCCACCCGGCGGTCGAGCATGACCTGCTGTGCATAGGCCTTTCC
>CAZNKT010000190.1:0-5117 GCA_964573605.1 uncultured Pirellulales bacterium
CACGTGCGCCTCGATGCTCGAGCGGTTTGCCGCGACGAAGGATGCGAACACCGCTCACTTCACTGCCTGGAGCTGTGTTCTGGCCGCCGATGCGACCGACGACTTTTCGTTGCCAATCCAAATGGCCAAAAGAGCGATCGAAGCCGATCCGAACGAGTATGCTCACATCAATGCGCTCGGCGCATTGATGTATCGGGCGGGCCAGTATCAAGAGGCCCTACAGAAACTGCACGAAGCCGACGCGCTGGTCGAGTCCCCCAGCAATGCGGCACGCACGTCCCCGGCCTACACCTGGTACTTCCTGGCCATGACGCAGCAGCAACTTGGGAATGCTACGGAGGCGAGATTGCAGCTCGACCGGGCCAATGAGTGGACGGAGAGGGCATTGCGTGAACCGCCCAAGCTCGAAGGTGGGACGAATTGGTTTAGGCTACTAACTCTGCGGCTGTTGCGCGACGAGGCGCAGCAGTTGATTGGCAAAGAGGCCACTCCCGTGGCGGCGGCAGCGGACGACGCACCAAACGAATGAAGAACGATTGGCATAGGTAAGTCCAGCGTTGCTGGACATTGACTGAAAAACAAAGCGGCCGGTGAGTCCCCAGCGACCAACCGAGTGCTCACCGGCCTGGGCCAAACCAAGCGGGCGCTCGTTTTGCGCGCCTGCCGGATCGGCGTTTCTATTATACCGCGTGGTATGCGACGTCGACAAAGCGGAACCCCTGAATTCACACAACGCAATCTCTTGCCACCGGAGGTAAGATCATGTCACTTTCGTCGACGCTCTCGCATCCTCGCCGGCTGCGGCTCGAATCACTCGAACGTAGATCTCTACTCGCAGTCGATGGGCTGAGTATGCTGTTGCCGCCCGCGAGCGACCTTCCCGATGTCGTTGACTCCGAAACAGCTCTTGTCATGCAAGTCGCTGGGGAAGACACGAGCCAGGCGGCAAGCCTAAGTACCGGCAGTATTGTGATTGGGGAGAACGCGCCGGATCAGAATTTTCAGCCGTTTAGCAGCTCAGTCGTGACGAGGTATCAGCAGGTCTACGATGCCGATGAATTCCCCGGCGCGGCGATGATTAACGGCCTGAAATTCTTCCACGATCCGTTTGACGTGAGTTTTCCAGGTGCGTTCTCAAACGGCACACTCAACTTCGAGTTGTCGGTGACAGCGAAGGAAGTAGACGGATTGGATACGGTCGATTTGGGAAACAATGTCACCAGCAGCGTGCTGGGAACGGGCACGCTCGTCTTGAACGGTGAAGACGGCAGGGACCTGATCATCGGTATCACGCCATTCAATTACGATCCGGCACTTGGCAATCTGCTGGTGGATATGAGATCCCCGACCGGTCTGTCACGCGACTTCGGGCTGCCCGTGCCTTTCGAGGCATACAACGGTGACGAGGGAACTTCAGCAGGCGGTATCTTCAGCCGCGCGTACGATGGTGGTGGCGGCGGATATGAGGGTTGGGGGCTGAAGACCGAATTCCTGCTCGGCAGCACCCCGCTTGAATCGCCGATGGTGCAAGTCATCGTCGATGGCGGCAACTTGACACTTATCGGGAACGACGATTCGAACGAAGTGCTGATCACCCAAGGCTCAAATGGAAATGAGTTCATCCTGAGTTCGGTGGTGACCGATTTCGGTAACGGGGCCGGTGTTCCAGTGACTGTCTCTGGCATCACCGGCGATGTCGCCGTCCAGTTTGGGGACAACGCCGACGTGCTGCAGGTGGGAGGAACGGATCTGTTCTTGACCTTGCCAGGAAATCTATTCGTCGACGCCGGCGGCGGTGATGATCAGCTTCGAATCGGACCCGACGCCACGGACCTGGCCGCCCAGTTGACCATCCTTGGAGATGTCGAAATCACAGGCGGCGATGGCAACAACACGATCAAGCTCGGCGGGGATCCCCAGCAGGATTACGGCAGCGTATTCGTTGAAGTTCTCGGCGATGTTTCCGTTACCAACGGAGATGGCAACAACGACACGCGGATCGGTGGTCTCGGCCATGAAGGCGACGAGTACGACGGTGAATCGATCACGCAACTCCATATCGCCGGCGATGTCTTGATCCGCAATGGTGATGGGCTCAACCAGACGATAGTCGGAAGCGTGCGCGAAGACCCGCACGAAGACTACTACTATAACACTGGCAGGCTGCTCATCGACGGTGACGTCAAGGTCGTCGGCGGAGACGGTGGAAACCACACTACGATCGGAGGATTCTCGGGATACTACGGCAACCACCGCATCGAGATCGCGGGAGACGTGAGAGTCTCGGTGGGAAACGGCGCGGATGTCACCACGGTCGGCGGCAGCGGCACTTACTACGGCGAATCCGATTTGACCATTGGCGGAGACGTCGAAATCGTCAACCGTGCGGGAGAAGACCGCGTCACGCTCGGTGGCCAGGTGGACGGTCGTTCGCTGGTAGAGATCGCCGGCGACGTGTTGGTTCGCAACGGGGATGACGACGACTCGACTTTTGTCGGCGGTTATGGAGCCTACGGCCTGTTCGGCTCCACGTTGCGCGTGCACGGCGACGTCGAGGTCCGAAACGGCGACGGCAACGATTCGACGGTCGTCGGCCAAGATGGCGGCTATTACGGCACATCGTATGTAGAGATCGAGGGCGATCTCAGCGTTCGCAATGGCGCAGGGACGGATAGCACCAGGATCGGAGGCGACGGCGGATACGACGGCAGCTCGCGCGTCGAGATCGCCGGGGACGTCGAGATCCGCAACGGACAGGGTGACGACGAAACGCGCGTCGGCGGGGACGGAAGCTACTACTACGGGCATGCCATCGTCAACATCGAGGGCGACCTCCGCGTAGCCAACGGTCAAGGCAACGACGTAACCAGGATCGGCGGCGATGGCGGCAGCAGCGACTATTACGATGGAGGCAATTCGAGCGTGACCATCGCCGGTGACGTGGAGATCGGCAACGGTGAGGGCGACGATCAGACGCGCATCGGCGGCGATGGCGGCAAAAGCCCCTATGGCGGCGGCGATTCGACCATCCTGATCGGCGGCGACCTGACCGTCAGAGGAGGTCTCGGGAACGACCGCACCGAGCTCGGGGGCCGGCGCCGCGATGGCGCCTCGATCCTGCAGATCGACGGAGATACCTTGATCAACGAGGGCGACGGAAATGACAAAACCATCCTCCGTGCTCGCAATGACGCGCTGGTCCAGTTCGGCGGCGATCTGACAATCAAGAGCGGCGCCGGCAACGATCTGGTCCGCATCGAAAACATTTCCGTCGAAGGCAAGACCAGGATCAAGACGGAATCGGAAAAAGATCTCATCCGCATCAAGGACGCGTACTTTGCCGGGCTCGTGAAAATCGATGCCGGAGGCGATCTGGATGACCTCTTCGATGACGAAGGGGGCAACATCTTCGCCGATGGTTTGATCGTGGAGGGCGTCTGAAATGGAGACGATCGAGAAACGGTGCCCGGGCGAATGCCCCGACCGACCCGCATTCAGCGAGGCAACGCCACCGGCGCCCAAGCTCGATTTCCGGATCTCCTGCTCGAGACACTTCTGTGCGTGGCTCGAGCACGAAAACATCAGCCTGGCATTCAGCACCTACCAGACCGGTGAACTGTTTCTGGTGGGAAGGAATCCTGCCGGCGAACTGGCGATTTTCGAGCGCCGCTTCAACCGCTGTATGGGCTTGTGGACGGATGCCCAGACGATGTGGTTGGCTTCCCTGTTTCAGCTGTGGCGATTGGAAAACGCGTTACCCAAGGAAGCCTTGCAAGACGAGTATGACCGGGTCTTCGTGCCGCGAGTCGGTTACACGACCGGAGACGCTGATATTCACGACATCGTCGTCGAGGACGATGGGCGTGTGGTTTTCGTTTCTACGCTGGCTAGTTGCCTGGCTACCATCAGCGATCGGTATAGCTTCGAGCCCATCTGGCACCCGAGCTTCGTCAGTGGAATACGTCTGGAGGATTGTTGCCATCTGAACGGCATTGCCTTGGACCAGGGCCGCGCTCGGTTCGCTACGGCTTGCGGGCAGTGTGACGTCGTGGATGGGTGGCGCGATCATCGCTACGACGGTGGCTGCGTCATAGATGTGACCAACGATGAGATCATTTGCGGCGGGCTTTCGATGCCTCATTCACCGCGCGTTCACGACGGCAAGCTGTGGCTGCTCGACTCGGGCAGCGGCTACCTGGGCCACGTCGATTTCAACAGCGGCAAGTTCGAGCAAGTTGCTTTTTGCCCGGGTTTCGCCCGGGGGCTCAGTCTCGTCGGCGACTACGCCGTGATTGGATTGTCGATGCCGCGTCGTGAAGGATCATTTACCGGCTTGGCGCTGGACGACAACCTTGCCCAACGTGCTGCCAAACCGCGCTGCGGCCTGCAGATCGTCGATCTCAAGTCCGGCGACACTGCACACTGGCTGCGGGTTGATGGGAGCATCCAAGAACTCTACGACGTCGTCGTACTCCCGAGTGTGCGCCACCCCAAAGCACTGGGTTTCTTGACCAACGAAGTCCATCACCAAATTTCGCTACCGGAGAAGATAAAAAGCAACACTGAGGAGAGCGAAGGGCGGCGAGCCTGAGATCGATTGGTCTCGTCGCCTGGCGGAAGCGGCCACGCTCACCCAAAGGATGTGGCCATTGAGAGCGGCTCGGACGTAGAGGCGGTAGCAAGCGGCCGGTGAGTCCCCAGCGACTAACCGAGTGCTCACCACCGCGGCCAATCGACCGGGCCATGTATGCCCCGTTCTGATCAAATTCAAGACCCCGCGACTTGAGCCGGAAAATCGCCGGACCAACGATGGTTCTTGGAACGCCGCTTGGAACACTCTGCTGCCAAATTTGCACGCTTCGATTACTTCGACAAGTGCCACTAGTTGGTCGAGACCGCGCCAATCCTGATGGCTCGGCATCATCCCAAGAAGTTGTATGAAGGGCCTGAGCCTCCGTTATACAAGCCGGACACGTTCACGACCGTCCGTCGAAGTTCGGGCATGTCCGCCACGCAAGCGTCCACGCAGTTCTTGCAAGTCCATCGCCGTCCAACGCGTCGTCATCCCGAGATTGGCTACAGTTTGGCTACATCGGGCCGCCCTGGGCGCTGATTTC
>CAZNKT010000191.1:0-3326 GCA_964573605.1 uncultured Pirellulales bacterium
ATCCAAATGCCATTTCCATCGTCAGAGGTTGGGATGTCAGTAAGAACTATGAAATCCTTCAGCGGCTAAACGCATCAGGTAACATCCTCTGGGAAACCACATTCCCCGAATGGCCCGATACCATCCAATGGCAGCAACTCGAAATGCAGAGCGGAGGTATCTACTTGGCTGGGTCTCTCCAAGGCTCGGCGACCGTCGGCCAATCGGTTCTCCAATCAGCCGGGGGGTGGGACGCACTGGTGGCCCGGTTTGATGCGGCAACGGGCGAAGTCGTCTGGGTGAGTCAGGCAGGCGGTACGCAAGACGACTATGCTAGGGAGCTGGCGGTGGATGCCGACGGAAACCTGTTCCTCGCCGGAACGTTCAGGGGTGTCGTCCAGTTTGGCACTGACACGTTGGCTACGAGTCTTACAACAGACACGTTCCTTTCGCAGATTGAGGCGGCCGACGGCACGTTCATTCAGAACTGGCTTTTGAGCTCGGCCTCGGTCGGCGAACTGGCAGCCGTGGCGGGCAGTGCTTACGCAACTGGTTCGTTCGACGCGGCAACCGCCTACTTTCCCACGGGGGCAACACCTACATCTAGCAGTGGCAATTT
Organism: uncultured Pirellulales bacterium; assembly: GCA_964573605.1. Lineage (GTDB taxonomy): Bacteria > Planctomycetota > Planctomycetia > Pirellulales > JBBDJB01 > CAZNKT01. The sequence goes on from CAZNKT010000191.1 coordinate 599, forward strand.
CAACTACTTGATGAGATTCGTGGAAGCGACCGACCCAACGGTGCCGCGAATCAATGGCTTTCTCGCCACTCCGGACCCGGTCGCGCAGGGCGACCCGCTTTCGCTCTCGGTCGTTGGCATGCATGATCCCGACGTGCGCGTTGACGCTGTGGAGTTCTATCACGACGCGGACGGCGATCGCCGGCTTGACGCGGCAGTCGACACGGTGCTGGGTTCGGATACAGATGGCAGCGATGGCTGGGCGATCAGTGTGCCCACGAGTGGTCTGCCGCTGGGTGATGCTCAGTTTCTGGCCCGCGCGACCTATGACAGCGGGTCAGTCACTCAGGCCCTTAGCGCCACCGCTTTGATTCAAACAGCCGCTCTGACCTACGTCAGCAGCGACGTGGGCCAGGAAATCCGCGACCGGAAAACGGTGACTTCCAGCTTGAGTGTTCCCGATTCCTTCCTGATCACCGACGCTGACGTGACCGTGACGATCACGCATACCGCTGACACGGATTTAGATGTCTACCTGATCCATCCTGATGGGACGCGAGTCGAGCTGTTCACGGATGTCGGTGGTGTTTCCGACAACTTCATCGACACGACACTCGATGACCAGGCAGACTACTCCATAACAGCGGGTGACGCGCCGTTTACTGGGAGGTATCGGCCCGAGGGATTGCTTAGCGCGCTCAACGGTAAAGACGCCGTCGGTGTCTGGACGTTGGAAATCACCGATAACGAACGCAGAGACACCGGTACGCTCGATGCCTGGACGCTTGCCCTCGCGCCGCAAACACCGCCCACACCAACACTCTCCATTGACGACGTCGCGGTCAGCGAGGGCGACAGCGGTACGATCAATGCGCAATTCACCGTGACTCGGTCGGGGGACTCGACCCAGACCGTTACGGTCGATTACGCCACCAGCGATGGAACGGCTACATCGGGGAGCGACTATGCGGCCCAGGGAACGACAACCCTCACATTTGATCCCGGCGTCTCCAGCCTGCCGGTTACCGTGGCGGTGAATGGGGACGAGGCGGAGGAGCCTGACGAAACGTTCTTCGTCAACCTCAGCAACGCCGACGGCGCGACGATCAGCGACGCCCAGGGCGTGGCGACGATTCTCGACGACGATGGCGCTACGGAGCTGGGCGAATTGTACATCTATGACATTCGCTTTGATTCCAAGCGCGGCGGGAAGGACTTTCGGGCCGTCGCCGAAATCCGCAGTAACGTGGACGACGCCCCCGTGGCCGGTGTCACTCTGAAAATCGACTTCGCCGGCGTCACCTATACGCTGCAGACCGACGGGAACGGGGTAGCCCGCACGAGCTGGGAGCGCGACCTGGCCGACGGCAATTATTACGCCGACGCCTATGATCTGGCACTCCAGGACTTCGTTTGGAACCCGTTTGCTCTGGACCTGGAAGACGACTCGGACGGTGACGGAAAGGCCGATGACCTGCTGACGGTCTGAATTCGTATCACGCATGTATTGGGCGGAACGATGTTCGCAGACTTTCATTGTCGTGTAGCTCAGTCAGCGGCGAGTGAGTCTACAAACGGTCGCGGCGATAACGCGAAGGACAGAGTTGCCCGGAAATGATAGGGAATACCCGATAATGAGCCTAGTGAAACGCAGACGAAGATGGGCACCTGGACGAGGCCGCCGCGGAACAACACGCCTGAAGCAGCGGTCCCGCTCGCCGCACGGCACTCGCGGAAAGCTCCTGCTCGAATCGCTCGAAGAGCGAACCCTGCTGGCCGTCGAAGCCCTACCGACACCCTTTTCCGGCCTCGACCCCAACGGAAGCCTGGTCTACGGTTCGTCGGCAGCCGCGGACATTGGCGTGCCTGGCGAAACGGACAGCTTTGCCGTCGCGCTAGACGACGAGGCTGTGGCCTTCCCGATTCCGCCCAATCAGTCGGGCGATAGCCAACCGGGCGGTGACTTCGTTGTCAACTTCGCGGCAGAAATCACGACCGCTCCCTTTCCTCTTCCACTGGAGGCAAAACAACCCTTCGGTTCGCTCATTTACGAGTCGGCTGTCGAGGGCGCGATCGGCGTTGCGGGAGACATCGACCGCTTCACGATCGATCTGGACGCTGGGCAGACGATCACGGTGGTCGTCCGGGGTGACGAGACCCTAGAGGCGGCCGTGGAATTGATCGACCCGGACGATGTGGAACTTGCCAGTGCCATAGCCGGCTTGGCAGGAGAGGAAGCGGTGATTCAGACGGTCGGCACCGCCGGCGCAGGTACCTATACAGTGGCGATCCACGGCCGGGATGGCACCACCGGCAGCTATACGACCTCCGTGATTCTGAACGCCGCGGTCGAAGACGAACAGCATGGTGGACCGGCCAACGACAGCCTGGCGACGGCCCAGGACATCGACGGATCGTTCTTGTCGCTCGGCTTTGGAACGGCCGAACGAGGTGCGGTGTTGGGCACGCTGCCAACCGACGTCGCGAACCTTGGCCCTGACATCAACTCTGTGAACTCCGAAGCTGCCCCTGCGGTGTCTGCGGACGGCCTGACACTCCTATTCGGCTCAGTCCGTCTGGGCGGTGCCGGCGGCAACGATCTCTACATGGCGACACGGGCCTCGACGTCCGAGCCGTTCGGCAATGTTGTTCGCCTGGGCCTGGACGTGAACACGCCGAGCAGCGAAAACGGGCCGGCCCTTTCTGCCAATGGGCTGCAGCTCTATTTTCACTCGAACCGCGCAGGGGG
>CAZNKT010000191.1:3426-4963 GCA_964573605.1 uncultured Pirellulales bacterium
GGATGGCCTATCGCTCTACTTCCATTCGGATCGTCCAGGAGGACTGGGCGGGAGCGACCTTTACGTCGCGAGGCGCGCGACCGCCACCGATCCGTTCGGCGATGTCAGAAATCTTGGGACTGGCATCAACACCTTCCGTCACGAGCGATTGCCGAGCATTTCTTCCGACGGTACGACTCTCTACTTCGACTCGGAACAACGTCTCGGAAACTTCTCGGGGAGGGACCTTTATGAGGCAACGGTCCCGGGACCAGACTGGTACCGCTTTACGCTCACCGACGGCCAGTCGGCGACGGTCGGCCTGAAGTCGTCCGACGCCAGGCTCGCGAATATCGAGTCGGTTAGGTTTCAGCAGAACCAGGAAGGATACTTCAGGGCGCTGGATACCTTCGTGGCAGAGGCCAGCCCGGATATGGATGCCAGCCGAATTTCTTCCCTGACCGTGGACGCCGACGAGCCGGACGGCTCGGGCCAGGCCGTCCAGGCCCTTTTGCAGTTCGAGGACATCTTTGGCGACGGGCTTGGTCAGGTTGGGGCAACCGACCAGATTGTTTCGGCCCGACTGCAACTCTACGTGCGCGATCCAGGCGACCCCATCGCAGTGCACCGGATGCTGCAGGACTGGGGCGATACGGCGACCTGGAACACTTTTGGCGGGGACGGCATCCAGGCGGACGGCAGCGAGGCCGCGATGGTAGCCGACTTCCTGACCGGCGCGCCTGACGTTGGACTCCTGACAATCGATGTAACGACGAGTGTCCAGGCGTGGCAGGCCGATCCGACCACGAACCATGGCTGGGTCCTGTTGCCGACCGGCGGCGACGGCGTCGATTTCGATTCGGCCGAAGGCAGCATCGCTCCGCGACTGATTGTGGAGCGACGCTTGGCCCGGTCCGACGTGTCTCTGGAATTGACCGACGGCCAGGGCAATGTGCTCGCCCAGGGCCAACCTACCGCGGGAAACCTCGACCGAGTGATCCGCAACGTCGTGGACCCGACCAGTGATGGGGTACCGCAGACGTATTTCGTCCGCGTGGCCGCCGCCGATACCGATTACAGTCTGGTGGTCACCCGGGATGCCGCCTTCCACACGGAGAAAAATGACGCGCCTGGGCCGCTGGCCCAGGACATTACCGCCGCGGGCACTGCGCTTGGAGCGGTCGGCGTGGGCGAGTCGCTCAGCTTTGCAGTCATCGGTGACTGGGGAACGGGAGCCGGTGCAGCGGACGAGGTGGCCAACATGATCAAGAATACCGGCTGGGATGTCGACTTTGTGGCGACCGTCGGCGACAACAATTACGGCGGCAGAACAGAACCAGGCAACCCCAGTTGGGAACTCTTGGGAAGCCTTTACGGCGATTTCATGCTCGGCCGAAGCGACAACCGCTACCGGCTGCAAAACAGCAACACGCAGCGGTTCTTTCCGTCACCGGGCAACCACGATTACGGGTTGGAGGGCAACGCCGGTTACATCGACTATTTTCACACAGACCCGGGCGGCCCAGGTCGTCTGCCACCGGGCGTCCACACAAGGGAT
>CAZNKT010000192.1:0-4769 GCA_964573605.1 uncultured Pirellulales bacterium
TGTTGGCTTTCGTAGCCGCCCGGGAGACTGCGCTTGCGGCCTTGCCCTCCGTAGAAGCAGATGCCGTTCTCGCGAGGCGGCATCTGCTTTGGCGGTCGTGTCCAAGACTTGCCGATTCGGGAAGCCGCCAGCCACGGCCTTTCGCCAGGGATGCGGGTGACATGCCCTGGAGTGTCGAGCGTCCGTGGGCAGGTTCCGGTATCACCCCGCGGCGCGCGGCTCACCAGGTCCCGCCGAAAGCAAACCCTTTTTTTGCGTCCAACAAGAACCGCTTTGGGTCGGGACCCGAGCCGCCACGCCCAAACTTTTTTTGAGGCTGGGCAATGCCGCGCGCTTGTTTGGTCTTAGTGCTCTCCGTTGGAAACTCCGTTTGCAGCACGAATCGCGTCAATCGCCCGAACGGAGGAACTTGAGTCAAGACCGTCAATTGCTGGCCATCCGGCGAAAAGGCGACCTGCCGGATGGACGTATCCGCCGGAATCTGCCGGAGGACGCCCAGGCCGCGCCGAGTAGGCAGGTGCCATAATCGAATCGCATCGTCCATACACGCAGATACCAGTGTGTCGCCCGTGGGATGAAAGGCAAGGCAAGTGATGCTTTCGTTCTTGTGGCCTTTCAACGCAAAAGAGCAACGGCCGGAGTCGATGTCCCAAATGCGAATCGTCGCATCGCGATGCGATGAAGCAAGAACGGATGATCGAAGATCAAAAGCGATGGCAGCAACGTGCTGTTGGCTTCGCAATCGCCTCGCGATTCTCCAGGTGCTGGTTTCGACGATCAAGATATCGGGCGCGCGGCCACCGACCGCCAGATAGGCCCCATCAGGCGAGAACTCGACCGACTCTCCAAAGCTGCCGAACCGGTAGTGAAACACACGCTCCCTCGATGCCGTATCCCAGACGAACGTGCGACCATCGGTGCCCGTCACGGCCAGCCAGCGTCCGTGTGGCGACAGTGCCACACTGGTCACGTCAGAGCTGTGCGTAAACGTGGCCAGAAGTTCGCGTTTGAGCGTGTCCCACAAATGGAGCGTGACACTGCCTCTGGTCGCGAACAGATTTCCATCGTTCGAGAACGCGATTTGTTCGACATCGGGCAACACGTCCTGGCTGGTTGCGTTGGTACTACCGGTCTGGGCATCCAGGAAACGCAAGCGACCATCGTCGCCGGCGGCCACCATCTGACGGCCGTCGGGCGATACCGCAACCGAACGGAAACGCGCGTCGAGCGGGCGTTCCGAGCAATGATCCGCATCGAGCCGCCAGACGTTGATCAATCCGTCCTCGCCGCACGTCACCGCGCGGTCGGGGTCAAGAAACGAGACCGACGTGATTTCGCCCTGATGCGCCTGCACGACGTTGACCGCCCCCTGGACCACGGCCTTCGTGTCCTGCTTGACCCAATCCGGGTCCAATCGCCAATAGCGCAGAATGCCGTCCGTTCCGCCAGCAAGCACGACGGAGTCATCCGGCGAAAGCGCAATGTCGTTCAACGCGGCTCGCAACACCGGCGTGGCGCCGAGTTGGCGACCATCTGTTGCGTCGCAGAAAAAGATTTGTCCTGAACCACGCTTGGCAACGACCAGGCGTGGGCCGCCTTGGGCCGCCGCCACGAGGTTTGCAAACAGCGTGCCGCTGGGGCGCACTTCTCGAAGCAATTCGCCCGTTGCGCAGTCCCACGTCCGGATGCAGTTGGCGTCTTCGTCGCATACACCCGTGATCGAGCGGCCGCCATCGGTGAATATGAGCGATTCGTTGCCGCTATCGGTCTGGAAACGAACCGTTCTCTTGTCCATCAGATTGACGAGGTGGATGTGCCAGTTCCGTGCCCCCGAAGCGACATACTTTCCATCGGTCGAGAAGGCGACCTCTTCGATCGTCGTCGAATGGAAGGTCAATTGGCCGTTCTTGCGCCCTGCGTCGAGATCCCAGAGTGTAAGGACCTGGTTGCCCGTCGCAACGGTCCTGCCGTCTGGCGATATCGCCAGCGCATGGAGCGCCTTCGTCCCGACTTGGATCGTTGCCTGCAATTCGCCCGAGTTCGCGTCCCAGGTCCGAATCGTGCCGTCGTCTCCCGCCGAAATAATCCGCCGGCCATCAGGGTGAATGGCAACTTCTCGCACCGGTCCCTCGTGGCCACGCATCACGACCTTGGGGGAATGCGACGACAACGCTTTCAACGCGTACCAACTGAATGTCCGCAGATCGGAATGCTCTTCCTGCACGGCATGCTTGTCAACGATCGCGCTGACCTCCTCAACCCGATGCTTGTCCCAAGCCTCGAGCGCACGTTGCATGTCCAGCGAATAGAGCTCCTGGCGGAGCGTCTGGCGATGCGCTTCCGCCTCGTCGCGGGCCGCCAGCGCGATTCGCTTTTGACGCCGTGTTTCCTCAAGCTGCGAGTGGGCCTGTATACGCAGTGCCTCGGCCCGCCCGTACAAACGGGAAATCGTCGCGACGGCGGCAGCCGACCCGACCAGGCCAACGAGCAACGCGATGACCGCCATCCAGGCCAGGTCACTGTGGCGCCGAGACCATTTCAAGGCGCGTTCCACCGGCGTGGGCGGTTTGGCCTGGATCGGAATGTCGTCGAGAAAACGCCCCAGATCGTCGGCCATCGCCGCCGCGCTGGGATAGCGGTCGGCTGGATTCCTTTCAATGGCCTTCATGATGATCGTCGCCAGCTCGACCGGAATCGAAGAGGCCAGCTTCTGCGGCGAAACCGGCTCCTGTTGGGTCACCCGCCTGAGCAGCTCGCGATGATCGCTACCGGGCACCGCCGGCTCGAGCGTGGCCAGCTCGTATAGCGTGACGCCCAGCCCGTAGATATCCGCCCGATGGTCAACCATGGCCTGGTTGCCCGAGGCCTGTTCGGGCGCCATGTAGCGAACGGTTCCCAGCAGGTCGCCGCTGAGCGTCATCCCGGCATCCTGTTCGATTCGCGCCAGCCCGAAATCGGTGATCCAGATTTTCGCTTCGCCGTCCAACAACAGGTTGGCCGGCTTGATATCGCGATGGATGACGCCGTGTTCGTGGGCATGATGCAACGCTTCGGCCACCTGGCGGGCCAGCCGCGCGACGGCACGATAGAAGTCGGGGCGCGCATTCGTGGCCGACGACTCCCTCGCCCGCTCCGCCCGGTCGGTCGTTTCCGGCGACAAGCCGGACGGTGTGTCGGCTTCGCCGTTGGTCGCCTGCTGTCGGCTGGGGGCGGCGGCCACGACTTGGGAAATTGAGTCGGCGCTCAACCGAAACGTCTGAGCCCTCAGTTGCTCGACGACCTGCGCCATGGTCTGGCCGCGTATGAGCTGCATGGCGTAGTAGTGTATGCCTTGTTCTTCTCCGACGGAGTAAATGGAAACGATGTTCGCGTGATTGAGCGCGGCAGCCGCGCAAACTTCGTTGCGAAACCGTGCCAGCCGCTTGTCGTCGAGCATGCAGGCCAGCGGCAGCACCTTCAGGGCGACCGTGCGGTGCATGGACTGTTATTCTGCCTCAAAAACGATACCCATCCCGCCCCGGCCGATCTCGCGGATGATGCGGAATTCGCCGACGGATTGTGGAACCGGCTGGGACGCGTTACGGTGCGTTCCGTGGGCATTTTCCGCCGTCGGTTCTCCGATCGTTCCCAGCGCAGGAAAGACATCGCGGATCAGATCGGCAATTTGAGGATAGTGGCGGACGTACTCTTCGATGTGAGGCTGTTCTCCCCGTCGGGCACGTTCGAAGAATTCGTTGGCGACGCGTCCAATCAGGCTCTCGGCGTCGTGGCTGGCAGATCGATCGTTGATGGACATGTTTGGTTGACACGGGGGTTTCGATCACTGCCGTCCTGGCCATTCTTGACTGCCGGAAATTGCCCCTTCTTGCATCAGCATCGTTCGCAGCCTCACGATCGCGCGGCCGTAGCGCTTGCTGGCCGCGTCGGGCGAAATGCCCAACACCTCGGCCGCTTCGGCGTTGCTCAGTTCCTCGACGTGTCGCAATAGCAAAACTGAATGGTCCGCCTCAGAGAGGCACTGCATCGCGCGATTGGTTAATTGAACCAGTTCGTCGCGGCGCACCAGATCGCTTGGCTGCTGCGACTGAACCGAATTGGCCAGTGCCAGCGACGACGCTTCGGGCAGCGCGACCTCACGCCGCACCGAACGTTTCTGGGCGCCGATGTGCTTGCGCCGCGCGTCGCTCAACCGGTCGAGCGCCTTATTTCGTAGCCAAACCTTGAACGAGGTAGGACGTGTTTCGAGGAATTCGTCGATTCGACGGACGGCCACCAGTTGTGTCTCTTGAATCAAGTCGGACGGATCGATCCGGCCACGCAAATCGGCATCGATGCGTACCGCCAGCATCCGCCGCAGATAGTCGCGGTGACCTTCAAGAATCTCGTCCAAAGCCTTCTCGTCCCCTTCGGCCAACCGCTCGAGCAAACGCTCGGTTTGCATCGCATCACCAACGGTAGGGTCGGACGTGAACGACAAGACACACAGCCCTCAATAGGTAGTTCCGTATTTCTGGCGCCGAGCGGACAGTCTAGAGGTGGATTTTTCTGCAATAGGCCGGTCGCATCCCTCTTTGGGGCGATGTGCCAGAGGGGCGCTAGTATTTCTTGTTGATTCTAGCACAAATCGCGTCCCGACGAGTGGATTCGTGCGGGTTCAGCTAGTAGGGGCGGCAGGCTCGCGTGGCCGAGCCCTCATCGGCAGATCCGGATTGTCCAGGGAGCAGTGCCAGTTATTGCTGCGAAATGACACTGCGGCCGGCGCCCTCGCG
>CAZNKT010000193.1:0-4705 GCA_964573605.1 uncultured Pirellulales bacterium
CGCTTGGCCTGCCCGAAGAGGCGAACACCGCGCTCGTGCTGAACACCGTCGGCGGACTGGCGGGAATTCGCCAGAGCATCCAGGACCCGCAGATGTTGTCGCTGGTCGTGCCGGGCGAGATCGGAATTTTCTTCGTGATCATGTACGCCGTGCAGGCGCTGACCGGAATCGTGGCCCAGCCCTTTATCATGGGAGTCTGCGCCGCCGGGCGCACCGAAATGGACGGTCGTGTGGGCTTCATGGTGGGCAACATCGTCAAGCGATTGTGCACCATTGCCTGGTGCCTGACCGCGCTGGGAGCGGTCGTCTGGTACCAGCAACAGGGGATGGACTTGTCCCGCATCGTCCCCGATTACGTGTACGGCGATATCGCCCGCGCGTTTCTGCCGGCGATCATGCCTGGGCTGTTGGGCGTATTTCTGGCATCACTGCTGGCCTCGGTGATGAGTTCGTGCGATTCCTTCATGATTTCGTCGTCGGGACTGTTCACTGAGAATCTTTACAAGCCGGTCGTGTCGCACCGTTCGGAAAAGCACTACGTCATGGTCGGCCGGCTGGCTTCGCTGGTGGTCGTCGCCGGGGGACTTGCGTTTGCCTACTGGGTATCCGATGTCGTGACGGCACTGAAAATCTGGTTCAAGATCGGGCCCATGATGGGTATCGCGTTCTGGATGGGGCTCTTATGGCGGCGGACGACCGTGGCCGGCGCATGGGCCACGACGCTGGCCGGGTTCGGAGCCTGGTGGCTCACGAAAACGGAGTGGTTTATCTATTGGGTTGGCCAGGTGCCGGGTTCCGACACGCTGCGTTTCATCTGGTACGCCGAGGGCCAGGCACCCCAGATCTACGAACCGTGGGTGATCGTGTTCTACTCGCTGTCGGCGCTGTTGGCCGGCGTTTTCGTCAGCCTCTGCACGCGCCCGGTCGACGCGGACCGGCTCCGGATGTTCTACGACCTGACGCGCACGCCCATCACGTCTCAGGAAGTGGTAACCCAACCGTGCCGCCTGCCCCCGGGCGTGGCGCCCGTCCAGCGTCCCATGCTGATCACCGCGTTCGGCTTGGAGATTCCGATGCCATCCCGCACGTCCCTGGCCGGTTTCGTAGCAGGGTGGATCGCCGTGGCGATGCTGATCGGCGGCTTCTTGTGGGTGGTGTGGGCCGGTTAGCACCGGTTGTGTTACCCACATTTCGGCGTCACACGGCGGGCAATAGGCAAACGGAAACCTGCTCTAGACCACGGGCGTTCGCTGCCGGGCCTGGTAAGCGTGCAGCACTTCAGCGAACTTCTTCATCCACGGAGAGATATCTTTCTTTCCCTGGCAGCAGACGAGGTGTCCCGAAACGACAACCGCCTGGTCAACATACTCTCCGCCGGAAAACTCGGCATCGTAACGGCATTTCGGGATCGTCGTCACTTGCCTGCCGCGAATGACGTCTGCCGCGGCAATGATCTCGATGCCGTGACAGATCGATGCCACGGGCTTCTCGTGCTGGAAAAAGTGCCGGGTAATCCGCATCAGGTCGTGATCGTATCGCAGGTACTCGGGGGCCCTGCCGCCGGGCAATACCATCCCGGCATACGCCGCAGGATCAACGTCGCGGAAGGCGACGTCCGACTCCATGTGGTACGCCGGTCGTTCCACGGTGATGTCCCAGCCCGGTTCGAGTTCGTGCTGCACGAGATGATACTGCCGCTTTTCAGGAGCTGCCACGACCACTTGATGATCTTCACCCAGGCGATAGTACGGCCCCATCGTGTCCATCACTTCTCCGCCGTCGCCGATGACCAGTAGTATCTTTTCCATGCGTGGACTCCACGAAGTTGGTCGGAAGATTTCTGTTGATATGTAACGGCCCGCTCGCGACAGATCAAGCTGCCCGCCGCGCCGGCGGCGGGGGACGGCCGCGATTGTACCGGCCGCCGCCTGGCCCGTATCATGACAGGATGCCTGCCAACCGCTATCAGTTCGACATCCTGGTGATCGGGGCCGGCCACGCCGGCACGGAAGCCGCCCTGGCAGCCGCCCGCAAAGGCGCCCGGACAGCATTGCTCACGACCAACTGCGACACGGTGGGTCAGATGAGCTGCAATCCGGCCATCGGCGGTGTTGCCAAGGGCCAGATCGTCCGTGAAATCGATGCCCTGGGCGGCGCCATGGGCAGGGCCATCGATAAAGCGGGGATCCAGTTTCGCATGCTCAATCGGCGAAAAGGCCCGGCCATGCACAGCCCCCGGGCCCAGGCCGACAAGCGCGCCTACCAGCAGGAAGTGAAATGGATCGTCGAACAGCAACCTCACCTGACGCTGCGACAGGAACACGTCGAGCAATTGCTGATCGACGCTGAAGGCCAACAGCGTCGCGTGCGGGGCGTACGCGTGCGGGGCGACGCGACCTACCTGGCCCGGGCGGTTATTCTGACGACAGGCACGTTTCTGCGAGCGCAAATGCACACGGGCGAAGCGCGGACTGCGGGCGGCCGCGCCGGGGAGCCGGCTACGTCGGGCGTCAGCCGCGAGCTGGTGCGGCTGGGCTTCCAATTGGCCCGGTTCAAAACCGGCACTCCACCGCGTCTGAACGGCAACTCCGTCGACTACGGCGGTCTGGAAGAACAGCCCGGTGATCCGCACCCCCAGCCCTTCTCGTTTGAAACGGACCGGATCGAGACCGAGCAGTTGCCGTGCTTCATCACCCATACCAACCGCGCGGTGCATGACCTCATCCGCCGCAATCTCCACCGGGCACCGATGTATTCCGGCCAGATCCGTTCCCAAGGCCCTCGCTACTGCCCTTCGATCGAGGACAAAGTCGTGCGGTTCGCGGATAAGAATCATCATCAGGTATTTCTCGAACCCGAGGGCCGCCGCACGCATGAATTGTACGTCAACGGAGTTTCCACCAGCCTGCCCCGCGACGTGCAGGATGCCATTTTCAGCATGATCCCGGGACTGGAAAGGGCCGAGATCATGCGCTACGGCTATGCAGTGGAATACGACTACGCGCCGCCCGACCAATTGCAGCGAACGCTGGAGACCAAACAGGTTCGCGGACTGTATTTTGCCGGGCAGATCAACGGAACCACCGGCTACGAGGAAGCCGCCGCGCAGGGCCTCGTGGCCGGAGCCAACGCCGCGCTGGCGATCGAAAACGCCGCACCGTTGATCTTGAGCCGAGATCAAGCCTACATCGGCGTGCTGATCGACGATCTGGTCACCGTGGGAGTCGATGAACCCTATCGAATGTTCACCAGCCGAGCGGAATACCGGTTGCGGCTGCGACATGACAACGCCGACCGGCGTCTCACGGCGGTGGCCGCCCGATGCGGGCTGGTCAGTCCGCGCCGAGTGGAACGCGTGAGACGCAAGGAAGCCGAGATTGCCCGCGTCGAGGCCGTCCTCGATCAACAGCGTGTCGAGGGATCGACGCTCACCAAATGGCTTCGCCGAAGTGACACTCAGTGGCCCGATGTCGTGGCGCGATGCCCCGCACTGCACGCCGTGACCGATGACGTCGCACGCCAGATCTGCCATGACGTAAAGTACGCAGGTTACCTGGCGCGCCAGCAGCAGGAGATCGATCGCCATCGCCGTATGGCCCAGAAACGGATTCCTGCGGATTTCGACTATGCCGCCCTTGTCCATCTGCGGGCGGAAGCACGCGAAAAGCTGCACCGTGTTCGGCCGGAAGACTTGGAGCAGGCGGCCCGGATCAGCGGTATCACGCCGGCCGACGTCGCCGTGCTGCTCGTTCATATCACCGCGCGAAACCGAAGTTCGCACGAAGCACAAAAGGCATAGTTCTCGACGGATGCGGGGCAAGCCACCTTGTCGACCCGCGTCAGTTCGTGCCGTCGCTTGCCAATGAGAAGTGTTATGGCAGTCCGCAGCGGGCACGTGCTGTAGACCGCCCATCTACCCAACTGCAGTCACAGAATTTCTCCACGTCTGTTCGGTGTGAAACGCGCAATCTATTGCTGCAAGGCACCTTGCGCAGTTTGTATTTATATTGACTCGATCCGCAAGATGGCTATAATTCGTGTCATCGGTAATCCGGGTAAGCTCGGAAGAAGTGGTTAACGTTGCCGTTTACGCATGAGAACGCCAAGTGAACAAACTGCGTATGCAACGCGCGCTTTGATAGTCTTCGAACCCGTTCAGCAAGACAGAAGGATCGACCAACTTCCCAAAGTGCCTTGTCCCGCCGAAAACTGGGTTCGTGCTCGCGGGCTTCGCGGCGGGTTTGCTTCTCCGCGGCTGCGATACGCCTGGGCTTTCAGGCGGGCTTAAGGAGACGGTGTCTTACCATCAACCCAGGGAGAGGGGTGGTACGCTACGATGAAAACGGTGTTTACGACTGGGGAAGCGGCGAAGATTTGCAAGGTCAGCCAGCAAACCATCATTCGCTGTTTCGATTCCGGGCAGTTGAAAGGATTCCGGGTTCCGGGCAGCCGTTTCCGCCGGATCCCCCGAGATCAGCTGTACAACTTCATGCGCGACAATGGCATTCCGACGGACGCTCTCGATAGCGGCAAGCGAAAGATACTCGTCGTCGACGACGATGAGGAACTGGTCGAGCTGATCTGCGACCAGTTGGAGCGCGACGGCCGTTTTGAGGTCAAGAGCGTCAACAACGGCTTCGACGCGGGCATGATGGTGCGGGATTACCGGCCGGACCTCATTGTGCTCGACGTGATGCTGCCGGAC
>CAZNKT010000194.1:0-4241 GCA_964573605.1 uncultured Pirellulales bacterium
CGCCGACACTCACCAGCGATCCACGGGCCCCCTTGCGCCCGGTGAACCGCAGCCCTACCATAACCGCTGCCATGGCTTGTGCTTCGGAACTTCTGTCGTCGCTCCCACGTCACAAAACACGTAACGGCAACCGGTTGGCAAACCATCTGGGAACCGCCTCTTTATCTTCACTATATTATTCAAATATCCCATGCTAGCATTACCGCATCTCCGTCTTGCCCGTCGCCGCCGCAACAAGCAGGTGGGAAGGCCCGGAGGAATCTGCGGATTCGGGCCCGGACCGTCCTTCGAGACTCTCGGTTTCCAGGTATGCTAACGGCACCGCTGTTGTCCGCTCGAATTGCCCATCGGAGTGCCTGACATGCCGTGCCGCGGGGTTCGGGGAGCTACGACTGTCTCTTCCAACACGCGGGAAGAGGTGCTCGAGGCTACCCGGCAGCTTCTTGCTCTTATGATCCGGATCAACGGCATCGATCAGGCAGACGTGGCCAGCGCGTTGTTCACAACGACGCGGGACATTACGGCCGAATATCCGGCATTGGCCGCGCGCCAGCTGGGCTGGTTGGACGTGCCGCTCTTGTGCGGCCACGAGATGGACACCGACGGGGGGCTGCCACGATGCATCCGCGTGCTGATGCATTGGAATACGTCGCTGCGGCAGTCGGACATCCAGCACGTCTACATTCGCGGCGCCAAAGCGCTGCGTCCGGACAAGCAGCGGCTTTCCCATGTCGACTGGCAGGAACTCGAACGCTGGATTGCCGAACATCTCCGGGAACAGTAACGTCTAGCCAAAGCAGCCAGGACCGCATGGACCAATTCGCTCGCTTCCTGACGCCGGTCGTATCCCCCTTTTTCTTGCTGTGGGCGTGGATCGCAGCAGTGACGATCTACTTGGCCAGGAAAGGCTTTTCCACACGGCGCAGCCTCGCGCTGCTGGCCATCCCCGTCGTGTTGCTCGCCGTCTCGTCGACTCCGCTCGCATCCCATTTCGCCCTGGCGACCCTGGAGTGGCGCTACCCGCGGCGTAGCGAACGGCCACCGACCACGCAGGCCATTGTGGTTCTCAGCGGCGGCGCGCGACCGGCCAATTCCTGGCGACCGACCACCGAACTGAGCGCCGATACGATGGTCCGCTGCCTGGCTGCCGCGCGACTGTACCACTCGGCCGCGCCCTGTCCGGTGGTCGCCAGCGGGGGTCCCATCAAGTACGACACGGCGCAAACGACTCTGGCGGCCGCCATGCGGAGGTTTCTCATCGAGCTGCGCGTTGCCGAAGAAGACGTGTGGCTGGAGCCGCGGTCGACGAACACCTATCAGAACGCAGCCTACTGCCGCAGCCTGCTGTCGGAACACGATATCGACAAGATCCTGCTTGTCACACAGGCTTCGCACTTGCCTCGCGCCGTTGCGTGCTTTCGAGCGCAGGGCATGAAGGTGGTTCCGGCCGGATGCGACTTCCGGTCCACGACGCTGCACTGGGAGTGGACGACTTTTTTGCCTTCGGCCGCCAACGCGCATGAACTGAAGCAGGCGTGCCGAGAATGGGTCGGTCTGTTGTGGTACCGTCTGACAGGCCGCATCTGACGATGGCACTTGCACTATGTCCGGCGCGGCTCGCGCGGGGCAGCGATCTCGGGCCGGAACGCCGCCGTGCGCCCGAGGGTTCTGCAGACGTGATGAGGCGGACCGGCAAGGGCCTTTTGTCCGCAGGGCCGCCAAGCGTGCCCCTCCATCCCCCCCCAACTCATCGTCGGCATTCCAGCCCGAACCGGAATCCGAGCCGGCGCCCCTTACCGTTCGGGCAAATTGATACCCCACACGGCGCCACGATGCCGATTCTTCTTGATGGGTCGTCGCCGTGCCAGCGCGCGGGCGGGCCCGGCAATCCCCACTGCGCGAAACATCCCCCGATTCTGTCTGGCAATGGCTGCCAGCTTGTGGGCCGCGTCGTCGTTGGGCACCGTCATACCGATCGTATGGAGGGCGTACTTCCGTTGTTGATTGTCGGTCAGATAACGATACGGAAAGTCGCCCATGACGCCGTCGGACAGGAGGTAGACGATTTGGGGGTCCATCGAGTCGGCCAATTCCAGCGCGTCGACGACACGCCCGCCCGTGCAGGTCTGCACGGTGCCCAGCCACTGTCGGACTCGCCGCTTGTTCTGCGGTGTGGCCGCGATGAGTCCCGGCGCCGGGTGGGGATGAAACAGACGATAAGCCGCATCGCTGTAGAAGATGACATAGAAGGACTGCTTCGCGGCCAGTGAATCGATGCTGCGGGCCAGTTCCGCCAAGGCCGTTTCAAAGCGACCGTCGACCATGCTGTTGGAATTGTCGACGAGGTAGACCACGCGATCGGCCTGCGCGGGTGCACCAAAGAAGCTGCTATGGCCCTCTCCCGACCCCCCGCGGTTGGCCGGGCGACTCCGCATTGCCTGTTGCCCTCCGGCGGCCACGACTTCCAACAATGGGTCAAAACCGGCCTGCAGGAGCGGATGGCGTGCGACGTAACGCGACGGTATTGGGGATGGCGTGTCGACCGGCAGCGCGTCGGGCGGTTCTTCCAAAAAGGGCGTCTCCGCGCTGCCTGCCAACTCTGGTTCCGGCATGGCGATGTCGACCGCCGACAGCTGGTCCTCAAGCTCGACCGGCACGGGCGCTACGGTGGCCAGCAACACGGGAGGTTCGTCACGAACCGTCGTTAGGCTCCACAGGGCAAGTGCCGTGAGCAGCGCGGCGTGGACCGCCAAGCTGATCAGCCACGACGGCTTCTGGCCGAAACCGAGGCGGCCGATCGCCCTGGCACGAAATCCCCCCAGGCTGCGGCGAAGGATGGCCGTTGTCGGCCGCCCGTGCGGCGCGGCGGCCCGGCCCCGTCGAAGGGGCTCCAGCGCAACGTGCGTGTCGCCGTCGCGGACGTGTGCGGTACGTCTGGCGGCGGTCCGCTGTCGCATCCCGCTCCGGGAGAGGTGGCGGGAACGGTCTGCTGCGTGTTGTCCACGCGTACGCCGGATTTGCGGCATGTGCCCACTCCTCGGGCCACGTATACGCGTGTACACTTTAACGATTCCCGAGCGAGACGCAAGAGCAAAACAGCGTTTCGCGGGGCATTTTTTCCGGGCTGCCGTGGCCGGCCCGGGCCGGCCGGCATCGTCCGCGTGACGCTCCCGGTACTAGGGGTCAGACCCGTTTTTCGTTTTGTTCTGCGATTGGGGCGACGGTGTCCTGGACACGGATGACTCGCGGTGCACCAGTGCGCGTAGCGGGAGAGCAGGGTAGGCTAAAAGCAGGCGTGGCGTGCTTCGCGAGAGGTGTGGTCCACCGTAGGAAAGACCAGATTGGCGTGGTTGCACGTGCACACTGGAGCCAAAAAGCCCAAACCGAAACTTGGCGACGGCGCTACCAAGCCCGGGGACGGAGGGACCCTGGTCGGGTTTAGCGTATCCGTCCTGCCAACGCCTGGCACTCTCGCGGGGGGCTGGAGCGGCCGTTGCTACAGTCTGGCTGGGTTCTGGCCACGAGCGCATGAAGAAGCCCGGCCGATGCGACCGGGCGCGGAAGATGGTCGTCAGTCTGAATCAGTTGGCCTTGGCCTGCTGCAACTGACGTCGACGGGCACGACGTTCGCGGCGACGCTGTTTGGCTTGGCGCGCTTCCTTCTCGCGATGGGCCAACCGATGCTCAGGATGGTGCTCGATCCAGCGGTCCGGCAGCAGGTCCTCGAGCTGCTCTTGGTTCGTGACTTCTGGCAAGCGCTCGAATGCATCACGCAGATACGCAAACGGATCGATCCGCAATCGCTTGCAGCTAGCCACCAGGGTGTACAGCACGGCAGCCGTTTCACCACCCCGCTGGCTGCCCACGAACAACCAGTTCAGGCGACCAATCACTTGTTGCCGCAAGGCATGCTCCGTGCGATTGTTGTCGAGGGGGATGTCACCATCTTCCAGAAACAGAAGGAGCGATTCCCACTGGTTCGCAGTGTAGCTGAGCGCTTCACCCAAGGGGCTGCTGGGAAGCACGTCGCCTTGTTGCCGCCGCAGCCACTGTTGAAACTCCTGGACAATCACCGCCGACTTCTGCCGGCGCAACCGCAGACGCGCCTCGCTCGACATCGACTCGGCTTCATGCTCCACGTCGTACAACCGCTTGATGTAAGCTAACGCTTCATGCACTTCGCGGGACGCGCTATTGCGGGCACGGTCAAAGTAGCGCCGCGCATGAGACCAACAACCGGC
>CAZNKT010000195.1:0-4154 GCA_964573605.1 uncultured Pirellulales bacterium
GCCCGACGCCCGGGCCGCCCGGAGCCGGCCCCGGCGGGTGGAATATCGGTCGGGCCGGCCCGAGACGACAGGCTGTGCGACAGGAGGGAGTCGAGCAATGGACCTCAACGTGGCCAGAAACTGAGCCTGTAACAGAACCGGCTGGCCACCGCGGCCGTGCGGACCTGGGCTGAGGGCCTAATACACGTTCAATGTCGGTGTCGTGGGGCGCCCCCGGCTGTGCCGGGGGGACAGCAACACCAGTCAGCGTGGTTCTTCATCCGCTGATTTCCCGGACGCTAAATCGATTCCGAAACCGCTTCTAGAAGCGGTATTCGGCCCGCGCAACCACGCCGTCAAAGGTCATCGCTTCGCCGCCCAGGTTGGTGAAGTGGTTGGCATTGACCGCGTCGATCCATTCATCGGTTTGCAGCGTGTTGAACCATGCGCTGAACAGGTATCCGGCAGCCAGCCGGAAGCGATCGCAACGGCTTCGCCAGCCGACACCCAGTTCCAGGTCCACGATCGTCACGATCCGCCCGGCCTCCCACCGCGTGTCGATCTCGCGGTTGGCGAACGAGGATCGTTGGAAGAACGAGGCCCGCATTTCTCCGGCCAGCACGCTGGCGGTGGACTTGCCGTAGGCGTAGAAACCCGTGCACCGGATGTAACGCTCCGCGTCGACACCGGCCTTCAGGCCCAGCCCGTCGAAGGTGATCCCCGTGTCCACGCTGCGCGAACCGTTGATGGAAAAGACGCTGTCGAAGCGCTGTTCCAAGCGGCCGTAGCGCAGGCCGCCCAGCACGTTGACCGCGTACAGGTCGCTGTGCGTTACCAGGGTCCGGTAGTCAAAGTCCAGCAGCTCGTAGTCGATGTCGTAGTTCGCCTCGGCGACCTGCCAGTTGTCGGCCGCATTCAATACGCCCGGGTGCGTCACCTGAGACTGGACGAAATTGCCGGGCTCGGCAAACAGATGGTCGCTGGTGCTCGTTTCCAAATGCGTCCACGTCACCAGCACACTTGTGCAGTCATTCATGGCCCAGGCGAATCCCAGCCGAAAGCCGGGATCGTAATCGGGGTTGATCATGCCGAGCGGTCCGACCTGGTTGCCGGGATCGGCGGGATTGCCGGGCGGTGTCGTCGGGCCATCCACCGGCGCGGCGTACACCAGTTCGGCGTCGCGCGGCCGGAGGTAAAGGAATTCTCCAAAGACGACGTGCCGGTGGGCCCAGGCGGGGGGCTTGCAGAGGCAGCCCGCTCCCATGCCGCGAGGTCCAAATCCGGACATCATTCCCGCCACACCCGCACCGAACGAACCGGGGTCGTCCAGCACGACGACACCGTCTTCGGGCACGTAGACCGGCTGTTGGCCGAACGATTGATTGCCAAATACGGACCCGTCGCCGCGACAGGAACACGGTCCACCGCAGTTGCCGCAGGTGCCCATCGAGGACATCCCGTCTCCCATGCCAAAGGATCCCATGCCGAAGAACTGGGCGATGGCCGCGCGCGCCTGCAAGGCAACGACGCATCCCAGCAATGCGGCACACAAGCGAAATGCAGGACGGTTCATAGTTTTCTCACGTCGTTCAGCGTTGGTCGTGCGGAAAGGGTACCGCCCAACGACGGACCCCTTCGGCCCGCGCAGGGCCAAAAAACGTGCCGGCTCGCCCATCCAGACAGGCCTGCACACCGCGTGTCCTCGCCGGTATTCAGAAAAGAAGAATGAAAAGCGGGCGGACTTTTACCGGCAGGGCTGGATCGCGTCAAGACCGACGCGGCGGAGAGAAGAAAGCAAGAAAGCCCAAGAAAGCGGCCAAAGAGAGGGTTCGGTCCAGAGCGGAAGGACGACGGTGCTGGCCGTGGGCGTGAACCCACGGACTTTTGCGAACACGTCCCTCCGGCCCTGACGGGGCGATAGCAGTCCCGTCGCCCCTTGGGGCTGAGAGACTATTGTGAGACTGTGTTGCCCAGTATCTGTGGGCTTTCGCCCACGGCTACCTGCCACTTGGTGGCTTGTTTCTCGCGAATCTACGTGGACGTCACTGTCACGCAGAGGGCGGAGGTCCGCGGCTGGATGCGTTGCGGTATTTTGCCACAGGTCGTACGAACCGCGTGACGGTTCCAGACTCCGCCCGCATGCATCTAAAACCGGTATTCGACGCGGAAGGTCCAGCCGTCAAACGTCAACGCCGATCCCCCCAATTCCGTGAAATGATTCGCGTTGACCGCGTCGATCCATTCGTCCGTCGGCAGGCTGTTGAGCCACGCGCTGAACAGGTAGCCGGCCTGCATCTGGACCCTGCCGCCGCAGCTTGTCCAGCCGACTCCCAATTCGACGTCCAGGATGGTCACGACACGGCCGGCTTCCCAACTCGTGTCGATTTCCGTCGTGGCGAAGGAAGAACCCTGAAAGAAATCGGCGCTCAGGTCGCCCGCCAGGAAACTGGCATTGCCGCGACCGTACAGCGACCATCCGGTACACGGGGCGAATCGTTCCGCTTCCAGGCCCAAACGAATCCCGCCGCCTTCGAACAGCACATTGGTGTCGACGCTGCGGGTGCCATTGAAGGCGAAATCGGCTTGAAAATCCTGCTCCAGCCGGCCATACCTCGCCCCGGCGACCAGATTGACGGCATGGCAGTCGCTATACGAGTAGAGCCAGCGATAGTCCACATCCACCAGTTCGTAGTCCACGTCCAGGCGGGCTTGTGCCTGTTGCCAGTTGTCCGCGGCATTGGTCACGCCCGGGTGCGTGACCTGAGACTGAACGAACGGGTTGGGGCCGGTATTGAGAATGTCGGACGTCGCGCTTTCGAACTTGGTAAAGGCGGCCCGCAAACTCGAACATTCGCTCAGCGCTCGAGTAAAGCCCACGCGGTAGGCCGGTTCGTAATCGGGATCGACAATCGCCAGCGGGCCGACCTGGTTGCCCGGGTCGGCCGGATTGCCGGGCGGCGTCGTGGGCCCGTCCACTCCGGCGGCGTAGGTCACTTCGGCATCACGGGCTCGCAAGTAAAGAAACTCGCCGAACAGTCCGCTCCTGTGGCCCCACCGAGGAATGCACGCCGGACCGCAGCATCCGGTGCAGTCGCCCGCTCCGCATGAATCGCAAACGTCACCCCCAACGACGGAGTAATCAGGGCCGATCGCCTCGTCGGTATACTGCGCGGGGCGAACGGGTGACTGTGCCTCGCCGTCCGGCTCTTCATCCTCGATGTACACGATATCTGTTTCTTCAAAGTCTTTTTTCGGCGGCGCTTTTTTGCGAATCGGATTCCTGTCCGTCCGATCGTCACCGGGTCGCCCCTTGATCTTCGGTCCTTCGGCAAGGGCCCATGATACGCCGGCGGCGATCGCGCAAAAAGCGATGACCGCGACCTGAATGGACTGCTTCATCGTCATATTTCCTTGTGTGTGGGATTGTTCTCGAATGTCATACAATCCCATCGACCACGACAATCGAAACCATCACGAAAATCGTTGTTCCCGGAAGAGTCGATGCAGATACCCGAAATCCCCCAGTATTCCTATGCTGCACCCGAGATCGTGGGACAAGCAGTCAGCCGGGGCGGCACTGGCGTCCTGTCCTCGCAGGCGTGCGACGCCGCAACGCGGCTAAGCTGGGAGCCGTGCGGTTGGCGAGGAACATGGCACGCGCAGGGTGCCACTGCGATCACTGCCGGCCGGGTTCGGATCGATCGCTTGGATTGTCCCGGGCGGGATCCAGCACCACTTGTCCGCGAAAACTCTGCAGTCGCATCCATTCAACGATGGGAAGCCCGGATTGGTTGGACCCGGTCCACGTGTCACCGTCATCTTTGGTGCGGAGGTACAGAAAACCTTGATCATGCAGGGCCTTGATGAGGTCGATCGCAGAATGCATTGGTTTGGTGCCTTCTATGACTCACGGTGCGCTGGCCGGGCGCGCGCGGACGGACGCCTTTTATGCGGGAACGTCGCCATCGTCTCATGCGGCAGCACCGTGCGGCCCAACCGCTACGGCTGCCGCGGCCGGTGGAAAACGAGGCCCTCCTAGTTGGACAGCGCCGCTTCGCCGTCCCAATTTAACCCGAAGCGTAAGCGAGGGGACCAACGTGAGGAGCTTCCCTCGCTGACGCTTCGGGTTATGATTTTCGCAGGTCTTTCGCCCGAAGTGGCGCTGTCCAACTAGT
>CAZNKT010000196.1:0-4124 GCA_964573605.1 uncultured Pirellulales bacterium
CGTCGGCACGGTTCTTCTCCTTGGAAATGGGTTCGATGGTGTGACGTCAGGCCCGCGGGACCAACCCGCGGGCAGCAACCCATGAGCCATGTGCGGCGAACACAATCAAGCGTGTTTAGGCAGATTCAGACCAGGCCGGACCCGCGTTTTGGACACGATGGGGCACATCCTTCTTGACTTCGGCGGAATTCGGCCACGTCCCGATTTGCGACCTTTGGGGCGCAGGGGTACATGGCTCAGAGAGGATAGCCATCGAGGTGACTGCTGGTGGAGCCGGCCCCCTGGTCAACCACGGACGCCGCATAAGAAAACGACCGACACGGCTAGCTTGCAGCGTCCGGTGCGCAGTCCATCGTTCGACTAGGGCGATGCGCCCTGGGGAGCACGGTCAAGCACCTCGCGTACCTTCTCGGCGAGCGTCCGTTGGGTGAAGGGCTTTTGGAGGAAGGCTGCTTGTTCGGATTGCACGCCGCGGTGCAATATGGCGTCATCCGAGTAACCGCTCATGAACAGGAATCTCAAGTCGCGAAACTGTTCCTGCAGGAGCTCTGCCAGGCGGCGGCCGCTCATTTCCGGCATCACGACGTCCGTTAAGACGAGGTCAATCCGGCTCGGTTGGTCTTGCAGCAACTGGATCGCATCGCTGCCACTGGCTGCCTGCAACACGTGGTAGCCGTATTTTTGTAACATCCCTGCAACCATCGCGCGCACCGAGTCCTCGTCCTCGACAACGAGTACGGTTTCGTTCCGGCCAAGGAGCTGAGAAGCATCCTCACCTGCATGATCCGTTGGCGGAGTCACTTCTACCCGCGCCGCCGGCAAGTAGATTGTGAACTCCGTACCGTGGTTTTGATCGCTGTCAACTTCAATGTGACCGCCGCTCTGATTGATGATGCCATAGACCGTTGCCAGCCCGAGACCGGTTCCATGGCCGACCGCCTTTGTGGTGAAGAACGGCTCGAAGATATGGTCGATGGTTTCCGCCGAAATGCCGCAGCCAGTGTCGGTGACGGTCAGTCGCACATAAGTCCCAGGCTTCAAGTTCCCATGCGAACCTGCTTCTTGCTCGTCGATGTCGAGTTGCGAAGTATTGAAGGCTAGCACGCCCCCATCCGGCATCGCATCGCGGGCATTCGCGGCCAGATTGACTAGCACCTGATCAATTTGGTTTGGGTCGACCTCGATTTCGACCAAACGCGGAGCCAGAGCAAAGGACAAAGAAATGTCCTCGGTGATTAGCCGTTTCAGCAACTCTTGGATGTTGCTGATGATATCGTTCAAGCTACAGCGTTTGCGTGCGACAACGGCGCGGCGGCTGAAGGCCAGCAGCTGACTGGTCAGCGCCTTCGCCCGGTTGGCCGATTCCGAGATGGCCTCGGCGGCAATTCGCGTTTCCGCGTCAGGTGACGCGGCATCCAGCAGGAGCTCGCTGTAGCCAAGTATGACCGTCAGTAAGTTGTTAAAGTCATGAGCGACTCCGCCGGCCAGCAGGCCAATGGCCTCCATTTTTTGAGCCTGTCGCAGTTGCTCGTCCCGATCACGGAGCAGAGCGGCGGACAGCTTTTGTTCCGTGGTGTCTCTAACAATTCCGGTGAAAAACAGCTTGTCATTTTGACTCCAGGCTCCAATCGACAGCTCGATCGGAAACTCCGAGCCGTCCGAGCGAACGCCCTCCAGTTCCATGGGATGTCCGCGAAGTGCCGCTTTGCCGTGCTCGAGAATCCGCTGAAACGCCTGGCGCTGGCGTTCCTGCAAGCGCGGCGGAATCAGTCGAGTCAAGGGTTGCCCAACGATCTGGTCGTGGGTCAAGCCGAAGGTTCGAGAAGCAGCAGCGTTCCAAGTCACGACGGTGCCGTGGCTATCGACGCCGATAATCGCGTCGACGGCCGACTCGCTAATAGCACGAAACTTTTCCTCGCTATCGCGCAACTCCGTCACGGCTTGCCAGCGAGTGGTCATGTCGACCATCGTGCCGCCCACCAGTCGGCTCCCGCCAACGCTGGGTATCGGAAACGCTTGCGCCCAAAACTGCCGCCGGGAACCATCCGCTAATACGACGTCTTCTGAGTACTCGACGGCTTTGCCCAACCGCAGTACGTCCGCATCGACCGCACGGATGCGTTCTGCCGTGGCAGGGGCAAACAGCTCCGACACGTTTTTTTCCTGCCAATTGCGAAGATTGAACACCTCCGCGTACTGCGGATTGACGTAAACTATTTGTCCGCTTTCATCGCGGATGAATTTAGCCGCGGGGGAGTGATTCATAAACGCCTGAAAACGCGCCTCGGATTCGGCTAGGCGCATTTCGATTTGCGTCTGCTTGATCACGCGATCGACGGCCTCGGGCAGGTAGTCCAGATAGTTGATCGATTTGGCAACGAAGTCTCGGACTCCCTTTCGCAAGGCGTCGATGACCGTCGATTCCTGGTTGAAGGCCGTGACCAGGATGACTGGGAATTTGTGGCCCGCCTCTTGGAACTGGTCAAACACGTCCAGCCCGGTAACGTTGTGGGCTAAGCAATAGTCCAGCACCGCCAAATCGATTCCACCGGCGCGCGCGCGTGCGAGGGCTTCCTGCGCCGACGCGACGTAAGTCACGTCGTAGCCGGCGCGTTCGAGTTGCTTCCGCTGCAGAAGCCCGCTGGAAGAGTCATCGTCGACAATCAGGATGGTTGCCCGGCTTGCATCGGCCATGACTCACGCTCCTTCAGGCCTTGGTGACTGGAACACGCACAACTTGCAGCAGCAAGCCAAGGCGACGGATGGCCTCGACAAAGCTGTCGTAATTCACGGGCTTGGTGACATACACGTTGCAACCTGCCGCATAACAGCGCTCGATTTCGCGTGGATCGTCGGTCGTCGTCAACATGATAATCGGGATGTGTTCTGTGTTCTCGTCGGCCTTGATCTGGCGCAAAACTTCGACCCCGTCGACTCGCGGCATGTTGATGTCCAACAGCATGAGCAATGGATGTTTCGATGCCCGGGTCGCGAACTTGCCACGACGGTAGACGTAGTCCAAGGCTTCCTGGCCATCGGTCACGTGTACGATCTCATTCGATATGCCCGATCCCCTCAGGTTGCGCTGAATCAGATCCGCATGCCCTAGGTCATCTTCGGCTAATAGAACTAGCATCGGTTGCTCGGTGATTGTCAAGATTTTATCCAATGGTAGACGTTTCTTGTTCTGTGATCGGCAAATCGGGAAGTGGCCTGGCTGGCAATGAAAAGTAAAAGGTGCTGCCCTCGTTGAGGGTCGATTCGACCCAGACCTGTCCACCGTGGCGCTCGACGATGCGGCGCACGATTGCCAGCCCCATCCCTTCGCCGGGCGCAAAATCGGGGCGCAACCTCTTGAAAGCACGGAACAACTGCCGCGAATGCGCGGCGTCGATGCCCACGCCATTGTCGCGGACAAAGTAGGTTCGAGCTGGGATGCCCTCCTCGATCTCTGCCTGAGTGTCGGTGCAGCCGATTTCGACCGTGCCGAGCCGCTGAGGATCGAGGTAGTTCAGGGCGTTACCGATCAGGTTTGCAAACACCTGTTCTATTGCCTGCGTATCGCCGAACGCCGGCGGTAACACTCCGACTTCGACTTCCGCGGCGCGGTTGGCAATTGTGCCGCTCAAACTTTCGACAACGCGCGCCACGATATCCTGCACCTCGATACGCCCGTTGCGCAGTTCGATTCGACCGGCTCGTGACAGCCGTAACAGAGCGTCGATGATTCCGCTCAACCTGGTGACGCCGGTTTGAATAAAGTGAATGCTCTTTTGCACGTCGTCCGCGATAAGTTCCTGTCCGCGGCGACGGATATCGTCCGGCAGCCGAGGGTCATCAAGCAGCGCTACGATATCGCTCATGCCGCTTTCGAGGACCTTGCTGAAGCCTTGTAGATTGACCAGCGGCGATCGTAAATCGTGCGAAACCGTATATACGAAAAGCTCGTTCTCCTGACTTTGCAGCTCTAGCGCACGATTGGTGCGACGCAATTGCCGGGTACGCACTTCGACCTCCTGCTCGAGCAATTCGTTGTAGGATTGCTGATCGGGGGGCGCGTCGGCCGGTAAACTTGCCGCCGAACGGGTTGCGTCCGGTTTCGTGATTTCATCCGGACCTGCCAC
>CAZNKT010000197.1:0-4092 GCA_964573605.1 uncultured Pirellulales bacterium
GAATCCAAGACCATGACGGGGAACTTAGAGACAAAGGATTGGATTTTTCCAACACGAATACGTTCTTCAATGCGAGCTACGTGCCCGAGTCGCTCATCGGCCCGTTGCTCGTCGCGGAAGGCCAACCCCAGGGCGCGGCCGAGATTCTCTTCGTGAGCATCAATGGGAGCATTGCCGACGCGCGCCTGGTCCCGGAACCCGCATCCGTGATGTTAACCGTGGTGGCAATCCTGATCCTGGGGATCGCAATCATCCGCCGTGGACCAGGTACGGTTTCCCATCGGGACGGGATCTAGCGTTTGCTCGTACGATAAGCGTGCCGCGTCGGATACCACAGGGTCACGACTATCGCGATCAAGAGGCCCGCGCCGAACCCACCGAGATGCGCGCCATACGCGATATGGCGCGGGCCGTGCTGTGTGAGCGCGTAGACATCGAAGCCGACGCCGACCAACGCGAACAGGCCGAGCTGCAGCGGGGGGACCGCGTGCGCCAGCGGCCAGACTTCGGGCCAGGGAAGTTCCCATCGCAGCGCCAGTCCCAGGTAAATGCCCTCGAAACCGTACACCGCTCCCGACGCGCCGACAATGGGAGCCAGCGACTGGGGATTCAAGGTAACCTCCAGTAGGTTGCCGCAGGCTCCGCACACAAAAAAGCAGGCCACCGCCCGCCAGGGACCCAAAAACTGACAGGTGAGGCTCCCGAATGTCCACAAGAAGACCATGTTGTAGGCCAAATGTTCGATGCCCGCGTGCACCAGCAAGGCCGTGAACAGGGTACCAACGGCCTTCAGCGTGCGGCTGTTAACCGAGCCTTGCATAATCTCAACCGGGACGCGACGCAGCTGCGCCGGAGTGGCACCGAACTGAAAGGATGCTCGAGGCAGAAATGCCTCGCTCACGACAAACACCAGGACGCACACGGCGATAAGGGCCGCGATCTCCGGGTGCGGAACCCGGCGAATTTGCGTTTTCCAATCCCGCACGTGATCCCTCTCCGCCTTCCGTGTGCGGCGTGTGTTTTCTCCCCGAGGGGAGAGATGGACCACGCGACCCGACGAAAAACGACTATTGGCCTGCTGCCGCTGCGGGTGCTGCGTTCATCGGCAGCAATTGGAACCGAAGTTTGCGATACCAGACTTCGCTTCCGTGATCAGTGAGCATGATTTTTCCGAAGCGGTTGCTCCCGAAGGCGGGATACTCGCAGAACTTGCTGGCAGCCAGTTTCCTCCGCCAATCGGGCGATCCTACCCGGGCATCGACGACGAGCTGTCCGTTGAGCCAATGACGCAACGAGTTGCCGCGTGCCACGATCGTACTTGCATTGAACTGTCCGGCCGGCCGCAGCGTTTTGCGGGCCGAAGGTGCGTACATATCGTACAGGGCGGCGGTCGTCTTGGAAGGAACGAGTTGCTTGCGATATCCCTGGTCGTCGAGAATCTGATATTCGCACCCCAGTGTCTTCCAACCGAAGTCGCGGACACGATACTTGAGGCCGCTATTACCCCCCGGGGCGATCTTCCATTCGAATTCGAGGCGGAAATCGCCAAACTGTCTGCGGGTCACGATGTTCCCCGCGTGCCGGTCCCCGGGTTTCAGATGGATCATGCCGTCGGCGACTTCCCAACCGCGTGTGACGGCCCTGCCGTCGATCGTCGTCCAGTTGCCGAGCGACTTACCGTCAAACAACATGAATTCCTCGTCACCGGCAGCGGGAAGGGCATTCAGACCAAGACACAGAATGAAACAGACGCCCGCGATGCGCACCAATGTATTTGCGGCTCGTCCCGCGGAAACGCTGCCTATTCGCCTGCATGGATTGTCCACGATCGCGGGTCTCCTGATCCAAAACTCCGTCTTCCGCCGGCGAACCCTGTTGTTGCCTCTGCCGTCACGCTACCATGCCCGTCGCCACGCAGATTGAGTATACTTGCCTCGGCGAACGCCGTCATCTCGTCAACTTGTCCGCACAACATGGCGGGATTCGCGAAGCGGCCTGCCGGGCGGCGTCCGAGGTGCCTGGACCAGTGGTGGGACACGACCATGAACGTATCGCTGGTGATGACGGTCCTTGGTGCGGACCGTCCGGGGATTGTCGAAGCGCTGTCGGCCGCCGTGGCCGAGCATGGAGGCAACTGGGTCGAAAGCCGCATGGCCCACCTGGGCGGGCATTTTGCCGGTATCTTGCGCGTCGAGGTTTCCCGGCAGCGGGCGGATGGACTGGCCGATGCGCTGGAGAAACTTCGTGAGACCGGCCTGCATGTGATGGTGCACAGCGACCAGCGCCCACCGTTGGAAGAGGCCCGACGGAAGCTGCAACTGGAACTGGTCGGCCAGGATCATCCTGGTATCGTAAGCGAAGTGACGCACGTTCTGGCGTTCCACGGCGTCAACGTCGAAGAACTGACGACGCAGTGCGAAGCGGCCGCCAACACCGGGCAGATTCTGTTCCGTGCCGCGGCCCTGCTGCGGATGCCGGCCGGCGGACAGGTGGAAGCGTTACGCGAGCAACTTGAGCAGATCGCTAGCGACCTGATGGTTGATATAACGCTTCATCCGGAGGTCGATCAGGAATGATCGCCGGCGGCTGCCGATTTACGGTTTGTCGCGACGGAAAACAGCCACGACGTCTTCCACGGGGACGACAAAGAGCTGATTGTCCAGCTCGAAGTCGACGGGAATGCAGTTTTTGGGATGAAACAGAATCTTGTCGTACTGCTTGAGGGGCATGTCGTCGTCATGTTCGATCTGGGCGGAGATCGCGACGATGCGCCCGGTGATGGTGGGGATTTCCGCCGCGTCGGGCAACGCGATGCCTCCCTTGGTTTCGCGCTTGGCAACATCTTTCCTAACGACAACTCGGGCACCAATTGGTTCCACGTACTCCAGGATTTTCTTCTTCCTCGCTTCAGGCATCAGTGCATGGTCCTCGCTTAATCACAGCCGGTACGGGGCACCCACCGCGTCGGGCAGCCTTCTTCAGCCTAATGCCCGTACCGGAAATCAGCAAGAGCGGCTCACACGCCGCGGACCTCGCGCGGCGCGGGCGGATCGCCCGCCGGCCTCGGCTATTCTTCGAACCACGGGCGTGGCCGGAGCGTCTGCATGAGCTTCCACGAGTAGCGCGGGAAGAGGTTCTTCAGATTGACGCGCGCCGTAACAGCGGCCTGCAGCGACTTGGTGTACGGAATGGCCTTCAGCTCGAACGAGTCGGCCGGGTCGCGCGTGCGAAAGCGTACGTAGTACAGCGGGTCGCCACGCTCCAACGTTACTGGTCGCCGGGGGTCGATTATCGGGCCCGCGAATACGGTGGGCCGCGGCCACGCGCTGACGTTGAACGATCCAGGAATGGCACGCACGTTAACGTGCGTTGTATCGTGCAGGAACGCGGGCAGCACATCAATCCAGGTGTTCGGCTTATTGGTTACGAACAGAGTGTGCATACGAAAGTCAAAGATGGGTCGCTCGGGCATCCGATCCGGGGGCAGGCCCAGTCGCTGCTGTTGCGTGGCGATCTTGGCATAGTCGAAAAACGCCTTGGAGAAAGGTACCGGAACATTCTTTATGTTGGTCACGATCGTCGTTCGGTCGTCGGAAACCCGCCACGTGATGGGGAACGGCGAGAAGACGACGAAAAGTTTTTGCACCAAGTCGTTGTACGCCGGGCAATCGGTCCAGAGATCGTCCGGGCCCCTGGGTAACCCATCGGAAAGGCGAGCTGGCGGAACGGCGAACTCGGAAAACAGGCTGGAGAATTCCGCCTCGACAGCCTTGGGCCAACAATGATTGTAGGCACACCAGCCGATGGTTATGGTGGCCATGCTCGTCTCCCGTCCCAAATTCCTGCCCGGCTGCCGCCTTTTTCTGCAGTGTACCGCGTTGAAGCGGCGTGTCTACTTGGGCCGGGCGAGACGCACCGGCTGCAGCGATTCGAGTGATCTACGCCGTTCGACGAACGCACGGAAGCGAGGTAAACTAGTTGGACAGCGCCGCTTTGCCGTCCCAATTTAACCCGAAGCGTCAGCGAGGGGGCCAACTTGAGGAGCTTCCCTCGCTGACGCTTCGGGTTATGATTTTCGCAGGTCTTTCGCCC
>CAZNKT010000198.1:0-4020 GCA_964573605.1 uncultured Pirellulales bacterium
GTTTACTGGCCCACGCGGGTTTCTTCGACGTCGTAACGAACGCGGATCACCGGGCTGAACACGGCGTCGATGGGGATGATGCCGATCTCTTGGATGTTCTGGCTGTGCTCGGACGCCGGGACATAACCGCGTCCGTTCTCGACGACCATTTCCATCAGAAACGGCACATCCGCGGTGAGGGTCGCGAGCACGTGGTTGGAGTTGATGATCTCGACCGACTCGTCGCTCTCGATATCGGCACCTGTCACCGGCCCCTCGGTGTTTTTTTCCACGCGGATCACCCGCGTCGAGTCGCTGTAGTTCTTGACCACCAGCGACTTGACGTTCAGCACGATGTCCGTCGCGTCCTCCAGCACGCCTTCGATGGTGGTAAATTCATGCTGGGCCCCGTGGATCTTGATCTGCGTGATCGCGCTGCCTTCCAAGCTGGAAAGAAGGATCCGCCGCAGCCCGTTACCCACCGTGGCGCCGAATCCCCGTTCGAAGGGTTCGGCGGTGAATTTGCCGTAGGTTTGGGTAAGAGAATGGCGGTCGCACTCGACGGTGCTGGGTAATTCGAGACCACGCCAACGAATGTGCATCTGGTGCCTCCGTTTTTTTCATCGTGCGCCGGACCGGCGCCTGGGCCGTTTTGCTGGCGACACCTAACGGGAACAAAGTTCGACAATGAGTTGGGTCTGTACGGGGATGGAGACGTCCTTCGCATCCGGGTACCGGGACACAACGCCTTCAGGAATTTCGCTTTCGCCCACCGACAGAAAATCAGGCACATCGCGGTCGACGTTGGCGATGTTCAGCCGGATCATATCCAAACTCTTCGCGCGGTTCTTGACGCGGATGACATCCCCGGGTCGGACCAGGTAGCTCGGCACGTCGACGCGCCGTCCGTTGACGGTCACGTGCCCGTGACCGATGATTTGGCGCGCCTGGTTGCGGCTTTGGCCGAAACCGAGGCGGTGGACGATATTGTCCAGCCGGCGTTCCAGCAACGACATCAGCGTATCGCCCGTATTGCCCCGCGACCGCTCGGCCATACCGAAGTAGCGGCGGAACTGACGTTCCAGGACGCCGTAGTAATGCTTCACTTTTTGTTTTTCGCGGAGATGCAGTGCGTAGTCGGTCTGTTTTCCGCGGCGGTGCTCCTGCTGGCCCGGTGGCGTTTCACGCCGTTCGAACGCGCACTTGGGCGTTTCGCAGCGCGTCCCCTTCAGGAACAACTTCATGCCGTCGCGGCGGCACAACCGACAGACCGGTCCGAGGTATCGAGCCATCGTTCGCTAGTTCATCTGGGTTGATTCATTATCGTGGCGACGCGGCGCTGCCAGCTGGCACGCCGCCAGCAGGTCTCACACACGGCGCTTCTTGCGGGGCCGGCATCCGTTGTGGGGCAGGGGAGTGATGTCTTCGATGGATTTGATCTTCAGGCCGGCAGCTTCCAGCGCCGTGATGGCGCTTTCCCTGCCGCTGCCAGGTCCGTTGACCCGCACTTCCAGATCCTTCACGCCGAACTTCTTGGCCTTGTCCGCGACCTGTTGCGCGGCGCATTGGCCTGCAAAGGGAGTGCTCTTGCGGCTGCCCTTGAACCCGCTGGTTCCGGCGCTGGCCCAACAGAGCGTGTTGCCCTTGGTGTCGGTCAGCGTGATCGACGTGTTGTTGAACGTCGCCTTGATGTATGCGATGCCCGCCGTCACATTGCGGCGCGTCCTCTTCCGCTTGGCCTTGGCCACCGATTCCAATCTCCCGATTTGGTCATGTCGCTTGTTCCGCGTGGTCCGCCCGAGAAAGTCTGCCTGGCGGGCGACGCGACTACCGCATGTCTTTAACGCCCTTCTTGCCAGCCACGGTCTTTTTCGGTCCTTTGCGGGTCCGCGCGTTGGTGCGCGTCCGTTGGCCGCGTGCCGGCAAACCGCGGCGATGCCGCAGACCGCGGTAGCAGCCGATGTCCCGCAGGCGCGTGATGTTTTGTGCCGTCTGGCGTCGCAGCTGGCCTTCCACCACGTGGTCTTTTTCCAGCAAAGCAGCCAGCCGGCCCACTTCGTCTTCGCCCAGATCCTTGGCCCGCAGGTGCGGTTCCACGCCCGCGTTGTGGCACAACTGCCGGGCCGAGTGGGAACCCACGCCGAACAGGTAGGTGAGCGAAACGACGGTCGGCTTGTTGGCCGGAATGTCAACACCCAGCAGACGCGGCATAATACGGTTATCCTTGACGCTGCTTGTGCCGGGGGTTGGAGCACAGGACGTACACCACACCGCGCCGGCGCACGATTTTGCACTTATCGCAGATCCGCTTGACGCTGGCACGAACTTTCATGGTTTCTGTCCACCGTGTCTCAGGATGCGTCGCCGGGGGGGCCGACGCCTGCCAACCGCCCCTAGGGCCAATGTCCTGAGATTATCGCAAACCAAAAAGTATATGCCGAAGCGAGTGTGCCTATCAAGGGCGTTGCCCAATTTTCGATTGGGAGCCCCGCAGGGGGGCGTCTGAGGCCCGATCGGCCGGGTCGATTTCCATGGCGGATGCCTCTTCGGCGGAGGGGGCCGCCGTGAGCAGTTGGGGGCCGTCGGCCGTGATGGCGATCGTGTGTTCGAAATGCGCGCTCGGCTTGCCATCCAGGGCGGACTGGGTCCAGTGGTCGGGCATACTCTTGACCCGTTTGCTGCCCTGGTTGACCATCGGCTCGACGGCGATCACCAACCCCGGTTCCAGCGCGAAATCGCCGTATCCGCGGAACCGCCGGTTGACGAAGTTGGGAACCTGGGGCTCCTCGTGCATTTCGCGACCGATTCCGTGGCCCACAAAGCATTCCACGGTGGAAAATCCATGATCCGCAACGTAGGCGGCCATCTGTTCGGCCACGTCGCTCCACATCGGTTTGCTGCCCATCAACTCGGCTGCCAGCTCCAGGGTTTGCCGGGTGACGTCCAGCAGCTTCTGGGTCTCCGGGGCGACAGGCCCCACCGGGTGGGTCACGGCGGCGTCCCCGCACCAGCCGTTGAGACGGCATCCCGTGTCGATGCTGATCACATCGCCCTCGCGCAGTACCCGTGGTCCGGGGATGCCGTGCACGACTTCTTCGTTAACGGACGTACAAATCACGCCCGGAAAGGGGGGCTTGCCTTTCTGACCGTGCGGATAGTTCTTAAACAGCGGGGTCGCACCCCGCCGACGAAACAGTGCTTCGACCGCATCGTTGATGTGCTGCGTGGCTACTCCGGGCCGGACGGCCCGGCCGGCGATCTGGTGCGCTTCCCACACCACGAGACCGGCCTTGCGCATGAGGGCGATTTCGCGACTCGACTTCAGATTCCGCACAGACTCGACTCCCCGGACCTCCGTCAATCGCGGGCCGGCGTCTCACGGAGCGGTTCGACGACGGCCAGAATCCGCTCAAAAACTTCGTCCCGGGTCCCCGTCCCCTCGACGGTCTGCAGTCGCCGCTGCTGTTTGTAGTATTCCAGCAGCGGCTCGGTCAGCGCCTTGTATTCTTTAAACCGTCGCCGCACGGTCTGCAAGTTGTCGTCGTCGCGGCCGCGGTCCGTGAGCCTTTTGACGAGCGTATCTTCGGGAACAACGAGGTGGATCACGACATCCAGTGGTTGGTCGTTGGCGGTCAAGTAGGCGTCCAGCGCCTGGGCCTGGCCCAGCGTGCGTGGAAACCCGTCGAACAGGCACCCCTGGGCGCAATCGGAATGGCCCAACCGTTCGCCCACGACCTGGACAATGACCGGGTCGGGCACCAGCCGGCCGGAATCCATGTACTCGGCCGCCATCTTTCCCACCGGGCTGCCCGCCGCCTTGGCTTCCCGCAGGGCGTCCCCGGTGGCGACGTGTGGGATCCCTAAATGAGCGGTCAGCCGCTCCGCCTGAGTACCTTTACCTGATCCGGGCGGGCCGATAAAGACGATTCGCATGACCAATGGTGTCCTTCCAAACCGGCCACGTTCTCACCGCGGCGTCACTCCAGCAGGCCTCGATAGTTGCGCATCACCAGATGGCTGTCGATCTTCTGCACCAGATCG
>CAZNKT010000199.1:0-4013 GCA_964573605.1 uncultured Pirellulales bacterium
CCCAGGTAGCTCAGTTGGTAGAGCACGTGACTGAAAATCACGGTGTCGGTGGTTCAATTCCGCCCCTGGGCACCATTATTTGGAGCAGTTCGCGTGGATGAGCGCCGATACTGGTTTGAGCTTGGCAACCAGTTGGCAACCACGAAACGGCAGCTCCTACTATTCTTCTTAAAAAATTGGATTCGATGAGCGTCGATGGCGGTTAAGGCGAATTGCTTCGTCGCCGCTATCTAGAGCTAATATGCAGCGCGACGACTTCGCTGGGACGCCCCCAGATTGACGCGGCGGCATCGATAGGGGGCTGAGTATGTCTCCTCGTCGCGTTTCAGATCAGACGTAGTCTGATCGTTGGTGTCCGCGGCCCGCCGCCTGCTAGGCCGATACGGAAATTACTTCGCACAATTTTATCCCGCTCCCCCACCTTCCCATACTCTTCACGCATCCCGCCCCACGGGGACGAGTTCTAGACCGTCTAAGACTTGGGAGCGGGCTGCGGGTAACGAACTAGCCAGGAGGCGAGGAGTAACGCCCGAAGCACCTGGTGAACGGAACCGTCCTAAACCGGACCTGCCGGTAGCGGGAGTAAAGAGCCCGACGTAAGGCCTGGACGGCCGCGACACTCACCGCCACGGGGCGCGGAAGCACAAGTCCTTCCCGCCAGGCGCCAAACATAATTGGCTCTACCGTGCGCCCCACGCCCAACCGCCACGCGCTTCCACAAAGAATGACGCGGCCTGCGCGCAGTTCGCGAATGTTTGCGTTGTGCAGAGCTGCTGCGGGTGTGATCCGAATGCAAAGGCTGTGCCTCATGCAACTAGCGATGCACGCCCTGACATTTATGAACCGTCGCTAACCTCGTCGGTCCACACCCGGAACCCTTCGAGCGTGTTAGGGCCGAACGTCGTTGTCATGGCGACATCGGCCGCATCGCGTCCACGCGCGATCAATACTCTGCCGATCCGCGGAACATTATTCCTCGGGTCGAACGTATACCAATTGCCGCCGAGGAAGGCCTCAAACCAGGCAGCGAAGTCACCAGGCGGATAGGGCGGCGGCGTGCCGACGTCGCCGAGATAGCCCGTGCAATATCGTGCGGGAATGTTCAATGCCCGGCAGAATGCCACCGCCAGGTGTGCATAGTCACGACAGACGCCGTGACATTCCTCATAGGCCTCCGATGCGGTTCGTGTAGGTCGGGCATGTTCGTAGCCGAAATTGATACGCTGATGTACGAAATCGCAAATGGCTTGGACGCGGCCCCAGCCAGGCGTCGCATGCCCGAACAATTTCCATGCAAGATCCAACAGTCGGTCGCTATCGCAGAAGCGGCTCGCCAGAAGGAAGACGAGGGCTTCCTGTGGAAGTTGTTCGACTGGAACCTGGCTTGCATTCGTATCGGCCGGATCGGGCTGTCCGGAATCGCTCACGATGGCATCGGTGGAGATTGTTACTTTCCCTGCCGGGGCAACAATCCGGCTGCACCAATTCCCGAAGCCGTCGCGGTACCCAGACATTCGGGTCGACGGACTCATGATGATGTGGTCGGGCGTCATGAGGTCGGAGACGCGCGTAAAGTGGATGTTGAGTATCAGGATGGCCGGCGTCGGCTGCGGGAACGTGTATTGAAGTTCGTAACCGACTCTAAGCTTCAAGCTGCTGCCTATGATGTTGCACCTGGTTCGCCCAGGGTTGACTCAGCTGAGCCGCTGCGCCGATCGCGACAGGTTAGCCATTGGTCACCACCACCCGTCCAGCATGAGCGAAGGCGATTGCCTTGATGGCGGTCACACGTGGGTGACGAACGGCTATTTAAGCGCACGTGGCCGGTATTGCGGCAGGCGCGGCCGTGCGGTCTGGACGCCCAGGCGCATGTGAGTTTCGCAATAGGGATGGCCATCGACCTGTTGTTTGCCGCAAAAGTGGAAGTCCCGGTGTTGAGGGTCTCCAATAGGCCAGCGGCAGTCATTGGGCAGAAGGGCAGCCATCGTTTTTCGCTCTTTGGCGGGCACCTTAGAGTCGTCGGGATCCAGAGATCTTGGGGGGCTGTCGATTACGGTCATGGTGCACCATACACCATTTTTGCTCATAATGCGCGTTTGCGGGAATTGGAGCCTGCGCGAGCGGTCTTGGGCTCATAATTGCTGCAATAAGGGTCGAGCAAGCCGGTCGTCACGTCTTCGAATTGCAGCCGTTGAACGTCGTGGATGAAATCGTCGCGCGCGCTTGGTCAAGCAACAGATATCGCAACGCTTAGCGAAGACTTCGTCGGCGACCCAGCCGCTCACAGAGGGCGGTTGCACGCCCGCTGTGAGGTCGGCCTCGGGATTGCTGATCGCGATCGCCTTGTGGTCGCGCATGGCGAGACGACAGCACGTCGGATGGCCGCTGGATCTTTGCCGGGACATTGTTGCCGTTTCGAGTGACGGTCTTTTCTCCCAATGTCCGCATTTGACCCGAAGCAGAACGATCTAGTTCTCCAGTGTGCCCGGTACGCCTGCCAGATTGTCTCTGCGGATTTGGAACGTGTGCCCTTGATTAAACTTCGAAAGAAGGCGCCGGTTGCTGGGTCGCTGAAAAACCGCGGCAGGGCCGTTACCCGAGATGGGCGACGACCGATGAAATACATATTAGGGAGAAGACGCAATGACCAAGAATTGGGTCGCTTTCGTTTCGGTTCTGCTGCTTTCGGGAACGGTCGCCGTCGCCGGCAGCTGGGATATGAAAACCGTCGATACCGACGGCAACGGCGCGGTCAGCCGCCCGGAGTGGGAGGTGAACGCGTCGAAGCTGGAGATCGATCCGGTGCCGACCTTTGCGGCAATGGACACTGACGTGAACAACCGCGTCGATGAAGAGGAATGGACCGCTGCGGAAACAATGGTGAAGGCCTTCCCCGTGTCATGTAAGTCCTCCACGGAATCGTGGTGCCCGAAGCAGTACTAACGACTCGACACTAAGACCTGCCCCGAAACCCGGCGGCACCTTCCGGGTTTCGGGCGCCGCCGCCGCGGAGCATGCTGAACACGTGTAAGCCCAAAATCATGTCGCGGCGCGCCGACAGTACCACCACCTGTGTGCCGCCACGCCCGCCCAGATCGCTTCGACGACCCCAAAGGGCCACGCCCCTTGCAGAAATCCATAGACCGACGCCGCGATGCATGCGCCCGCGAACGCGAGCACGTACCAGTGGCTTCGTTTCTCCAGGGCATAAAAGACGAGCATGGCCGTAACGGCTAGCAGCCCAAACCACGTTAAACGATCCACGAATTCACTTCCGGCTGCTCAGAGGTCGGTTGAAGATGGCGAGATTGTCATTCCCTTTGCAAGTCAATCTGCCGATGCGTTGGGTTCGCAGGCACGCTGAACTTTCGCATTAACTTTTTTCAGATTGTCATAATTTTTTCGGCCCGCCACCACCCCGAAATACAACCAAAGTAGTCCTTGTGCCCATAGTCCGTGCAACGCATAACTAAAGAGTATGTGAGTGGCTGCCGATCCAACTGAAGGTTTTGCCGGGTATGGCTGCGTTTCGCTGGAAGTCGCTAACGGACCGGTCCTGTTGCGCAACGGGACGTGTGCACCTGGCAGTGTCGGCACGGCGCAGCGCGCTCAATTTCAAAAAAACGAGACATCACGTCTTGGAGCCATGCGATCAGCGCTTGGATCCAAGGATGTCCCGCGACCGATAATGGGATGGAGACAAATATGAATTTTGGAAGACGGAACCGAAGTTTGGCGATCGCTGCTGCGCTCGTCGCCGCTGGGGCGGTTGTGAGCCCCGCTGTCGCGCAGGACGCGCCGACGGGCAAACCGAACATCCTCGTCATCTGGGGTGACGATATCGGCCAAGGCAATATCAGCGCCTACACCAAGGGCGTGATGGGTTACAAGACGCCAAACATTGATCGGATTGCCAACGAGGGCATGATCTTCACCGACTATTACGGTGAGCAGAGCTGCACGGCGGGCCGTTCGTCCTTCATCACCGGCCAAAGCGTGTTCCGCACCGGCCT
>CAZNKT010000200.1:0-3945 GCA_964573605.1 uncultured Pirellulales bacterium
GCCCTGTTAGCCATCCATACAAAAAGGAGTACTGGGAACACTTGTAAGTTCGACGTGAAGCTGCCGAGGAAGTTGTCGCGAGCCAATGATGGGGGTTCGTGCAGTTTCGCCTAGTGGTCGACGTGCCGCCGCGCGATGTGACCAATGTCGGTTCGTCATTGGTCTCGAACCCAGGCCTTCGCAGGCCGCCAGAAGCCACCCCAGCGCCGTCAGTTAGACACTGGCGTGAACTGCAGTCGGTGAACTTACCGCTGCATCCAAGGACAACTCTTTGTAGCTGGCGGATGATGCAACCGCTGCAGCGAAGCTGATTGCGAAACTCGTAGCGGTCGCGATCACCTCTGACGTTTTTGATTGCCCCAAAACTTCAAATGTCGGTTCGTCATTGGTTGCGAACGCAGTCTTCCGTAGCCCATCTAGACCCGCCCCGGCGCCATCCAATGGACTACAGTATTTACTGGCCCGAGCTGCGGTCGGTGGATTCCCCCGCTGCGACTTGTGAAAGTTCCTTACTGCGGGCGGTCGATGCATCCGCAGTGACTTCGAGAATCGCCGAACTGCAGGCGGTGGCGTGACCGCTGTGGATGATCACCGCCGCTTTTGACGGAGGGCATGACGGGCTCATGGCATCTATTTGGCGATTGGCGGGCGTCAGTTTGACTGCGGGGTCCGCCGGACGGTTCACCTGCCCGGACGTCTAACCGAACGTGCAGTTCTCGCCTTCTCTTCGCGGACGAGCTAGACTTTTAGACGACGTAATCCATCATCCGCTCACAATTAACCGGGAAGCAACGATGAAACGCCGAACTGCACTATTTGTTGTCTTGTTAGGTCTCCTGACTTTCAACTCTGTGAGCGAGTCAATCGCCCAGATTCCGAAATCGATAACCACGCCGGACAAAGTCGAGTCGCCGATTGGCGAACTTAACTTCACTGACGGAGCGCCTTCCGTGGAAACGGCACAGCGGGTAAAGGACCACCTCGACCTCATCCGCGCGGTGAACGTCTACAACAATAGTTTCCGCGGCGCGTCGGCATTAGGGCTTGCCAAGGGATTCAAGAGCATCGGCGCCGATGATAACACGGTGATCATTTATTCGAAATTAATGGACTGCAATTCGCTGTTCCTGACTGCGAATTGCGACACGGTCTACTACATGTCGGTGGTCAATTTGACGGAAGGACCGATGGTCATCGAGCAACCGCCAGCGGGGCTTGGCACGATCAACGACATGTGGTTCTCCTGGATTA
This sequence comes from uncultured Pirellulales bacterium, assembly GCA_964573605.1. Classification (GTDB taxonomy): domain Bacteria; phylum Planctomycetota; class Planctomycetia; order Pirellulales; family JBBDJB01; genus CAZNKT01. The sequence goes on from CAZNKT010000200.1 coordinate 1,252, forward strand.
TCGACATCGGCCGCCCCGGACCCGACCGTGGCGAAGGGGGCAAGTACTTGCTGGTGCCGCCGGGTTACGACGGACCGCTGCCCGACGGAGGATACTTCGTCGCACATTCCAAGACGAACCGCGTGTTGTATGCGGCCCGTTCATTTCTGGTGGATGGCGATCCTCAACCGGCGGTCGAGAACATCAAGAAGAACTTAAAAATCTATCCTTATACACCTGGAGGCTGCGGCACGAGCATCGCGACTGCACTAGAAGGGAAGGTCAAGCTCAGCCAGGATCCATCTGTCCCGGAAACGAAGTTTATTGAGGGGAGCGGCAAGTCATTCAATACCATTCCTCCCAGCGACTACGGCTTCTTTGAGATGATAAACGAAAACGTGCAGCAGGAACCGGCGACCAGTTACGACGTGGAACTTGCCGGTCAACTCGCAGCCATCGGCATCGTGCATGGTGAGCCGTTCAAGCCCGATGCCCGCATGAAGAAAATCCTTACTGATGCCGCCGCCATCGGCAATGCGACAGGTCGCTGTCTGAATTGGCGCTACAGCGTTTCCCACCCAGATTGGGCTTATTACCCGAATTCGCATTGGGGCAACATGCTGTTCGAAGGCGGAGCTTTTTTTGAAACGCCACCGCCGAAGTTTACCAAAGAGGGCATGTTCCAGCCTTATCCGCCAACGGGAGCGAGAACGCTCGATTCGCGCACGGCTTTCTACTACGCTTACACCCTGGATTCGCCAGGGATGATCATGCGTATCCCCGGCGTTGGCTCGCAGTATCTGATGGGTTTTTTGGATGCCGATGGCAATCCGTTCGATGGAGCCAAGACCTACAAGATGACGCTCCCCAAGGGCATTCCGGCCCAAGCCTTTTGGTCGTTGACCTTGTACGACAACCAGTCACGCTCGATGCTCGCTACGCCACAGCGTTTTCCCCGTGCCGGCAGCCAAGACTATCCGTCGCCCGCGGCGGAGTCGGAATCGGACGGCTCGACGGTTGTCTATTTCAGCCCCCAACAGCCCGACACCGTGAAGCGCGGCAACTGGATCCAAACGGATCCCAAGAAAGGCTGGTTCACTATTCTGCGGCTTTACAGCCCGCTGCCATCGTTCTTCGATAAGAGCTGGCAGCCCAGTGAAATTGAGCTGGTCGAGTAGCCGTCGCGGATTGAAGAGGAAGTGGATCAAAGGGCGGCCGACTACTTGCGCAGTGTGGAGGACTCCGATGCCAGCGAAGCCTTTTGGTTCATGCATCGCAATTGTCACGGGTATGTTCCTGCTGACATTTTCGGCTACTGCCAAGGATATAGAAACCGGCATGGTCAAATTGGCCGATGCCGAGATCGAGTATGTTGCTCGCGGCGAAGGTGAAGCAATCGTGCTTCTTCCCGGCGGAACGCTAACGGTCGATTATCTGGATGGATTGGCGGATGCACTTGCCAAATCCGGCTATCGGGTCATCGGCATCAACTTTCCCGGCTCCGGAAAAAGCACCGGTCCGAACAAGGGCGTTACTCTCAAAACGCTGGCAGATCAGGTTGCTGATGTGATTCGGTCGCTGAAAATCGGACCAGTTCATCTGGCCGGAAACGATTTCGGCAATCGGGTAGCACGCATGCTGGCGGCATCGAATCCAGACCTGGTGAAGAGCGTCATCTTGCTGGCCGCGGGCGGAAAATACCCGCCCAAGCCGGCCGCCGAAAATGCCCTGCTGGTCCTGTTTAACCCGGCTTCGACCGACGCGGAGGTGCTGAAGATCATGCCGTACTTTGTCTCCAACCCGGCCGACGCACAGAAGATCTGGCGTATGATGAAGCCATCCCGGGCGCCTGGGGCGGCTGCAATGGAAAAGGAGGCGGCGGAATCCACTCCGCTGGATGTGTGGTGGGCGCCCCCTGGGAATACTAGCTATCTGATACTCCAGGGCGCGGAGGACCAGATTGCCCCGCCAAAGAACGGAGAAGATCTCAAGCAAGAGCTCGGCGACCGGGCGACCCTGGTCAATGTTCCAGGCGCCGCCCATATGCTGCCGCTAGAACAGCCGGAAAGAGCCGCGTCGCACGTTGTCGACTTTATCAAAAGTCTTGAATAGCAAGTACAACATCGGGTTCTTAGTCGACGCGCAACTGTCCGCGGTGGACATCACCTCGCTCAGATTCGGTGCCGGGCAAGTCGCCGAAGTTGGACCACTCGACGCGACTAGGCGAGTCGGCGTAAGTGCAGAGGTCGCCTCCGAGATTTGACACCGCTGATTCTATGAAAGCGGCGGTCAAACGAGTTGGATAGTGTTCTTTAGGACCAAACTCTATCAACTTGAAAGGACCGCCACTCATGTTGTACTTGGGAATCGACCAACACCGCAATCAGTTGACCGTAGATCTGGGCAATGAACAGGGTGAGCTTGTGAAGCATCGCCAGGTTTCCACGGCGCCAATGCAGCTCGAGGCATTCCTTGGTTGGCTCCAAGAACTTTCGGAATCCGAGGGTGGCTTCGTTGCGATCCTCGAGGTCTGCGGCTTCAACGACTTCATCATGAGAATGCTGGATGACTATGGGTGCCGTGAGATTGTGCTAATTCAGCCTCAACAACGGAGTCGCAGGAAGACCGATCGTCGGGACGCGCGGGCCTTGCGCGATCTGTTATGGGTGAATCGAATCGCGCTGGTGAACGGTGATCGTCTCGCGGGGCTTCGCC
>CAZNKT010000201.1:0-3868 GCA_964573605.1 uncultured Pirellulales bacterium
GGATAAACAACCGGGCGGTTCGACGGGGCAATCCCCCGGCGGAGCCGGGGGCTGACTGTTACGGGAGATTGAATTGAATCTTCGCGGCGAGCGGGCATGTCACTAAAGCACTTTGAAAACTTGCGTAGCGTCTGGCTAGCCCCGGGCTCTGCCCGGGGATAAACAACCGGGCGGTTCGACGGGGCAATCCCCCGGCGGAGCCGGGGGCTGAACGCTGCACTGACGTTGAAAGCGATCTCCCATGGCGTGGCAAACCGTCCATGCGCGGAACATCGGACAATGCCGGCAATAAGACCTATAAGCTACTTTAATTCAGGCGGCGCGCGTGCGAAAGAAGAGCCCCGGCGCGGGCGTCAGCGAGCCGATAGCGGCAAATCGTAGATGCGATAGGTGTTGGTCAGCTTCGCGCCGCCTTTCTCGAGGCTCTTCCGCGACAGGTCGTTCGTTTCGGTCACCCACGAGAATTCAGCCTCTTCGATCCCCCACTCCAGGACCTTGGGAACCAGCGCGCCAAGCATTACCAGGGCCACGCCCCATCGCTGGTAGGCCGGTATAACATTGGTGCTGAGCATGCGGACGCGGTGGATCGCCCGTAGATTGCGCAGCAGCTTGTAGATGCCTGATGGCGACAACCTCCCATCGATTTGCTTGATACGATGGTTGAAATCCAAGATGCCGAACAGGCATCCGATGACCTGCCCGTCGGCTTCGGCCACGATTGTCAACTCGGGCGCGATCAAGTGCCGCAGCAGGTGGGCCATCGAATGCGTTTCGCTCTTGGACAACGGAACGAACCCCCACATACCGTCGAACGATCGGTTGTAGACATCCAGGAACATCTCGACTTCAGCCGTGAACTGCCGAGTATTCAATGGACGCACGGAAATATTGAAACGCTCTCGGGCCGCGTCGCAGATGAAAGCCAGTTTCGAATCCAACGACGACAACATTTCGACGTGTCCCCAGTAGGCGAACAAATCCTGCGCCTTCTCCATGCCGTAGGCATCCATGAACCGCGCGTAGAAGGGGGGGTTGTAGGTCATCATGAAAAACGGCGGTCGGTCGAAGCCCGCAATCAACAGGCCGCATTCGTAATTCATCGACGGATTGGTGGGACCGCGCATGACGTCCATCTCTCGTGAGCGTAGCCAGGACGCCGCGGCGTCCAGCAATTGTCGGGCGACGTCGGCATCGTCGACGCTTTCGAAGAATCCGAAGAATCCCCGCCGTTCATTGTATTTGCGGTTGTGCGCGTGATTGACGATGGCGGCAATGCGTCCGCACGGTTGTCCCCGGCGAGTGGCCAGAAAGGGTTGCACCTCCGCGTTGTCGTAGAACGGATGCCGGCGTCCACCCATCCACCAGGGTGCTGTGAATCCGGCCAGAAGGCGCTGGTTGAGCCGGAGCGGCGGTATCCAGTGGGGATCGTCTCGGTGGAGTAGCCAGGGCAAACCCAGAAACTGCCGGCGCGCCCGCGAAGTCCGAACGGGGTCGACCACCAATTCACTCATCCGCTGGCAACCCTTGCCTCGGGTGTGTCGGCCGCTTTGACGACAATACGGACGTTTCCCCACCCCTGGATTCGGCCGATTCGAGCCGCCCACTCTAACGCGGCGCCGTGCAGGCGGTCAATAACGACCGTCGATGGCACATACTGGCGTGTATCAATCGGTAGGGAACGGCCTCCGGGTCGTTGCGTGCCCCCCCCGGGGGGACAAACGCCGCCGCCGGCTCCGCGGCACGCCGGAGACCGCGTGCCCTGCGGGACCGTTTATCACTACAATGACCCGATGGCGCGCGTTTTCGTTACCGGTGCAACGGGTTTCATCGGCGGACATCTGGTCGCCGCGCTGTGCCGCAACGGTCACGACGTGACGTGCCTCGTGCGGCCGACGTCGCGTGTGGAATACCTCGAGCGGCTGGGTGTCCGCCTGGCCATGGGGGATGTGCAGGATCCGGCCAGCGTGGAGCGGGCCGTGCCCGCGCATGCTGTCGTGTACCACCTCGCGGGACGGACCAAGGCACTGAGCTACAAGCAGTTGTTGGCCGTCAATCACGGCGGCGTGGAGCATGTCGTGCGGGCGGCGGCGGCCCAGTCCCGCCCGCCGGTGCTGGTGATCGTCTCGTCGCTGGCCGCGGCCGGGCCCTCCACGGCGGATCGGCCGCGCTGCGAACAGGACCCGCCCGCGCCGGTTTCCAATTACGGCTGGAGCAAGTTCGAGGGCGAGCGTGCGGCGGCGCGGCGTGCGGCCGATTTGCCAATCAGCATTGTTCGTCCGCCGGTGGTGTTGGGCGAGGGCGATCGTGCGGGATTCCTGATGTTTCGCATGATTGCGCGACGCGGGCTGCACCTCGTGCCGGCCATGGGCAGTTCCCGCATCTCGCTGGTGCACGTGGCGGACCTGATTCACGCGCTGCTGGCCGTGGCGCATCAAGGCAGGAGGCTCGAGGCCGGATGCACGGCGGAGGATTACTTTCAGTCCGGCGTTTATTTTGCCGCGGCCGACGAAATGCCGGCGTATGCCGAACTGGGGCAGATGATCGGCCGCACGGTACAGCGCGACCATGTGCCTGTCGTTCACGCACCGCGTGTGGCCGTGCGGATGGCCGCCTGGGCGTGCGAAGGGTTTGCTCGCGTGAGGAGACGGCCGTCGCTGTTGAATTATGATAAATTTCGCGAGGCGACGGCGGGTTCGTGGACGTGCAACACGGCGCGGATACGGACCGAATTGGGCGTCCGCCCCGGCCGGTCGCTGCAAGAGCGCCTGCAACAGACCACCGACTGGTACCGCCGACAGCGCTGGCTGTAACGCGTGAGCGTCGTCGATCGGACCCTGGCGGGATTGAGCCGACCGTCCAGGGTGAATGGCACGCTCACGGCGCGCCGTGGTAGGGAACCGCCTTGGTGCTGTTCCGGCCCACGGCTGCAGGCGCAGAATTATGCGGCGGATTTACGGTAGGCCGGAGACCGAAATCGGATCTCGGTCCGGACACGCGAACCTTTAATAATTACGTAACGTCATGGCTAGCCCCGGGCTCTGCCCGGGGATGAGTACCCAAAACGGTTCGACGGGGCAATCCCCCGGCGGAGCCGGGGGCTAAAAAATGGTGCACCAGGAACAATTCGCGATCGAAACAGAAGGCCACCGCCACATGCAGGACATTACGTCGCAGGTGGCGGCGATCATCCAGCGCAGCGGCGTTCGCGCGGGAACGGTTCAGGTGTTCAACGTGGGAAGCACCGGTGCGATCGGTGCCATCGAATTCGAGCCCGGACTCGAAGCCGACCTGCCCGAGACCCTCGACCGGTTGATTCCCCCCAGTCGCGACTACGGTCACGAACGGGCGTGGCACGACGGCAACGGTCATTCGCACCTGCAGGCCACGTGGCTGGGACCGACATTCGCGGCGCCCGTCGCGGATGGCCAGCCCGTGCTCGGTACGTGGCAGCAGATCTTCCACCTGGAATGCGACGTCAAGCCCCGCCGCCGCACGATCGTTGTGACGGTGGTCGGCCAGTAGGGCGGAAGGCGGCCAAGCGTCACTGCGTGGCAAACGCCTGTTCGACCGAAACCTCCCGAATCTGTCGGCTCGACGGTTCGTACACCCGCATGCGGATCTGGAGGCCGCGCAGTGGAACCGGATAAGGAGGCGACGTTTCGCGTTCGCCCATGTCGTCGACGGCCGCGTTGTCGTCCAGACCGTCGGAACCGGCGGCGCCGGTCGCATTGATGACTTCGTCCACGAAATCGTCGAAGCCGTTGGTTCCTTCGTCGGCGCCTGTTAAAGGTTTATTGTCTCCGTCCCGGTTATCTTGATCGACCCCGTCGATTTCGTAATGGAAGGACCACGTATCGTAGTACGCGCC
>CAZNKT010000202.1:0-3755 GCA_964573605.1 uncultured Pirellulales bacterium
GAAAACCGGCGTGGGTGCAAGCCCACCGTGGGTTCGAATCCCACCCCATCCGCCATAGCAGCAAGCCCAGCTCGAACGGCCCATTAGAACTTTGCGCTGCCCTTGAGACCGACGGAATGGATCGTCGTCTCGTCGCCAAAGTGGCCGTCGTAGAAAACGCGGAAGTTTGTTTCGCCCGCTGTGATCATCTCAAGGCCAGCTGATAGGTCGTAGAGCACCTCGTCTGTGCTGGCGCGGATTGAGAATGGCCCCACGCCGTCCGGTGCGCCCGCAAACGACGCCGACACCGTCACGTCATCCTCGCTGAACCACGTCACACCACCACGCACAAACGGGCGGATGAGCGTTCCTGCCGTGGTCCACCATTCGGTGCCGACTTCCACGGCAGGGGCGAGACTGTAGATCGTCTCGCCGTTGCCATGGACGTTGAGGCCCGCGCCATTGGCATAGGACTCGTTGACATCATCGAGGCCGACGTAGGTGGCGGCTGCATCGATCATCGGTTTGAAGAACAGGCTCGGGGCGCCCATCACGTAGCTGGCATGCAGGCGGCCTTGGAACACGTCGATGTCGTAGTCCCCGTCGGCCGTTGCGGCAAAGTTGCCAAATGCCATCGGCCGCGTCGTGTCATACCAGCCGCGCCCCCCGCTCACGATACCGGCGAGAAGCAACGCGCCGGGATTGTATTTGAGCGCCACACCGCCTTGCACCATGTCGCCGTCGCTCTTTGCGCCCGTGTCGGTATCGAGCGATGTGTTCTGGTAGCCCAGACCGAAGTTCAAGCGCCAGACGGGATCGAGCGCGACCTGGACGCCACCGGCGAACTGCCAGGCTTGCTCGTCGAAGCCGATGTTTTGCGATGTGGCATCGCGATCCGTCTCGCGCCACTTGGCCGCTGCCCACACACACTGGCCTTGCTTGTTGATGGCGGCCGCATCGCGGCCATTGATACGGCAGCTCAACAGGTTGTTGGAGAAGTCGAGGCTCGAATAGAGGGCTGCCAACTGCGTGTCGGCATAGATCTCAGGTGAGAGCTGGTCGAGAGCATCTTTGTAAGCGTCAAGTCCGAAGGTGTAATAGAGGAGACTGTTAAACACCGGATCAAGTGCCGGGGCGCCTACATCGAAGGCCACGTCAAGGCTCTGTCCAATGTTGGTCTGGTTGCGGTTGAGCCCGTTGGGCACAAAATCGATGAGATCGTCGCTTGTCAGCGTTAAGACAACATCGGTCTCACTGTCGAGGTATTCAATCTCAGCGTTCACCGCCGCACTCAGTTGAAGGCCTTGGACGAGGACCTCCTGGTTGGTTTCGATAAGTAAGAACTGATCGCCGGCGGTCCCGGTCAATTGAGAAAAGTGAACCGCCACGCCTCCGGCGGCGCTGGCTTGCCCGCTACCCGCCGTCATGTCGATCAGGTCAGCATTGTCACTCACGGCGACGGGGTCGACATCCACGACAAGCGCGCCGCCCGGCTCCAGGTCGAGGTTGCCCGTCAACGCGGTTGTCGCGATCGAATCGACACCGCCCGGAGACAGATACCCGTCGTTGGTCAGCGTGTTGCCCGCCCCGAGGTTGACCCTGTTGCCGGAGTTGAAGATCGCGCCGGCGTAGTTGTTAAACGCATTCAAGCCGGCGCCCAGATCAATATCGCCCGGCGTGGTCAGCGTCCCAAAGTTCCTGATCGTCTCGTCGCCGTCCCCGCCCAGCACGTCAGTGGTCCCGCCGGAGATCGACACCGTGTTGTTGATCGTCAATGTGTTGTCAGCACCGCCTACGAACTCGACGCCCTCAGCCTGGGTGCTTCGGATCGCTCCCCCATTCAGCGTGATGTCGATGGTGCCGTTCGTCGCGATTCCGCTGTCGGTCACGGCAAGGGACTTCGCGTAGATGCCCTCGGAATTGAATCCGGCCGTTTCGATGTCGCCGGTCTGCGTCACCGTGATGGCCCCAGCGGTGGCATCCCCGTTGTCCTCAGCATTGGCCAAGGAAAGCGCCTCGATCCCATCGCTATTGTTTAGAATGGTTTCAATGCCTCCGAATTGGGTCACCGCGACGGTGCCGGACGTGGCACTGCCGCCGCCCGCGGCATCGGCAGAGGAGTTTGCATGGATGCCATCGGAATTGAATCCGGCGGTTTCGATGTCGCCGGTCTGCGTCACCGTGACGGCGCCAGACGTGGCATCCCCGTTGTCCTCAGCATTGGCCAAGGAAAGCGCTTTGATCCCGTCGCTATTGTTTAAGGTGGTTTCGATTCCTCCGAATTGCGTCACCGCGACGGCGTCGGCCGTGGCGTTGCCGCCGCCCGCGGCATCCGCCTTGGAAGACGCCTCGATCCCAAGGGAACCGAATCCGGCCGTTTGGATATCGCCGGTCTGGGTTACCGTGACGGCGCCCGCGGTGGCATTGCTGCCGCTATGAGCCGCGGCATAGGAAGACGCCTCGATCCCGTCGCTGTCGTTTAGAGTGGTTTCGATGGCTCCTGTTTGCGTTACCACGACGGTGCCAGCCGTGGCATCGCCACTGCCCGCTGCATCTGCCTTGGAAGACGCCTCGATCCCATCGGAATTGAATCCGGCCGTTTCGATGTCTCCAGTCTGGGTCACCGTGACGGCGCCAGATGTGGCATCACCGCTGCCAGTTTCGACACCGGACTCAGCAAAGATCCCCTCCGCCTCGAGTCCGATGGTTGTGATGTTGGCTTCGGTATCGATGACAATGTCGCCAACGTTGGCGTCGGACCTCTCAAAGTTGATGCCGTCCGTCCCGGAGCCCGGCGTGATGTCGGCGTCCAGATTGTTGACGTTGAGCGTGTTGTAGCCGGTTTGGGGAATTACAGTCCCATTATCGACGACGAAGGGGGATGGAGGATCGTTGAGGTCTCCCGTGCAGGTCACCGTGGGCCCGGCAGACGTGCAACCGGCATTCGCTGTACGCGTGTAGCCGAAGAACAGAGCACCGGCTGCCACCGTGCCGAGCAGGGTGCGGCGCCAGGCATCGGAAGCGCAAAAGTTCCGTGATCCATTCCCCGCATCGACGGAATAGTTGAAGTTGACGTGATCAGTTGGAGCCATTTGGCCCGCGATGAGCCGCGGACGTCCGACGCTTGCGAAGCGAAGATGTCCGCATGCGTGACGCCTGTTCTTGGTCGGCATGATTTCCCCCAACGACGCTAACGCACCCCGTACAACATTTGTTCAAATTCGAATAAAGTTTTGTGTTTATAGGCGAGATCCCCGCCAGCTTGCGAGGCGCGCGAGCCTATTTTTCGGGACCTGAGAGCATTTTGGAGAAAGCGAGTCACTCGAACAACACACGTATAACGTGCACTGATTTATGTGTTGATCGGCGTGATTTTCCCCCAGGCAAATCAATCAGAACGTCGGGTCGAGCGATTATCCGCGGCGCGAGGCCCCGAGAAGTCCATTTCAACGCAGGTTTTGAGCGTGCTGTAACTGCCCTCGCCCGTGACGGCCGCAACCTTGTCGCAGCACCCACGTATTGAGTTTGTGAGATCGGCCCAGCGACTTTTCAGCCTGCCGTAGGCCTCGAGCGCCATGTCCATGCGGCTGCAGTGCATCACTTCAGAGTTAGGGCCGCTCAAGCCCACGATCTTCTCGCAATATGCTTCGGAATCGAAACCGGGCAGCACGTTCGTCGCCCTAAAGCTTCTTGTAGGCCTCACCAAAGCCATTGAGCGGCACGCCAACCGTGATCTTCTTTTTCTGGAGGTTCTCGAACACCACGGTCAACTTCTG
>CAZNKT010000203.1:0-3626 GCA_964573605.1 uncultured Pirellulales bacterium
CGTTCGACGTCAGGCTACCGTCCTGGGCCAGTTCCTCCGACGTCGGGTCCGACGGATGGTACTGGATCTCGGTGATGACCAGCCGCCCGATCGGCTCCGCGGTCGATGCCGATACCGGACCGCTCCAGTGGATGGACTGGTTTTCCAGCAGCAGATGCATGGTGGAATCGGGCAGGAAGGTCCGCGCGCGCAGTGTCGATCCTTCGCTCACCACGATCACTTCGCCGCTATACTCCATCGCCGAAGGCGTGATCACGCCGGCTGGGTTTGCCGTGCCCGCCTCTAGATTGGATGTCCGCGGATCTTTGCCATCCAGCGTGTAATAGATTTTGGCTCCGACGGGTGCCGTTTCCGGCAAACGGAGCGTGACCATGGTCCCGGGCGCGATCACATTGCTCTGTTCTCCCGCCGGCGTGGCGACATCGAGAATTGGTGGGGCAATGAAGCGCTGGTCCGTCCAATCCGCGCGGCCCAACACCCAGTTCCGCAGTAGTTCTACTTCGGCGAGCCAGCTCGGGGGGTCTCCAGCAAGCGGAAAATCCCATCGCTCGTAGTTACGATCGCCCGCCTCGACGGTAATTTCCGCGGTGAGTCTATCGATGATCGCATTCAGGTTTTCGTCGCTCCACGCTCCCTGCCGAAGCTCCTGGTAGCGGTCAGCATACTTCTGGCGAAAATCCGCTTCTGCGAATAGCGTTATCCACCAGTCCATGGTGAAGTCTCTTTGTTGCCAGCCTTCAAACGACCGCCGTGCTCCGAATTCCCTTTGACCGCCCAACGCCCGATCGTAATCCCAAAGCGGGCCGTGATTGAGTTTGCCCGCCCGCGCCTTTGTCATATAGGTGCTATGATCCAGCGCGTCCGAATTCTTGGCAAACGTGCTGAGCAGGTGGTAGTCGATCCAATTGTCCACATCGATCAGCGACGGATAGCCGGTGTTGGGGTCTGGGTTATCCAGGGATGCCGCCACGTCGTCGATGTAACCTTTCAGATACTCTATTTGCGGTTGCCGCAGCGGATCGAGGCTTTCCTCGGCACTCGGCTGCACGTACTGAAAACCATCCCGGCCACCGGCGGAGAAAAACAGTTCGCCATACTGGTCTTCCAACTCCAGGTTGACGATGTATCCGCCCGTGATCAAAGGTTCCGTATTGTAGTTCTTGGACAGTTTTTCCACTTCGACACGCCCCTCGGCGCGCTTGATCTTTTCCATGAACGCATAGACACCCAGATAATCCTCTTGCGAAAGCTCCTCATGATCTGTGTTGACAAACACTTCGACGAAACGCCATTGTACTGCATCGAGACCCGTTTCTTCGCTGAACGCGAACATGAACGCGTTGTTCATCAAAGAGCGATCGAATTCCGAACGCACGTTGAGAATCCAATCGGATTCGGCCGGGAACCCCAGCAGGGCGACGTCCTTGTCCTGGTCGTGTTCGTCCCAGGCTTCAAGTCTGAACGACTTTCTGGGGAACCCAAAGGACGAATTGCCTCGCATCTGAGCACCCGCGCGGGTCTGTAAGTGTGGGGTATCCTCGAAAGAAGTACGCCCCGATTCTCCCGGTTGGTACACCGCCCAGTACGCGCTTTGGAACTCTATGGTGGGAAAGGGAAAGTTTGGCAGGAAAGCACTGCCGAAGTTGTCCAATACCATGACCGGGATGGGCGACGTGAAGTCGCTCAGGTCCTCTCCCAGGCGCATGTAGGTTTCCGTCGTGGTAGGACTCGGCAGATGGCCCGGCGCGAACACCATCGCCCGTACCTGAACCGTCGAATCGATCAGGAGCGGAGAAGCCGGATCGTAAATGGGGGAATCAGAACCGGGCAAGGTTTCGTCCAACGTGTAATGGATGATTCCACCTGGCGTATCCGTATGCAGTTCCAGGTGGAAGGGATCCGCGTAAAGCCCGCCCACGGCAGAAAATTCTACCGGGTCGGCCACGCTCGGTTGGCCGGAACCGTTCAACGAACCCGGTGTCGGCAGGTTGAAGTACTGGGCGCGATCGACATCCGTCCCGAGTTGGACCGCCACCAGTTCCGCCCGCACAAGAAAGTCGGGATTATCGGCCGCGACGTTCATGCCATGGATGGCCAGAACATTGGTGCCGGGCGTGAGCAAATCCGAAGTCAGGACTGTGGCGGTACGATCATTCGAACGAATCGAACCTTCGATCCAGCCGTAGCCGATCGTCGCAGAGTAAACCGTTGAGTCTGTGACCTGCACATGATCCGGGCGAACCGGCGAGTCGGCCGTGCCGAAATCGAATGCCCACCTTTCTCCGGCAACATCCGTCCGCAGTATCTCCACGGCATTTGCTGCCCAGCTAGCCGTTGTTCCCCCTCGATCCTCGAGCCGCAAAGTCAATTGCCCGTCGGCGACTTCCACCGTATAACGTTGCGTGACGAATTCTCCGACATTCGTGGTAACGAGGTCCACTTCATCGCCTTCCAAGTAGACCGCCATCTCATCGCGAATGCGGGCCGTATCGCCGAGCATAAGGCGCACTTCGTACGTTCCAGCAGGCACGTCGACCGCAAACGTCGCATCCTCCGAGCGATTGACATCCTGCCGCAAACGCTCGACCGTCAGAGGAATTTCCTCGAACTGGATGCCTTCTGCGTCCTCATGCGGCTGCGTGGCGGCCGAGTTCCACTCGGGAACCTCGGGCGCGTTGCGACGGGCCACTTCCTGCCCGTTGACGTAGGCCACGAATCCGTCGTCGTACTGAATGCGCAGCACAAGATCCTCGAGAAGGCTCGGCGCGTCGGCTTCGAATTCAGCCCGCACGAACGCCGATGCGTTGTTCGAGTGCATCCTGTCTTCAACATCCGTGACGATCAGCGGCGTGAAGTCCTCGTTCGTTGCAGGGGCCGGTTCTTCGGCGCCGGTCTCCATACCGATTCCGTTGCCCGCTGGAGCTGGTGTCCAGAGGCCCGCCGCGTCGGCGAATGACGTAGTCTTCCAGTCGTTCGCCAGATCCGACGACGTCGTCGGGATCAGGTAATCCACATCCGCATCGGAGGCGACCAGCGTGACCGGCGTGACAAGGGGCACGGGCCCGTAAGTGATATCCTCTACCTGAGGTGGAAATCCCTTTTCACCACTTGGCAAAAACGTTGCGGTCTGCCAGGCGATGGTTTGCCCATCCGGTTCGACCAACGCCAGGAATTCGCCGTTGCGCGACAAGCTGAAATTGGTGTGGTATTCGCCCGTGGGTGTCCGCTTGTTTTTGCCGGAAGCAAAAACTACGAGGTGCTCGCCGGGATCGAGCGTAATGCCAGTGGGAAACTTCCACTTTGTGAGGTTGTCGGCCCGGTCGGTCAGGTAATAGCCGCCCAGATCCAGTTCAGCGGCCTGCATGTTGGCCACTTCGATCCAGTCCGACCGATCATCGTCGAAGTCCTGGATCTGATGATTGTTGCTGGCCAGGAACTCCGAGATGACCGGGCCGCCGTCGAGCACGAGTCGGGGCTCGAGCGATTCTAAGCGATGGGGCCGGAGCGCGCGGCGATCGCTGCGGCGGGCGGAGGTCATAGTGGTCTCTTCAGCAGGTCCACGAAGTCATCAATATCATCGGTGTCGAAGACACCGTCGCGATTGACGTCGGCGGCCACCAGCGCCG
>CAZNKT010000204.1:0-3264 GCA_964573605.1 uncultured Pirellulales bacterium
TCATTGCAGCGGCCCAACATCGCAGCACACCGATGACCAGACGGAAGGAACCAATGCGCCACAACGCCTGCGCCCGTCCTGCGCATCCCCGTGCCAACATTGGCCCACCGTGCCACCGCAGCCCTCCCCGGTACAATGGGAGCGTACCGTTGACAAACAAGGGGAGACGATCCCATGTCCACTACCAAAGAATCCATGATCGCCGTCACCGACCGGCTCCGCCGCGAGGGGCGCTGGGAAGAGGCGCAGCGGTACCGGGACCAGGTGCGCAAGGCCCTGCTGGTCGAAGGCAAAAAGCGGGCTGAAGCCCGCGAGGCCTCGTGGGAGGCGATGATCGAGGAGTATCCTCCGCTTCCCGATGCGCCCGAAGCCGGTGCGGCAGTGTTGCCGGAAGGCGAGGCGCCCGCCGAGTGGGCCAACGCCGGCGCGCCGGAATTAACGGGCGACTTTCTGCGGGTCTATGCCAACTTGGGCAATTCGGCCGTGAAGCCTAGCGACGCGCCAGGCCCTGGTAGCTGGAACATGTTCACGTGGGCCGGAACTTGGATTAGGACGATTGTGCTGGACCGCTCGATGCGAGAGAATGCCAATTGGCGGTTTCTTGCACAGAGCCCGCGTACCGAAAGAGGACGTGACCGATGCGCCGTTCATTTGCTATGCGGCTAGGAGGTAGCCATGCGAGTCCAAAACCAACCTATCAAGAGGAGCTTGGTTTTCCATCTTGTGTGGACATTGGTCGGTGCCTGTACACACGCTTGGGCGACGGAGCTGCGCTATGGCACTCTGGAAGCAGAGATTCGATCGGACACGACACTCGATTCCCGGTTTACCAATCAGATCGCGATCTTTGGCGACGCCGTGGTCGATCTGGCCCCTGGTGAAGAGCTTGTTTCTGGTGTCCAACTTTTTGAGTCGAGCGATTTGCGGGTGAGCGATGGCTCGATTCTACAGGGTGTGCGCCTTACGGATGAAAGTCGGCTGGGCAGTTCCAATGGCTCAATCACCGGCGTACGGCTCGAGGGGGCGAGCACGGGTGAGATCTCAGGTGGCGACATTCACGGTTGGGTGACCACATGGGATTCAAGCACGCTCCACATTTTGGGCGGTCGATTTGAGGGGGTGCTCGTGTCCCATGGCTCGTCCGGCATCAGTTTCTCCGGAGGAGAGATGGGCTTGTTCAATGCCTACGACGCGAGCAAAGTTCAGGTCTCCGGAGGTTCCTTCAGCAGCTACTTTAGCGTTAATGACAATGTTACGGCGAACGTGGCGGACGGCTCCTTTGCCACTCCAAGCTACCGGGCCAACGGCTCGAGTTGGAGTAAGATTACGGCCGGTGAAATCGGGTCGCTGAGGGCGTCGGACTCGAGTATCCTCCAGCTTGCAGGAAGTACGATGGCGGACTACGTAGTGGCCGAGAATTCCGCGTCCGTCTTTATCTCGGGCGGCGTGGCCGACGGCCTTTCTGTAGGAAGTGCGGTCCATTGGTCCGGCGGGCGATTGAGTGGCAGAATTTCCGTTTACGATACGCTGTCCGTCTACGGTGCCAATCTCGAGTTGCGCGACCACCGCTTGACCGGAACTCTTGCCGATGGAACCGATATTGATGTCCTCTTGGACGTTAGGGAACAGGGGCGTGTCAACCTTTTGGGATCGGAACTCGTGCCGGTTCCTCCTCCCGCCCCGAACGTCGTAACCCAGCCGCGAGTGCAGCAGCCTCCATGGCGACCTGAAGTTGTGACCTCGGCCCAGGCCTTCCTTTCTGATGCCCGTACCAGTACAAGCGGTGGACCGCCGGAAAACCCTGTTCTTGTCCACAACACCCCGAACGAATCGGGTTCGCTTTACGTTTGGATGGAGCCCGACGCCGCAGAAACTCTGATCGGGGTGGACCTTGTCGCCGCCGCCGCGACGCCGGGTGTCGTTCAGTTTACCGATGCAACAGTGCTAAATCCGGCTGTGACAGTGCCTGGCTTAGGGCTGGAGCTGCCCCGCTGGGAGCACACCGGTGGGAGATTGATCGAGGAATACCCCGTGAGCGGTCTGTCGTTCAACGGCTTCAACGTTATGAAAGGAACCGGCTTGACGGCCGCGACTACCGCTGACGATTCGGGCGCCGTACTCTTCGCCCGTGTCGATTACGAAGTACTCGGGGAGGGGGCCACGGATGTGTACCTGATGATTGGGGACAAAGGGATTTCGCCAAAAGGTCGCTCGAGCGTCGAAATCGAAGTCCTGTTCGGCGCTGACGAAACTGGGGTGCCACTCAACGGGGAATACGATCGGATGTCCCGCAGTTTGGTCGCCGACGCCACGATTGTCGTGACGGGATCGGGGTTTGTTGTGGTCCCCGAGCCATGCGCGCTGGTATTGGCCCTTGTCGGCGTCATTGCGATTCTTTTCCGTGGCTACATGCCCTCCCAAGGATTCGGACGGCTTGTCCGGTCGACCGGACGCTTCAGTGCAGAATAGCTAGCCGCACCGCACGGCAAGACGAGCGGTGTTAAGCAATACGACGGCGGCAAAGAAATCGCCTGGCTAGAAAGCTGCTGATCACCATCCCACAAAAAACCCAGCCAAAGCCATCACTTCGGCGGGGTCCAAGAATGTTGGTCTTGTAAAATGAACAGTGAGCTAAAAGTAAAGAAATCGCTTGAATCGGACTATCCACTGACAGAGGCGGTGGCTTTACGATAAAAAGGGGGGGACTGCCCCATGAGTACAACGACCAAAGAATCAAAAATCGCCGCCACCGACCGGCTCCGCCGCGAGGGGCGCTGGGAAGAGGCCTGACTGCACCCGGGCGCGGTCCGCAACAGGCCCACGCGGCCAAAGACATGACGCGGGTTCTACCCCTTGAGATTCCCGCAGAAATCGGCCATAAAATGGAAAGTGTACACTATCTGTACACCATGGCCGTCTGACGCCCAACGCCCCCCGGGGAACCGCGCCATGCCCGAGTCCAACGACCCGTTCCGCAACCGCCTACACCGCACCAGCCAGGGGGAGGCGTTCGGCAAGCGCCGCAGCGAACTGCAGGCTGCCGGTGACCTGGCACTCAAGACGCGGGCCGAGTACTACCGGGACCAACCGCCAAGCTCCCTTGCCCGAGACGCGCGCTGGGTCTACGACGTCATCGCCCTCGACGATGTCCAACCGCAAGACGCGCCCTCCAGCAGAGCCTGGGGCCTGCTCCAGTGGGCACGCCGCAATCGCGGTGATTTCTATCGCAGCGTTGTTCTTGCGGCCGCGCCGATCGACGAGCCG
>CAZNKT010000205.1:0-3142 GCA_964573605.1 uncultured Pirellulales bacterium
TCGCCCTGTCGTTGCAAATCCGCGTTTTCCTTTATCGCTTGCCGACGGACATGCGTGAGCGTTGCATCCGTGACGTCTTTGGCGGGGTGGTAGGGTGAAGTGTTCGTCACTTCACCACAGGAGGTCAGAGATGACTGGGAGGAAGAATTCGGAGAAGGCGTTGCATTGGCGTGAGATTCTGGAACGGCAGGCGGACAGCGGTGTTTCGGTCCGCGAGTTCTGTGCGACCGAAGGAGTTTCGCAGCCGTCGTTCTATGCTTGGCGGAAGAAGTTGGGGACGCGGAAGAAGGATGGCTCCCGAGCAGGGACAGCAACGCGCTGCAAAGACCGGCACGACAACGGTCGACTCTTCGTTCCCCTGCAAGTGCTTGATACCGCCGCCACGTTGGAGATCATTCATCCGCTCGGTTATCGGATTCAAGTGACTGGCGAGGTGAACCCCGTCGTGTTGCGAGGCGTGATCGAGGCTCTTGATGAAAGAGAGGCCCCATGATCGCCCTGTCGTTGCAAATCCGCGTTTTCCTTTATCGCTTGCCGACGGACATGCGCAAGAGCTTCAACGGCTTGATCGCCTTGACTGAATCCGCGTTGAAGCAGGATCCGTTATCGGGAAGTCTGTTCGTCTTCGTCAACCGACGCCGGGATCGCATCAAGATCCTCTATTGGGGGCAGGTCGGGTTCTGCATCTGGTACCAACAACTTCAACAAGGAACCTACCAGCTGCCCGACGAAGAATCACTTGGAGAACAGGAGACGCTTGAGGTCACGCGTTCGCAGTTGTCGCTGATTCTGGATGGGATCGACCTTGCTTCCGCTTGCCAGCGGCGGCGTTTTCGGTTGCCGCGAGAACTTCCTGCTCGCCACGAACCGAAGCGCCACTGAGGCGTGGACCTTGGAGGTCTCCAAGGTCGCTTTGTTTTTCGAAAAATATATCGAAGCGGGCTTGCGCGATTTCTTCCAGTTCGCATAATGCGGCCATCGTCTTTCGTTCATGGCTTGAGCAAGCGACGGATCAACACGTCAGATGACTTCGCCTCGTGCCGAACTCCCCGATGACATCAAGAGCTGTCAGGCCTTGGTCGAGCAGTTGCGGGGTGAGTTGCAGGCGGCCGGGAGACGCATGGCACATCTGGAAGCCTTGCTGGCCGAATCCCAGGAGACGATTGCCGAGCAGCAGCAGACGATCGAGAACCTGGCCGCTGACAACGCCTTGCTGAAGCGCAGCTTGTTTGGTTGCCGACGGGAACGATTTACGGAGGATCCGGCGCAGACCCTGCTGTTTGATACAGCCACGTCGGACTCACCGGAACCGGACGAAGAGGGCGAGCAACCAAAGAAGAACAAGAAGCGGACCAGCCAGGGACGCCAGCCGCGCACCTTCCCCGAGTTTCTGCCACGAGAAGAACAACGACATTATCTGCAACCGGAAGACATCCCGGCGGAGATGCGAGACAATCCGAATGTTCGCCGGTTCTTTAAGAAGGTCGGCGAGACGCTTGAGATGATCCCCATGCAACTCAAGGTCGTCGAGCAGTTCCAGGAGGTCGTCGCACTGGACCAGCCCGACGAGACGACGATGATGGTTGCCGCCAAACGGCCGGCTCCCTTGATCCAATCGTTCGCCGGGCCGAGCCTCTGGGCCTACTTGACCGTCAGTCGTTTCGCCGATCACTTGCCTTACTACCGCCTGGAAGACATCTTGGGGCGGAGCGGCTTCCGCATCGACCGCAGTACCCAATGGCGATGGATGCGTGGCCTTGCCCGAGGCGTGACGCCCTTGGTGGATTTCATGTGGCAACTCGCCCGGCAGTCCGCAGTCTTGGGGATGGATGAAACTCCCGTGATGGAGTTGGGCGGGCCGGGGCGGACACTCAAAGGCTATCTCTGGACCGGCGTCGGCGATGCGAATCATCCTTACGATTGCTTCTTCTATACTTCGGATCGCCGCAGTATCCGAGCGGAGGCCATGCTCGCGGGGTTCCGGGGCTATCTGACGGCCGATGCTTATGTAGCCTACGAGCGCATCGGGCAGCTTTGGCCAGGTGTTTTCAAGGCGAGTTGTTGGGTACATGGGCGCCGCAAGTTCGAAGCTTGCCACCATCTCGGCGAGACGGATCAAACGCGCACGGCGCTGGCCTACTTTCGCCAGCTGTTCGACATCGAAGACCGATATCGCCAGAGCAGCGACGAAGTGCGACTGGCAGCTCGTCACGAGAAGTCGCAACCGCTCGTCGCAAGCTTTCACGAGTGGCTGGAGGCAGAACGCCTGCGTGGGCTTCCTAAGGCGAAGTTGACCGGCGCGATCAACTACATGCTCAATCGCTGGGAGTCGTTTACCCGCTTTCTGGAGTCCGGTGCGATCCCCATGGACAATAACGCGGCGGAACGCGCGCTAAAATATCCGATTCTAGGACGCAAGGCCTGGCTCTTCTTTGGGAACCAGACAGCCGGAGAAACGGCAGCGAAGTTGTTCACGTTGACCAAGACGTGCAATCGTCACCGGATCGATCCGTTCGCTTATCTGCAGGACGTGTATGCGCGGTTGCCGACAACGCCGGCCCGCGAGTTGCCGTCACTGCTGCCGGATCGATGGATCGCGGAGCATCCTCAACATCTCATTCAACAGCGCGTGCAGGAAGCGATCGACCGCGCTCAACGTGCGCGCGAACAGCGCGAGGAGCGGCGGCGGCGGCGCGCGGCGTAGGCCTGGAATCTGCAACGGAGAAGATCGTCGTGGAACCTCGCGTGGTCAAAGTCGAGCTGTTGCCGCATGAACGCGCCGCGATACTCCGAGCTAACTTCTACGTGGGCGACGAGGTACAGGCTCAACTGGATTCCCACGGCTCGAGCTCCAACGTCGAAACGATCATCTTCAGTGGGGCCGATGTTCACCTTCTAGCCGGCGACCTGAACCACGCGATCGTCAAGCGCGGCTGCCGAGATGAAGACATCATCAATCTCAGTCACCGCTTCGACTACATCAACGACACCAGCGACGGCTCACTCGACCGCTGGTCCTGAAGTCCGCGGCGTGCATCGAGAACCACCGTCTGCGGCTGAGTCAAGACGTCGTGGATGCAACGCTCACGAAGAGGTGGCCGTGCTGCGGCCGCTGCCAGCACGTCGCCGCGAGAGTTACCGG
>CAZNKT010000206.1:0-3132 GCA_964573605.1 uncultured Pirellulales bacterium
ACGCGCAGGCGTTTCGGGCTCACGAGATGATCGCCGACATGATGCTGTTCGCCCGGCCGCCGCGAGCGAAACCCGAGCCGCTCGACGTGGTGGAATTGCTGGCGAAACTTCAGCTTGAACTCGGCGAGCAAGCCGCCGAACAACAGACCGAAATCCTGCTGCACGCCCCGAATATGCCGGTTTGGGTCGTCGCCGACAAGACGCAGATCGCGGTCGCTCTGCGCTCGCTGTGCACCAATGCGCTCGAGGCGCTCGTGAGGGGAGGCCGCCTGGAAATCGAGCTCGCCCGTCCGGCGCTGGCCGACGGAAGCGTGCGAATCATCATCTCGGACAATGGTCCGGGGATACCGGCCGACGTGCGGCCTCACGTTTTCGACCCCTTCTATTCCGGCCGCGAAGCCGGACGCGGGCTGGGGTTGGGACTGTCGAAATGCTGGCGGATCGTCACCATGCACCAAGGACGCCTGGACGTCGACAGCCCGAACGGATGCGGGGCCGTGTTCACGGTCACGTTGCCGGCGGGCAACACGCGTTGACTTTTCGCCACGCGCTTTTCGCAGCCGCATCCGATTGTCCGGACCCGCGGCGGCCGCCGCCGCCACGCCCCCTGCGGACCCGTTTGCCAAGGGCCGATTAGGAGCTACCTTTTCCATGCCGAATCGGCATCTCACTTCGGAAGCGCAAAGGGAACCACGAACCATGAAGTACGCAGCCAGTGTCATCGCTTTGGGACTCTTTTTTCAGGCCGCGCCCGCGGTGGCCCAAGTCGTGTACGAGCCGGTCCCGGAAGAGACGGTCTACGCACCCGGCGAGCCGGTCACGACCTACTATGCTCCCAGCGTTGGGGTGACGACGTATTCTGCGCCGCTGCCGATGACGACCTACTATCGCTCGTATTACTATCCGGCCTACGCGCCGGTGGTGACCTACTATCCGGCCCCGTACTACTACGTGCCGCGACGGGTGGCGCGTCGCTGGTACCGCAACGGCTTCTATTGGTAGCCGGCCGCACGGCGAATTACCGCTACCGGTGGTGTGCGCACTACCCGGGGACGGCTCTTTTTCAGGGCTGGTGGACCGATCAGGATCCCGAATCGGCGGCCAGCTCGCCCGCGCAAATAGTTGCACACCGCTCTGGGCGGTTGTTACGATTGGGGGTGAAAGGGAGGGTCCAGACATGAAAAGCTTGATTGCGGTCGTACTGACTTTGGTTCTCGTGGGAACCGTCAATTGCGCAGTGGCACAAACGGTCGTGACCTACTATCCGTCGAGCGTGCCGGTGACGACGTATTACGCGCCAACCACGACGTACTACGCACCGACGACGACCTATTACGCACCGACGACGACCTATTACGCACCGACGACGACCTATTACGCACCCAGCGCTCCGGTCACCACGTATTATTCGAGCAGCGTACCGGCGACGACCTACTATGCCCCGAGCGCTGCAACCACGACGTACTACGCGCCGAGTGTTCCGACCACGACGTACTACGCTCCCAGCGCTGGGACCACGACCTACTATGCACCGAGCGCTTCGACCACGACCTACTATGCACCCAGCGTTCCCACGACGACCTATTATGCCCCAAGTGTTCCGACAACCACGTACTACGCGCCGAGCGCCGGGGTGACGACGTATTACGCGCCGACGACGTATTACTACGCACCGCGTTGGGCGGGTCGCCGCTGGTATCGCAACGCATACTATTTTGGGTGGTAGTCGGTTCGCGACCGTTGTGATGATGAACCGTGCGGGCGACTCTCGGCCAGATTCTGTTTCGCTCTGCTTGCGTCTTGATGCCAGCAGGGCGATTTGCATTTGGTGGCGCGCCTGATAGATTGAATTCCAGAAGGAGGATTCAACTATGCGCACCACTACTGCCTTACTCGCAGCCGTTGCCCTTGTGGGGCTGACCGCTTCGGCCGGCGCACAAACGGTCGTCACGTACTATCCGCCGACCGCGCCGGTGACCACTTATTACGCGCCGGCCGTGCCGGTGACGACGTACTACGCACCGGCGCCGATCTACACGGCGCCGCCGGTTCCGGTTACCACGTATTACGCGCCGGCGGTCACCTATACGCCGCGGTATATCGTGCGTCCGAAGGTCTACGTGCGGGGCCAGCCCATTCGCAACGTGCTACGTGCCATCACGCCTTAGCGCGGGCCGACAACGAACTGCTCGATGGATGCCGTCCGAGAATGCTCGGGCGGCATCCTTATTTGGCGTCGGAGCTGCGCTCGGGTTCTTTGCCGGTATAGCGGCCCAGCAGCTTTTTGTACTGGGCCATCGTCGGCAGGCCGACGCTTTTGCGTCGTTGGTCGAGGTGCCCTTCGTCCTCGATTTTCCAGGGCTGCAAACGGCCATCCGAATCCTGGTGAAACTGGGTTCCAAACATCTGGGGCCGGCCTTCGAGCATGCGCACGCGATCGGTGAGATAGGCCAGATCGATGCGCGAAGCGTCGCCGGCATCCACCGCGCGCTCCATCCGACGGAGACAATCCTTCATCAGCTCGACGTCGCCGGTGGCGTGCTGGATGAGCAACCAGGCCGCGTGGGCTCCGTCGCTGCCGACCAGCCTGTTGCCGGGCCAGCCGTACTGGGCCACGATCGCCTTCATGCGCCGCGTGTTTTTCGCATCCACTTCCTTGAGCCGCGCGACAAACTGTTCGTCCGACCGCTGCATGAACTCGGAGCGCGCCTGCTGATCACGGTCGACCATTTCCAACAGCTCGCGGCGCAACCGTTCATTTATCTCAGATGGCGGCGGCCCGCCGTGCGTGTCTTGCGCGCGGGCAACTAGAACGACGCCCACGCCCGCGATCCCGACAATCAAAGCGGATGCGATGCGCATGGCGGCAGCCTAACACGGGCCGTTATCGCGACGCAACGGGAGCTTGATTCCCAAGTGCCAGCGCCTTCAAGGTCAGCGTTCGCTGATCTTCGTGCAAGAAAAAAACGCGTGCCGGCCGGTTCGAAGACCGACAGGCACGCGTCCTGCAATTCCGTCCACTCAAGCGTGCGATTCAAGCCATTCGCTTGCGGCGCCAGATCATTCCGACCAGCCCCAACAGAGCAATACTCGAAAGCGTGATCGAACCCGGCTCGGGCACAAGGGCCAAGG
>CAZNKT010000207.1:0-2954 GCA_964573605.1 uncultured Pirellulales bacterium
GTCGATTCCGGGAACTTCCCGGCCACTTGCAGGTCTGGCCCGCGCATGGGGCTGGCAGCGCGTGTGGCAAAGGTCTCGGCGCGATTCCGTCCAGCACCGTCGGCTACGAAAAGCTCTTCAATCCCGCTTTGCAGTTCCACGACGAGCAGGAGTTTGTGGATTACATCCTGTCCGATCAGCCAGAGACGCCGTTCTATTTCGCGGTCATGAAGCGGGTGAACAAGGCGGGCCCAGAGTTGATTCGCAATCTGTCGCCAGTGGAGACCATCGCTCCGAACGAACTGGGGCGAGTCACGGGGCAACATCTGGTGATCGACACCACGCCTGCAGCCGAGTTCTCGAAAGCACATGTTCCCGGCACGATCAATGTCCCATCGACCATGTTGGTTCAATGGGCGGGATTCTTTGCCGACTACAACCAGCCGATCTACCTTCTAACGGATCCGAAGTTGCTCACGGAAACTCTTCGTGGCCTCCGTTCGATCGGGATCGACAATGTCGGCGGCTACTTCGAAACCGCTGCTGTTCGCGAATCGGGTTTGCGTACCGAGTCGTATTCGTCGGAAACTCCACAACAATTGCGGCCCAGAATTGAAAGCGGTGCAGTTAAGCTGCTTGATGTGCGGGCCGCCACGGAGTTCCATGACGGGCACATCGCCGGAGCCGAGCATCGGTTTCTCGGCAAACTGCTTCGCGAGATCCGAGGCATCAACAAGTCTCAACCGATTGTCGCTCAGTGTCTGGGAGGCGGCCGTTCCGCCATCGCAGCGAGCGTCCTTCAGCGTGCCGGATATGACGTGACGAACATGCAGGGCGGGTACAAAGCTTGGGTAGAAGCCCGCTTGCCCGTTGCAAGCTGACGGCGCAAAGCACGGCCTGTTTCTGCAACAAACAACGAGCAAACGCCAAATGTTTTAATAGGGAGTGTCACCAATGAGAGATGTCCTGTTAGTGATCGGGTTCCTTGTGTTTTGGATCGCCCTCAGCCGCTGGGTTCTGCCACGGTTCGGAGTGCATACCTGAATGAGCGGCGCATGCACGCGGGTTCCGCGTGACGAACAAATCGAAGGTCCGGGCACCGCTGATAAGAGCGTCCATGACTCCACTTTCCAGTCGAAATAAATATGTCCTGGCTGCTCACTTTGCTGTTTGGTGGAATCGTCGGCTTCTCGCTGGGCCTGACGGGCGGTGGCGGAGCGATCTTCGCCGTGCCGTTGCTCGTGTATGGCCTAGGCGTGGCTCCGCGCGAAGCCGTCGGAATCTCGCTGGCGGCGGTCGGAGTAACGTCCTTCGTTGGTTTTCTGGGACGCTGGCGTGCTCGAAAGGTTGAGATTCGGACGGGGTTGGTGTTCGCTGTCGCGGGAATGCTCGGCGCTCCGGTTGGGGCGTGGTTGTCTGGCCTGATTTCCGAAACGGTATTACTGGCGCTATTCGCCATGCTGATGCTGGTCGTGGCGCTGCGGATGTGGAGCAAGGCGTCGGAAACGGCGATCACAGGATTACCAGTTGCCTGCTCGGCGGAAGCCGCCGATGTGGATGGCCCGGCCTGCCGTCGCGATATCAACGGCAATCTGCTGCTCACTTCACGGTGCGCGTGGTTGCTGACGGCAGTCGGAATTGTTACGGGTGTCTTGTCGGGATTG
Organism: uncultured Pirellulales bacterium; assembly: GCA_964573605.1. GTDB lineage: Bacteria > Planctomycetota > Planctomycetia > Pirellulales > JBBDJB01 > CAZNKT01. The sequence continues at coordinate 1,644 of CAZNKT010000207.1, forward strand.
TTTGGCGTCGGCGGTGGCTTCGTGATTGTTCCAGCACTCGTCCTGTTCAGCGGCATGGCGATCCATCGTGCTGTCGGTACGTCGTTGCTGGTGATCACATTGGTCAGCATTTCTGGGATCGCTTCGCATCTCTTCGCGGGCCGGATGATCTCGATTGAGACAACGGCGTTGTTCGTCGTGGGTGGTGTGGCGGGACTATTCCTGGGGAATCTCGCGGGGCGACGCTTGTCGGGCGCGGCTCTGCAAAAAGTCTTCGCAATGGCCATCGTCGCCGTAGCGATCTTCGTCATCGTCCGCACCGTCCTCTTACAGTAATGACCAAACCGCTGATCTCATTTGTGTAGCTCGCATTGAAGAATAAGGAGAAGACCATGAAGACGATTCAGGTTTACGACAAGCCGATGTGCTGTTCAACGGGTGTATGCGGCCCTCAGATTGATCCGGTGTTGCCGCGATTCGCGGGCGATTTGGCTTGGCTGAAATCGCAGGGACATCAGGTCGAGCGATTCAACCTGGCCCAGCAGCCAGCGGCATTCGTTCAGAATCCCGAGGTTCAACAACTCCTGGCATCGCAAGGAACAGACTGTTTGCCGCTGATCACGGTCGATGGTCGCATTGTGAGTCGGCGCGAATATCCGTCGCGCGACACGCTTGCCATGTGGGTGGGCTCAGCGGCCGCAATTGAGTCTCTGCCAGTCGTCAGCGAAGGGGGCGAATGTTGCAGTTCCTCCGAAGGCTGCGGCTGAGCGAGCGTGGGCCATTCGATCCTAAAAACTAACCAAAGGCTCAGCATCTCATGAAATTCCTCGATCATCCAACTCGCAACCTGTTCTTCACCGGCAAAGGGGGCGTTGGAAAGACTTCGCTGGCGTGCGCCGCGGCAATTCGGCTTGTTGATGCCGGCAAAAAAGTTCTGCTCGTTTCGACGGACCCGGCCTCGAATCTCGATGAAGTATTGGGGACGCCGCTGGGGCATCATCCGACTCCGGTCCCCTCGGTGCCGGGACTCTCGGCGATGAATCTCGACCCAGAGAAATCGGCGGCCGAATACCGAGAGCGGATGGTCGGCCCGTATCGGTCACAGCTTCCAGCCACAGCAATTGCGAGCATGGAGGAACAGTTCTCCGGTTCTTGCACGCTGGAGATTGCCGCATTCGATGAGTTCTCTCGGCTTCTTGGAGACGCGAGTGCGACCTCGGTGTTCGACCATGTGATTTTCGACACCGCGCCAACGGGGCACACTCTACGGCTGCTGACCCTTCCGTCCGCGTGGTCAGGGTTCATGGAGCAGAATACGACCGGGACATCGTG
>CAZNKT010000208.1:0-1920 GCA_964573605.1 uncultured Pirellulales bacterium
CGCGGGCTTCAAACCCGTTGTGGGATCCGTCAAACAGATTCCAGGTGGGTTCGATTCCCATCCACTCCCGCTTTTTTCTTCGCGGTATGTCGCGGTGAGTTGTCGCGATTGGCGCAAACCACCCAGTCATCAACGGTTGATTCCTGCAATTGCGATTCGACGCGTCTACTCGCGCGTCCTGGCTGCGCCGCATTCTATGCGCTAAGTGCGCCGCTTACTGCGCCGCCTTTGGGAGCCGCCTTCGTTGCCCGGTCGAAGTCGTCGTCGGTCACAGTCCAATAGTGTTTCTGGGCCACGAGGGTACTATGTCCCAGCCAGGCTGCTGCAACATGGGCGGGATGTTCGGCTGCCAGTTCCGTCGACCGACTCGCCCGCAGGTTGTGCGTGATCCTTGGCCAAGGCGTCAGGCCGGCCCGTTGGATGATCCGTCTCAATTGTGTCCGCAAGTTGGAATCTTCCCGGTAGCGCGTGATCACTGCTTCGGTTCCCGGTTCAGCAGCGACAAACACCGCTTCCAGATAGGGCCGCAGTTCGGGGAACAACACGAGATTCATGCCCAGCGTGTCGCGCCGTCTTAGGCGAACGAACGGCGATGCGTTTGCGTTCCCAGTCGATATCGCCCCATTTCAATGCAAGGTGTTCTGAAGGGCACCGCAAGCCACCGTATCGGCTCAAGGCAATGATCAGCCGCCATTCCGCGTCTGGGGCTGTGGCGATGATCTTGGCCACTTCTTCCCTCGATACGAAATACTGCCGAGCGACATTCCCAACTGGAGCGGAGACCCGGCAGCCAGCTTCTTAGCCAAGGGGGCTCCAGATCGGGCGAACTACCGGAATTGTCCGTGTTTTCCGGGGTCGTTCGATTCCGCCCTTGACATCGAAACTAAAGCTCTCGCCCTGGCTGGATTGGCAAGCTGAATTGATCGGACTACGCCAAGCTGGCGCTCGATTCACCCCTCTAGTTCACAAGCCAGGCAATGTTCCGCGCCGAGCGGGTTCTTTTACGCTACCGGCTCGACGAAGTATGCGTAAGTAACGCACACGTTGCCCTCTATCGGTTGAATTATTCTCTTTCTTGGGGGGGGCGTTAAGTTTTTCCGTCCGCAATAGAGATCATTTACCCCTAAGTGAGTGGGTAACTGTGAAGTTGCCACCCCTCCCCGGCTTCATCGTCGGTGCATGATCGGAGCCGGGGAATTCTCATTGCATTACCTACCAAGGGGGCAGCCGCAGCACGCCTGCCGGGCAGCGACAACAGGCGGGCGCCAGCGGTTCTGCAAAGTTCCTTTCTTGAATGCGAGCTGCAGCCATCGTACGCACACGCCGACCTGCACTTCCTCGCGCGCACGAGCGCGCCCATCACTCCCGACTGCGGATCGAAGCACTCGAAGACCGGCGGCTGTTGAGCGCAGTGCCGTCTGGGCCGGAGAGTCAAGTCAATGCGCACACCACGGATTCCCAGGACAATCCCACCGCGGCGATGGACGCCGACGGGAATTATGTTGTCGCCTGGCAGAGTTATTTACAGGACGGTAGCAGCTGGGGAATTTACGCCCAACGGTACAACGCGGCAGGCGTGACCGAGGGGGACGAGTTTCAGGTCAATACCTACACTCCCAGCGCGCAGAGCGCGGCCTCGGTAGCGATGGACTTTGATGGTGACTTTGTCGTGGCTTGGCAAAGCGACCAGGACGGTAGCGGCTTTGGCGTTTACGCCCAGCGGTACAACGCCGCTGGCGTGCCCCAGGGAAGCGAGTTTCAGGTCAATTCCTACACGACCGGCTCGCAGATCACGCCGTCGGTGGCCATGGATGCCGACGGGGATTTCATCGTGGCCTGGCAAAGCAACGACCAGGACGGTAGCAGCTTTGGCGTTTACGCCCAGCGGTACAACGCCGCTGGCGTGCCCCAGGGAAGCGA
>CAZNKT010000208.1:2020-2935 GCA_964573605.1 uncultured Pirellulales bacterium
GTTTCAGGTCAATTCATACACCAATAGCAGTCAGGAACGTCCCTCGGTGGCCATGGATGCCGATGGGGACTCGGTTGTCGCCTGGCAGAGTTATTTACAGGACGGTAGCAGCTGGGGCATTTACGCCCAACGGTACAACGCGGCAGGCGTGGCCCAGGGGAGCGAGTTCCGGGTCAACAACCATGCCACGAGCCAGCAGCACAACGCCTCTGTGGCAATGGATGCGGATGACGACTTCGTCGTGACCTGGGAAAGCGACGGCCAGGACGGTAGCGTTTTCGGCGTTTACGCCCGTCGCTACAACGCCGCCGGCTTGGCCCAGGGGGGGGAGTTGCAGGTCAATACCTACACCACGAGCCAGCAGTACAACGCCTCTGCGGCAATGGATGCGGATGGAGATTTCGTCGTGGCCTGGGAAAGTTTCGGCCAGGACGGTAGCAACGGCGGCATTTACGCCCAACGCTATGTCAACAACGCCGATGCTGACATTTCGATCAGCGACGTCGCAGCGCAGCTGGAACTCGACACGGGCACCGTTGCTCACATCTTCACGGTGAGCCTTGCCGATCCGAGTGAGCTACAGGTAACCGTCGCCTACAATGCCAACGATGGTTCGGCCACGATTGCTGACGCGGACTACGTCGGCACTAGCGGTACGCTGAACTTCGCCGCGGGCGAGATTTCGAAGCTGGTGACAGTCCTATCCAATGGCGACACGAATTTCGAAACAGACGAGACGTTCACGCTCGACTTAACGGACGCAGTGAACGGTACCATCGTCGACTCCAGTGGTACGGCGACGCTCCTAAACGACGATGCGCCATCAAATAGCTCGACCGTCACAGCCCGCTATATCTTCTACAACAACTCGCTCTACGACGGCGATGCCGGCGCCAGCGCAAACGACTTGTTAGC
>CAZNKT010000209.1:0-2933 GCA_964573605.1 uncultured Pirellulales bacterium
GGCGAGCTGCGAATCGACCCGGCGCCGCGATGGAATCGCGATCAATCGGCGATCCTGGTGCCAGGATGGACGGACGATGCAACCCGTCAATTGCACTTGATCGAGATCAACCGGTGAGAAAAAGGAGTCCGCCCGACGCTGGTAGGCCCCTCGGGCGAACTCCCCGTGTTCCGCGAAATGCCCGGCATGCGGGGATGGCCTGCAAGGGGTGGTTCTGCTTTCCATGCAGCTTGCCGGACCGTCCAACGGGCGCGCAGAAATCACGCGGGGATTGTTAGGCCCCTATCTATAAAGGTGCATTTCGCGCGGATTCCGGACAGATTTTCATGCCAGCCGGGAAAAAGTGACGGTCGTCGCATCCCCAGATGGGGGGAAGTGACCGCGCGAAGCTGGGCAGCGGCGCGCAAAAGGGTTCCTTATGGCTGCCGGCCGGCGGCGATGAAGACATCGCCCTTTTTCGGCAGCGCGTCGAAAACCGTGGACGGCTTGCCGAAGCTGGCCGCGTACACGCCGCGCGGAAAAAAGTCGAACGTCTCGGACAAGTCGATGTGGTTGGGTGCCACGTTCGAGAAGAAGACGAGAAACTCAATCGGCCTGGTGCCAACGTTCTCGATGTAGTGGAACCATCCGGCGGGAATATAAGCCACGTCGCCCGGCCCGACGTGGACCGTCTCTTGAACGCCGCCGGGGCCAAAGATGCCGACGCGTGCTTCGCCGTCGATGCAATAGTTGAGCTCGCCCGCGTTGGGATGCCAGTGTGGCTCGCGCAGGCCATATCCTTCGGCGCGGAGCCAGAAGACGGTAAAGAGCTCAAGCCGAGCCAGTTGGGCGGTCGTCACCTTCTTGACCGTGCCCCCCTCGAAGTCGACCTTCGGCAGATCGTCGGTATGGGCCGTGTAGGATGCCGCGGGGTGCGCGGGCTCGAAGTCGAGGGCTCCGGCCGTGGGGTCCTTGACCAGAAACGTATCACCGCGACGCGGAAGCTGATCGAAAATGTCGGCCGGGGCTCCAAACGGACCAGCGAGCACCGATCCGGGGAAATAGTTGAACGATTCGGAAACGTCGATGTGCTCGGGGTCCTCACTGGAAAAGCCGACGATGAGCCGTAGCGGGGTCGAGCCGGTGTTCTGGATGTAGTGGAAGTAGTTGCGCGGAAAGAAGGTGATGCTGCCGGCGCGGACGTCCAGAATGTCATGGTCGCCCGCCGGAGAGAAGACCCCCATCCGCCCCTGGCCGGCAAGGCAGTAGCTCAGCTCGCCGGCGTTCGGATGCCAGTGGAGCTCGCGCAGGCAGCCGGGTTCGACCGACAGGGAATAGAGAGCCAAGTCGCGGAGGCGAGGGATGTTCTTGACGGTGACGGTGCGTTTGGTGCCTCCTTCGAACTGCTGCGGAGTGCTGGTTTCAAGCGCGTATTGGAACGACATGGCGTGCTCGCTGATGGGAGGAGTGATACCTGTGAATTTCGCCGGTGCATGATACCCGAGCGCTGCGATGCTGGCATGGGCGCCGTGGGGGCACTTCGCCCAGTGGCAGCTAGCACCCTCCGCTCTTGACGCGGACCCTCCACCAGCGGTACGTTTCGGCCCTCTTCAGAAGCGGCACTTCACGGTTCGTCGATTCCGACGTTCGTTCGCACTTCAACGGGGTTCCATTGCACATGTGCCGATTGATCGCGGCGCTGGGGGTCGCGCTATGCGCGCTACCGTTGACGGTGGCCGGCTGCGTTACGAAGCCGTATGAGTTTGGGCGGTTTTCCGACCGGCTCGATGGCGATGCGCCGCGGCAGGTGGTGATCGAACACGGCAAGCCGAACAAGACGATCGACGGCATGTCGGACTTCGTGACCTGGCCCTGCCGCAAGCTGTTCCGCAAACAGCCGGACAAGCGACATATCACGCCGGAGACGACCGCCAAGCTGCGAACCTATCTCGAAGAGAACGACCTGGGGGACGTCCACGTGTCGGTCCGCCAATACGCGCCACGCGACGACTGGCGGCGGTTGCGCGACAACCAACACATTGGCTTTTTGGGCCGCTATACGTTTGGCACGCTGTCGGTCTTGCACGATTCGATCTTTCCCGCTCCGCTCTTCAACCGCAACCACTACAATCCCTATACGAACACGCTGCACGTCAATTCGGATTCGCCGGGCTTCATTCTGAGTGAAGCAGCGTTTGCCAAGAACATCCGCCGACAGAAGACACCCAACTTGTACGTGCTTGCCAACGAGTTCCCTATCTTGGCAGTGCAACACGCGTGCGACAGGGCCAGTGAGCTGGTTGGCTATGCGCGCGAAAAGGACGACTGGGAACTCGAAAAGCAGGCCTACGTGGCGACCTATGCGGGCGTGGGCGCCGAATCACTGGCAGGAGTGGCCGTCGCCATTCCGCCGTTGTGGCCCATTACGCCCATCTATACCGTCCTAGGTGCCTGGGAGGGAGTTAACTTCGCTCGACTCAAGATCGCGCTTCGCGAGAAACAGCGGAGAGCCGAGGCCGATCTCGAACCGGCCGGCCTTCAGAGCGACGTTCAGCAGGCGTCGTTTGCGGAGCCGGCAGTCGCATCCGAACCCGAGGCCCGACCCAGGGCGCCTGAGCGTTTACCGCCCACTGAGCGTTTACCGCCCACTGAGCGTTTGTAGCCCGACTGAGCGTCACCGCTGCATTCCATAGGCGAGGACCCCGGATTGCGGATCGGCCTGGCCGGAGGAATCCGGTTGTCCGCCATATCTCTTGGTACTGCATTGAGTTAAGGCATGGCAGCCGCCCCCCCCGGTTGCGGTCCAGGGCCACGCCCTATAACATCAAGCGGCGTTGATGCGTTGCATGTTACTCGGACGAGAAGGCACCATGCGGACAATCTACGGACGACACGACGCGCGCGCCGGCAGAGGCCGCAATCTAGCCGGCCACCCCATGGCGCCGGGCGGCACG
>CAZNKT010000210.1:0-2910 GCA_964573605.1 uncultured Pirellulales bacterium
CGACCGTCAACGCGAACTTGACCTCGGCATCCCGTCGCTGTGAAAATGTCGCAGCGAATGTAGTGATCCGCCGCAGCGGGTGGCAGCGGCCATCGGCTCGACTTTGCGCCAACCAGGCTGCGCTAGGGGCCGCCCGGATTTTTTGCAAACAGCTATTGCGCAGCGTGCATCCATGCGCTAATCTGAATCATGAGCGGTGACGCCACCGCGCGTCACGTCGAGTTTCTACAGGGCGCGAATGCCCTGCGGCCGATGTTTTCGGCCAGGTCGTCCGGAATCGGAACGCGACGACTGTTGTTCCATCTTGAGCTTCGCGTACTTGCTGCGCGCGCGAGGTCCAAGGTTCTGTGAAGCCCAGGGAAGTTTTGATGCCAGTTCCGCGCGCAGTCAGGAACCATTGCCATGTTTGAACGATTGATGAGTTTTAGCTTTCTCCCGATGGAGGATGACAACCCATGTCTCGAGCACGAGCGTCCAAACGCCAATGACGACGGCCGCCTCCCGGCGTTGCTGGTCGACGTCAACGACGTGGCCCAAATGCTCGGCGTCAGCGCACGAACGGTTTGGCGATTGGCTGAGGTCGGTCAGTTGCCGCGGCCGCTGCACGTGGGCCGTGCAGCGCGCTGGAGAACGATCGACGTTTTGGATTTCGTGGATGAACTGCGCGAGCGGGCAGCCCATCAAGACCAAATCACCTAACGGAGATGAGGGCCGGGCATCTCCCCAGGTTGTGAAAACCCGGCGTAAAACGCGGCACTCTGCGTCTAACTCACACAACAGACATACCCAATCAATTCAGGAGCCATGAGATGGACCAATCAAACTACGCCACCCACCAGGAACCCCTCGTGCACGAACCTGCCACCTGGCATTCGGCAGACGACGATCGGGCGGCTGAGCTCATGCGTGAACTCAAGCTGTCTATGGAGCGATTGAATCGAGGTGACCCGGAAGCCGTCGAACGTGCTCACTCGCTGCAGACGTACACCATCACGCAGGCCGCCCACAAAACCGGCAGGCCGCGTGCGGAGATCGATCGCATGGTTCGCCGAGGGGACATCGACAGCCGAATGGCGCCTGGTGGGGCACCACTGCGACTCATCCCGGCAAGAGAAATCAAGCGGTTGATGCCCGATGACACGGGGGAAAAGAAAGACGTGGAGCCGGCGGACGGTCCGCCCGGCAGCGAATCGAATTATTAATAATTCAATCTCACGAGGAGAGACTACGATGCCTACCGTCCCTTCCCAACATGTAGTCGTGGAATACAAAAGGCCCGACCGGCTGGATGACCCCACCGAGTTCCTGGCCGACGACTTTCACGATGAAGACATTGCGTCGGCCGTCGCGGAGTTGGCGCCTATCTGTGATGACTTTCGGCGGCATTCCTTCGCCTGGTATTACGAACTGGGCAAGGTCGTTCGCCGCCACTATGAGGCCATCGCAAAGACCCGCACATCGATGTACGGGGCGAGGTTTTTCAACCGCCTCGCGCTGGACTTGAACCGGCCCAACGTCGACGGCCCGCTATTGTCGTGCTGCTTCCGCCTGGTCAAGCACTACAGCGAGGAGGAATACCTGGGCTATGCACAACATCCCCAGATCTCACCGACGCACCTGTTGTTGCTGGCGGGGATCGGAGATCGCAAGCCGCGGCAAGAGCTGATCCAGCAGGTCATCGATGAAGGGCTGCCCACCCAGCAGCTGCAGCGGGCGATCAAGGAGAAGTTTGGCATTCGCCGGGAGGGCCGGCCCGGTCGGCCGCCGAAGGTTCCCCGGAATGTCATTGCGGGCCTTGCGCACATGGAGGAGCAAGCCCAAAAGTTGCTGCGGCTCTCCAGCGAAGCTTGGTTTGGGGATCGCTATGACCTCGAGAACGAGATCTGCAGCTTGCCGCCGTTTCAAGTCGTGAACGACGACCTCCGGGCGAAGCTGCTCTCTGCCGCTGAACATAGCGAAAAGCTCGCCACAACTGCCGCCCACAATGCGGAGCGGCTGCGTGCCGCCCTCGTGGTCGTTGACCAGCGGCGGGAAGCCCAAGCCAAGTACAACGCGGAAGTGCAACAGGCGGAAGAAGAAGAGCAGCTGGAGGCAGAGTTTGCCGCTGAAAGGCAGGTCAAACGCCCCAGCAGGCCGACGCATCCGTCCCTGCACAAGCACCGCGACATCGGACGGGCTGCTCGGGCGGTCTAGGGTCGGGCGACTTTTACAGGGCAATGCCGATGACAACGACCAACCTAAATAGCGGCAGCGAGGACGCAAGCAACGAAAAAAGGGCAGCCGGCCAGCTGCCCTAAACCACGAACGAAAGGTTTTACGCAACGATGCCATCTAGTTTACAGCCACCGGCGGTCGATCGCCAAGGCGATATCGACCGGGCTGGCACGCAGTGTGTTGCCGAGATCCCCGAACGCCTGGTCGACGGCATTGTTACCGCCATCGGCAGGCTAATTGAAAAGAGGAAAGCCGGCCCGGAAACAACCGGACCGGCTCAGCAAAAATCCAGTACGGCAGCGGACCAGGCTGCCATTCCCATTCACCACAACACGAGAGATACCCTGCGATGTCTATTGTACATGATTCTCCGAACGGAGACCAATTCGTTCCTGTCAATCTTGCGGCAACCGCTGGTGGCGGAGAACGCCGGTTGCCCGTTGATCCTGTTCACCCCACCGAATCCCCACCGCCGGCAAACGGAAACCTTCGTCAGCCCGACGTCGCGGCCAGAGATGGCGACGGTCGACCACAGGCGGCCGCTTCGATGGCGGGCCACCCGCTCATCGTGGAGGTGGCCGGACAGACGCGACGTATTCCGGCAGCCCAACTGCAAAGCGAAGAATGCCGTGGCCAGCTGCTGGTTGAATTCTCCCACGCCGGCGATGCGGTATCTGTTGACCTGCGTCACCTCCT
>CAZNKT010000211.1:0-2881 GCA_964573605.1 uncultured Pirellulales bacterium
GCAATCTGGCCGCCGGCCGCCAGACCGGTTCGGAGGGGCCCCACTTCAATGGCTACGTGCTGCACATGGTCGAGGCCGGCTGCACCTGGGGCCACGAAAAGGATCAGCTAACCGGCAAGTTCGGCGTCGGCTATTGGGGCCAAACCGGAGAACTTCAGGCAGCCAGCGGAGCCGTCGACGGCGCGCAGGGTGTTTACCTGTTCGGATCGCAGCGCCTGACCTACGAGAATCCGGGCGTCACGAACGAAGGGTTGTCGATCTACGGGCAATTCGCCGGCACGAACTCGCCCTTCGTCGAAACGCACCGCTATTTCGGTTGCGGCCTGACCTACATCGGTCCGCTGCCGGGCCGCGACAATGATTCGGCCGGCTGGGGTTTGGCCTACGGCAAGATGAGCGACGATCCGGCGCTCGACCTGGGCGCCGACGAAGTCATCTTGAGCTGGTACTACCAGTGGATGGTCGGCCCGAACTGCTTCCTGCAGCCGAACATTTCGTACATCCCGAACCCGGCGGCAGCGCCCGGCATTCCCAGCGCACTGCCCGTCACGCTGCGTGCGATCCTGCTGTTCTAACGTCAGGCTGACGTCTGGCCGGGCATCGTCAATTGCCGCCCCTGCGCCGCTATCGCTGCATGAACGGCAGCTTGTCCGTGTGATGGCCGATCAGCTTCCACTCGCCGTTCTCTTTGCGAAAGACGTTGGTTGCGCGGAGCGAAACCTGCACCGGCTTGCCGTCGATGACGTTTTCGCCAAGTTCGCGACACTCCATGATCGCCAGGTCCGGGCTGCTGGTGACCATGATCGGCTCGTGGCGGATTTCGCCGCCCAGCTTCATCGTGGCTTGCTTCTGCAAATTACCGAGCACGTCGTTCCAACCCACATTGACCGTCCCGTCGGGTCCCATGTACGTGACGTCTTCCGCGTGCGACCACACATCCTTCAGTGGCTCGACGTCGCCCTGGAACATCGCATTGATCGACCTGTAGAAATTGGCAGTCGCCCTTTCAATCGTGGATTCGTCCGATGGGACGGCGCTGGTCTCAGCGGACGAAACCGTTGCCGCGAAAAGCAGCGCGACCGCTGCCGCCGACATGACGATCGATGTTCTCATCTCTCATGCTCCAGGAAGAAAGTGGAAAATGGGAATTCGTTTCTGCATCTCGCGCGGGCTGGGATGGCTCTGCGCTTGGCACTACTCAGGCGACACGAAGCGGACGGCCTTCTCGTAGATCAATAGCGCCACGCAGCCGCCTTGGCTGCCGGGCGAGTGCTTTGTGCCGGGTGGGCTGATCACCAGCGTGCCGGCCGGGTACGTGCCATCTTCATCGAACTGGTCCCCTTCCAGGACCAACAAGTGCTCGTAGCCGACGTGTTCGTGCAACGCCACGCGGGCCCCCGGCTCGTAGCGGAGCAACACGGCGGCCGGCCCGCCATTGCCCTCCTTATACAACCATTGGGCGGTTACGCCCGGTCGGAACGGTTGCCAATTGTCAGACTGTCGCAACTCTTCGGCCTTCTTCAGCAGGTCGAGAATGACGATTGGAGCAGTTGCGGTTTGAGGCGTCATCAGTAAATCTCCAAGTTTGAATTGCGCAGACTGTGAGGTCACGTTGGGTTGTGATTAAGCGGCCGCCGGTGAAGTAGGCACCTGTGGGAGCGCGAACCAATGGTCCTCGAACCAACCCAAAGCGAGCATGAGCCAGGTCGTAAAGACGAACGGCGCGGACAGCGTCTGGACCCCAAACCCGGCGACGACCGGGGTCAGGATTGTGGCCAGCAGGGCTCCCAGGATGGACAGCCGCAGCTTGCCGCCGCAGAACACGAACACGGACACGGCCGTCAACACTCCGTTGAAACCGTAGAGGCCGAGATTGGCACCGGCCGGGTCCGCATCGCGGTAGTAATAGGACACAGCGGTTCCGATCGTGGCGCCGAAGATGGCGATCACCCCGTGCCGCCAGTTGCTCAGCAGCACGCCCGCGGCAAACAACAGACCCGACCAAATGCTGGGTGAGAACAGCGCCTGGCCCAGGCTGGTTAGCACGGCCGTCAAGGGATGAAACGCCGTCGGTTCGGTTGTTCCAAACGCGATGGGATGGAGCACCTCGATCCGAGGCGCCAAGGCATACAAAATCCAGAAGATGACCAAAAACGGCAGCACGAGCGTTGGGAAGGGCAGGGTGGCCACGCAGACGCGTACCATCACGATCGCGCTGGCCACGCAGACCAACAGCACCATCCACATACCGACGTCCGTCCAGCCAGTGTGAAAAAACGCCGGGATCGATAGCGCCATCAAGCACGGATTGAGTCCGGGGAGCCCGGTCTCCAGGGCGGCACCTCTTACTCCAAGCAGCATCCGCCCGGCCGGCGCGAGGATTGCCGCCACCAGCAGATAGGCGGCGGAAATCGGCGACGCAACCAACACGGCCGCCAAGAAGAACAACCCCGTCAACTCATTCGACTGGAAGCAAAGCTGCGAGCAGCCCCGCAGCACGATCCGCCAATACGGAACCTGCCCGTGCTCCACCGGCCGGAAGATGATGTCTACGGGACTGCCCATCCAACCGTTCCACGCCTGGTCCAACTTCCCCCGCGCGATTCGCGCCGGGACCAACTCGTCGAAATCCGGGCTGTGCCTAAACCAGCGCGGCTTCCGAGGGCTGACGGTGGGCTTCCGCCGCCAGGAGTTCCAAGAGATCCTCCGATTTGCCGGTCCAACCGACGATGCCGCCCTGCGCCGTGAGCGCCCTCAAGGTCACTTCCTTGAACTCGGGGAAGTAGCTGTCGGTTCCGTCTTCGATCAAGAGGCAGTCGAATCCGCGATCATTCGCGACTCGCATGGTCGTCTGCACGCAGACCTCGGTCGTCACACCGGT
>CAZNKT010000212.1:0-2753 GCA_964573605.1 uncultured Pirellulales bacterium
GGTCGCGCGGACGAACTCGACGATCGCCGACTTCGCCGGGCCGTCGTTCCAGGAGGGCAACGGGTCTTGGGCCTGTGCCGCGGCGTGGCCGGCGAGGAACAATACCGCGACAACAAACGTGCAGCGAAATTTCATGGACTCACCTCGGGTGCGCAAGATCGTGGCCTGTACTTTCCCGCCGGCACCGATGTTAGCAGGGCGGGAAATCACGCTCAATTGGTCCTTGGTCCCATACTCGCGTTGTTAACAAAACTCGGTAGGCAACGCGGGTGGCGCGAAGGATGGCTGGCGGCGGAGCGGAGCGACGCCCCAGCACGGGTTCGCGCCTGGGCTGACGCCGTACGTTCTCCGCCGAGCACGATCATCGCAAGGGCGCCAATCGATCTGCGGTGTGTGGCTTTCATACTCGTGGTTCCTCGGCGCCTTTTCGGTGCTTTTCGTTGAGAAAAGCTGGGAATTCTCCGCGGGCCATTGCCGATCGATCGGCGGCCGCGACTTCAGTAGTGAAGTTTAGCGGTTATTCGCGTTGTGCACGCCTTCATATCATATTTGTGCATGGCGAGCGTAATCTGCTTCAAGTTGTTCGTGCAATGCATGCGGCGGGCTGCTTCCCGCGCCGCCTGGACAGCCGGCAGCAGCAACGCCGCCAGCCGGCCGATGATCGCGATGACGACCAGCAGCTCGACGAGCGTAAACGCCCCCCGGCGATCGTCGCGCGGCCGCAATGTCTGCTTGTCGTTGCACATCTATCGCTCCCGGGACTCGTTGACGCTGGGGTGCAATCTGCCCGGTCCATCGTTTTATGCGGCGATTTGATCTTCATTCTCACACAATTTGCGGGGAGCTCGCAGGGGAGGCGCACTTTGAGAATCTAACATCGTATCCCGGATCGTGGACCAAAGACCGCTCAAGGCGATCACGCGAAGCGACAGCACGGAACGACCGTCTTCGATATTCCACTTCATTCCCGCTCGCTTGAATCGCTGGGTAAACACAATCTTGCAGCCTGCTTCGGTCACCCCGCTGCCAATCGGCGTCCGCTGCCGGCGATAACGCGAGTAGTCCATCGAATCCGCGTGGCGACGAAGGAAGTTGTAGGCCGAGGCATAATCGCGCTCCTCGCCCACCAAGCCGCGGATCGATCGCAACGCCCCCGCACTCCGCAGCACGCGATACACGCCGCCCGGTTTCTCTTTCAACCAACGACGCATCTTCGCCGACCAAGCATGAGCCGCGCGTCCTGGTCCGAAGAGGGCTTCTCCCAGACGGCTCACGTATTGGCAGGCATGGTAGTAATCCACGATCCATTCCCATTGCAGCAACTGTCCTGGCCGCTGCGGATCCATCATGCGACACAACGTGCGTTCATAGTAGTCGCGGCAGTGAAAGCCAGCGTCGGTCACGAACACCAACCGTAGCGGCGGCCCCTTCCATGCGGCGAGCACCTCGCGGATCAGCCGCGTCAGTTGGTCGCTCAACTCGGTCTGCCCGGCCTGCGGCATCTGTCCTAAATACACCGTTCCTAACCGCTGCCCCCGGCGGTTGAAAACGCTCAGCGTGCCCACCGACCCTTCCTTGTAATTCGACTGTCCGCGGATCGGCAACATCAGGCCGTCCCGGCCGACCGACAGCACGATCCGCCGCGGCCCGCCCTCGGCCTTCGCCTCCTCGAGCCAAGCCAGCAGTTGTGCGACACTGGCCGCGTGCTGAAAGGGGCTCATCGCGTCGGCCATGCTGGCGGTGACTTTGCGGAGCGTGACGGGGCCCCAACAGACTTGATGTTGCTCGCGGAGAATGGTCAACACTTGCCGCTGAGAGAAGTCCACGACCAACTGGCCTACACGATCGGCCAGCGCCGGCGTCGCCACACCCGCCACCAGGCCCAGTTGCAGATCCAGCGGAAACAAGGCCGGCAGGGACGATTCGGTCGGTTCGTAAAGCCACCGCCAGATGCGGATCTTGCCGAAGAGACAGTTCAAATTACGCGTCGGCGAACGGCGTTTGCAGCGGAAATGGTCGTGTTCATAAAACAGTTCGCGGGGCATCTGCCGCAGGTCGGAGGGCTCCAAGTGATTGAAGGTCCATTGGACGATCCGCCGTCCGGCTTCGCGCAACAGGTCGGCCAGCGCCGATTCGAATTCGTGCATGGCGGCAGGCGATGGCCCTTGGCGGCGAAAGTGTTGTACCAGCCGGGCGATGCGGAGAACGACGGGCCACAGTTGGAGCAACAGAAGCGGCGAGGTGAGTTCGGCCAGTCTTGTCAAGCAGCGTGCTGCGCGGTTACCATCCTGCATGTCGGCGTTCCTTCCGTGCGTTGGGATTTTTGCAACCCACAACATCACGGAAGAACGCCGATTTCACCAATAGCAATTCCGTCAACTCCTCATCGGTTGCCACCGTTTAAGTTCACAAACTCCCGGCCTTTCCTGGGACTGAACAGATCGCACCCAGTTGGCTCAGGTCGTCCGACTCCACTTCATCGTAGCCCAGTCCCAGCAGTCGGCAGAACTGCAGCGCGTTGGGTGCCAACACCTTGATCTGGCCTTCAGATTCAAACAACACGACCGGGGCTTGGTCGGGGTTCGCGTTTGGCGTCAGCCACAATGCGTAGGATGAGCCTGTCGAGCCCCTTCCGAAGATCGCAACTTGGCTGCGTGTGATCGGATCGTTCGGAAACCACCCCTCTGCGTCCTTCTTCCCCCAATCGCAGATCTCGAAGCAACCGCTGACAGGGTAGCCATGAGCATCCAAAT
>CAZNKT010000213.1:0-2747 GCA_964573605.1 uncultured Pirellulales bacterium
CGGAGCCGACGATCAACTAACATTCAAACCGGACCAATCGATGGGGGCAGGTCAACCGGTGAGTAAGGTCGCTCTGGTGACTCCAGGCGCAGTTCACTAAAGAAGGCTCTGCGCTCCCCTCAACGAATTTGCGGCGTTTCGGCGCGGCAATACGTTCGACACGTTAAGAACGGCGGAGACCGAAGCCTCCGCCGCTTGTCACGCCGTGTAGATTGTGGGTCCGTCAGGGCTGAGGTACCGGATTGACGACCTGGCTGTGTACATTGAACGCGTTCCATATGGCGGGTCGAGAGCTGATCGTGTTCTCATCTCCTATAGAATTGCACTTGGCGACTTGGCAGCCTCGGCCGTTGTTGCTCGTCAGCAGCCGACCGACCGGTATTCCGTTGATCATAGCAACACCACCCGTTGACTCGGCCGGATTGCGCTGGCCGGTCTGCTCCCGGTTTATCACGGACCCTATAGACTTGTTGCCGTCCTCCGGCATGGTCGGGCCCGTGTCGTCGGCGCGTGGGGAAATGGCGTCGGACGATCCACCAGTTTGGGGTGGTAGGTAGTCCACTTTGACCAAGTTACCATTCGTATCGTGGCTAGCAACCGAAACCTGCCCATATTCGTTGTATTGGTACGAGTTGGCGCTTCCGTCCAAGTAGAAGACCATGTCCGGATTGCCGTATGCGTTCGGTTCCGGACTTTCTCCGGAGCGCTCCTCAGCCTCCGTCTTCGTGAAGTCGTAGCCACCTGCCGCTGCTACGTCTTCCTCGTCATCCGCAACCCGACGGCCGTTTTGGGAGCGGCCTGACGTTGCCGCGACATCAGCGTTGCCGCGCGATTGGAATATGGCTGACGCACCACCACCAAGAACGGTCGCAGCAGCCGACCGATCGTCCCCGTTACCGCCATCCGTAAGATTGAAATTGGACGGCGTACCCTCAGGATGTGCCATCGGCGTGCCTTCCGGCTCCGACATCTGAGTGCCATCGGGCAGTGTGAGGCCCGGAGCCTGTCCTAACCACGGGGGCATGAGCTCAATCGGGCCCGCGCCGCCGGGTCTGCCGGCACCCGGAAAGTATCTCTCAAATCCCATGCCGTTCTCCTTGATGGTGTCGAGAGCGGCATGTGAAAGCCCTGGCACGCTCGTCACGACTGGCCTATCGGCAGCGCTCGGCAGTGCAGCTCCACGCTCACGAAACTCGTCGTATGGCAAGGCGTTGCCGGCTTTGCCGTCGGACTTCTGCGTATTGTTCGAGTCATCGGTGCGGATATTGGCGTTAAAGGTCTGCGAGGCAGTGGTGACGATCGTAGGCCCATCGCCACCCTCAGTCCGGACGTTGGGGTTGAAGGTCTGCGAGGCAGTGGTGACAATCGTAGGCCCATCGCCACCCTCAGTCCGGACGTTGGGGTTGAAGGTCTGCGAAGCAGTGGTGACGATTTCGACCTGGTTGCCATTGTCTCCGGCACCCGTGATCATCTCCGTGGTGGCTTGAGCGGGATCCTTGATCGCGTCGGCGAGTTCCGGGTTGATCGTGACGTTGCCCTTCCGGTCATCTTTGGCACGGGCCATTGTGGCCATGACAGCGCGCGCGGCAATTTTCTTCGCGATCTTGTCCTGCAACGATGGTGTGCGACGGACTTTGTCGATCACACGCACGCGTGACGCTGTGTTCGGCACCAACTTGCGCGTCACGGTGTTGATTGTTCTGCGCTGCTGGACGCGAGCGTTACGGGTGCCGGTCGTGCGGCGGCCGGCGGATCGCAACCTGCGAATCCGGTCTGCTAATCGGTTTCGAGACCCGGTCGTGCGTCGCGGGGCCGCCGCGCGCGTGACGGATCTGAGCCGGCGGATGCTGTCGATAAGGAGATGCCCCCGTCCGCTAGGGGTACGAACGTTTCGACCATTGTTCGGTGCTGTCGCGTTGCCGCGACGAGGCGGAGGAGAGACCCTTGAACCGCTACGAGGCGGCGGCGAGACGTTAGAACCGCGCCGCGGTGGAGCAACGAATACCCTCCCTGACATCGCGCGATTGAGGGCATTTGGATTGGCCCTTCGAATTGCACCCAGGGTGTTGATGTGGCCTGAGCGCACACTGGGGATGTCGGCGGCCGAGGCCGGCGTTAGATACGAGGGCACCATGCATAAAGCCATTACGGTGGCCTTGAGGGCGACGACGGTGCGTGCTGCTGTCTTGAACATTGGTTTTCTCCCGGAAATCTCGGCTGCGGTCAAAAGAAGACAGCGCATGCTGCGATGTACCTCTTGGATGTCTGTCGCGGCAGACCGGGAATAGGTTCAGACGGATGAGTGGGGGCAGGCGCAGCAAGCACGGCCGCGCCGTCAAGCGACGCGGCCGATCTCAGTCACACAGTGATTTAAGGTCAGCGCTTTAGCCGGACGGTGCCGCTGCCAAGGTTTGGCGAGGGCCGCTTGATCCTATCGGCGCTAAAGCTCAGGCCGGGGCAGGAGAGCTTGCGATTTGTCACTTTCTTCGTCGGCCGGCCGTTGGCGTAATATTGTTGGCGCTGCCACCAGCAATTTTCGAAGTAGTAGGACTCTCCCACAGCGCGCCATCCGCTGGCGTGGGGCGAATCGGCCTTATGCAGTATGGGAGCGGCTTCGGCGTAGCTCGTCGGCGCAAACGGCGCCGCCCGGGCACTGTGAGTGCCGATAAGCAGCCCCACGACCAGCAGCAGCGTGATCATGGCGATGGTGCTTTTTTCTCCTGAAAGATTCATCGTGATCTCCCATC
>CAZNKT010000214.1:0-2719 GCA_964573605.1 uncultured Pirellulales bacterium
ACATCTACGCTCTGGGTGTCACGCTGTACGAGCTGGCCACGCTGCGGCCGGCGGTTTCGGGAACCGACCACCGCGAGATTATCAAACAGGTGACCCAGCAGGAGCCGGTTGCCCCGCGCAAGCTGGCGCCTTCGCTCCCCATCGAACTGGCGACGATCATCGGCAAGGCGATGGAAAAGAATCCCGCCGGCCGCTACCCGAGCGCGGCGGCCATGGCCGACGATCTGGGCCGCTTTCTCGACGACCTGCCAATCCAGGCGAAACCGCCCACGCTAGTGGAACGTGCCGTCAAGTGGTCGCGACGGCATAGCGACCTGGCCTGGCTGGCGGTCATCGCACTCGTGATCGGTGTCATTGGGTCTGGCGCTGCCGCGGTGACAATTTCCCGCTTGTATCGCAATGCGGAAACGCAGCGCTCAGCGGCCGATCGCCACCGGCAGGCCCTTAGTCAGGAACTCTACGCTCTGAATATGCGGGAAGCTTTCGAAGCCTGGAGCCGACAGGAGACTGACGAGGTTCACGAGTTGTTGCACCGGCAGATTCCCGCCGCTGGCGACGATGACCTGCGGACATTTCCCTGGTACGCGCTCGATGCCATGTCTTCTCAGCCGCCGCCCGTCGTCATCCAGGGGCATGAGGGTCCGGTACGCGAGGTGGCCGTCCATCCCGACGGCCGGCGGATCGTGTCCGTCGGCGACGATGGCACGATTCGCACCTGGGAGGCGGCCACGGGGCAGCTACTGGGCACCATCGAGGCCTCGGACAACACGCTCAACGCGTTGGCTATTTCGCCCGACGGCAAGACGGTGGCGACCGGATACAACACGTTGCGGCTGTGGGATCTCGAGTCGGGGTCGCTAGTCGACCGTCTAACGGAGTTTGACACCACGATCGAAGAAGCCATTTTTACTCCGGACGGACAGCACCTGATTGCCGGCTCGCGCGATCAGCCGGCGTTGATCATCTCGCTCAACGACAAATCGGCCCATACGATCGAAACCAATACAGGCAATGAGTCGTTTGCGATTACCGATGGCGGACAGGTTGTCGCTGCCGTGCAGATTGGCAAACGGAGACTGCTGCGCAGTTGGGACCGTGCAACAGGGAAAGTTGTCGAGCAGATCGTCCCGGAGTTTCCGGGTGCGAATCATGTCCTAACGACGTCTCGACCGGGCTACTTTCTGCTGGCCGGCGGCAGCGATTTTCAAATTTGGCTGCAAAGTTGGACCGAGCGTCGCCTAAAACGATGTCTCGACCGCATACCAGCCGCAGTCATGGATCTCGCGTTATCTCCCGATGAGTCTTATCTGGTGGCCGCATGCAGGGACGGCCTCCTACGCGTCTGGTGGTTGAGCACCGAGTGGACTCCAGACAACCCAGAGAAGTTCGCATTTCGCAGACACCGGGCGATTCCCGCTCATACGGGTTCCGTGACGTCGATCGCGTTTCTTGATGATGGTCGAGCGATCTCATGCGGCGAGGATGGGCTGATCAAGATCTGGCAATTCGCCGCGCCGACGTCGAGAGATCGGGCATATGGCGAAGGGATCGATCGAGTTTGTCTTTCGCACGACGCGAGTTACATGCTGCAATTCAGGCGGCCCGGCGTGTTGGAACTGTCGCGGCCCGACACTGGTGACGTCGAGTGGACCGTCCCGTGTGAAGGCAACTGGATCAAAGCCATGGAATTCTCGCCCGACGGTCGCCAATTTGCCACGGCCGACGTTCAACATCGCATTACGCTGTGGAACCGCCGCGACCACCGTATCGCCGCAACATTCCAGCAAATCGAAGAGGTGAGGGATCTGGCGCTCTCGTCCGACGGAAAGTGGCTGGCCGCGACCGCCACCGATGGCTATACGTTCGTGTGGGATGTCCATACTTGCGAGAAGGTTTTCGACCACAAGCTGACGAGTTGGGGGCGGGCCGTCGAATTTTCACGAGATGGACAATTGCTGGCAATTGGCGGAAACGCTCCTGATATTTTGATTGTCGATACCGCTTCGTGGAAGATTGTGCATCGCATGCACGCGGTGGATCATGTACAGGGGCTAGCGTTTCACCCGCGCCGTCCACTCCTGGCATCGGCGCACTATGATACGACCGTTCGCGTCTGGAATCCTGTAACGGGAGAGTTAGTTCGAGCACTCAAAGATCGGACCACGGGGCCCGTCCATGGTGTTGGCTTTCACCCATCGGGCAAGACGCTCGTCTCCAGCAGCCGCAATAATAATATGATGGCATATTGGGACGTGACCACCTGGCGATTTCTGGGTGGAGATCATTTGCCGAGAGGCTTGCGCGCCAGCCAGATCGTTTTCGCACCGGATGGCGGAACGATGCGCCTGCTCATGATGCATGACAGCACTCACTGGTACACGCTCCGCACGCTCCCCACGAGCATGCCCGCGACCGGCGCGCGCCCACCTCTAGGCCACTGACACAATCATTGTCGCGGGTCACGAGCGTGCGTTCGTGCGCCGGAGTGTGGGGGAGGTGTGCCGCCGGTCGTCGAAGCAGGCGGCAGACCTACCGTCTGCGTTGACCGTGGTCGGTCAGCCAGGGTCAGGAATCAGGTCAGGAATGCTGTGGAAAATATGTGAATCTGTGCTATATGTGGACGTGGAAACGCCGTGTTTCCAGGGGTTTTCGCACAGGGAAAGCTTTCTCGAAATCAGGTGCCCCGCAAGGGGTTGTGGGTTCGAATCCCATGCCCTCC
>CAZNKT010000215.1:0-2717 GCA_964573605.1 uncultured Pirellulales bacterium
TTACAACCGCTCATCACACTACCCCTTTGTTCTATGTGCTTGAGAAATCGAGAGATTGCTGGCTGGCGGCTGGTACCGCGGGGTTCTTTCCCCGCTTGCGGGCGCGCTCGACGAGCTGTTTTGCGGCGTCCGTTTCCAGGTCCTCGCGCCGGAAGATCCAAGGTCCGTCGGCAAGAGGATGGTCGCTGGGGATTTCTCCTTGTTCGGCCGCAAGCCGGACGGTTCTTGAACTCAGGCCCAAGAATGCCGCTGCTTCAGTAAGATTCATCCAACCCTCACGCTGTTTGGTGTCCGGGCAATGATTGGGAATCTTATGATACCCACGTAGAGAAGTCACACGTTCTTGCGTCCAGCGGTTACCGCGTCCTGTCTTCAGGCCGTTGCGATTCAGATAACCGGCAATCGCCCGGTCGACCGAAACACGGGCCAAGACGCGAACAGCATCAATGACATTGGGGTTCGTGCGCGTGGCTGTGCCGCGTTTGCGTCGCGGGACGCGGACTTCCGTGTGAACGCCGCCTTTCCAGTGAATCACCAGCACCACTTCGCCGGCCTGCTCGTCGATGTCCGCCACGACCTCATGAATCAGCGTCCGCACGATGCGTTTTTTAAGTCGAACATCGCACTGGGGATCGTTCCAAACAGCATCCAAGTCGGCGGCCAGGTCGGCGAACTCTTCGTCCTCGGTCGCCGGCAATTCGGCTCGGGAATCGTGGTATTGTTCAATGCGACGTTCCAGGTCGTGGACACGCTGCAATGCCGTATTCCAACGCCGCTCCAACTCGTCGGCGACCAAGCGATTCTCCGGATCGGCGGCATCGTATTGTTTGTGGGCCCTTCCGGCTGCGTAGCGGGCCGCTTGCAGATCGCGATTGAGCGCCTCCAGCACCGCATCTTGCTGGTTGGCGACATCACGACCGGCCTGAACCGCCGCAGCGACAGCTGCCGGCTGAACGACGCGCAACACTTCATGTCCGAGTTGCTTGTCCACGGGGACTCCTCCGAACGAAATGCACTTGGATTCACCGCAGTCCATCTGGCCGCGCACACAGACATACCGTGCGAAGCAGCGACCGTTGCCAGTATAGGCCACCGTGATCTTGCGGCCACAGCGACGGCAACGCAGAATGCCCGTCAGTAAGGCCGCTCCTTTCCTGGCCGCGCCGGGCTTATCTGTGCCCAGGCAGTTTCCGGCAATCATCTCCTGAATCCGTTCAAACCGTTGCCAGCCAATGTACCCTTCATGATGATCCGGAATCAACGAGATCCATTTTTCCCGGGATCGTCGTCGCGAAAACTTCCGCGGCTGGCCGTCGCGAAAGCACGAGCCGTGTTCGGTTCGTCCGAAGGCATAGGCGCCGGCATAGGTTGGGTTCGTGAGGACACCGTAGATCGACGGATACCTCGGCCGTTTCCACGATAGCGATCCGTTCGCCGAGCGCGCGGGAACCTGCAGGCCTTCGGCAAGGAACCACAACAGCGTCTGGCGAACGCTGCCGAATTCCCAAAACTTCTCAAAGATCAGCGCGATGCGTTCTTGAATGCGACGGTCGGGATCCTTTTCCAGACGTTGATCCTCGGTTTTCAGATAGCCGACCGGTGCGCCAATGACCAGTTCACCGCGGCGAGCCTTCTCGTAACGTGCCTCCAGCGAACGTTGCCTGAGCAAGTCCAATTCATATTCGTTCAAGCTCCCCTTCAGCCCCAGGAGCAGGCGATCGTTGCTGAGTCGCGGCGCATAAATGACATCCAGGTCGATCAACAGCGTATCCACCAGACGGCACACTTCGACCAACTGTTGCCATTCTCGACTGTTGCGGGCAAACCGAGACACCTCGCGAGCGGCGACCGCTCCGACTTTCCCCAGGCAGACGTCGGCCACCATCCGGTCGAACCCGGTGCGAGCCACGACGCCGGTTGCCGTCCGGCCCAGATCTTCATCGACGACCTCGATCTCCCGCCAACCCAGCTCGCGGAGACGCTCGCGCATCGCGTATTGCAGGCGACGGCTTTCTTCGTTATGAGCCACCTGATACGGTGACGATTGACGTACGTACAAAATGGCTTTTCGCTGCAGATGTTGAGGGCCGATCTTGTCACTCATCGGACACCCCCTTTCCGCTGCCGAACGCCGGTTTTGCGACGCGATGTTCCTTGAGCAGTCGCACCAGCATCGGCAGAACTTGCTGCCGGATCTCCGGTGGCAGTGTCTTCCATCGCGGCCGTGTCGGAGGCATTTGAAACAGATCGCGTTGAATGAGCGGGGCGGGGCGTTGGCCGGTTCGCATCAGCATCTCCTTTCCGTGAAGAATTGTGATGCTGTTTTTCTACCACACCCTGCTTGTCATCACCCACACAAGACTCGATCAGTTCGCGCAATCGATGGAGTGCCCGACAATCCACGCGCGGGATGTCAGCGAGCCTCATCGAGGCACAGGCCGCAGCATCGACCATCCAAGCCGGAATCTCCCGCAGCCGCGTCTGCTCTTCCCGCTCGCAGGAGACGTGTAGCACATTCCCCAATCGCTTGGAGACCGTTTTCACCTTCCGAACCGTCAATCCGTACCAAGGATGCCAGCGATAACAAACAACGGCCTCAGTACCATGGGCATTCTGTCGTTCGGTTGTACAACGATCAACGGGCCCATTCTGCCTGTGGCCATCTGCCGCCGTCATGCGCAGATCCGCCAGCGGAGAACAATACGATCGTACTCAAT
>CAZNKT010000216.1:0-2629 GCA_964573605.1 uncultured Pirellulales bacterium
AGAATCGTACAGGGGACTTTCACCCCACAACATCACGCCCATGCCGGGCGTACACCGGATGCAGCCGAGCCGTAAATAGCGGGTTGGTTTGCTTGCAAGCCAACTCACGGCCGGCTGATCCTGGACGTTATGACGCATATTCCCGAACCGATGAGCAATACGAATATTGAAACGCGACGCCTGAAATTGGCGCTTGATTCCCTCGAGGATGCACGCGCGCAAGTTGACGCCATGTCGGCAACTGACAAAGCTCAGTTGTCAGCCGATTGGTTAGCTCTTCTAGACTCCGCGACTTCGGCGGATCCGTGGATACTTGGATTCCAGATGGTACGTCGCGATAACGACGTGATCGTTGGCCAATGCGGTTTTAAAGGACCGCCGACGTCGGACGGAGTTGTCGAAATCGCATATGGCGTGGAACGGGAAAGTGAGGGAAATGGCTACGCCACCGAAGCAGCTCAGGCCTTGGTTGATTACGCATTTCAGCACAAAGACGTCTCACGGGTTCGAGCACACACGCTCCCAGAAGCAAATGCGTCAACTCGCGTACTGACCAAATGTGGCTTCGATCACGTTGGGGAAGTTACGGATCCCGACGATGGTCCTGTTTGGCGGTGGGACAAGCAACGCAACGCGTCATAATCGGGTAAGGGCCACCGTCGCCGGTGACCCTCCCCACACCACCTAGCATGCGGATCCGGAGCGAACTGGAAGTGATTCATGGACAAGTGGGGGCGACTCCCACCTGGGTAGCTCCTAGCTCGAGGCCCAGTATCGAGTGTTGCAGCGGTGCCTGGCAACAGCTCCGTTGAAGCGTACACAGAAAGGTAGCGAGGACGAATGGAATGGGCTGGCCGCCCAACCAGTTGAGGTTTGCAGTTCGCGAAGCCGAACCAGCAATCCTTTGTTCAAGAAGCCCGATCCAAGCAGTCGGGTTCTTTTCATTTAGGGGATTGCTTCGGGGATTCAGAAGCGACCGAAGTAATTGGAGACCCGCGATTCGGTAGTGAGGATCGGTAGGTATAGCATGTGGAGGCCGATCGGGTGGCAGTTTTGAGCCCTCGCGCTGACGATGATGGCAGCCAGCCCCATATTGGTCCTCAAAGTGCCCATCGTGAAGGAACTTCGTCTGCAGGAAGTTTCCCACGTTGGTTGACCAACCGGTTCTGGGGTCGGCTGATCGGCTACCGGGGCACCTTCAGCGTCGAATGGAAGCCGGTCAAGCCGGGCGATATCCCCGCCGACATCAAGCCGCGCCGCGAGGAATCCAGGGAGTGAGATGGACGGTCGCGGTTTGCGGCTGCTCTGCCGAATCGCCGAACTGATCGGACAGACCGATGTCGGGGAGTCGCGGTTACGGTGGACTGTGCCCCCGGCCACCTTCGTGCGGACTGGCACTTGGCCATTGCGTGAAGACAAGAAAGCTCGCAATGGCGAAGATCAAGGCGCCTCCTTGACCCGTCGTGGCTGCGCTTCGACCCCAGAGTATCTGTCGCCAATTTGTCAGCGCGACGATGACGGCCCGTACCACGCACCTCAGCGTCGAACTTCCAAGGCGACACCATCCCCCTTTGCGACTCCTTGCGACTCTGTGCAACGAAGGCACCTCAGAGCCCGTATAACGTCCGCTTCTGCTTTGACGACACAATCCTGGTCGACTGCCACCGCAGGCCGTCTCCGACGATTCTGTGCTTTCGGGAAGCCGTTTTGCCGATCGACGTCGTGACGCCATCCGGGAGCCAAGGCGCGCGTTCTGGCGTGCCACGTCTTGCGCTCTGGCCCCGCGGCGATAGCTCGGTCGAACCACCGGATGTGCCCGAATCAGCAGCCAGCTGCCCTTTCGCGGTCCTCTGGGCTCGTCATTTCGCGTGGCGTCGGTCCGAAGACTTCGCGGATATCCAGACTGATGCGTGATCGATACGGAAACGCAATTGCAGGGCGATCGCCCTATCGACGACAGCGGGTGTAGCGGCCAGCCGGCAGCCGTAGGGCCACAGCGCCCAAACCACAAGCGCCGTTTTCTGCACGTGGTGGCCCGTGCCAGCCGAAGCGGGCCTTTTTCCAGCAATTGACCCCGGCAAGCAGCCGGCCGCGCACTCGCTCGCGATAAAGTTCGTCGGCGGGGGTCGCCACTTTTCCAGGTTTCCATGTGCAAGCGTACCGCCGACGACGCCCGGACATCGACCAGCGTTGCCCCAGGACGGCATGCGCGAGGCAAACAGAGGTTGCCTGTAACGCGAGTTTTGTGTGCTGTGAGGGAAGATTTCCCGGCTGCGACAGAAGTGCGTTATGCCGTCGCTGCGGGCATGGCGATTGTCGCGTGCCACCTGGTTGCCACACTTCTGGTGACCGCTACGAACGTTCTGGCTTCCCCCTGAGCCTGTTGAATCGCCAGTGCCGCTTCCGGTGGCGATACGTGGGCATCATGGCAACGGCGCGCTGTCGGACATATGTCTTTCCGAGTGGCACGTTTACATTTTGCTCAAATCCGTGAACGGCCTTATTGATTGTAGCTGCTTCTTATGGCCGCTCGTTGCATACGCATTCGGCCGCGGCGCGCCCACCACAAGGCCAGGTGAGCGTGAGCACGATAATCGCGGCGAATTTCGCGATTTCTGAGCAACATCTC
>CAZNKT010000217.1:0-2609 GCA_964573605.1 uncultured Pirellulales bacterium
GAGCACGCTGGCCATGGCACGCACCAGCAGCGTCTTGGCCAGACCCGGGACACCTTCGATCAGGCAGTGTCCGCGCGCGAGCAGCCCGTACAACAGGGCATCGACGATCTCTTCCTGCCCCACGACACACTTACCAATTTCCTGTTTGACGAGCCCCAGTTTTTCCTGAAGTTTGCCGATCACTTCCGGAAGATTGCTGACCGGCGAAGCTGGCGAATGTGTGTCTGCACGGTCCGGCGGCATGGCGCGTCCTGCACGGGTCTTGAGGAAGTGGACGTACGGTCAACGCCAGGACCGGCCGTCATACGTCAGGCAATGTCCAGGGCTTGCGATATTCCGGCCGCGTGCGCAGCGCGTTGGCTTCCGCGTCATCACGAAATATCTCTGTTTCCGGGTCGAGTCGCAAGGTCCGTCCCAGGCGGGCGGCAATGTTGCCGGCGTGACAGAGGACCGAAACAGGATGCCCCACGGATTGCAGGTTGCAGGCAGGTTTGTTTCGCGTCTTGACGCACTCGATAAAGTCCTGAACGTGCGGAGCCGCGTCGGAGTCTCCCGGAGTTTCCTTCAACAGCCGGTTTTCGCCGTCAAACGCCTTCCATCCCTGGTTGCCGATGATCAGATAACCTTGATCTCCGTAAACGGCTGCCCCTTCGGTTTCGCCATGGTAGCGGTGCGGTGCCCAAATTCGCATTTCATAGGTCAAAAGGCGCGGATGCGATCCGCCGTATTCGTACGTGACTTGCAACGTGTCGGGAAACTCCTGCATGTCGTCGAAATACCATTTTCCGCCCGCGGCTGAAATACGCGCAGGCAGGCCCAATGGAGGCTCTCCCTGTGCCTCGCAGGCGGCGTCCAGCACGGCGATGGCCATATCCAGCCGATGCACGCCGTCGTTACCCAGATCTCCCGTGCCGTAATCGAAGAACCAACGCCAGCGACCATGGAACCGGTTGGGATTGAACGGCCGCTGGGGCGCCGGACCCAGCCACATATCGTAGTCCACGCCGCGCGGCGGCTCGCCGTCCTCTGGATACCCGATGGCCCCCTGCCGCGTACTCTCCCAGGCCTTGGCAAACAGGCACCGCCCCAGGTGCCCATCGCGGGCGTAGTCCAGGGCACTTATCAAGCGCTGGGTCGTGCGGTGCTGCGAACCCATTTGCACAATACGTTCGTGCTTTTGCATGGCGGCCACCATCCGTCGGCCTTCCACGATGTTATGACTGTCCGGTTTTTCCACGTACACGTCCTTGCCGTTGATACAAGCCAGGATTGTCGGGATGGCGTGCCAGTGGTCCGGCGTGCCGACCACCAGCACGTCGATCTGCGGATCGTCGATGATTCTGCGGAAGTCGCTTTCGGTGCGGGGCCTGCCGCCCTGGAGCTTTTCGACTTCGGCGACAGCCCGCGGTAGCCGGCGGCTGTCGAGATCCGCGATGACGACGACATCGGCATGCGGATTCGCCGCAAAGTGTCGGTTCAAAGCCAGGGCGCGCCCGCCGGCACCCACGACACCCACTTGCAGACGCTCGCTTGCCGCGGCTTTGGCCGGTTGCGGAAATGTCAACGCGGCGGCCGCCGCGCCGGCGGCGGTGCTCGTCCGCATGAATTCCCTGCGATGAATCGTGGGCATGGTCGACTCCTTCATTTCCAGCGCGTGGTGGCGGCTAGTGACAGCAACAAGCCTCCGCGAGGCGATACCAGCATACGATCGTTGGGCGGCCCGCCGGCTTCGGTTTGCGCAAAAGAAGTGTTTCGGACCGCTCACGCGCCTTTCATTTGGGGGGGAAATAGGGGGCGCTTCTGGCTTTTTCATAGAGCGTCGTCCAACGATCGCTGCCGTCGTCGGGAACGCGGCGCGTGGTCACACCCCGCTCAAAAAACGGAAGTCGCCCTTCCATCGCGGGATTCAGCATAAAGTTGACCTCGCCGGAATTGGCCACGTACATCGTCCGCCCGTCCGGCCAGCGCGTCTCCAGGAGCCGAGCGGGTTCCGGGCGCCGTGTTGGTTTTTTCGTGCGGAATTTTTCCAGGGCCTTGTCATCGACGTCGTGCCCCAGGCCGGGACGGTCCGGGACCCGCGCCATACCGTCGCGAACGCGAATCGGATCGCGCAGCAGGTCGTGTTCGTACAGTTGATGGCAATTGACGGCCGGCCATCGGGCGTGGCTCAACACGGCACCCAGATGCAGGGAAAACGCGGCCGTGATTCCCGTTCCCACAAGTTGCAGCCAGAACGGCATGTTCACTTCGGCCGCCATCGCTCCCTGGCGCAGCACGCGGCTCGCGCCCCCGCCGATAACAAAACCGTCGCACACGCCTTCGCGGACGACGACGTCCGGGCTGGGTGTCCCATAGTGCATGGCAATCGGCACGCGCGTGGCTTCTCGAATTCGACGGTTGCCTTCCACGTCGCGCTGCGGGATCGGGGATTCATAGATTCCAACCTGTGGAAACTGGTCAAGTTCGGTCAGGATCGGGATGGCGCGGTCGGCGTCCAACAGCGTCCCGTTCGTGCAGAGGTGCGTGGTCACCGACCGGTCGTGGGCATGGCGGACGAGTCCCTCGAGGTCGTCGCGGAGCAGCGGCTCACCGCCGCTGAAGGACACCAC
>CAZNKT010000218.1:0-2600 GCA_964573605.1 uncultured Pirellulales bacterium
CCACCTTCAAATACGTCTCGCGTGACGAGTCCGCTCGACGTACCAGGTCCTGGTACGCTTTCTCGTCCGGCTCGAAGCCGACATAGCGCATCGGCACATCGAGTCTCTTCCACATCGATTCCATGCCGCCGCTGGCCCCGACATCCACCACGGTCAACGGGTGTTCTTCCAGGCAACGATGAATTTCCGGCTTGGCAAAGAGGGTTTCGATCTTCATTGAGCGTACCTGCGGAAACCTGTCTGGGGCCGAGAGTCCCGCGCGCTGCGGAGGCGCACCTTCGGAAATGAAGCCCCTGGAGCGATGCACCAGGACGGCACTCGATCGACATTGTAATGCCCGACGAGCAGTGCCACCATGCATCGGGCCAGGTCCATGCTCGCCGTCGACGTGCGCTGCCTGGCGGCACTTCATTCCCAGTGTTCGCTGGGATGAATTTGGCGAGATCCCGGCTTCGGCGGCCGAGAGTTCGGCTAACAGAATTGGGCCACGCTACATCCGCCGGTAGTACTTCTCGACGAGATCCGCGTTGGCATCCTTTGCCTGGGCGTACCAGATGTTCAAGATCGTGTTGCGTTCGCCCACGTCCTCCCTCAGGCGGGTGCGCCCGTGCCAGCTTTTCAGCCGCAGCGAGTTGATGACCACGAAGGCGTAGGCGGCGTTTGGCAGGAATGGCGCCCGCTTGACGGCGTCGAATCCGCGTGGCTCCCGCATCAAGGAGCTCGGGTTCCAACTACGACGATAGAACTCGGTGCCGATATCCCGCTGGCGGTCGTCCTTGGGCAGGGCGATCTGCATGGTCACCAGTTTCCGTCGGGTGTCGGGGTGAGGCTTGATCGTGTAACCGGACGTTTCCCGAAACAATTCCGGCAGCGGGTAGCCCGGCGTGGAGGCGGCCTCCTCGGGAGCAATTCCGAAACGATAGGCCAACCCGCCAGCCAGGCGTTCGAACACGGCTGCCTTGAACTGCGGCGATCCCAACGCGTCGCGCACCGCCAGCCACAACGATCGCTGGCGTCCCATCAGATGATCGAGATTCGCGTCGCTAAGGCCGAATTTTCCGCGGTTGCTCTTGCCGTTGGTGGCGTGCTTCTCATAGCCGAAAGCTTCGTATAACCGCGCGTCGGGCAGCGAGGCAAGCAACTCGGCGTAGATGTCGCGCGGGAATAGCTCCTCCACGAAAAAATGCGGGAAAGGCCGGCTTTCGACCCGGGCGGCCGCCACTGCCGCCACCATGTGGGCCAGCGCCGTTGCTCGAATTTCGTTTCGCAGCGGATCAACTGCTTGGTCTGCGTCTCGCACCGGACGCGACAGAACCGCCTGAGGGGTCATCGTTCGTCTCCATGACTTGGATTGCCAGCGAAGGGGGGGGAACGGGCGGCGGAATCTATCGACTTTGCCGGTTTCGCGGAAGGGCAAATCCCCGCCCCGCGCCGGCCGCTAGCGGCCCGGTCGGGCCACAGCACGAATCCGACCGCCCCTGGAACTGCCGGTCGGGGTTTGTTACTCTGGTCGTTTCGATCTTTACCACGGCTCGCACAGTACCTTGTCCATGCTGATGACGAAGCAGCCGATTGCCGGCGTCACGCCGCCCGAGAAGCGGGAAGTGACCGTAATGACCGTATTTCCCACACTCGGCGCCTATCCGGCCGGGCGATGGATCGGGCGGTTGTGTGGAATTCAAGCTGGTTTTGGGTTCTTTACGCTGGGAAAGCTCTTTGCCCTGCTGTTGATTCCCGTCGCCATGGGGCTGTTCGTCGTCTCGCTGTTGCCGGGCATCATCACCCGCTATCGGCTCACCAACCGCCGCGTGATCGTGCAAACGGGCTTGCGTCCGGTCGATCAGCGGTGGGTCGATTTCGATCGCTTCGATTCGATCGACGTGGAAGTGCTTCCCGGCCAACAGTGGTATCCGGCCGGCGAATTGATTTTTCGCAATGGCAACGTCGAAACGTTTCGTCTAACCGGCGTTTCGCGCCCCGAAACGTTTCGCCGCACTTGTTTGGCCGCGCGTCAGGGATTTTTGGGGGCGGCCGCTTCCCATTAGTTGGCCGCGAGGAATCCCTCGAGCGATCGTCGCGGCGGCCTACTCGCCGCGCGCCAATTCCGCCAAAATGACGCGCAGCGCTGCGGCCGAGACGTCCGCCGGCAGCGCGGCCAGATCATGCGACTGCGCGGCCGATTGGGTGACGTCGAGCGGCAGATGCACGAACGCTGCCGAGGTCTTCAGACCCATGCGTTCGGCCAGGTAGCAGGAGAAGTACAGCGTGGCGTTGCACAGAAACGTGCCGGCATGGTAGGAGATTTGTGCCGGAATGCCTTCGTCGCGCAACTGCACGGCCCACTTTCCCAACGGCAGCGGACTGCGATAGCCAACCGGTCCGCCTTCGACCAGGGCCCCGAACCGTTCCGGCGATTGCATGCTCGAACCGCCGATGTTGATTGCAAACGACTCCAATTGAATCCGCGTCGAGCCCGGCGCTTGTCCCAGGTGCAGTGCGTAGTCGTGATCGGCGGCCAGATCGGTCGCCAGCCGCTGCTTGACGGCGGCGAAGTCGACCGGATAGAGCCGCGTCGTCACGTCCGGCGCGCCGGGCAGATT
>CAZNKT010000219.1:0-2576 GCA_964573605.1 uncultured Pirellulales bacterium
GCGGGATTTGCCAATCATTGACGTCGCTCTCAGTTGTGGGTTCTCCTCCCGCCAATACTTCGCGACCGCCTTTCGGAAGCGATTCGGATGCACACCCGGAGACTATCGTGAAGCTTCTCCCTAAGGAACTCTAACAAAACCCCTCCAGTCGATTCCAGCAGATGAGCAGGCAACCGAGGGTGAGGAAGGCGGTGTGAATATCGCCCCGCTTTTCGTAACGGACGCGGAGCCGGCGAAATTTGAATAACCAACTGAAGACCCATTCCACAACGCAGCGATGAACACCCAGCCCACTGCCGTGTTCCGTGTTTCGCTTGGCGATGTAAGGCCGGATGCCGCGCTGACGCAACGGCACGCGGATTTTCTCTTCGGCATCGTAGGCTCGATCGGCGAACGCTGCGTCGGGACGTTTCCGCCGACCTCCACCAGGCCGTTTGATCGGTGGAATCGCGTCGATCAACGGGAGTGCCGCTTGCGAATCGTGGACGTTCGCACCGGTGTGCGCGATGGCCAGCGGTGTCCCCTGGCCATCGCAGACAACATGCCGCTTCGAGCCATTTTTGCCGCGATCCGTGGAATTGGGGCCGGTTTGCGCCCCCCAAAAAGCGCTCGCACCGAGCAACTGTCGATCGCCACTTTCGACCAATCGATCTCGTCGGCCAAGCCCAGCTCGTCGAGCAACACGCGCCAGATTTTGTCCCACACACCAGCTGCCTGCCAATCGCGCAGGCGACGCCAGCAAGTCATGCCCGATCCGCATCCCAGTTCCTTGGGAAGATACTCCCACGGACAACCGGTACGAAGCACGAACAAAATGCCCATCAGCGTCTGGCGATTCGACACGCGCGGACGGCCACCCTTGGGCTTGGGAGGCTCTGCCGGGAAAAAAGGTTCGACAATCGACCATAATCCATCTGGTAGCAGTGGCTTAGCCATGTGTTGTTCCTCCATGAACAACACGAGACTACTCAATACTGCAGCTACCATCCAATAGAGGTTTTGTTAGAGTTCCTTAATCTCCGAGGAGAAGAGGACAGGTCCAATACTGTTCGGCACGGCATTTGCGCTGTTGCGTTGGCGTAGATTGGGTTAGTTAAGTGGGGTTGCGCCAGGTTTCGAGAGCGTGCATATTGCTGTGCATGTCGAGCGTTGAGCGTCCGCTTCGTGATCAAGATATTGCGGGACTGAAGTATTTCCGCAAGCTCGAGCCACTGCTCGTGCGATTGCACGAGGTGGGTGCCGAGCGCGACGTGGCCGGCAATCGCGACCTCCACATGGATCAGTACTGCACGCTGATTCTGATTTGGCTATTCAGTCCCCTGGTCGACAGCCTGCGGGGCCTCCAGCAGGCCAGCGAGCTGGGCAAGGTCCGCAAGAAGTTTGGCGTCGGCCGCGCTTCGCTCGGTTCGCTTTGTGAGTCGGTGACGATCTTCGACCCCGAGCCGCTGAAGCAAATCGCCGCCGAACTGTCCGATCAAGTGCCGGGGCCCAAGTCCTCAGCGTTCGCTGCGGTGGGACAGCCGATCGTGGCCGTCGATGGATCGGTCATCGACACCGTCGTGCGGGTCGCCAAGCTGGCCTGGCTTCCCAAGGCGAAGGGTAAATCGCTGTCGGCGTATCGCCTCCATACGCATTTCGAAGTGCTCCGCGGGGTGCCGACTCGCATCGACGTGACCGGAGCCAAGCCGAAAGGAGAGGCCGACGAACGGGCCGTGCTCCAGCGCTCGATCGAGCCCGATCGTTGTTACGTGATCGATCGCGGATACGCCAAGTTCACGCTCTGGAATGCGATCCACCGAATTGGCAGTAGCTATGTCTGTCGCGTGCGAGATAATTCGGCTTACGCCGTGGAGCAAACCCGCGAGCTTTCCGCCGCCGACCTGGTGGCCGGCATTTTGAGCGACGAAGTGGTGCTGCTCGGCCAGTCGAAGCCGTCGGACGCTCGGCCCGATCATCGGGTGCGGCTGATTACCGTGGCGGCCACGCCCCACACCAGTCGCGGCAAGTATCGCGGCAGCAGCACGGGACCGAGCTGCGACGGGACGTTGCGGATTGCCACCAATCGCCTCGATTTACCGGCCCAACTCGTGAGCGAAATGTACCGCTTGCGATGGCTGATTGAACTGTTCTTCCGCATGTTCAAACAGCTCTTGGGGTGCCGGCACCTCTTGAGCACGAAGCAGAACGGCGTGGAAATTCAAGCGTACTGTGCGATCATCGCCTGCCTGTTGATCCTGATTCACACCGGCCGCACGCCGACGAAGCGGACGTTTGAAATGATCTCGTTCTACCTGGTCGGATGGGCCAGCCTCGAAGAACTGGAGCGGCACATCGAAAAATTATCTGCCGGGAACTAGCGCCCTCCCGCGCGCCGGCGGCGACGCAGGCGTTTCATGCTGCGCCCTGGTCCCAGTTCCCAACGGGAAACGCCCGTTCACGAGCCACGCCGACCCTCCGTCACCAATCCACGACTCGCACCCGCGACACACGCGTCAACAAAACAATCAAACAGCAAAGCATGGGCCGAACAGTATTGGTCCTGACCCCTTTGATTGATCCGAGGAGCGGATAAACAC
>CAZNKT010000220.1:0-2548 GCA_964573605.1 uncultured Pirellulales bacterium
ACGCTGGACCGCATTCTTACCAGCAAGCTGTGGGGCTTCCCCATTATGATCCTGCTGTTCGCGGTCATGTTCTGGATCACCATCACGGGGGCAAACGTGCCTTCGGGTTGGATTGCGTCGCTCTTGGTTGATCAGGGCCATCCGTGGCTCAAGGGCCTCTTCCAAAGCGTCGGCTCGCCGGGGTGGCTCACGGGACTGGTGGTGGACGGCATGTATCTGGCAACAGCGTGGGTGGTCAGCGTGATGCTACCGCCGATGGCGATCTTTTTTCCGATGTTCACGCTGCTGGAAGATTTCGGATACTTACCGCGTGTAGCGTTCAATCTCGACCGGCTGTTCATGACTTCCGGCGGACATGGCAAGCAGGCCATGACTACGATGATGGGCTTCGGCTGCAACGCCGCTGGCGTGATCGCCACGCGCATCATTGACAGCCCGCGCGAGCGGTTGCTGGCAATTCTCACGAACAACTTCGCCCTCTGCAACGGGCGCTGGCCGACGCAATTCCTTATCGCCACTGTCTTCCTCGGCTCGCTCGTCCCGGCGGCGCTGGCTGGCTTCGTGTCCGCCGCGGCCGTGACCAGCGTCGCGCTGCTGGGCGTCCTGTTGACGTTTCTCGTCGGCTGGGGGCTGTCGCACACCGTGCTCAAGGGCGAAGTCAGCACCTTCAGCCTGGAATTACCCCCGTATCGTCCACCGCGCCTCTGGCAGACGCTCTACACGTCGCTGATAGACCGCACATTGTTCGTACTGTGGCGCGCAGTGGTCTTTGCTGTGCCGGCAGGCGCGGTCATCTGGCTCGTCGCCAACATCCACGTTGGCGGCGACAGTCTGGCGGGGCACTTCATTCGGTTTGCCGATCCTATGGGCTTATTTCTCGGCCTCAACGGCGTGATTCTGCTCGCATATGTCATCGCCATCCCGGCCAATGAGATCGTTATCCCCACCGTGCTGATGTTGACGGTCATGGTCACCGGCGCGCACGACTTGGGAGCAGGCACAGGCGTGATGTTTGAGCTCGATTCCAACGATACCGTCCGCCAACTCCTCACCACCGGCGGCTGGACGACGCTCACGGCGGTGAACTTGATGCTCTTTAGCCTGCTGCACAACCCGTGCAGCACGACGCTCTACACCATTTACAAGGAAACCGGCAGCGCCAAGTGGACGGTGGTGTCAGCGCTGCTGCCGCTGGCGATTGGCTTTGTGGTGTGCGCCCTGACCGCTTGGGGCTGGCGACTATTCATCGGATGATCCTATTCTCGCTTTGGGCCACCACGACAAGGCGCCGCCAGCTTCGTTAGCATCGGACTTCGTTAATGCACCAGGTCGAACCGACAATGTCGCAGCGGAAGGGAACCGAGGTGCCGGTGACCGATGCGAGTTTTGAGATTCGCCTCGTGATGGAAGTTGCATCAGTCTCAGCGACTTCACCGGCTCGCCAAGTCGCACACTTCGCCATTTTCTCAACTAAAATGGGGTCAACTGTGCAGCTAGCGTTAAGCTGCCTGATCTTACCCTAGAGCGACAGGAGGTTCAGCAGGAAGCCTATTGCGGCTATCGGTTGGCGGAGCCGGGGAGGGAGGCGCGTGCCGACGGCCTGGAGTCGTCGCCATGTCCATCAGCTTTGAGTCCGTCGCCGCCAAGTATCTGGCCACCAAGCAGCTCTCGTCCGGCACCTGCAAGGAGTACCGTGGCACCGTCACCAAGTGGATCGCCTGGGGGAAAGGAGTCGACGTCGATCAGATTGGTAGAGTTCACCTGCGAGACTTCCTCGACTGGGTCCACGAAAAGGCAGCGGCAGACGGCGGGTCGAACGCAGGACGCACGGCCAATAAGTCCCGCGAGAATCTGAGGGCGATCCTGTCGTGGGCCTGGGAGCAGGATTTCCTGGAGAAGCTCCCGCGGTTTCCAAAGCCGAAGCCGCAGCGTGACGTCGCCGGACGGCACTACCTCACGAAGGCGGACGTGAATGCACTCGACTTCGCCACGTACGAACTGGAGCGGCCGAGGGGCTGGAAGCAACCGCTGACGGTCGGCCACTACTGGCGGGCGGCCCTGGTCGTGTTCTTCAACTACGGCGTCGACACGGGGACGGTCTTCAAGACCGCCGCGTTCCATGAGCCCATTCTGTGGCGGCACGTCTGTTGGCGGCCCGAACCGCCGAACGGCCAAGGTTAGGACTCTCGCTACGGCTGGCTGTACTACCGCCGCGTGAAGGCGAAAAAACAGTTCTATCGACCGATGAAGCGGGTCGTGCAGGTGCATCTCAAGAGCCTCCGGCCCGACCTGGTAGAACCGGACCAACCGGTGTTCCATTGCGGCAGCTCGCGCCCGAACGCGCAGTTTCAACGGCTCTGCGACCTGGCCGGGGTAAAGCCGAAGCAGGATGTGGAGACGGGTGAAGAAAAACCCTGGGTCCTGAAGGACCTGAGGAAGACGTGCGCGACCTACTATGACGAGCACATGCCGGAGTCGTCCATTGAGATCCTAGGGCATTCCGTGGGCGGCGTGACGTACCGGCACTACGCCCACCGGGACCCGCTCG
>CAZNKT010000221.1:0-2539 GCA_964573605.1 uncultured Pirellulales bacterium
GCGGAAGGTCATCGCCTGGACTTTGCCCACGAACGGCGGCGAGGCGGCGGCGATCGTTGGGGCCATCGCCTTCGGCCTGATGCTGCCCATCACCCCCATCCAGATTTTGTGGATCAACATGGTCACCGCCGTTGGGCTGGGGCTCACCCTGGCCTTCGAGCCGACGGAGCCGGGCACCATGCGCCGCCCGCCGCGCGATCCCAGGTCCTCGCTCCTCTCCGGCACGCTTCTGTGGCGGACGGCCTTCGTCTCCCTCCTGTTCGTGACCGGCGTGTTCGGCATCTTCTTCTACGCGATCGACACCGGCCGGTCCGTCGAGCTCGCGAGGACGCTCGCGGTGAACACCATCGTCGTCATGGAGATCTTCTACCTGTTCAGCGTCCGCTACACATATGGAGGCTCGATCACCTGGCGCGGCATCCTGGGGACGCCGGCCGTTTGGATCGGCATCGCCGTCATCGTGGCGGCGCAGCTCGCCTTCACCTATCTGCCCGTTCTCCAGAATCTTTTCGCCACGAAGCCGGTGTCACCGGACGATGGGCTCCTGGTCGTCCTCACCGGCGCGCTGCTCTTGCTGCTGGTAGAGACTGAGAAGGCACTTTTCTCTCGCGTTCGAGCGCGCGTGAAGGCGCGATGAGAACCATCTAGGAGCGAAGCCGTGACTGAGCCGGACGACATTCCCAAGACTGAAACCGCCGCGCATCTTGCTGTCCGTGACGTGCCGATGCTCGTCGGGACGCTCAGCGCGGCGGAGTGGCGCTGTTCGCCGCGAACAGCATTGCCTCGGTGCTCGCCTCCTGTTCCCGTGGTTTCTGGCGCGCCTCGCCCTCCACCCCGCCTTCGGCTCAGGTCCTGTGGCCACGATCGTTCAGGACGTGCTCACCGTCGCCGTCTACTTCGTGGTTATGACCTCGGTGAGCAGCTTTTGATCGGGTGCGGGTGGGCATCCGGCCGCAAAGCGACCCACCCACCCGACCCCACCATGACCGCGGGGCCGGAGGCCACTTACGGCGCGCGTCGGCGCGCCCTTGGAACGGCGCCTACGCCAAGGCCAGGGACCTTGGGTGGCGCTGAAGCCCGGCCGTGCCAACCTTCTCGCTCATGCCATCGATCAGGATGTCCAGGAGGGCATCGGCATCGCTTACGCCACTCGCGCGCACCATTTCAGCGAGCTCACGACGAAGCTCGCGTTCCAGCTCTTCGTCACTCTCAAGCCCGACCGGCTGCGGGCCAGTCACGATCGCATCCGTCACGCTCTGCACCGCTCGCTCCACAACTTCCCAATCAAGAGGATCTAACTCACGCCTGAGCGTGCACGTCATCGCCGCACCTCCTGGTCCAACGGCAGCCCATCTAGCGAGACGGCATGACGGGACTGTTACGAGGAGGTGCGACAGTTTCGCCTCACCAGCAACTGGATCGAATTTGATCCTATGGACTTAGCGTCCTGGCTACACGGAACCCGAGACTTTTTCCGTAGAGACCAGCAGCCCCCCTGATGCGGCTCTCCGACTGGAGATGTTCTGGTCCATTGAACCAAGAGCCACCGCGATGTACCCGGCGGTCGCAGTTTCCAGTGAGCCAGGGGCTGCCGTCGGTGGGTGCCCCTTCATAAGAGGCATTCTGACAGTCGAGCACCCACTCCCAGACATTGCCCGCCATATCATAAAGACCGAAGGAGTTTGGCTCCTTTTGGCCCACCGGCTGTGTCTTTTGACCCGAGTTAGCTTCATACCAAGCATAGCGGTCAAGCTTGGAAGCGTCTTCGCCGAAGAAGAATGGTGTAACTGTGCCTCCACGGATTGCGTATTCCCATTCGGCCTCAGAAAGTAGCCGATAGGGTCTACCTGTGATCTTAGCAAGCCACGCCGCGTAGTTCGCAGCATCGTGCCAACTGACATTGATCGCTGGTCGCTCGCCGCGCCCGAAACCGCTGTCGCTGATCTCACGACAGCCACCGGCGCCGACGCAAGCATCCCACTCTTCAAAGGTGAGCTCGTTCTTGCTGACCGCAAATGGCTTGGCTATCGTGACGTCGAACCCTCCATGATCGGCCACCGCCATCTTGAAAGTCCCCGCGGGTACGACCTTCATAGCCGGACAACCTCTGCTGCATTCCTTGAATTCGTCGGACGGCAGCACCGATTTTTCCTGATCCGCGGAAAGCACATTTGGCTCCATAACGAAATGCCAGTAAGCCTGCTCCTGCAGATAGGGCCCTTGCCACCAGCCCATACCGACAGCTGCGAGCAGCAAAGAGAGGCAAACAGCGACGCCGCGCACGCGGCGCCTGCTGCGCTTGGACCGAAGTTCGGCCTCACAGCAGGCTGCGATATAGTTCCGATCGGTAGGCTCGAGATTCGCTCCCAAGTCGGGTCGGGCGCTCAATTGGGCCACTGCCTCTAGCCGCTCGCCAGCGTGGCTCAGCCACGCAGCATTCTGGTTGTTCGCGGCCCAGTCGCGGGAGGCGCGCTTTAAATCTTGCACGACCAAAGTAGATACCGGCATCTTCGGCTTCGAGCGGTTCAAGTCCACGATA
>CAZNKT010000222.1:0-2496 GCA_964573605.1 uncultured Pirellulales bacterium
GCTCGAGGTGCCCGACGGACATACGGAACTATTCGAACCGGAGTATATACGGTTGGTCGTGCACACCGATGGCAGTTAATGGTCCGTTGTTTGCCACTCAGGTCGTCATGAGCGCGCAAGGCTGCCGTTGCGCGACTTCAGAAGATGCGAAACGCCTTCACATCCCAGGCACGCGCTAATTCGGGATCGTCGGCGCGACGCAGCAGGTCGTAATAGCCGTAGGGATACTTGAACACGTGCCCGATGTCGACGGCGTGGTCGCCGCGCTGTTCCCAGTAGGCCGCTTCGGTCGGCCGCAGCTTGGTGCGCTGATGTGCACGATAACGCTTCGCATCAGGATCGGGACCGTGGCGAGTGACGGTCACGTATTTGCGAAAGGCCGTGCGGCAGCTTTCGGCCCACTCCACGTCGCCCATCGCCGCTAACTCAACGAGAGCTTGGCCGAAGGTCAGCATGTGGCCGGCGAACCCTTGACCGAACCCGATGAACCGATCGACCGTGTCGCTTGCCTCGCGCAGAACGTATTGCGATGCGGCCGCCGTTTCGGTGAACGGCGGCGGGTCGACGTCGGCGTCCGGCTTCACGTCCTGCCAGGGGGTAAAGGACCGGATCAGTTTGCAGACACCGTCGATGCGCTGGGGCGTGGCCGCGCTGGGTAGCAACCGAAATGCCTTGATCGACAGCATGGCGAAGATCGCGTTGTGGCCCACCTGCCGCAGCACTTCTCCACCCTCCGCCAACGCAACGCCGATCTCGCGGATCCGCTCCGGCTGAGGATCCTCCTCCGGAAAGGGCTTGCACAGATCGGTCGACCCCCAATTCAAATCGAACAGTTCCTCAATCCGCGTGGTGGCTCGCTCGTCCAATTGGTTGTCGACACACAGCAGATGTGCCGCGACCATGCTCGCCCCGCGATGTCCGTCGGCGAAATAGTCCAACTCGTGGGCCCGCGCCAGCGCATTGACGCCGAGCAGTACAAGCGGTTTGTTGGACGGATTGCGGTCACGGGCGGCGACTGACTGCAGTCCGGCCGTTAGAAGCCCGCCGATGGTGGCCGACGTTTGCCAGGCAAAACCCCGGCGGTCAATGCGATGGTTCATGCTGTGGCACCATTAGCCAGAGAAAACGTGCAGCCCTGCTAACGGGAAACCAAAGGCACTCTCGCAGAGCTACGAATCTGCGGGTCTTCGAGACATCGCTCGCGTCGATTGTGCCAAAGCGTGTTTCCCGTCAAGACAAGGTGTGTCAGTCAATTATACAGACTCCGGCGATCGCGAGATCATTAAAACGATCGACGGGCTCATCGGCAGCCCAGGCAATGCCGCGCAGCAGGAGAATCCGAAACAGTGGATCATCGAACGTCCAGGCAAAGTGGCCGGGAATCGACACGAATACGCGCCCCTGGCGTGGCTCGACCGTCCAGAACAATGGTTGCGGTTGTCCGTCTTCGATGCCCGTTGCGAGCAAGCTGACCCGGCCACGGTCGCCAGTCGGCTGCCAGTAACTCTCGTCAAGCAGCTGTAAACCGTCGAAATTCCTGACGATGGGATGCTGGCGGTTACCAAACCGCTGTTCGAGCGCGCCGTGGCGGTACTTGGAGCGATCGCCGTCCCACGCTAAACCGATGCGTTGCGCGAGGCCGTCGGGATCGTTGCGGCCATCAACTGCCCAATGAATGTAGACGAGCCCGCCGCCACGGGCCAGATAGGCATCGAGCTCCGCGGCCCGATCGGGTGTTCGTTGGCCTCGTTGGTAAGAGACAATCACATCCGCCTGTGCGAAGTCTTCGGCGCTGGGCCAATCCGTCGCCTTCGTGCCGCGTTTCGACGAGTCTTCGCGATCTGAGACACAGCTGCAGTCATTCGTGAGTACAATCATCACAGGTCTCTATCTAGCAAGAAAGGCACACCATCATGCGGCATGTTCTACCGGCTCTTGGAATCTTGGCGATCGCGGTGTCGACGGCCCGTGCGCAGAATCTCCTCGCTGATCTCACTCAACCTCAGGAAGGGCGGAGTCGGCGGGCTTCTAGTACGGATTCCGATATTGATGCGAATGAAGATGGCGAGACGCTGTTGCCCGGGCAGACGCTTGTGGTGGCGGATTTGGCCGGTCCGGGGGTGATCAAGCACATCTGGAATACGGCCACTTCGCTCAATCCGTTTGTCGGCCGCGAGCTGGTCTTGAGAATCTTTTGGGATGGGGCCGAGCGGCCGAGCGTTGAGGTGCCGCTGGGGGACTTCTTTGGCGTCGGGCACGGGGCAATGAAGACGTTTCAGTCGTTGCCGGTGAGCGTTTCTTCGTACGGCCGCTCGCGGAACTGTTTTTGGCGGATGCCGTTTCGCAAGCACGCCAAGATCACGGTGACCAACGAAAACGAGCTGCGGTTTGGACCGGTGGCATTTTATTACTACGTCGATTGGGAGCAGGTCGACCAGCTGCCGTGAGCGTGAGCACGATAATCGCGGCGAATTTCGCGATTTCTGAGCAACATCT
>CAZNKT010000223.1:0-1081 GCA_964573605.1 uncultured Pirellulales bacterium
GGGCTGACCGGTCGCGTGCTGCTGGCGATTCTGGTCGTGCGCATCGCCAGCCGCCGAAAGTTATTGCGCGTGTTTCAATTGCCGGGCCTGATCATCGTGCCGCTGGTATTCGCCTTCGCTCCGGGGTACGGGCTGAATGCGTTGATGGTCGGGGCGTTTTTGGCCGGGCTGTTCACGGTG
The DNA here is from genome assembly GCA_964573605.1 of uncultured Pirellulales bacterium. Taxonomy (GTDB): domain Bacteria; phylum Planctomycetota; class Planctomycetia; order Pirellulales; family JBBDJB01; genus CAZNKT01. The sequence goes on from CAZNKT010000223.1 coordinate 181, forward strand.
GCGCAATTCAGTTTCCTGGGCAACTACCTGCCGCGCGTCTATCCGGTTCACCTGCGCGGAACGGGAGAGGGTTTCGCGGCCAACATTGGCGGTCGTATGATCGGAACCTCGTTTGCCGCGGTAACCACCTTCTTGAGCAAGGTGACTCCCGGCGATTCCCATCCCGAACGACTGGCCAATGCCGCCGCGGGGGTCGCGCTGTTCGTCTTTCTGGTCGGCAGCATCGCGTGCTTTTTCCTGCCCGAGCCGCAACAGGAAGAATTGCCGGACTGAGCGGGGGGGCGACTTACACCAACATTCCGCGGGCGTCGATCGACAGTTCGACCGGTTGGCCCTCGGCGTCGCGCCACCAGACGGCATTTTGCAGGTTGACGCAGGGGCAAATGTGGTTGGGAATCACCGTCACACGCTCCCCCAGCTTCGGGACGCTGTCGCAGGCGGTAATATCGACCTGGGCATGCTCTTCGCTGAGCCGAGTGATGAGGGCGTCGGGATATTCCACGACGTATCCGTGGCCGCTCTCGGGCGCCGGTGTGCAGCGGTCCATGGTCAGCGTTTTGCTGCCCGCGTCGATCACGACCTGCCCGGGAACGGCCGTGCTGACCACGGTTGAGACAATGCGTGCCGCGCAGTCGTCGAGTTGGCAATACCCGGCGCGCACGGTGTTGATGTCGTTGTAGACGTACGTGCCGGGACGGATCTCGGTGTACTCCGGTACGAAGTGCGACTGGAATGCGGTCGGCGTCGACCCGCCCGAAACGATGCGCGCCTGCAATCCGTGGTCGGCCCACAGATCGAGCGTTTCGGCTAGCTTGTCGGAAACCGCGCCCAGTGCGGTCTCTTGCTTTCCGGCCGGACCGCCGATGTGCAAATCATCGTGGACGGCCGCAACTCCAACACC
>CAZNKT010000223.1:1091-2435 GCA_964573605.1 uncultured Pirellulales bacterium
CTGATCGGTGGGTTGCTGGATGTGACCCGGATAGCAGAACAGGCCGTCGAGCCGAAGTCCGGCAGTCTGGTCGACTAGCTGGGCCAGTTTGAGCGCTTCGGCCGGCGTCTGCACGCCAGTGCGTCCCATGCCGACGTCCAAATCGACCAGGATGCCCACGGTGGCCCGGTCGCGGTTGACCGCGGCGCCGATCAGCTGGATACCCGCCATCGAGTCGACGGCCACGCGCAAGGTGGCATGGGCTGCGATTTGCGAGAGCCGTGCGGTTCGGGCCGCATCGATGGCCGGATAGGCCAGCAAGATGTCGTCGGCCACTTCGGCCATCAACTCCGCTTCGCCCACCTTGGCCGCGGCCAGTCCCAGCGCGCCGGATTCCATTTGCAGCCGTGCGATTAGGCGTGACTTGTGCGTCTTGATGTGTGGCCGAATCGCCAAGTCGTGCTCGTGGCCATAGGCGGCCATTCGCGCTATGTTGCGGTGGACCCGCTGAGGGTCAATCACGAGGGCCGGCGTGGAGGGTGGGTTCATCAAAGGGGGGAACGAAGGAGTCTCGGAAGCGGAACGGGCATATACACGCCGCATTCAACACCGGTTGGACCCCAAAGTTCCGTTTGGTGCCAAATTATACCCAAAAAAGGGGGGGATCGCTGGAGACGCGGTCGGCGGCGCACCTTGCTCTGATTCACTTCCCCGCTTCACCGCGTACTTCGTCATATTCCAGCAGCTTAAAGTCCTCGGGGCGCGGCGTGTCGTGCAGCTGGTCGGTCATTTTGTAGACCGTGATCAGGCCTTCGTTCGTCAGCCGCTCGCCGGCGCCGGGCTCGACGTAGGTGGCCGTCTTGCCGCCGTAACCGCCGGCCGCGGCTTCGCGCAGCGTGGGGAAATAGGCGTGGTAGCCGTTCGTGTAGCCCACCAGGAAACTGTCCGGCACGGGCGAGGCGGTTTTGATCGCCGTTTGAAAGTCGACGAATATCTCGCCCGGCATCCCGACCAGGGCCAGGTTGCCGTCGATGACCACCACCGTGAGCGTGCAGGGCACGATGTTGTTGTGAATCGTCTTGGCGATGTAGTCGTCGAACCGCGCGCCATAGGCTTTGCTGAGCACTTTGCGAACCTCGGGGTCGTCGATATCCCATCGCATCCGCACCGGAATCTGGCGGGCTTCGAACTGAATCGAGGGATTGGCCGGCACCGCGGTTTCCACTTCGCCCGCGGTGGCCACCAATAACTTACCCAGGCCGCGTCCCATCTTTTGCATTTCTTCGACGCCGCCCTGGTCCAAGGGGGTTTTGTCCATGTAGGGATTGATGTCGCCGCAGGCCCCCTGCAGGAACAGGCAGGTGG
>CAZNKT010000224.1:0-2394 GCA_964573605.1 uncultured Pirellulales bacterium
AGGCCGGACGTATAGAGTATCCAGTTGGCCAGCGTACCGCCGACAAACGGCACGGAATTGCCCGGATCGCCATAATACATCCAATTGAACAGTGGCAGCCGGCCGGGCACAAGAAACACCAGACCCTGGGCCAGTAACGCCAATACGACCAGCGGCAGCAATTCTCGGCTTTCCTTCCAGGTCAACGTTTTCAGCATGCCACGGGCTCCCATTCCAGGCTCGGCAAAGGGCGCGTTTCGCCGCGTGTGTAGGCGATGAAGGCGTCCTCTAGATTCATTTCCAGGACTTCCACGCGGGCGGCACCCAGCGATCTGGCGATTTCGGCCTGCTCCTCGCCATAGCCGACGAAGACCAGTTCCAGCTTGCCGCCGATCTGCCGTTGGCTGACCAGGCCGGGACAATCAGGATAGCGCGGCACCGAACCGGTGAACTCGAGCACCACACGGCGCAGCGCCGCCTTGAAGTAGTCGGTCGGGCAATCGACGCGCAACACGCCGTCGACAAGAATGCCGATTCGATCGGCCACGCGTTCGACGTCTCCCAGGATGTGTGAGCTAAACAGAATCGTGCGGCCGCTGCGCTGGATCAAGTGAATCATCGATTCCAGGAAGTCACGCCGCACGACCGTGTCGAGACCCAGCGTCGGGTCGTCCAGGATCAGCAATTGCGGATCGGACGCCAACGCCAGCGCGAGCGAGACCTGGGCCCGCTGGCCGTTGGACAGCCGCCCGATCTTTTGCTTGAGCGAAATGCCGAAATGGTCGAGAACGTCGGCAAGAAAACGATCGTGCCAGGCGTCCGGCGCGAAGAAGCCTTTGGTGAATCGCGCGGCGCCGCCCACGGTCATCCAGCGATAGAGCGGATGGCCTTCGGCCAGATACGCGATTTGCCCTCGCGTCTGCGGGCGCAGCTCGGTGACATCCTCGCCCAGCAGCGTTGCGCGGCCCGAGTCGGGTTGCACCATCCCCATCAACATTTTGATGAGCGTCGACTTGCCGGCGCCGTTGCGTCCGAGCAAACCGTAGACACAGCCGGCCGGAACCTGAAGCGAGACGTTGTCGACGACGCGGGCTTGGCCGTAGTGCTTCGTCAGCTTGTCGATCGTGATTGTATCATTTCGGTTTTCGTCTGCCATCGAATTACCTTTCACGACGTGGGCGCTGCGGACGAAGGCCACTGGAATTGTTTCATCCGCTCTTGAACCAGCTCCAACACTTCCGTGCTTTCGCAGCCAAGGTGAACCGCGGCCACTAGGAACTGATCGATGCTGCGGGTGAGGCGCTCGCGGCGGACTTTTTTTGGCTGCGCCGGACGGGACGCGCTGACGAATACGCCCAGACCGGGACGCGTGTAGAGCGTTCCCTCGCGTTCCAGCTCCGTGTAGGCCCGGGCCACGGTGTTTGGATTGACGACCAGCGTTTGCGACAGCTCGCGGACCGAGGGGAGTCGCTCGTCGGCGTGCAGCCGACCGCGGGCCATGGCCGAGCAAATCTGCTCGATCAATTGCAGATAGATGGGGACGCCGGCGGTGGTGCTGATGGAAAATTCCACAATGGGGCTCCGAACTGTACTGATTGTACTAATACAGTTGTGCAATGCAAGAGATCTCGCCGGATGACATCGTGCATTTCAGGCATCTCAGGGGGCCCGGTGGCGTCCATATCGCGACGACGGTGGCACGGCGAAACGCCCGGCCTGTTGGAAAGATGGCTTGACAGCCGGATAGGCCGCTGATTAAGCAGATACCGCTCAACTAGGATGGCGGACTGAGCTTAGGACTTGGCCAGGAGTCATTAAGTCCATTCTGGCAAGAACGTTACGTGTTGTTGCCGCAATCTCCCGGTATTCTTTGGGTGGCTGGGCGCCAACAATGGATGTAGAGAAATTGATGCTAGCATGCGGATTTTTGGGCGCGGGCGATCCCAATGCGGGGGGGAGCCGTAGTCTCAAGTAAGTGGTCCACCGGAAAGCTGACTGACGCGGCACAACTAGATGGCAAAGAAACCGACCAAAAAGAGCGGCAAATCGCTGGTGATCGTCGAGTCGCCTGCCAAGGCGCGCACGATCAGCAAGTTCTTGGGTCGCGATTTCACGGTCGAGGCCAGCATCGGCCATGTGCGCGATCTGCCACAAGGGGCGAAGCAGATTCCGGCCCAATATAAAGGTGAAGACTGGGCCTACCTGGGCGTCAACGTTCACAGCGGCTTCGATCCGGTCTACATCATCCCGCCCGGCAAAAGGGCCCAGGTGACCAAGCTCAAGGAACTTTTGAAGGACGCCCGGGACCTCTACCTGGCAACCGACGAAGACCGCGAGGGGGAAGCCATCAGTTGGCACCTCAACGAGCTGCTCAAGCCCAAGGTGCCGGTGCACCGACTGGTGTTTCACGAAATC
>CAZNKT010000225.1:0-2301 GCA_964573605.1 uncultured Pirellulales bacterium
GCGTTCTTTCCGCACATCGGCGTTTCATTATCTCCGAATTTCCCGGCGGGGTCGATCGTCGCGGGTCAGGCTCGATAATCAGTGAGGGGCATGCGGAGCAGCTTGAGGATCTGGCGATGGATCGGAGCCAACTCGGTCGTGAACATTTCGAATTCGTCGCTGTCGGCTGGGAAGATGGTGTGTCGGGCAATCGGTTCAAAGACGTCAAGCACCTGGCGAGTCGTGGGACAGGCACAGGCACGTCCTTCAGGATAGAGCGGCAGCGACTCCAGACCCTTCGATTGGATCGCCCGGCGCAGCTCGCGCTCCAATAGCGACTGCACCATCAACGCCAAGAAGTAGACCGCTAACAATCCGACGATCCGGGTCACGCTCTTGAGATACACCGGGGCGACGCAGAAGTCGGTCTTCAACTGTGAGAACCGTTTCTCAATGATCGGCTGCCGCTTGTAGGCTTTCAGCACCTCCGCCGCGTTCCAGTCGCGGAGGTTCGTAATCAGCGGGAACACACCATCGCCCGCCGCGGCGGCTTCGAGTCGCTTTCCGTCGATTTCCCAACTCACGTCGAAACGCGTCTGCACCTGCCGCTTGTACTTGGTGTTCGGGGTGGGACGGCCTGGGGTGGCCTGGCGATAGTTCTCCTGCTGGCATTCGTGGATCTCGACGTGCAGATAGTCGCGTGCGGCATGCGCGTCGAGAATGGCGTCCACGGCCGCGGTCACTTTCTCGCGCTTGCGGAAACGAGTTCGCGGACCGCTGAGCCGGGCGCGAAGATCATTCAATTCGCGGATGGCCCGTTGCAAGCGGCGGGCGCGAGTCGCGCCATCGGACTCCGCTTTGCCGAGGCTGTGAAACCATAACAACCGATAGCCTTCCTTGCTCAACTGTTCCTCGGTGCAGACCTGAAACAAGTCGCGCAGCGTGCCGTCATCGTGCGTGAGCCGATACACTTCACGCCACCGAATCGTTTCCGGCTTCTCGCTCAGTCGCTGGCGAAACTGGGCGTCTTCCTTGCGCGTGGCGGGCAAGACGGTGATAAAGCGGCCTCCCTGGCGGGCGATCTCATTCATGTTCTCGGTGGTCGCCAGCTTACAGTCGGCGACGTACACAAAGTCGGGCCGCTGCACCAACTCGGCCAGCAACCGCCAAGTGGCCTGGTGCGTCTGGTCATCGACGACGTTGCCGCTGGCCGCCTGAAAGTAAACCGGCACGCCGCCGTCGTCGCTGACCGTCAAGATATAGAGCAGTTGTTTCAGATCGGGCCGATGGTCTTTGCTGTGGCCCCAGGTAATCGCTGGAGCGGTCTGCCCGTTCACGCGTTGTTCCGTCTCGGCATTCGGATAGTCGCCGAAGAAGGAGACCGTCGTGGAGTCGTTGTGCAGTTCGTCCAGGCAGACCTCGAACTCACGCACCACGTGCGTCACCACGTCCATGATCAGATTCGTATCCAGCGCCTGGAAGACCCGGTCCAAGCAACGGCCCACGCGGTCGTCGTTGAGATAATCGAAATCCTCCGGCCACAGATCGAATAGTTCGGGCCCGAAGTTCCGCGCCCACTCGGCGACTCCATAGATGGGCTCCCGCGAAACCAGCAGGTTCCTCAGCAGCAACAGCACCACCCGCGGCGTATCGACTTTGGTGCGTTGATCTTCCGCCGGCAGATGGCGGGAGAGGAATTCCTGCAACCGCATCCGCCCCAGCAGCCGGTTGATGATCGGCAACGCACCCACGGAATGGGTCAGGATCCGTTTTCCATGCGCACGATAGGTGCGTTGTCCATCGCTGAGGTTCTTGGGCCGCCGCGCCTCGGGCTGACTCTTGGGTTTTCGCTTCGCCATGGGGAGGTTCTCCTGTTAAGCAGCGTGCGGATAAATCCGTTCGTCGCTGAAGAAATAGGAGTTACCAAGTGTCCAGGCGAGCCAGCGCGCGGGGTGAGAAATCGACTTACGACGAAGGCCATTGACGTAAGTCGAGCGCCGCAGAAGTTACGTCAATGAAGATTTACGTAAGTTATTTTCAGAATTCGCGGGCCACGGTTGGACACCTTGGACAATCTGACGTGAGGCGCGAATAGTGATGGCGTCAGGCGAGCGGCATACGCTCGGCCTGCGCACGATTGGGCAAGTTAGCGCGATGCCTGCCGACTCGCACTCAGCGGCGCTTCGCACCCCGACACGATGCGCGCACTACGGCGCCCCTGGGCTCTTCATCCGGCCGAAATCCATCCCGCGATGTGCGGAAAGAGAGCTGTCCCCGTTGCGAAGCCGGCTTTTGTCCTCGTTGAACACAACGTCCAGAACC
>CAZNKT010000226.1:0-2301 GCA_964573605.1 uncultured Pirellulales bacterium
TGCCGGATGATAGCTTGTATTTTCATGCCCGCTATCGCCAGCAAAACCCGGCCCGGCCGGGAGACCATGTGATGTTGGAAACCACGGGGCGCGGCCACTACGTCGGAACGGTCTATTCGGCCCATCAGACACGGACTGGTTGGTTCGGCGAAGGGGACGACCGGTTCACGATCGACGGAGAGAGCGTGCCTTCGATCCAAGGCACGGGCACCGAGGATTATATTGGCGACGCCTGGGGTTTCCGCGAGTTTGCCGGGGCGTATCAGGGCGTGAGCCTGTACGAAGGGCCCCTGCCGGGCGATCGGGTGACGGCGTACCGCTGGCACATTGAAGATCCGATCCGGTTTCACAAATCGCTGAAGGTGTCGATCGAACATCGCGGCAGCGTGTTCACCGAAGAAGGAAAGCAGCTATCGAGCTCCGGCCAACGGGAAGATTGGGTCAGTTCCGTGGCGATGTGGTACCAGACGCCGGTCGTAACGTGGGACGAAGAGCTGCCGTCGGCGAAGGAGCGGGTGGCACCCTACCAGATCGAGTTGGCGGGTGCACTGAAGTTCGAGGCCAAGCCCGACAAAATCGAAAAGTCGCTCGCGGGCATCGCCTTCCGCCCCGAAGTGCCCGACGGTCGGATCAAGTTCGATTTCGAGGTGAATAAGGCCGGACTGTACAAGGTGTCGGCGATATTGTTGAAGTCAATCTTTGGGAGCCGCTATCAAGTGTTGCTCGACGGCGAACAGGCTGGGCCCGTGCTCGATCTGAACGGCAAGGGTTATGACTGGCATGAGTACATTTTCGACCTGCATCGGCTAGAGGCCGGTAAGCACACGCTCGAATTGGCCGGCTGTGGAGCTTCCGACGAGCAGCGATCGTTCGGCCCAAAGCTTTACGAAGCGGGCGTAAGCACGCTGATCCTGCTGCGTATGGAGGACATGGAGGGGTTCGAATGATTTGATGACGGCATCTGCGTTGGGCTTCACGGCCAGCCGATATCGTGTCACAACTCGACGTACGTACTGAGTGTTCTTGGTGGGCCGTCCCCGCGACGCTTGCCTGAACGTCTCTGTTTCTTGCTCTTGAATCTCGACCCGCACCAAGTTGCTCGCCTTGGATGCGGCAAGTAGTTTTTTCAGAGCCTCTTCGACTTTGGGGCGTGTCCGAAAACGAGTCTTGGGAGCTTGCAACCGACGTTTCAAATCGTCGAGTCCCTGTTTGAGCTTGTCCAGGTTGCGAATCCGGGTGGCCGCGTCTTGTTGCGACTTGCGAAGGCTGTCAAACCACAACGTGAGTGCGGCCACTCACGACAACATCTTTGATCAACGCTTATGCGTCGACTACGCGTTCAGCGATATAGGATCGCGGTGCCCGCTGACTCATCACAACCGACGCCACCGAAGCATGGTCATGTTAGCAGCGTGCTCTTTGCTCAACTCAACACTGCAAAAAATCACACGGCAACACTCTGTCGGAGCAACTTCAAATGTGTTATGACTTGCGGCGTCGACAGTGCCATTCGTCCGTGACACCTTTTCTCCTCTGTCCTCATAGAAGATGTCGTAATCGCGGGACTCGCCGAAATCGTGCTCGATACCATCCTAAAGTGCCTTGATGGCCTGCAACACATGCTGAGCCTGGATTTCGTGGGGGATCTTCGGAATGGATCACCCGCCTCTATGGATCGACACGCAGAGATCATGAGTATCGCAGATGGCCAGAGCGTTAAGAAGCCGCGGGACGCCAAGCCGTCGATGCCGGCATGAGTTGCGCTGGCAGCCCCAGGCGTCCAAGCCAGGAACTGAATCGGCCAAGTCTGCGACAGGTGACGTGCAAGTACGCGGCCGGAGTCCAGGCGGCCAAAGGGCTATTGCAGCTCAAGCCCCTCCGGATCCGCCCACACCCGCGTGCGGATCTCGTCGGTCTTGAAGCCGACCAGTCTTGGGCGGCGCACGCCCGGTAGGACCAGCACGTCGTACAACTCGCGCACCGGCTCCTCCAGCCGCAGCCATTCGACTACGTCGCCGCTGGTCAGGTCGATCACCAGCAGACCGCAGCGTGCCGACACATTTGCCTGTTCGAGTTTCTCTTGCAGCGGCAGCCCCTCGAACGTTGGATCGTGACGTGGCAGAGATAGGCCGACCACGGCGTAGTCTCCTACGAACGCAAGTCCGCGTGCGTAGCCAGGGCAGAAGGTTACCTGCTCGAACTTACCGCTGACAGAGTCGAGGTAGCCGAAGTAGCCGTTGCCCGAATCGAGCAGCCACAACCGGTCGCGATACCAGCGCGGTGAGTGGGGCATCGACAGCC
>CAZNKT010000227.1:0-2238 GCA_964573605.1 uncultured Pirellulales bacterium
GCGGCCGGGACGGACCAGGTGTGCTTGGGCAGCATCGTGTCGTCGCGCACGTCGGGGCACTTGGCGACGGCGCGCAGGCCGAAGATCGGATCGACCTCGGTGGGCGCGTCGGCGAGGATTCCGTCGTGAATCGCGTCGATGATGGCGCGCGTATGGGCCAGCTTCATGCGTTTGCCGGTGCCGTATGCGCCGCCGCTCCAGCCGGTGTTGACCAGCCAGGCGTGGACCTTGTGATTCCTCATTTTTTCGGCCAGCAATTCGGCGTACTTGGCCGGATGCCAGACCAAAAACGGTCCGCCGAAGCAGGGTGAGAACGTGGCTTCCGGCTCGGTGACACCCTGTTCGGTGCCGGCCACCTTGGCCGTGTAGCCGCTGATGAAGTGATACATGGCCTGCTCGGGCGTCAAGCGGCTGACCGGCGGCAACACGCCAAAGGCGTCGCAGGTGAGAAAAATGAGGTCGCGGGGATGGCCGGCCAGGCAGGGAATCTTGGCGTTATGGATGAACTCGACGGGGTACGCGCCGCGCGTATTCTCCGTGATCGACTTGTCGTGGAAATCGACCGTGTGGTCGTACTCGTCGTACACGACGTTTTCCAGCACGGCGCCGAACCGCAGCGCTTGAAAGATCTCGGGCTCCGATTCGGGCGTCAGGTCGATGGCCTTGGCGTAGCAGCCGCCTTCGATGTTGAAGATTCCGCGGTCGGTCCAGCAGTGCTCGTCGTCGCCGATCAAATGCCGTTTAGGGTCGGCCGAAAGCGTTGTCTTACCGGTGCCGGAGAGGCCAAATAGAATGGTCGAGTGTTCGTTGTGCCGATCGGCGGTAGCGGAGCAATGCATCGAAAGCACGCCGCGCTTGGGCATGAAGTAGTTCATCATCGTGAACACGCCCTTTTTCATCTCGCCGGCGTATTCGGTTCCCAGGATGACCATTTCGCGCGTTTCCAGATTCAGGTCGATGCTGGTGCGGGAGGTCATGCCGGACGTGTAGCGATTGGCCGAAAAGCGTCCGGCGTTGTAGATCACGGCGTCGGGATGGCCGAAATCGGCCAGCTCTTTGCGCGAGGGACGCACCAACATCGTGTTCATGAACAGCGCGTGGTAGGGGCGCGAGCAGATGATGCGGACCTTGAGACGATACTCGGGGTCCCAGCCGGCGAACCCATCGACGACGTACAGCCGGTCCTGCAGGTCGAGATAATCCTTGGCCCGCTCGACGTTGATTTTGAACGAGTGGTCGTCCATGGGGACGTTGACCGGTCCCCACCACACGTCGTTTTCCGATTCGGGATGGCGGACGATGCGCTTGTCTTTCGGCGAGCGGCCGGTCTTGGCTCCCGAGTAGGCGATCAACGCGCCGCTGGCGGAGAGGACCGAATCGGCCTCCCGGCGAAGGGCCTCCTGGTAGAGCGTGGCCGGGGACAGATTTCGTTGAATGTCGCGGACGTGAATGCCCGGAATCTCCAGGCTGCAGTCGGTCATCGCAAAGCTCCACAATCGTTTGTCGACGGAGAACAATTAGTAACCGCCTTGCGCCTGTTGATGGCAATATTATCGCGAGCGAGGCGTTCGGGCAACGGCGGAGCGTCGTGAAACATCGTGGCGCCGGGCGCGCGGTTTCGCATCGCGCGGAATCGCACGGCAGTGCGGCGCGTGGAGGAAGGGAGCTTGGCGCGGAGCCGCTATGCCAGCAGTTCGGGGATGACCCGGGCCGGCTCGACGCCGGTAAGCCGCTGGTCGAGCCCGCGATATTTGTAGGTGAACCGCTCGTGGTCGTAGCCCAAGAGCTTGAGCACGGTGGCGTGGAAATCGCGGATGTGGACCGGGTCGCGAATGATATTGTAGGAGAAGTCGTCGGTTTCGCCGTAGATGGCACCGCCCTTGGCCCCGCCGCCGCACATCCACATGGTAAAGCAGCGGGGGTGATGGTCGCGGCCGTAGTTCTTGTCCGAGAGCCCGCCTTGGGAATAGATCGTGCGGCCGAACTCGCCGCCCCAGATGATCAGCGTGTCGTCGAGCATGCCGCGGGAGCGCAAGTCTTCGATCAGGCCGTGGCACGGCTGGTCGATATCGCGGCACTGGTCGGGCAGGCGGCCGGCGACGTTCGAGTGGGTATCCCAGTTGTTCAGATAAACCTGAACGAAGCGCACGCCGCGTTCGACCATTCGCCGGGCCAGCAGCACGGTGTGGCCGAAGGTGCCCGGCTTCTTGGCGCTTTCGCCGTAGAGCTGGTAGGTCG
>CAZNKT010000228.1:0-2222 GCA_964573605.1 uncultured Pirellulales bacterium
CCGCTGTCGCTGCGCATGATCGACCAGCGTGGCCGGCCGCTGATGGACATTGCCGCCGTGGGTTCAGCCATCTCGGATATCGGGGCCTACGAGATTCAAGACATCGGGAGCAGCAGTTGGCACTTCGAATCGCTCGACAAGAGCCAGTTCGGGCCGGGCGACGCATTGGTCTATGGTTTCGGCTTCGACGATGGCAATCCGAACAGTTCCGTCTCGGCCGATCCCTTGTTCCTTGGGTTTCAGTTCGATACCGGCCATTTGAAATTTGGTGACATTGTCAACGGTCCGTTCGGCACGAAGTTCGGCGGTGAGGTCAATGCGCAGTTCTCCGGCAAGCTTGGCTTCGATGTCGGGTTTTACATCAACTCCGGCTCGGTGGACGTGACCTACGATGGCGACTTGAACTATGTGATTGACGCAGATCCGAGCGGCCAGTATGCCGACGTGGCAGCGTTTGCCGAGGTTAGCGATGGGAGCCTCTACACGGTCTCGCCGAAAATCGGCGCGTATGCGGACCTGGTGTTGAATCTGAACGCCGACGCTTCGGTCACCGGCTGCCTGTTCGGCTGCGTAGGATTTGATTTGCTCGACATTCATTTCGCGCACACCGAAGAGATGTTTGCCATCAATCGGCAGATGGAAGATGCGGCCGGTCGGCCCATGTTCCTGGACTCCAGCGGCAACGGCGTGGCGCGGGATGCAAAGACCGGACAATTCTACGACATCGATGGAGTGTCGATTGCTGATCCCGGGCCCATCATCCCGCTTTTCGACGGCGATGTCCGCTACTTCTCGATTCCGATCGAGCAGATTGCCCGGGGAGTGATCGCAGCGGCGAAGAGCGTGCGCGAGCAGCTTGCGGATCGCAAGGCCGCCAAAGACTACGATGACGCCCAGAAGGAACTTACCGACGCGGATAACGAAGCCAACCGGCTCAATGACCGATTGGACAAGGAGGCGGAGCGGATGCGAAATCCGACTTCCGGTCAGGACTACTTGGCAGCCCGCGAAGAGGTGATGGAGCTCGCCGGAAAGGATTACGCCGACGCGATCGATAGCGGCGCTCCGCTTCCGCCCAAGGAGGGCAGCGTGTCGCAGGCGGAAGATGCCAAAGTCGCGGCCAAACAAAGGCGGAACGCGGCCGAAGAGAATCTCATGAAGCGAAAGACGAACGCGAAGCTCAAGAGCCCGTCAGCCTTCGTGACGGTGTCGGTCGGTGAAGCGGAGGGAAGTCTGCTGGGAGCGCAGGTCGATCTCGGAGCGGGCTTCTCAGCGGGTGTGGCCAGCGTGAGCAAGAATGTTGGCTCGCTCCAATTGACGCTGCCGGACGTCAGTCTTCGCGACAACACCACCAACGACAATGGCCGGCTGAGCGCCACCACCGACAGCTTTCCAAAGAACTCGGAGCTCGACCTCAAGCGCCAGATCGCTAAGGCTCAGCTTGACCTCGCATCGTTGATCCCCGTATTTCCCGGCGGAAAGTACAACTTGACATTGGGGCCGCTCTCATTGGATGTGACGACCGTCTCTTACAACCTTGGCCCGCAACTCAATGTCACCCAGGATGTGAGTGCGCTGCCGATCATTATGGATCAGGGAATCACCTACAGCTTCTTCGACCCGGCACTTTTTGATCCGAGCGATCCGGTGCCAGGCGCGCTGAGCCTGCAGGTGGACGTCAATGGAATGCCGTATGAGGGTGGTGCCGCAGTTCATTCGGTAACGTTCAGCCAGGGCGACAAGGTCACTGTCCACGGCATCGATCTGGACGGAGACCTGAGTAATGACCCGATCCTGGTTGAGCCGTCGATGGCGGTCGATGCACGCTTCTCGAATGACATCGGACTGGATGTCGATCTGGATGGCCTGTTCGAAGCGTTCGCCCTCCGATTTGCGGCGTTCGGCCTTACGATTGTCGACATTGGGCCACTGATCCGTCACGCCCACACTTTGGCAACGTTCGACGTAGGAAGTGTGTTCGACCGGACGTTTGATCTGGGGCAGAGCAGCGTGCCGCTTAGGCCGTTCAAGCTGTTCGATCATACGATGGACGGCCGTACGGCAGCCACTGCTTTTGCGATGCAGCCCACCGGCACACCGGGGGAAGCGAGCATCACCGAGCCCGTCACCACGGGGCCGCCGGTCTGGTTTTCATCGGAACTGATCGATCCTGCCGTACCGGACCAGCTTCACACCGTACTTGATGTGGCGGTCTCTGGGGC
>CAZNKT010000229.1:0-2220 GCA_964573605.1 uncultured Pirellulales bacterium
GACGACACGGCCTGGATCAGCGGACCCACGGGCGTTGGTTACGAGCGAGAATCCACGTTCGACGGCTTGATTGCCACCGATCTGGAACTGGAGATGTACAACACGAATGCGACCGCCTATGTCCGGTTGCCGTTCCAACTGGAAGACGCTTTTCGGATTTTCGATCTCCAGTTGCGGATGAAATACGACGATGGCTTTGTTGCTTATCTGAACGGGGTGGAAGTAGCCCGTCGGAACGCGCCCGAGAACTTGAGCTGGAATTCGGAAGCCGTCGCTGCCCATCTGGATGACGAATCCGTGGAGTTTGAGGATTTTGACATCACCCAGCACGTGAGTCTCTTGCGCGACGGTCAGAATGTGTTGGCCCTGCACGGCATGAACGTCAGCGAAACAAGCGACCGATTTCTTGTGATTGCGGAGCTCAGCGCGGCGAGGTCCGAACCTATTGCGGCTGAGACGCGCGGATATTTTTCCACCCCCACGCCGGGAGCGCCCAATGGCACGGACTCGCTCTCTGGGCTGGTTGCCGCGCCCGTGGTCGACGTGCAGCGGGGTCTTTTTGAGGCGCCGTTCGACGCCACCGTGTCTGCGTCGACTCCGGGCAGCATGATCATCTATACGACCGACGGGAGCACGCCCTCGTTGGCCAATGGTACGCAGGTCCCCGCACCGGACGACGCAACGCCGCCCACGGCCGTGCTGCGCGTCGAGACGACAACGCTGTTGCGGGTCGCCACTCTTAAGGACGACAACGTTCCCTCTCCGGTTATCACCCACACGTATCTGTTCCCCAGCCAGGTCGTGTCGCAGAGTTTCCAGTCGGCCCTGGATGCAGGGTTCCCCGATGTCTGGATCACCACGCCGGCCGACTACGAAATCGATCCGGAAGTGGTGGGTCCGAACGACCTGTTCGGCGGCGAATTTGCTTCGCAGTTCGAGGATGCGCTCCGGTCCGTACCGACCTTGTCCATCGTCACCGACCTGGGCAACCTGTTCGACCGTGTCGACGGAATCTATGTGAACGCCTCGCGCAAGGGCCTCATGTGGGAACGACCGACCTCCATTGAGATTCTGACGCCGGACAATTCGGGGGCCCTGCAGGTGGACGCGGGAATCCGCATCCAGGGGGACAATTCGCGCAATCATAACAACTCCAAGAAACACAGTTTCCGGCTTTATTTCCGGCAGCGCTACGGAGACGGCAAGCTGCAGTATCCGCTGTTCGGTCTGGAAGCCACCGACCGCTTCGATCAGATTGTGCTGCGGGCCAATTACAACGACGGATGGGTGCATTCACCCCAAACGACACAATACATACGGGACGAATGGTCTCGGCTCACCCAGCTCGATATGGGGCAGATCAGCTCGCATGGGACGTGGACTCACGTGTATCTCAATGGTTTTTACTGGGGACTGTTCAATACCATTGAACACCCCGAGGCCGGATTCACGTCGGCATACTTTGGGGGCGAGAAGGAAGATTGGGACGTATTCGACACGGGCGTGGTGGTCGACGGTGAGCCCTCCACGTGGGGGCAGTTCCTGACCATGACGCGAGACGTCAACACGCCGGACCAGACGGCCAGCAACGCCGGACTGCAAGCGCTGATGGGCAACCATCCTGATGGAACCGACGACTCACAGCGAGACGTATACCTCGATCCGGACAACTACATCGACTACCTGATCATGAATTTTTACGGGGGCAACGTCGACTGGCCGGGAAGGAACTGGTACTCCGCCAGGCGGCGGGGCCCGGAGAGCACGGGATTCAAGTTTTTCGGTTGGGATACGGAAAAGATTCTGAACCACGGCGAAGGATCCCATCTGAATACGAACATCACCGGTGCGAATTCGGGCGTGGCCGCGCCGTTTTCGCAGCTTCGCGTGAATGACGAGTTTCGGCTGATGTTTGCCGACCGCGTCCACAAGCACTTTTTCAACGGCGGCGCGCTGTATGTCGATCCGGACAACTCCGGGTGGGACCCCGACCATCCGGACCGCAACGTGCCAGCCGCGCGTTACCATCAGATTGCTCAGGAAATGGAACTGGCGCTGATCGCGGAGTCCGCGCGATGGGGCGACGTGGACGGGGGTCCGCGTCCATCGGGTCAACTGTTCACCTTGAATGACTGGCGCGCTGTGCGGGACAACCTCTACGAGAGCTATTTCCCGCAGCGATCGGCGATCGTGCTGGACCAACTGGTGGCGGCGGGTCTG
>CAZNKT010000230.1:0-2191 GCA_964573605.1 uncultured Pirellulales bacterium
ACCCTGATATGGAACGACCTTCGTCAAGGGTGATTATTCGATTGTTTTCGTTTTGGACTACATCTTTTTTTACCTCGTTAGAAAACGTGTGGGCGATTTCCGGTGGTGGGAGCATGGGCGGGCTGTGATACAGGGCCAATCCCGGCCTGGCCGGTCGGCGTGCATCGGTTTCTCGTCCCACCCCTTGCCGGTCTTGGGCAAAAGACATTCCTTCCCATTGGCCTTCGTCAGACATGGCCAATGGGGAGGAATCGCCTTCGATCGCGAGAGGCTCCAGCCCCGAGCGCAAGGCTCGTCAGGGGCATGACACCAAGCGCAGCGACTGGCATGACCCTGACCGCCTGAAGCCGGGGCGGCCGCACAAAAACGACCCCACGACGACGCGAAGCCGAAAAGCCACCAAACGATTCGGTTCCACCCACAAATGTTTTCAAAGAGCGCCACGGTTCTGAACATGCTTTGGGGCAGGCGGCTTCGACGATGCATCAGTCTGATATACGTGGATTAGTTCGACACGGTCGAACCAGAGCCGACAGGGATATACTTCGTCGGGAGCACGGCTTTCTACGGTCGTGAATACAGGACCTCAGTCACTGCTCACATAGGGTGGGTCGCCTATCGCTCCTGTCGTGCCTGCACCCAAAGCATCTTACAGATCCCTCATTCAATAACATAAATAGCACTATCCAGTTTGTCCCCTTGCCTTCGCCAGAAATTGAGGCAAGGGGAAAAACGTCCTATCGGCCGGACGGCACATGGATTGCCAAAGCATCATCCGGTTGTCCTTGCGTATGGGCTCCAAGCCCGCAGGCGGCCTGGCGCGCCTGACGCAACTCATATTCCTGCAGAACCGACCAGATGAATCCGGCCAACTCCCGCGCCAGCGCCACCACGACGACACCCGGCGGCTTGCCGCGATCCAGCAGACGCCAATACCGTTTATGCAGACGCGCCATCGCCCGGTCGGCAATGTCCAGCGCCCATTGCGGCTGATCCTGACGCCGACGCTGCAGGGTTTTGCCGACCCCGGGACGGTGACGATAGTGCCAGCTACTTTCCACCAGTAACCGCCGAACCCGCTTGTTGCCCGCTTTGGTAATCCCGCCGGTGCGACGACTGTCCCCGCTGGAGTACTCCGATGGGACCATGCCCAGATACGCCGTGAGCTTCCGCGGCGAGGCGAATCGTCCGAACTCGAAGATCTCCGTCAGCACCGTGATCGCCGTGAGCGTATCGATTCCACGAAAGCAACATAACAGGCCCACGATCTCGCGATACTCCGGCCGTTCGGCCAACGCCACCACTTCCTTGTCCAGCGTCGCCAGCCGCTGCATGCAGTGCTGCAGTTCGGTGTAGTACGAGTCGAAGACCTCTCGCAGGTCCGCTCGATCGAACTCCAACGACAACAACCAGCGAACGTGCTTCTGCGTCCAGTGACGCCCGTCCCGATAGATGTAGCCGTGACGCGTGAGGAACTTGAGCAATTGATGGCGAGTCCGCTTGAGATTCTCCTGGGCCGCCTGGCGGCAGCGGGTGATCTCGCGGGCCGCCTCCTGGGCCGGACTCGGAGCGTACACCCGCGTCAACTGCCCGGCCAGAAACTGGCCCAGCAGCTTCCTGGTGTCACGCCGATCTGTTTTGATACGATCGCCGCTCTTGGTGGGAACCAGTGAGGGCGCGATGACCATGCACCGACTGCCCAGGGCCTCGATGCGACGCTGGAGCGTGAAGCCGCAGACCCCCGCCTCATAGCAGAAGTGAACGTCGCCCGGGGCCTGCTTCTGGATCTTCCTGACCATCTTGGTGATGTCCCTGGCCGTGTTTTTGACGCTGAAGACCGCCAGCTCCCCGGTGTCCGCATACGCTACCGCCACGGCGTGCTCTTTCTTGTGGGTGTCCATCGCTACATGCGTTATATTGGTTCTCACGACCGGTTCTCCTTATGAATGAAGATTCATATGCGGCTCTGCTATCGAGAGAGAGTAACCCGCGATAGCCAGCGGAAACATTCCGCTGAGCCTATGGTCTCTATCGACCATAAACCCCGAGAGCCGGTCGTTCCATATTTTCTACGGAACTGCCCCAAATCCTGTCAATCATGTCAAACAAATGAGTCGTAGCGGCAAACCGCAGGGTGGGGCTTGCCCCACCGACCCCTTGGGCGTATATCTCGTTCAAAATGCGCGCAGGC
>CAZNKT010000231.1:0-2140 GCA_964573605.1 uncultured Pirellulales bacterium
GGGGACGAAAGACCAGTACCACACCAGGCCATCGGTTGGAGGCCCCTGCTGGAAGAAGCAGGCGTACCACTCGTACACCCCGGTCCCCTCGTGACACCAGTCGGAGCAGTACTCAGACGGCTCACCCCACTCGTCCGTGCCGCACTCCCCAACGATGGTAATGACGGCGTCGTCCTGGGGGTGGCCGGGAGGGTCGGACGGATCGTTGGGCACCACACACCTTAGGGGTGGGAAAGGGTCAGGAATGCAACGGCGCCAAGAGTATCGTTATTGAGATCATGTGTCAACAAGTTTGGCGTTATTGGTCAGCCCGACTCTGAACAATCGACCTTAAACTTCAAACTCTTATTGACTTACGTGCCCTCACATTTTTCTCCGGCGACGGTTGACAACGGAGTTGGATCGGGTAACATGGTCAAAAGTTGAGACTTAATCTCAATTGTTTTTGAGCTAGCCCGCCCCACGGCATCTTCTGCCGCTTCGCCCGCCACGCTCGGCCTTGGTTCGCGTTGTACCGCCTGCGTGACCGTCTCGCCGGCGCGAACCCCTGACCATCTCTGGAAAGGAGCAGCTACTGCATTGGAGCGTGGGTCATCGGGGACCCAGTGTGTTTGTACGCCCTTCACAACTGAGGATTGAATCGACATGAATTGCCGTGTGTTACCGATCTTGTTTTTTCTCGTGGCCGCCATGGCGGGCGGTGCCCAGGCAGTGACGCTGCAGCCCAACGAGACAGACAGCAAAGATACCTTTGCGTACGAGAATTTGCCGACGTTTCCGACCGGCAATTTCAACTCGTTTCCCTTTAACGCCTATTTGCCGGCCGGACCAACCGGCTCGGGGCACGACACCGAATCCATTTTGGAATTCGATCTGTCGAGCGTCACGCTATCGGCCGCCGAGGTGACCAGCGCGACGTTGGAACTCTACGTGGTCGCCACCGAGGAAACCAACTTCGGCGTCAGTCCCAGCGGCGCCAACCCCGTGACGGTCAACTTGTTTTCCTTGACCGGCACCTGGGACGAATCGATGGTCGCCTGGAGCACCGTGCCGGCCACCGGGTCGCAATATGCCTCGGCGGTGGTCAACGCGATCAACACGCCGGTTACCTTCGACGTGACGACGCTGGTCAAGGATTGGCTTGACGGCTCATTGACCAACAACGGGCTGTTGCTGCGTGGCGATGCCATCGTCGGCACGTCTCCCGATTTCGTATTCGCAACCTTTAGCGCCTCGGCCGGCGCGGTCGCGCCCAAGCTTACGATCGTTCCCGAGCCGAGCAGTATCGTGCTGGCACTTTCGGCTGGCGTGGCGGTTGTCGTGCTAGGCACACGACGCGCCGCGCGGCGCCAGCGTTTTATGCAGTAGTCTCCTTACGGGCGGCGGGTCGGCGCCAAACACGGTTCCGGCCCGCCGCTTGGCTTACTCAACATGAAAAAACGATCCAAACAACGGGCAGCCTGGCCGCCTTGTTCGGGCTGGCGGCTGCGCGACGGGTTTTCGCTCGTCGAGCTGTTGGTCGTGATCGCCATCATCGGCGTCCTGTTGGCAATTCTGTTGCCCGCCGTGCAGGCGGCGCGGGAAGCGGCCCGCAGCGCCTCGTGCCGCAACAATCTCCGCCAAATTGCCACGGCGACGCAGCTCTACAGCGACGCCCAAAAACGGCTGCCACCCGCCCGATTGGATCACAAGACCACCGGCGCCGGCGTTAGCCCCTTCTTTTTGATTCTGCCGTTTCTGGAAGAGAGCAATTCGGCCGAACTGTTCGACAAGAGCGCCGGATACAAGACAACGGAGCTCAATATCGAGGTGTCCAACACGCACATGCCCGTCTACTTGTGCCCCGACATGCACCTGCCGCGCGAAGTACCGGAACCGGACTCGGCCTGCTCCGAGATCGGCGCCCCGGGAAGCTACGCTGTTTCGACCGGGTCGACGATTTGCTTCGCCCCCAACCATCCGATCTTCGACATGCCGCCGCATAACGGCGCCATCATCCATCCCAAGTACGGTGTCACTTCGATCGCCAAGATCTCAATCGCCGACGGCACTTCCTCCACCTTGTTGGTCGGCGAGATGTACTACGGGCTGACCAATTACTACTGGGGGGGCTGCAAACCGCCCAACACGCTCAAGGGTG
>CAZNKT010000232.1:0-2121 GCA_964573605.1 uncultured Pirellulales bacterium
ACACCACGACGGCCGTGATGTGCGTGGATTATCTGACGGCGATTCTGGCGCGGCTCGCGGAGCGGAACATCCCTTCATCGCACCGTTATGAGGAAGGGGAACTGAGACTGTTCGCCATGGGGCCGACCTTTGCCGGACTGGTGGCCGCGTCGTTCGATCAAATTCGAGTCAGCGCCACTGGCAATGTCGGTATCATGTTACGGATGCTTGGTGCAATTCAAACGATCGCCGGTCTGACGGCCAGCCCGAGTCGGCGGCGGGCGCTCCGTGATCAAGTGCAATGGATCGCCGAATTGGCCGAACGCACCATCGAGTCCCCGCACGACCGGGCACGGTTTGAGAGTCGGCTGGCACGTGTCCGCGAAGCACTCGAAACGGTGCAGATCTGACAGCTATCGAGTCCTTCGCCGAGGATACCCGCAGACGATTCGCGGCTGCAGAGGCATTCATCCGTAGCCCATCACTTTGGAACAAGTCGAAATGAAGAAGGACGAACCGCCAATCGATTCGACTCCAATCGGCGGCATGTCCGAAACGCGGATTGGTCGTTGGGTTCAACCCTTCGCTAGATTCCTTCAAATCCAGTCCGCCAGCGGCTTTCTACTCCTATCCTGTACGGCCGTCGCCTTGTTGCTGGCGAACTCCCCATGGTCCGCGTCGTTTGCCGGGATATGGCAGATTCGGCTGCGTATTGCGGTTGGCGACTTTGAATTGAACAAGCCGCTGCTGTTGTGCATTAACGACGGCCTGATGACCGTTTTTTTCTTTGTGGTTGGTTTGGAGATCAAGCGGGAATTCGTGGCTGGAGAACTACGCGACCGGCGCAACGCGGCCTTGCCGATTGTCGCGGCTCTTGGCGGGATGATCGTACCCGCCGGCATCTACCTGCTCTTTCAGAGCGGCCAGCCGGGACAGTCGGGCTGGGGAATCCCCGTCGCGACAGACATCGCCTTCGTCGCGGGGTTTCTAGCACTGCTTGGTTCACGGGTTCCGCCGAGCCTGAAGATCATGCTCATGTCCCTGGCAATCGCGGATGATATCGGCGCGATACTTCTCATCGCTTTCTTCTATTCCACGGACATCTCCTTCGTGGCGTTGGGGATCGCTGCAGCGGGTTTTGGTGTGACATACATCTTCAATCGGATCGGCGTCCGCCAGGTGAGCATTTACGTTGTGATTGGGACCGGCATCTGGCTGGCCTTTTTGAAGTCCGGCGTGCATCCGACCGTGGCCGGTGTGCTGCTCGGCTTCCTGACTCCTTCCAGGCCCTGGGTGGGCACTGCTGGTTTTCCGAACGTGCTGACCAAGGTGCTCGAGCGCCTAGTGAAAAGCTCGCATGAGAGTACACGAAAAGAGCGTCATCGAGCATTGAGCCGAGTGGCCACGACCGCTCGCGAAGGAACTTCGCCGTTGGAACGCCTGGAATTCGGACTTCATCCCTGGGTCGCATTTCTGATCATGCCTCTCTTTGCTCTCGCAAATGCCGGGGTGGGCATTGAAGTAGCCAGTTTAGGAAGTCCGGTTGCGCTCGCCGTCGCGACTGGCCTGGTGCTAGGCAAACCCATCGGTATTGTCCTCTTCAGTTGGATCGCCACTAGGCTTGGCTTTGCGCGCCTGCCAGCAGAAGTGAACTGGAAGACTATGCTTGGCGCCGGATGTCTGGCTGGCATTGGCTTTACGATGTCGATCTTCATCGCCGGCCTGGCTTTGCAGGGGACGATGCTCGACGATGGTAAAATCGGAACCCTCGTCGGTTCGATGATCAGTGCCATCCTTGGCTGCGTCTTGCTGCTCATGTTTATGCCCAAAAGGCCGGAAGTGCCGGTTGGAAGTACATGAGCAGCAATTCGGCGACAACGAATTACCAGCGACGCAGGTCTCAGTAGAAAACGAGCGAGCGCGGCGCAAGGATCGCTGGCGTGACGATGGCGGCTTTGATAACGAATAAGAATAAGACTCATGACCAAATACGCGTTTCCAGAAGACTTGCTCGATGCGATCAAGACCCGTTGGCAAACCGCTGCTGAGCAACAATTCGATTTGCCCGAGGATCGGATTCTGCAAAAGCTACTGGAGACCTGCTACCACGCGTCTTTTCGGACAAGTGAGCAGCGCACGGTC
>CAZNKT010000233.1:0-2120 GCA_964573605.1 uncultured Pirellulales bacterium
ACGGCTGCTGGCGGCGACGTCAGCTGCCGTCGACCGGCCGGACGCCAGGAGAGAACGTCCAGATCCCGCTCTGGTGATATCTATGAAAGAGTCGGTTTGATCGAGATAAAGCGGTTCTCCTATCGCATGTTTGGGAAGCTGTTTCACTCTTTCCCACGACAGGAGAACCACCCATGTTGTACCTCGGAATCGACCAGCACGCACGTCAGCTCACGATTTCGCTTCGCGACGAGAACGGCGACGTTCTGCAGGCCCGGCAGGTGTCTACGCGTCCCGAGAAGGTGAACGCATTCTTTCAGCGACTTACTCGTGAGCGACTGCGCGGCGACGAGCAGTTCGTCGCGATCCTGGAAGTCTGCGGCTTCAACGAGTGGCTCATCCGCATGCTCAAGGACTATCGCTGTCGCAAAGTGATCCTGGTCCAACCCGAAGAGCGGAAGAACCGCAAGACCGATCGCCGCGACGCGGCGGCGCTGAGCGAACTGCTGTGGGTCAATCGAGGTCGTCTACTCGCCGGGCAGCCGGTCCACGGCGTGCGGCAGGTCGAGATTCCCTCGACAACCGATCAAGAGGCTCGACGACTGACCACGCTCCGTCAGCATGCCAGCCGTGCGCGGACGCGGGTCATCAACGCAGCTCGGCATATCCTGCGTCGTCACAACCTGGAGTGGGAGCTGCCGACCAAGACGTTCCCCACGCATCGCGCGATCGCCTGGCTCAAGTCGCTTGCCTTGTCCGAGCTCGATCGCTTGGAGTTGAACTGCCTGCTGGAGGACCTGGAGCATCTCGAGCGCCGCATCGAGATGCTCGACGCCAGGATCGCCCAGAGCTACGAAGTCAGCGCGGATGCCGTACTGCTGTCGACCGTGCCCGGCATAGCCGCCTTTACCGCAACGTCGCTGGCCTGCCGAGTAGGCCAGGTGAAGCGCTTTCCGCGGGCCGGCAGCCTAGCCAACTACTGGGGACTCACGCCTGGCTGTCGCAACAGCGGCAAGAATAACCAACGCCTGGGGCATATCACCAAAGCGGGCAGCGGCATCGTCAGGTGGCTGCTTGCGCAGGCGACGCACAAAGTGTTGCGCAAAGACAAGCAACTGCGAGAGTGGTTCCGACGCGTGAAACGCAGACGGGGATCCAAAGTCGCCCGAGTCGCCGTGATGCGGAAGCTGGCGACGATCATCTGGCACATGCTCACCAAACGAATCACCTATGCCCAATGCCGTGCCTTCTCGACCGCATAAGCACACATCGAGCCCCTCGGGAATCGGAACAACAAAGCCTAAACGAGACCCGATCGCCCGGCTTCGTCGTCCCGCCACCCGCCGCGGCCAAGGAGGGCGAGCCCCGACGGATGACAGGACGACGAAGCCTACCTTGATCATCAGTCCAACGAACCACAGGAGCGATTACCAACCAAGATTCGCTACGGTTGCTCGATCCGAGTTGTGCAACAGCAACTCGAGATCCCTCCCGTCGGCGGCCGACTCGCAAACGTCCGTGGATTCGGCGGCTTGAACCAAGGTTCAAGCCAGCTGCACGATGCCGTGATTGGAGCGGCCTCGACGGCGAGGAATTCGCACCTCGATAAATCAGCGTCTGCCTTAACTAAGCAGAGCCTCCTGCGGCTGCCGCCGGAGGCGCCCCGCGAAGGAATGGATGGGGAGCGATCGCATCGTGCAAAGAACGATCGCAACTTCCCGCTGCGACGGCAACCGAGACAAGTCTCAGCAAGAATTCACTCACTCCCACACCGCCAACAGCAATAAAAGAAAGGCGACGCCAAACCAGCGCTACCCGTACGCAGCAACCCCGATGGAAACCGCCAAAGCTTGACAAACTCTTTCAGGAATGTGTCGTTTAGACCTACGCGCGCAACGCCGGAAGCGGAGTCCGCAGATTCGAGCGTCGTGAGCAGAATGGTCGCTTGGCCCTGGCGCCGCCATTCAGTGCGTTCAATCTGATGACAGATACAGGACCAGTCGTCGCTGTCACTCACTCGTCGAAAGGGGCGAACGATTCACGAAACGGCCAATGCGTTTGCGCACTTCGGTCGTTCTGACCTCGTGCAAATCTGGCGGCTTCTCCCGCGCTGAAGATGATCCAACCTCAGCAGATTCACA
>CAZNKT010000234.1:0-2109 GCA_964573605.1 uncultured Pirellulales bacterium
GCAGCTTCGACACAGCAACAGATACGAACATCTCAGTCGCCGGCACGATCGGTGACATCGTCGTGCCGCCGAATACCTCACGCTTTCATTGTGGCGAGTCTTGGCCGTTCGGCAAGCAGTTTCGCCCCTTCGGCTCAATTTCGGTTCGCCACGATGGCCCAGGTCGCGCGCTTGTGCGGGTCGACGACCTAGAACACGTCGGCCCGCAACCGTGCGTCTGCGGGGCGCGTGGTGCCAGGCACTTTTTCGTTGTGCCCGGCCGGTAGTACAGCTACGGTGATGGTCGGCAGGGGTCATTTCTGGAACACGCGGCCATCACGGAGAATTTCTTCGGTTGGCCGAGAAAGTCCTTGACGTTTCTGGCCATTCACCTTATGCTCTTGTCAACCTGAGCGGGTCTACGCCCCCGGCCGCGGGGATCATAGCGGGACATCTCAGCGAGTGACCCCTTACGTAAGGCGCCCGCTAATGTCCCGCACTGCTCCTTCAACGCTCGCTTTCTGCGCGCGCTTCTTCGTCTTTTTCGCGGCGGTCATCGTCGCCCCGCACCCGACCACCAGGAAAAGACCGATGCGCCGCAATCGCGCGTTGCTGCTGCCGTTGTGTTTCTTGGCATTCTCATGGTCTGGAGAGCAAACTTGCCAGGCTGGGATGGTGGTGACCCAGGGCCCTGGAACGAGTTACGCGTACGCTTATGCGAACGACGTTATTACAGGAGTTGGAATCGTGTCCGATTTCGACGAGGCCAACCCTGCCGGTCTCAGCGGGTCTGTCAGCGCGTCGGCAGGTGGATCGACGGCTAGTGTAAAGTGGTCGGTCTCAAACCAGGGAATCAACGCCAAAGCAATCGCCGATGCGGGAGCATACTCTGCTGTCGCGTCAGTTACGGTCCCCTATACGATCACGGCGACCGGAACCACACGTCAAATGGGCTATGTTGGTGGGAATTATACCGCCGGCGGAGTGCAGAGTATTCTTAGTATTGGGGCAGTGAGTGGCAGCGGGAATGCTTATGCGAAACAGGAATATAAGGTGAACCTCGTTTGGACGGATGGAGATAGCTTTCCAGGCGAGGATGAGGACGATGAGTTAGACGGCGAAGAAGTTCAAGGCAACGACGACAACCGGGTGATCGGCGGCGTCGATATCGCCAATGATGTCACCGGCAGCTATTTGACGGGCTTGCCTGTTGTCGACAGCTACGGCAAATCGGACTTCGTCTATCTCACGATCGCGGATCAAACTTACCCGGTCAGCGAGGCGACCCCTCTGGTGTTCGCCAGCGAGATTGCGTTCACCATGTTCCAGGTCCCTGCATCCGGGGGCACGGGAAGCTACGAACTCGAATTCGCCGGCCATTCCCAGACGCTAGCCAGCGGCGCGACAATCGACTTCACCGCGCTGGAAGTCAACGGCGTGAGCAATTTCACGCTCTGGCCCAGCCTGCCGGGCGGTCCCCTTCCTACGGTCGGCGGATTCCAATTCTTTGAAAACGGTCCCACAGAAGTGCTGTAGGGCGTCCTCGTCCCCGAGCCCTCCACCCTCGCCCTTGCCGCCATCGGGCTTGTTGGCCTTGCCGCCTTTGGCTGGCGACGCCGGAGCACCTAACGCACCAGCGTCGGCAGTTCCGGCACGACCGTCACGCTGCCGGATTTTCACCTGATACTTCTCAAACGCTTCGCCGCCGGTCGTGCGCGCCGTCTAGGTCTTGCAACTCGCGCTGTAGTTCATCTCGGTATCCTTCGGTACGCTGCGGACACACCCCCGCTTGCCCGCGGCACTATTGGGTTTCGTGACAAGAATTCGGCGCAATCCTGCCGAATCGGTCGAAATACTTGCCATTCGTTACTCCTCAGTCAAAAACGGTTCGCCTGGGGCTCGCCGTGATACTTGGGGGTGTGTCTTCTTACCGTGCGTCTCGTGGATCTCTCGCCTTCAGCCCCCACGAACAAGGGCGTTGTAGAACCAATAGATGATCCCAACCACTAAGGCGGCTGCAATCAAGTAGATGAGCCACGCCGCGTTCCCATCTCTTTCGAGGTTGCCCGACTGGAGCGCCTCGCAATACTCGCAATCGGTCGCGGACGCTGGAATTTCCCGACCGCAGTG
>CAZNKT010000235.1:0-2082 GCA_964573605.1 uncultured Pirellulales bacterium
TCGAGCAGCCACAACCGGTCGCGATACCAGCGCGGTGAGTGGGGCATCGACAGCCCCTCGGCAATCACCTCGTCGGCTTCGATGTCGATGACCACACCGCCGTCATGGCGGTGCTCACGCCAGCCATCGACAACATCGGTCTGCGCACAGGCTGTGACGTAGCGGGGCTTGCCCTCGACCACTGCCAAGCCGTTCAGGTGGCAACGGTCCTCGCCGGCCAACTTCGTAATGAACCGTGGCATCCACAGCGGCTTGAAGTGATAGCGATCAGATGTGGTTGCTAGGCAGCTGAAGCGGGCGCTGATGAAAAGCAGTTTGCCCCTGCGGCCGAGATCATTACCAGCACGCAGAACTTGCGTTAGTCGCTGGGTGGGTAAACCGGGCCAGGTGTTGGTGAGGTGCCGGAATTGCTACGCTGCCGAAGCCCGGTAACTCTTCGCCCGCGATTTACTGCAGACCGGTTTTGCAAAAAGTATTCGCCCTGAGACGTGCCACGCGCCACGCCAAGCAGCAGGATGATCGAGACTTCGTTGGTGGCACAGATGCGCGCTTCGTGACGGGTCCCGGTGAAGCAGTTGCGGTGATTGAGCAAGTCAATCGTACGTCACGCGCGGTATCCAATCGACATCCTTCGACCAGATGGCGGCTTCCAACTTATCTGCGAGCAGCCAGTGAGTCGCTTGACGATTAACAGCAGATCTGCGATCGGTCTCGCGCTTCAATGTCCTGGCTACGGCTGGCTCTTGTAGCGGGTACCATCGCCGCGGCCCACCGACTTGGACGCCATCGGAGAGGGCCACGGTTTCTACCTTTTCAAATCGCTCCGACAGTTCCTCTGCCTGTGCGCCGACGGCTGGCCACACCTGCGCCAAGGCAGGTTCCGCTAGGCTGGTTGATAAGGCCCGATCAGTGACGGAGGCTGTTGCCTCGAACGGGACCTCGGAGCCTGCCGTCAGAAGCGTCACGAACTCGTCGATGTCGTCGAAGTCCAGGTCGCCGTCGCCGTCGGCATCGCCAAAGGCAGCCGCCGGCAGGCCGTAGACAGCCTCATACGCGGCTGGGCTCCAGAGCGCCAGTACCAGGGCGCCAGTGTCGTCCATGTCCAGATTCCTATCGCCATTCATGTCGCCCAACGGCCCAACGCCGAGGTGCAGGACGTACTCGCCGGACGTCCCGTTTTCCGGCATGACCCGCACGCTGTAGGTGCCGTCTGCTGTGGCCGTGTGCCACACGGACTGATTGGCGTTGACAGCCACTACGGCACCGCTCGGATCATGAATCTCTAACCTGGCATCCAGCTCGTTGGCAAACTGCCCTGGCCCGGCGGCGGGGATCCGCACTGTGGCAGCCAGCACCTCACCCGCCGCGACGTCCGCGCGATAGTAATCGTCCTCCGGCACGTGCTTGACGATATCATAGGAATCGATAAGGGCACCCCCGTTAGCGCCGCTGGCCCCGTCGTCGATCGAATAGAACTCAAAGGTGGCATTCTGCGAGTCGACCGTCACCCGCATGGCCCCGTTGAAGGCGTCGTACCGGAACCGGCTACCCGATACCGGATCGCGATCGTCGAACTCCCGCGGCGGCTGGCCTCCCAATCCGTCCACGAAGTACAAGAGCCCGTCATCCGGGTTGATGATCCGCTCGTAGTTGTGTTGGTGCCCACTGAAGACCGCGTCGGCACCCCACTCGGCGAAATCCCATTGCATATAGGACCGGCTGGTCGACGAGGAGTATGCCGCGTGGTGAAAGAAGACAAAGTTCCACGTCGCCGCCGATGCAGCAAGGCCCGCCTCAAGCCAGGCCTGCTGAGCGGAAAGTGACGCATCGTCGCGCTGTGCGCTCTCGCTGTCGACCATGAACAAGTGTGCCGAACCGCCGCCTTCGATCGGAACTTGGACGTCGTAGTAGCTGCCATCCCTTGTGTGGACGCCCGGTGGCAGACGACCTGGGCCGCCCGGATCTGTGTGAAAATAGTCGATGTAACCGGCGTTGCCCTCGAACGTGCTGTAATCGTGGTTGCCCGGCGACGGAAAGAACCGCTGCGTGTTGCTGTTTTGCAGCCGGTAGCGGTTGTCGCTT
>CAZNKT010000236.1:0-2049 GCA_964573605.1 uncultured Pirellulales bacterium
CCGCTGGTGTACGACGAACTGCGTAAACTGGCGGCGGCCAAACTGGCCCAGGAGAAACCGGGCCAGACCTTGCAGGCAACGGCAATCGTCCACGAGTGCTACATCCGTCTGGTGGATGTTGAATTGGTGCGGCACTGGGACAGCCGCGGGCACTTCTTTGCTGCAGCTGCTGAGGCTATGCGGCGGATTCTGGTCGAACGAGCGAGGCTAAAAAGCCGTGCAAAACACGGCGGTCAGCATCAACGAGTGGAATTGTCTGAAGCCGACATCGCGGTCGATTCCTCTCCCGAAGAACTCCTGATGGTCGATGAGGCCATCGCGCGGCTGACCGCCGACGATCCAATGGGCGCGGAGATCGTGAAGCTTCGCTACTTTGCAGGGTTCAGCGTTGAAGAAGCGGCTGGCCTGCTCAAGATATCTCGTGCAACGGCCTATCGCCATTGGACTTACGCGAGAGCATGGATCCGATCGGAAGTTCTGGGGGACGAAGCAAACCGCTGATCTTTGAAAAATTCCGATCTCCCCGTGAGACAAATCAACCCAGAATATCGCATTGCCTTCCACGAGAGAAGCTTTTGGGGAGCAATCCATGTCGTACAAGCAGGGCGAAATCCGCGAGATCTTTCTGCAGGCGGTCGAGATCGAGTCGCCTGACGAACGATCGGCGTTCCTCGAGCATGCGTGCGGTGAAGCGACTGAATTCCGTCGCCAGGTTGAGGCGCTGATTGTCGCGCATGAGCGTCCGGAAAGCCTGCTGGACAAGGCGGCCGTCGCGCTCAATGGTCTGCCGGGGGACACGGCCATCCTGCCGCCGATCGTGGGGCGTCTAGAGGAACAAGTCGGTCCCTACAAACTCCTAGAGCAGATCGGCGAAGGGGGCTTTGGCACTGTCTATCGGGCCGAACAGCAACAGCCGGTCCGCCGCCAGGTGGCGCTGAAGGTCATCAAGCCGGGGATGGACACCCGCCAGGTGATCGCCCGCTTCGAGGCCGAGCGGCAAGCCCTGGCTTTGATGGACCACCCTGGCATCGCACATGTGCTGGACGCGGGGGCGACCGAAAGTGGTCGCCACTTCTTCGTGATGGAATTGGTCCGCGGAATCCCCATCACCGACTACTGCGACCAGTGCAACCTGACGACCGACGACCGGCTGCGATTGCTCGTAGAAGTCTGTCATGCGGTGCAGCATGCGCACCAGAAGGGAATCATCCATCGGGATCTCAAGCCGTCCAATGTGCTGGTGGCGATGCAGGATGGCCGGCCGGCGGTGAAGGTGATCGATTTCGGGGTGGCCAAAGCGATCAATCAGCGGTTGACCGAGCGGACGTTGATGACCGGCATGTCGCAGTTGCTCGGCACGCCGTTGTACATGAGTCCCGAGCAGGCCGAGATGGGCCCCTTGGACATCGATACGCGCAGCGACATTTACTCGCTGGGTGTGGTGCTCTATGAGCTGTTGACCGGCACAACGCCCTTCGAACGGGACCGGCTGAAGGAAGCCAGCTTCGACGAATTGCGGCGGATCATTCGCGAGGAGGAGCCTCCCAAGCCCAGCACGCGGATCAGCACGCTCAAAGCAGACCTACTTTCCACAGTCGCCGAGCGGCACCGCACCGATACTCGCCGGCTGCGTCAGTCGGTCAGCGGCGATCTCGACTGGATCGTGATGAAGGCCTTGGACAAGGATCGCACGCGGCGCTACGAAACGGCCAACGGTCTGGCTCGCGACGTCGAGCGGTATCTTTCGAATCAGCCGGTCGAGGCCTGCCCGCCATCGGCCGCCTATCGGTTTGGCAAGTTTGCCCGACGCAATCGTTCCGCCCTGGCTACCATCGTGCTCGTCGCCGCGGCACTCGTGATCGGAACGCTGGTCAGCACATGGCAGGCGATTCGGGCTACCAAGGCCGAACAATTGGCCGACAATCGCCTGATTGCCGAAACCCAGGCTCGCACCGCAGAAGCCGAGCAGCGCAAGCAGGCCGAAGCTCAGCAGGCCGCCGCCGAGGCCAATCTGGAAAAGGCCAAGACCACGGTCGATCGGTATTTCAC
>CAZNKT010000237.1:0-2030 GCA_964573605.1 uncultured Pirellulales bacterium
CCCATCCAATCCGTTGACACCCGGCACGCTTTCAGAGATGACAAGATGGAGCGCCTGAATCAATCACAATTCGCATTATAGGCGAATGGCACTGCCGTGCTTTTTTGGTTTGGTTGGCGCGGCCCCTTCACGGGGACCTGAGACGGAGGGGTTTATTCTCAGTCCTGCAGTGTTTTATTGCTCGACGCTGTCTGATTGCTATGATGTTTTTTGTCTTCCTTGGCCGATATATTGTGTGCCCTCCTTGGCCGGCTTCCCGATTGAAGTCAGGGAGGGCTTTATCATGACCACGTTAGCTCAGTCATCGGCCCCGATCAAGGCTGGATTTGATGCGATCGCTTCGGCCTTCTTGCAGGAGGCCGGCCTGCCGTTTGCTTCGGTGTTAAACGCCGAGGGGATACTAGGGACGGACCCAATCTTGTTCGGCCCGCCGTTTGCTCCGGGGTTCTCGGTGGGTGCAAAGCAGTTGGGTCGTGTCTTGATTAGGGGAACCCTGGGCCGGTGCTGGCGCGCTGGGCGCAGCATCAAGCAGGACGCCATCCCGATGAGGAATGGGCCTTACGCCATGCGGTCGCGTTTTTGCAGACGGCGGATGTGAGCCGACAACTCTTCTTCATCGGCCATGCCGGTAAAGTACCAGCACAGCATTTCATACGTCCGCCGCGTGGGCTTGCGGCCCGTCCACAGCGATATCAGCATGCAGGCCAGGATCGCCGCGTAGGTCTGTAACTCGATCCCATTGCGGTTATGGCTGAGCAGATGACGACAGCCCAGCACGTGCTTGTAAAAACGAAAGAAGATCTCGATGGTCCAGCGATATTGGAAGATCAAGGCGATCACATCGGCGTCGACGTCCAGCAGATTCGTGGCGATGACGACCGTCTCGGATTGGGGCGGCCCGCCGCGACCGGTGTGCACCCGCTTGGGATGCGGCGTGCATGTGACCTTGACGATACGAACCGGTTCGACCAGGTCGCCCCGGCACGCCTTGCTGCCCAAGCGAGTGACACAGTCACGGACGACGCCGACGGTGGCGGCCTCAGCACTAATCGAACGTTCCTCAATGACCGTGTCGGAATAGTCGTCGCAGAGACGGCAGACAAAGGAGCTGTGGTGATAGAGAATCTGCTGCAAGAGGCCATACTTGGCATAGCCGCGATCCGTGACGTAGATTCGTCCGGCTTCCAGATGGGCCTCCAGAACGTCCTTCTCGTTACCCTTGCCGTCGGTCAGCGTGGCGGCCACCGGGACGCCCTTGAGGATCTCGAAGTGGACATGATTCTTGACGGCCTTGTGCTGGTCATCCAGCCACAGGGCCCAGGCGATCTTGGGCAGGGCTTTCATGAGCGTCCCATCGACGGCGGTGAGAATCCCGGGAAGGTCTTTGAGCTTGTCATGAACTGCGAGGGGCTGCAACTGGGCGCCCAGTTCGCGGATGATCTCGACCATACGCTGGCTGTCGAAAACCGTGGCGGCCTCGGACAAACTGCCCAATGACGCGCGGGGAACGCCGAGCTTGCGTTGGACGTTCTTCAGTTCGCTGGCCTGTTGCAGGGAGCGCAGGGACGTGCAAATAGGATTGAACATGTACAGCAGCAACAGGGCGACATACTGATCCATGTGCAGGAGGCGGTTGCCGGCCCGGTCCCTCTCGCAGCCGGCGTCGTGGAGACGTTCCAGCAGGCCGGAGATAACCTTGAAGTACTTGAGGCCCTGCACTTCATGCTCTTTGATGTTATGCCTTTTGGGGGACATTCAAGGCAATGTAGGCGGGAAAAACGCCTGGCGCTAGTGTAAAATGGGAAAAGCAACAAAATATTTTGCGTCTCTGGTTACCCCAGATTCGACTCAGCAAGTCCTGTGCCGAACAGGATTGGGTCCGTCCCTAGTCCCTGCATCGTGGCTTCAATAGGGGGGTCGCGTCAAGTGCGGTGAGAGGTTTCTTTTGCGGTATCGGGCGGTCGCTTATGCCGCGCCGTCACGCGGCGGTTTTGAGGGCCACGTGGAGGCCGGCTCGGGTGGCGGGGGTG
>CAZNKT010000238.1:0-2018 GCA_964573605.1 uncultured Pirellulales bacterium
CCCCAGTAGACGTCGCATCGGACTACTTTTTGGTTTTCAGCGATGCCGAGGCCCGCTCGCGACTTGCAGACGATTGGGCCGATGCGTTGCCCTTAGCCCCGTACACCTTAGCCCCGTACTTCCCTTTCTTGTTGTTGATATGAGGCTGCGGAGTCTAAGTTCCAGTTTTGCACTTTTGGAAACTGGTATTGGCACGAAAAAGGCGGCCCGTTCCAATGGGATTTGAACGATCTAATTTTCAAATCCTTTGGCACGGAGGCCGCCAGTCATGGAACTTACCAGTTCATTTGAATCTCTGCTACGCAACTTCGCCCCAGTTTTCACCGATCCCAGTTTCGCCACCTTCCGATTGCTGATGACCGGCTGGATTCTGTCCACTCGGCATCGCTACGTCACGGACTTGATCGTGTCGAGCGATTCGACTACCAACGGCCACTTCAGCAACTACCACCGGTTCTTCTCCCAAGCGGCCTGGAATCTCGACCAACTCTGGAAGTTGCTGGCCGAGTTGATCGTCCGCACGCTGGTCGGCGCCGACGCGGTCATCATCCTCTCAGGCGATGATACGCTGTGCCGCAAGCGAGGACTCGGCATCTTCGGGACCGGCATGCACCATGATCCGCTCAGTTCGTCAAAGTCCAAGAAGATTTGTCACTGGGGTCATGACTGGGTGGATTTGTGTATCGTCATCGCCAACCCTTGGTGGGCTCCCTCGAAAGTCTTTTCGCTTCCCATTTGCATGCGGCTGTATCGCAATCGGCAAGGGTTGACCAAAGGCAAGAACAAGAAGCCCAAAAAGACAACGGCCAGTCAAAAGAAGGCGGCCTCGAAAAAAACGCAGCAAGCGGCGGCCAAGAAACGGCAAGCCAAACGTGCCGCCGAGAAAACTCGCCAGGGAAGCAAAACACCCCACAAAACACGCCCCGAATTGATGGCCGAGATGATCGCCCTGGTCGCCGCTTGGTTTCCCGATCGCCAGTTCCTGTTGGTGGTCGATAGCCTGTACAGCGGCAAGAGTGTGCTTGGAACCCTGCCCAGCAACGTGGACTTGATCGGTCCGGTTCACGCCAAAGCCGCCCTGTACGCACCGGCTCCGAAGGAATCGAAAGTTCGGCGCGGCCCGCCCCGCAAGAAGGGTGACCGGCTCCAAAGCATGGAGGCTTGGGCGCAGGATTCGTCCCGCTGGCAGACGCATCACTTTGACCAGTACGGCCTGCACGGTTCGCTTCAGAGCAAGACGCGCACGGGCCTGTATTACAAGGCGGGTAACGATCGTTTGCTGCGTTTGGTGCTTTCGCGCGATACCGTGGGCGATCGGCCGACGCGCATCTTCTACAGCACCAATGTGGATTTGGCTCCCCGAGAGATTCTGTCGTTGTTCTC
Organism: uncultured Pirellulales bacterium; assembly: GCA_964573605.1. GTDB lineage: Bacteria > Planctomycetota > Planctomycetia > Pirellulales > JBBDJB01 > CAZNKT01. The sequence continues at coordinate 1,384 of CAZNKT010000238.1, forward strand.
GCTTCGTTGGTCGATCGAGGTGACGCATTTCGACTGCAAACAACATCTGGGACTGGAAGATGCCGCCAATCGCACCGAGAAGGCGGTCCAGCGAACCGCGCCGATGGCGATGTTCCTCTACAGCTTGACGATCGTGTGGTACGCCACCGAAGGGCACGAAGACTTTCAGATTCCTCACCGGCCTTGGTATTGGTGGAAAGAGGAACCGAGCTTCGCGGACATGTTAACGACATTACGCCGCAAAAGCTGGGAGGATCAATTATCGCAGGTGTCGTTGGATCCCAGGGAGCGCGATAATAAAATCGCAACGCTCAGCTACCTCGCCACCCTCGCGGGATGACCCGTGAAAAGTGCAAAACTGGAACTAAGGGCTGTTCGAGAACTAATTGGCACATTAGCAGCCGCTGGGCGCTACTAGCCTCGATTCCCACGGACCGCCGTTTTCCCAGAGAGCCGGACGTTAGCGCGTTCCGGCTGATGATTCGGACAGTGACCCACTCCGTCCGCCACGCGCGCGGCGAAGGTGTTACCTGACGAACATGCGGTAGTTCGGGACGTCCGTGGCAGTGGGGGGATCCATTCGGCTACTTCTTGGCGGCCGGCTTCGGCTTGGCGTCGGGCTTGGCGGCCGGCTG
>CAZNKT010000239.1:0-1965 GCA_964573605.1 uncultured Pirellulales bacterium
GAAACGGTCAAAGATTCGATTGCCAACAATAGGTATCCCATCGATCGCGCCTTTCAATCGGGTTGACTTTCTAGAACGTCACGCCCATGGCCGCCGCCCGGCGGAGCGCATTGCCGTCAGGCAGCCGCGAGGCGCCCTGGAGTAGTACGGCCTGTTGCCGGGCCTCGGCTTCGGACAACTCGGGAAGCAGCTCGCGGATTTGCGCTGCGGTGGTTGCCACGGATGGCGGCAAGGCTTCGATGTACGTTGTGTTGCGGCTGACGGTCCAGGAAAGGTTAACCCACAGCACGAGCGCCGCGGCGGCCAGGCCGGCGTAGGTCCACCAATCGATCGACTGCCGGCGCAATTCATTTGCCACGCGCCGCGCCACGCGGGCGCGCAACTCCAGCGGCGGCTCAACGGCCAACATCCGTTCGAGTTGTTGTTCCAATCGGGCCAGCTCCATGCTGTTCATGTTTCGTTCCCATCCGGGTTGAGTCGATCGCGCAGCCGCTCCAGGGCATAGCGATAACGGCTGGCGGCCGTGTTGGGGCTGATCGCCAGCACGCGGCCGATTTCGGCAAAGGTGAGTTGTCCTTCGATTTTCAAGGCGACCACCTCGCGCTGTTCGGCCGACAGACTTCGCAAGGCCCGGGTGAGTGCCGCTGCGCGGGGATCGGCGGGCGGTGGCTCGGGCTGGGCCGTTTCGATTTCCAAATAGGCCGGTTGTTGGCGCCGCTCGGCGGCGCGGCGCAAGGCCCGCCGCCGCAGCGATACGAACAAATACGCGGCCAGATCGCGCACCCCGGCCAGCCGCTCGCGCGAGCGCACCAGGGCGGCAAAGACCTCCTGGACGCAGTCTTCGGCGTCTTCGCGACGCGCCAAAAGGCCCAGGGCCGTGCGATACAGACGCGGGCCGTAGCGGTCGTAGAGCTCGGCAAACGCCGGTTCCTCGCCAGCCGCCAGCCGGGCCACAAGCCGCGCGTCGCGGGGGGGTGTTGGGGAATCTGCCACACACCCTAGTAGAGCAAGGCGTGGCGGCGATTTGTCTAAGAAAATGCAAGGAAAGGCAGAACAGAAGGATGAAGGACGAACGACGGACCAAGAAAAGCGAACGCCCGTTTGACTTATGCTGCCTTCTGCCTTTCTTCCTCGTCCTGCCTTAACAAAAAAAACCTGCCCGAGACTTTTGGTCCCGGGCAGGTTTCGGTTTCACACTCAACCTGGTCGTCAGCCACATTTAATTGCGACGGACGATTTTGCTGCTGGCACTGAGGACGCGGCGATTGCTGCGGATCGAAGCCGAGGGATCGGCAGTCGGGGCAGGCGGCATGGGGGCAGCGTCTTCAGCGGGGGCGGTGGCGTTGCCCATGGGGGCAGCACAACCCGCGGCACAGCCGGCGGCACAACCGTCGGCACAACCGCAACCGGCATCACAGCAACCGCTGTTGCAGCAGGACTTCTTGCAGCACTTGTGGCAGCCGAAGATGTCCAACAGGCAACGGTGGCAGCACTTCTTGTGGCAGTGCCTTTTGTGGCAGCAAGAACCACAGCCGGCGTTGCAACCGCAAGCCGGTTCGCAGCCGGCGTTGCAACCGCAAGCCGGTTCGCAGGCAGCGGCACAACCGCAGGCAGCCGGAGCCGCACAGGCCGGCTCGCAACCAGCGGCACAACCGTCGGCACAACCGCCGCCGCAACCGGTGTTGCAACCGCCACAGCACTTCTTGTGGCAGCAACCGAACAAGTGATGGTGCAGACCGCCAAGCAGGCCGCCGCAGCACTTCTTGTGGCAGCACTACTTGTGGCAGCAAGAATCACAGCCGGCGTTGCAACCACACGACGGGGCCGCACAGCACGACGGGGCTTCACAGCACTCCGCGGCAGCACAGCAGGAAGGTTCAGGCGCACAGCAGGCCGGTTCGCAACCCTTATCGCAGCCACAAGCGGGTTCGCACGATTGGCAACAGCTGTTGCAGCCGCAGTCGT
>CAZNKT010000240.1:0-1927 GCA_964573605.1 uncultured Pirellulales bacterium
CACGACCTCGTCGGTGGTACTCCAAATGCCGGGCACGTATTCGAGGCCCGCCGACAGGCCGTACGCGCCCTCCTCCATGCCCTGCCGCACGAGCTTGCACATCTTGTCGACCTCCGCGTCCGTGGCGGTTCGGCGATAGTCGCTCCCCAGCGCCTGACGGCGGACCGTGTTGTGGCCGACCATCAAGATCGCATTGGGGCCGATGCCGAGCCTCTTATAGTCGGCCTTTTGTCGGGCGATGGTTCCGCGGTGGCCGCCGTCCTGGTTGACCACGACCGTGGTAATGCCCTGCGAAACGAGATTGGGTGCGGCGCGCCGCTTGGCATCAGGCGAACGAAGCCCCGCGTCGGCGTGGCTGTGCAGATCGATGAATCCCGGTGTAATCAGCAGCCCGGCCGCGTCGATCTCGCGCTTGGCCGTCAAGCCGCCGACATCGCCGATTTTGTCAATGCGGCCGTCGCGAATCGCGATGTCGACCTGCTGCGCGGGTTTGCCGGTGCCGTCCATCATGCGGCCCCCGCGCAAAATCATGTCGACGCGCTCGTCCGCCGCGGCCACATCGCCTGGTTCCCGGCCGACGGCCAACCACGCGGCGCCGGTGCTCAGCAAGAACAACACCGCGACCAGATACGAGAAGACGGTCCACGGGCGATCAGAATTGATTTGGTTCACCGGTTGACCTCGATCGAGGAACGCTGCGGACCAACGCAAGATAGGCACTGGCGATTATACGGACGCGACCGCCAGGTTGCCAAGAAATGGGCCGACGATTCGCACGCCACGCGGCCCTGCTGTTGACGATGAATCGGTCCGGCGGGGCGCTGCTGGCACCGCGCGATCCCAGCCGATGGGGCTTGCCACCCCACTCGGAACGAATCATACTGAGGCCCCTCGAAGGCCGAGTTTTTCGTGCTCCCTGGTTTCGCGGATTTGGGTTGGCGATGCGTAAGACGCGCGGACTGATCAACTTGCTGCTGGCCGCCCTGCTCCTGTGGGCTTCGCCGGTATCCGCCGCCACGGTGCCTTTCGACTCCGAGGAAATTCCCCCGATATCCAGCGATCAGCCATTCGGCGAATCGGAGGAAGAGAACGAGGAGGAGGAGCGCGAATTCCGGGAACTTGCCGTCCCGGTCTGTACGGGTCAGCCGATCCTTCTCGAGCCGAGCGAATCGTTCATTCACGACGGAATCAATGAGCTGCACGCTCTCGATTCGGTCCAGCACGGCCCCGATTGTCCGCGCGCTCCGCCGCTGTCTTGCTAGCCGGCTCGCTTAGCTGCTCCTTCCGTTGACTTCCGTTCGCTGCGCGCGATTTGACATGGCGCAGCGGATGGCCGTCGTGCGGACTGCGAGCACATCCCCTCCAGAGCGAGCCGCTTCGCGCCCATCGCGTCTGCCGCCGACGTTGACGCGGCCGACGAGACGCCCACCGAAGGCAAACCCGCTCCATCCATCCCGCCATCCCGTTCGAGGCCCACACACGATGAACCTGCAACAGAACAATTCGCCATGGAATCGGCTTGGAGATTTCCTCGCGCCATTCAATCCCTGGACAAACATACGCGTCATGGGAACCAACGTGGGACCCGACGTGTTGGCCGGCCTGACCGTGGCTGTGATTGCATTGCCCTTGGCGCTGGCATTCGGCGTGGCCTCCGGGTTAGGTCCGGAGTCGGGCATGTGGGCCGCGATTTGCGGTGGACTGTTCGTCGGCATCTTTGGCGGATCGAAAGTGGGAATCAGCGGGCCGACCGGTCCGAAGGTGGTGCAACTGGCCGCCATCGTGCAGGTCACCCGCCTGGCCAGCGGTGAAGTCGACACCACGTTTATTTTCTCGCTGGTCTTCATGAGCGGGTTGGTGTGCCTGGCATTGGCGCTGATGAAGGTCGGACGCTTTATCTACTACGTTCCCTACTCGGCCGTCTCGG
>CAZNKT010000241.1:0-1910 GCA_964573605.1 uncultured Pirellulales bacterium
ATTGCGATAAGCCTGCCCTGCTTTGACACGAGCGCGATGAATGCATTTTGGCCCCGGGTACAAGCCGGTATCAGACCACCAAGGAACGGCTGCCATTCTGAAACACTCGTCGAGCGTGAGACGCGTCAGAAAACCACCCCAACACGCGATACATTGGCCGGCGCACTTCTGTACACACTGACACCCCACGACCGCCCACATCTTCATCCCCACCCCGCGTCTACCGCACGTTCTGTGGGCCGGTGAGGCCGCCCCCGACCGTAAAGCAGCAACGCGTCACGCAGCCTCATTACCTATTGCCACTGTCGACCCTGAACTCGACGGCGTCAGTCTAGGAATTCCGTCATGCGTTCAGTTCCAACGAGCTATCATGGAATCCTGTAAGAAGTGTGACAAGCGCCGCAAGCACGCCCTTGCAGAATTTGCTTCTGCGACTCCCGTTCTGACTGTTTCGCGCCAAAATGTCCGCAATTCAAGCAGCGGAGAGCAGCGTGGTCGGTTGGGTCCCCAATAGATGTTCGCGCATGTGACTGGGGTGCGTTCGACGTGCCCCCTCTGCCTACGACCACGCGCAGATTTGGTATAATCTGGCACTCCCCATGAGTAGATCGATAGGCTGCTCAATAGGTAGCCCAACCACAGGAGAAAGCAAAAAATGAAACGCAGGACTTTCGTCGGCAGCGCGTTGGGTGGGGTAGCCGCGCTGATCAGCCCGGCTCGCGGCGCCAAACGGCAGAGCGGAGATATCCCGACACGCGTCTTCGGCAAAACGGGAGAGAAATTGACGATTGTCGGCCAGGCGGGCGGACGGTTTCCGCTGATCACGTTCGAACAAGCGAAGGCCGTTACACTGCGAGCCTATGAACTGGGCATCAACTACTTCGACAATGCGCACAGCTACTGGAACGGCCGCTCGGAAGAAGTCTATGGCGAGGTTCTGCCGCCATTCCGCAGGGAGGTCTTCATCACCACCAAGACTACTGACCGGACTCGCCAAGGCGCCGAGAGGGAGTTGCACCTCTCACTCAATCGCTTGAAGACCGACTACGTCGATCTGTGGCAGATTCACTCAGTCAGAAGCGACGAAGATCTTAAGGCCATCTTTGCTCCCGGCGGTGTGATCGAGGCATTCGAGGCCGCGAAGAAAGCCGGTAAGTGCCGCTTCATCGGGTTTACCGGCCACCACGACCCGGCCGCGCACCTCGAGATGCTCCGCAGCTACGACAAGTTTGATACGATCTTAATGCCACTACACGCTGCCGACCCCTCGTACCTGAGCTTCGAGAAAAAGGTGCTTCCCGAAGCCGTCAAGCAGGGCCTCGGCATTCAGGGCATGAAGATCACGGCCAACTCGAAACTGCTACAGTCGTTCAGCGTGCGGGAATGCATCAACTACACTTTGAGTCTGCCCATCCACTGCGTGACGCTCGGCGCCACAACCGTCGGTCAGATCGAGGACGATGTGCGGATCGCACTGCAGTTCAAGCCGTATGCGGGAGCTGAAATGGCGCATTTGCGCAACAGGGCCCAGCGGTTGGGCGGGGCTGCCCTCGAAGACTGGAAGCGCGATACAAAGACGGCTGAGTTCCATCGCTGGCGACCCGAGTATCGGGGCGGCTGAAGGACGTATCGGTAGGCGCGCAGTATGCTGCGGTCCTCAGTTGACACTGTTTCTCAGCTGGGTACCGTCCGACTGGTCTGGGGCGGCATCACCACCCACCTTCGACGCCAGGATTCCACGCCAAGAGACGGCTGACCCGGACCGATGACACAGGTCCGGGCCAGGGGCTCCCGGGGCGTGCCATTTATGGGCCTCAATGTGATCCAATCACCCTCGTCCCCGAACCCTCAACCGCGTGTGGCAAAAAAACTGAGCCGATCAAAAAGCTCGTGGATTATAGGCTTTTCGA
>CAZNKT010000242.1:0-1687 GCA_964573605.1 uncultured Pirellulales bacterium
GCGCGGGATCGTGCTCGGAAAAAAACGGTCGTTAGCAGGTACAACTATAGCCTATGATTGCCCCTCGCAACGGTCCAGCGGCCTGCCGGTTCGGGGGCGGTCGAGAGGATTGTGACAATGGGACAGTTCCCCGTAGCTGGCCCCCACGGCCGAACGACGACGCCGCTACGCGGCTGGTAGGTTTGCTTTTTCAGACGCGTGACTCCGCCGACTCCTTCCAACCAGCCAGCGAATGTCCCAGCCACGCCTCGAGCGATTCGATGTCGTCACGGTACAGGTCGGCCAATCGGGCCGCCAATGCGGGCGAAAGTCGCGGCCTGCGCGCGCGGAACAGACGTGACCAGACGAAATGATCCAGCGCCAAGTTCATCGCGTGCAGGGGACTGGCCACAATGCCACGGCGACGACGGAGAAATTTTCCATCATGCGTCCACTCGCGATAGTAGCGGGCCACGGCATCCCAGAGCCGCAGTCGGGTGAGCGAATATGGGGCCGCCATGGGCCGCCTGTCCAGCGACGACGGTTCGAAATCGCGGCGAACTCCCAGGAATTCGAAAATCCTGTCCAGTTCCCCGCGCGCGTTGCGCCGGACGTCGTCGAGCAGCGTGACGCAGAACCGGTCCCGCGAAAACACTGCTTCGTACGCACGCAAATGCTTGCCGTAGAAACCAAACTCCAGGATGTCCCGGGCTCGCGGCAGGTCGCGGTACTGGCCGTCGAGCAACCGGTTCAATCCCACTTCCACCGGCACGATCGGAACCATGCCGGTCCGCATGTAATGAAAGTATCCCGATACGGCCCGCTCGATCGGATCTCGCAGGATCGCAACCAGCTTCAAGTCCGGCATGTGCCGGCGCAGACGAACCGGGCACTCGGGAAGTCCCAACACGTTTGGCCGCTTCACGCCGATCACCTGGCCGGGCCGGGCCGCGTCGAAATGTCTTTCGAACCGCCCGATACGCTCCTCGCTGTACAGGCCGTTTTCAAAGAAGGCGACTTCGGCCGGCGGCATGAAGATCTGCGGGTGCTCACCCAGGCACCGCAGCAGGTAGGTCGAGCCAGCCTTTTGAGCGCCGATCACAAAAAAATCTGGCAGCATGCGTCTCACCGAAACGCTCCCGCGTTTCCCTCTGGGGTCTGGTCATTGCCCGTGGGCCACGGCGTGAGCATAACGTACTGCGGATTCCATACCGTCGACCATCCCGCTCAGCGTAAACTGATCCGCAACCGTTCGTCGCGCGGCGTCACCCATCCGGCGGCGCAACTCGCCGTCCCGGAGCAGTTGTCCCAGCGCCTGGGCCAGCGAGGCCGCGTCTCCCTGTCGGTACAGTAGCCCGTTCACACCGTGCTCGAGTGCTTCGATCTCGGGATTCTGGCGCGCCAGGTCGTCGCTCGTCACCACGGGCAGTCCGTATCCAAAGGCGTGCAGCAGGCTGAGCCCGATGTTGGCTGGATAGCAGAAGACGTCGGACGCCAGGAACCACGGGGCCAGTTGCCGTTCGTCGTAAATGGCGTCCAGAAAATGGACACGATCGGCGATCTGCCTGTCTGTGGCCAGCGCTTGCAGCCGCGCTTTCTCGCGGACTCCGCCTCCCACGATCACGGCCCGCATCCCCGCAAACTGCGGGACCAGTCGACCGACAGCTTCCAGCAGCAAATCGACGCGATTGTGCGGATCGAGCCGCGA
>CAZNKT010000243.1:0-1614 GCA_964573605.1 uncultured Pirellulales bacterium
CCGCGTTGTCGTCCAGACCGTCGGAACCGGCGGCGCCGGTCGCATTGATGACTTCATCCACGAAATCGTCGAAGCCGTTGGTTCCTTCGTCCGGTTGCGTTGATGCTCCGCCTTGATCGACCCCGTCGATTTCGTAATGGAAGGACCACGTATCGTAGTACGCGCCGTTGGCCAGTGCGAAAACGGGATCGACCGTCGCGACGAACGGGAGCGACTTGGGGTGCCCGCGTGTGGAAAACAACGACGTGCGCGTCGAGGGATCCCAGGGCTGCGCCAGATAACCCAGATCGACGAATGCGCCTTGGGACACCACGGTTGGAGAAGTCGTCGCCAACTCGGTGTACCAGCCGGCGTCGCCGGGAGTCACGGTGTCGATGGTGGACGGCGAACCGACCGTGTATAGATAAATGGGCGCCGTCGGATCGTAGGCGCGGATGTCCCAGGCCAGTCCGCTGTCCAGCATCAGGTCTTCGCCGGTGCGATCCAATCGCTCGCCGTTTTGATCCCTGTAGGTTGGAAAGCCCGAGATGCCGGCAAAGCTGCCCAGCGGTGGCGGACCGACGTGCACGCGCAGGATCGCGCCGTTCGGGCCGACTTCGGCCAGTCCCACGGCGCCCGCACCGTCTCCGCCGGTAAAGGTCACTTGCGCGTCGGGCGGATACCCCGATCCTCCGTTTCCGTTGTTGACGGTCACCGAGCGCACGACGCCTCCCAGCACGTTGGCCCGCAAGTCGGCGCCGCTGCCCGCCGTCGCCACGATACTTACGTTTGGTGCCGAGCCGGGGTCATCGCTGTAGCCGATGCCGCCGTTGGCTACCAGGTGCGGATAAGCCAGCGTGTGCAGGAATCGGTTTTCGCGCTTGGTCAGATCGGCCAGGCTGTTGAGCACGATCCGGTTTCCTTCCAGGTGGGCCGACAGATCGTAGCGCTGCTGAAACTCGAGCAGTGAATTGCCGTCCGGAGTGCCGACGAAATACTCGTTGGGAGCAATCAGGTTCGTGTCGGCCACCCAGGGCGCGACGAGCAGGGCACGACGGAACAGGGTTCGCATCCCGGGCTGTCCGGTGACGCTGCCGTCGTCTTCGACGGCGAACCACACGACTTCGGCAACTTGCGATTGGATGAGCGACAGTCCCTTGTAGCGACTGACGAATGGCTCGTCGGGTGAGCGGACGGTCAGCATGAGGATATCGTCGAAATCGCCCAACGCGCTTGCGTCTACTGAGCTCGTGGGTTGATCGGGGAAGACAAGCAGTTGGGTGGGCCTCGTGAAATCGTCTCGATTCTCGTTAAGATCGATGTCCATCCACATATCGCGATGTGGACGCTCCAGGTATTCGATGTACCCCTCGCCGGCTTCGGGTCGGCGCCAGGGGACTCCCGGGCAGGTGTGGCCGGCCAGGTCGCGTTGCAGCCGGTTGCGGGCGTTGCGCAGCCGAGCGCTCATTTCCAACGTCGATCGGCTGTCGTTCACGGCGGTGCCGATCTGGCTGAACACGGTGGCCACGGTGGCCATCATCAACAATGTGATGGCCATGGCCACGAGCATTTCGATGAGCGTAATGCCGCGCGGCACATGCGGTGTCCATTTGGATGCTGGGCAGCTCATGGTGG
>CAZNKT010000244.1:0-1547 GCA_964573605.1 uncultured Pirellulales bacterium
GACGGTCAACTTCCTGCAGACAACTTTGGCTGGCATCGCCGACGGTACGCGCGCCATAGAACTCGATCCTGACTTCGCCGATGCCTACGTAACCCGGGCGGGTGAATATGCCGTCAAGGAGGACGACGGGCGCGCCCTTGCCGACTACGACCGTGCCATCAAGCTCCGGTCCAAGCTGGACCCCGGAAAGCAGGCCATGGCCTACAAAAACCGGGGGCGCATTTACATAGACAAGGACCAGGAGGCCAAGGCTGTTGCCGACCTGACGGAAGCGATCCGGATCGTAGAGAGTAGCCCGCCGCTCAAAGGAAAGTTCAGAAGCTCCGGCAACGACTTCTATGCGGATATGTACTACGACCGTGGACGTGCTTACTCAGGCATGGGCAAGCACAGGCTTGCGGCTGCCGATTTCCGCCAGACACTGAAAATCTACCCCGACTTCGAATTAGCGAAGGCGGCCCTGGAAATTTCAGAAGCCTTTCGCCTTGATCCTTGAGGTGGGAAGCCATGTTAAAACAACGTTGGTCCCTGGTTGCCGCATTGATTACTTTTACTCTTCTTGCCCCCTGCGTGTCAGCGGCTCACACGCAGGATTCCTATTTCGTGGGGGCTTGGGTCTTCGATCGGAAGACCTGCACGAACCCCACCCCGCCCAGAAAAACTGGCCGCTGGGGTGAGGACGTCTCCGAATTGATCAGGGTGACCAAGTACAAATTTTTCAGTAACGGCAAAGCCGTGGTGGAGGCGCCTCCTGGCAAGGCGCAGGTTACGGGACAATGGTCATTCAGTGGCAACACGTTGAGAACGAACCTCAACGGTTCGGAGGACGTTTATCGGGTACTCAGTACAAGCTCAGGTTCATTTGTGGCCCTGGAGCGAAGCCAAGAGAGCCCAATGACATGGTTGAGGTGCCGATAGAACAACAATTGCCACGCGATTTTTGGTCGAACCCAGCGGAATAAGATTTCCTTAGCGAGCCGAACGTTCCGTCTCTGCGACGTGCTGGAGCGGTGTCTTTCAAGACCAATAAAGCCGGCGCAGTTGGCGCGACGTGTATTCTATGTCCTTCTGGAGGCACAGATGCTCCAGTATTTACTTACGCTCTGGCGGTCCATGACATGCAATCTTCGTGGCTGGAAACCGAGTCAGGACGAGAAAATGTGGGGCACCATCGCCGATTTTGATAGGGCCATCGCGATCGATCCTAACAATGCCAATGCCTATACTCAGCGAGGCAGCCTCCATCAGCTTTTCGGTGAGCTCGATCGCGCCATTGCCGATTTGACCAAGGCCATTGCGCTGAACCCTAACAATGCTGAGGCCTACTTAAACCGTGGCTTCGCCTTACAAAAGAAGGACAAGCCCGATCTGGCTATAGCGGACTTCTGCAAGGCGCTTGAGATTGAGCCGTCGAACCGATGATCCTCCCCCACTGAATTGGTCCACCTGCTAGTAAGCATCAGGAGGACTGAAGATGGGGAACAAACGGCACAAACCGGAAGAGATCGTCACCAAACTGCGTCAGGTTGATGTGCTGCGCGGTCAAG
>CAZNKT010000245.1:0-1535 GCA_964573605.1 uncultured Pirellulales bacterium
AATGGCGTTTATCCAGCCAGATGCCGAGTGCTGCGCCGAGCAGCGTCGGAACCACAACCGACCAGCCAATCAACCCCATCATGCCTAGGCCCGACCAGACGCCTGGCGTCGGGTTGCGCCGCGCGTGGAGCTTGCGCACGGCTTTCGCACGGACCTCACGGCTGAACGCGGTCTGTTCTTTCTCGTCGTCGAATTCCTGGTTTTTACTCATGATGAAACTCGACAAGCCGGTGGATCAAACCACTCTCCATTTTCGCCATCACCGAGCGGACGTTGCGCTCGCGCTGGCTCAAACTCAGAAACTCCCGCTCCACCGCCGCGTGCAGTTGACGAAGGTCCGTTCCGCGAATTGCGTTGCGCACGGAAATGAACACGTCCAACCCGGTCTTCACCAACACTCCCTCATCGATAGCGATGTATGCCTCGCCTTCCGCGGCCGTCTCATAAATCAGAATTCCGGGCGAGAGCGACGCCACGCAATCAAGCCGGTGCGGTAAGAGTCCGAACGAGCCTTGGTATGTATCCGCCACAACCCGAAGCACGTTTGCCTTTTCGGCGAAGACCTCGAACGGCAAAAGGACCTTAAGATTCATGAGTACTCCCGACAGCAACTTGTGACTGCGCTTCGGATGGATCTTTGTCTTCGGATTTGGCTGGCTCTTTTGCCTCGTCAATCGCTCCGATCATGTAGAGCGCACTTTCCGAAAAGTCTTTGAATTCATCGTTCAGGATTCGCTCGCAGCCATCCAACGTGTCCTGGAGACTGACGAGCTTGCCGGTGTGACCGGTGAATTGCTCGGTCGTGAAAAAGGGCTGCGTGAGAAAACGCTCCAGCCGCCGGGCGCGGGCAACGATGTTGCGGTCCTCGGGCGAAAGCTGCTCCAGACCGAGCATGGCAATGATGTCTTTGAGTTCCGCGTATTGGGCCAACGTCCGCCGGATTTCCTGCGCCACGTCGTAGTGCCGCTGGCCGACGATGCCCGGCGTGGCCATTTTGGAACTGGACTGCAGCGGGTCAATGGCTGGGAACAGCCCTTCGCTGGCGCGTTTACGCGAAAGTACGATCGAAGCCGAAAGATGCGAGAATGTATGCACCGCCGCCGGATCAGTGAAGTCGTCGGCCGGCACATACACCGCCTGGATCGAGGTGATGGCCCCGGTATCCGTGTTGGCGATGCGTTCTTCCAATTGCGAAAGCTCCGTGCCCATCGTCGGCTGATAACCCAGCCGCGAAGGCATCTGTCCCATCAAGCCGGACACCTCCATGCCGGCCTGAATGAAGCGGAAGATATTGTCGATCAGCAACAGCACGTCGCGATGCTCGTCGTCCCGGAAATACTCGGCCATTGTCAGCGCCGCATGTCCCACGCGAAATCGACTTCCCGGCGGCTCGTTCATTTGGCCGAAGACCATCACCATGTTCGGCAACACGCCGGCTGCCTTCATTTCGCGGTATAGTTCTTCGCCTTCGCGACAACGTTCGCCGATGCCGCAAAAAATGCTCACGCCCTCTTCGTGCGCGACCATATTGTTGA
>CAZNKT010000246.1:0-1529 GCA_964573605.1 uncultured Pirellulales bacterium
CAATTAAACCTACTTGAGGTGCGCGATGTGTAAAGAAAAGATTTTGCCGACTCTACTTGTCATTATAGACATAGGTGCGGCTGCAATGTATCTGCCTTCAGGTGATTGGCGGCGCGTAGTCTACTGGCTTGCTGCGGCCACTCTAACCTATGTGGTAACATGGTAGTGCGCACAACACAGGAGATGGAATGAACAAGAGGCCAGGAACGCTAGCACCGAAAGAGCACGACGAACAGGTCACAGTGGTAAGCTGGGCACGCATGATGTCGCACAAGTGCCCGTGCCTCGCGCTCCTACACGCCATCCCAAATGGCGCACGGTTGCGAGCATACAAAACCAGGAGCGGGAAGCGGTGGTCGCCCGAGGCAAAGCACCTCAAAGACGAGGGCCTGCTGCCTGGAATCCCAGACCTATTTCTACCGCACGCGGCGCACGGCTACCACGGATTCTACCTAGAAATGAAGCGGGTTGGAGCCAGGCCAACAGGGTCGCAGTTCGCCATGCTGGACGCACTCAGAGAGCAGGGGTACAAAGCTGAGTGGGCGCAAGGAAACGGGCAGGCGATACAGCTCCTCAGCCAGTATCTTGACCTGCCCGCGTACTGATCGCCTCACGAGTTCGGAATGTCGAACCGCCTACGGAGGATGCGCAGCAACGGCTTTACGAGGAAGTCGTCGATCTTCGTTGGCGTGCTCTCCACGACAAGCTCCACCAGGTCGAGCGCCGCATCCCAAATAAGTTTTTCGTCAGGATCGTCGCTTGCGCCTTCAATGGCACCAGTGATCTTCTGCAGTTTTTCCTTCGATACCATCCCCAACTCCTTCCGTTACGCCCACCGCCGCAGCGCCTCAACCATGGCAAATGCGAGGTGTGACTGGTGTACATCGTGCATCAGCCGAGCTTCGTCATCCGTGTTGCTCAGGAACCCGCACTCAATCAGGACTACCGGAAATGATGTCCGACGTAGGATTGCCAAATCCCGCCGTGAATGTGGCTTCCTGCACTCGACAAGCGCCGGGATCAGTGCCATACTGTTGTGGATGTGGTGAGCCAGCTCGAGCGCGCGCTCTGACCCGGGGTAGTAGATCGCGTGGTAGCCGTGTATACCGGTGTCGGCCGGCAGGCTGTCGCAGTGGATCGATAGGCCAACAGTGCAGCCATCAGACGCCGCGATTCGGTAGTCGAATGAGCCCGGCAGCAGGCGATGGTCTATGCCCATCATGGATAGCAGTAGCGCGAGCTTCGAGGCAATGCACGCTGTGATCGTTGCCTCTACAGAATGCAAGTCGTCGCCAGCGCCAGCAGTGTCAACGGCGCCACAGTCCTTGCCGACGTGCCCGGGGAATATCGCAACGTCCATAGGTCTCTCCATCAGAAGCCGATGCCAACACCAAACCCTATGATATGCCCTCCGCTGGCAACCGGAACAGCGACGAACCGTTCTCCCGCCCCGCAATCGTATGCGGGGCCTTGCGGGCGTCGTCCGGGACCATTCAAGAAATCATCCGTATATCCGGTGCCAAGTGTAT